>CAVUPF010000001.1:0-1014966 GCA_963743285.1 uncultured Solirubrobacterales bacterium
CGACAACGCCAAGATCGGCACCTTCTCGATCGGCACGCCGAGCCTCAACGGTCCCCTCGACGGCTCCGTCTACATCGGCGAACCGAAACCAGGCAACCAGTACCGGCTGTTCATGATCGCCTCCGGCTTCGGGATGAACGTCAAGCTGATCGGCTCCTTTCCACCCCGATCCCGAAACCGGCCAGGCTGACCGCCCACTTCGAAAACCTACCCCAGGCTCCCTTTCGAAACTTCGCAGATGCACCTCTTCTCCGGCGAACGATCGCTGATGGCGACCCCGATCGCCTGCACGATCTACACTACCAGGGCCGCATTCCGCCCCTGGGACGAATCGCTTCCCCGCCAGGACATTCAAGTCAGGTCTTCGGCCTCTCAACCGGCCCCCATGGCACCGAATGCCCGGGCCAGATCCGCCCCTTCGAACCCAGCCTCGAAGCAGGCACCGCCACCCCGATCGCTGGCGCCTTTTCGTCCTTCACCCTGAAACTGAACCGCGAAGACGGCGATCAGTACCTCGGCAAGCTCAACTTCACCATGCCGCCGGGCTTGACCGCCAACCTGCACGGTGTCACCTACTGCCCCGAAGCAGACATCCTGAAAGCCGCCGAAACTCTGGGCAAAGTCGAGCAGGCCGAACCGAGCTGCCCGGCGAGCTCGTGAAATCGGTACCTCAACGTCGCCGCCGGGCCCCGGCTCACACCCCTTCCACGCGGTCGGCAAGATCTACATGGCGGGCCCCTTCCAGGGCGCTCCCCTGAGCCTGGTCGCGATCACCCCGGCCCTCGCCGGACCCTATGACTACGGCACCGTCGTCGTCCGAGTCGCCCTGCATATCGACCCCACCGACGCCCACGTGATCGCCGACTCAGAAACGGTGCCGGAGATCATCGGCGGCATCCCGATCCGGATGCGCGAAATCCGAGTCAACATCGACAAGCCGAACTTCATGATCAACCCGACCAACTGCTCCGAATTCCGGACCGTCTCCGAAGGGGTCGGCGACCAGGGCACCGCGGTCGCCTTTCAGCTCCCCGTTCCATGCAGTCGACTGCGCCACCCTCAACTTCACCCCGAAGCTGACGATCGCCCAGCTCGGCGGGCGCAAGTCAACCGCCCGCGGCAAGCAGCCGGGGCTTGAATTCAACCTCAACACCACCGCCGGCGACGCCAACCTCAAATCGGTAGCAGTAACCCTGCCGAGGGCCTTCGAGATCGACCAGGAACACCTCGGCGACCTCTGCGACAAGACCGAACTGGCCCAAGACCAGTGCAAGGGCAAAGCGGCGATCGGCACGGTGATCGACGAAACCCCGCTGCTGGAACACCCCTGCAAGGCAACGCCTACGCGGTGACCGGCCTGGGCGGCGGCGTCCTACCCCACGTCGTCTTCATCCTCGGCGGCCAGGTGACGGTGATGCCGCAGGGCGAATCGAAGACGGTCAACAACGGCGAGCTGAAGACGACGATCCCGGTGATCCCCGACGTCCCGATCGGCCACTTCCGCCTCAGCCTCTACGGCGGGCGGCTGGGTTACCTCTCAAACACCCAGAGCCTCTGCTCCTCACCGGTCACCTCGACGGTCGAAATCGACGCACAAAACGGCAAGAGCCTTGACCCAGCGGGTCAAGGCGAAGACCGCCTGCCCGGCCAAGCACAAGCAAAAGCGCCACAAGGCCGCCAAGCACCACAAGCGCGCCCGGCCCTGAGCACCCAGGCCAGGGGCAGCGAGACTTTGACTCAGCGAAGGGTTTCTAAAATCAGCGGTGTCTCGAAAGGGGTTATGAGGAGATGAGCAGCAAAGACAAGCGGCGGATACCGACGCCCTCAGCGGCGATGATCGTCGCGATCACCGCCCTGGTGGTGGCCCTGAGCGGCTCCGCCTACGCGGCCCTCCAGGTCCCCCCCAACAGCGTCGGCGCCCGCCAGCTGAAGGCCAAGGCGGTAACCGGCGGCAAGATCGCCAACGGCGCCGTAAGTGGCGGCAAGATCGCCGAAGAAACGATCACCGGCGCCAACATCAAACTCTCCGAGCTCGGCACCGTCCCGCAGGCGGCAAACGCGACCAACGCCGCCAACGCCAGCGCCGTCAACGGCCACTCCGCCTCCTGTCCCGCCGCGACCACCCTGATCAGGGGCCTTTGCTATGACACCCACTCAAACCCGGTCGCCAACAACCTCGAAGAAGCAGCCGAAGCCTGCGCTGCAAAGGGCGGCTACCTGCCGACCCCGATGCAGCTCTACTCGACCAGAGACGTCCTTTACCTGGGCACCGGCACCGAACCCTCCCAGCACCAATACACCGACGATCTCTACTCCAACACGACCGGCGGCTCCTACCGGACGATCATCGTCGACGGGGTCGGATCGCCCGAGGAATACGAACCGACCCAGCCCTCCGCCTACTACTGCGTCTACCCCTTGGTGCGCTAGGTTTTAGCCGTGGGGCAGGGGAAGAACAAGAAGAGCGCTCTGGCGATCGGCGCCGCGATCCTCGCGGCGCTGGTCTGCGCTTCCGCTCGCCCAGGCCAGCCTCTCCCAGAAGGGCGTCCTTCAGGTCTCCTTCGAAGGCGGCATCCGCCCCTCCACCCTGCCCCGCACCGACCCCGCCCCGGTCACGGTCGAAATGAGCGGCTCGATCAAAACCACCAACAAATCGGTCCCGCCGCGCCTCAACCGGATCTCCCTCGAGATCAACTCCCACGGAGTGCTCTCCGCCAAGGGCCTGCCGACCTGCAACCTGGCCCAGATCTCGACCGGGACCGGCGCCTCGGCCCGCTCGGCCTGCGGCAGGGCCCTGATCGGCCACGGCAACGTCACCTCAAGAATCGCCTTCCCGAGCCAGGAACCCTTCCTCTCGATCGGCGGCATGGAGGCCTTCAACGGCACCGTCCACGGCCACCCGGCGATCTTCGCCCAGGTCTCCAGCCAAAAACCGCTCTCGCTGACCTACGTGATCGTCTTCGAAGTCAAGAAGACCCACGGCCGCTACGGCACCGCCCTGGTCGCCACCCTGCCGCCGATAGCATCGGGCTACGGGGAGATCTCAAGCTTCTACATGACCCTGGGGCGCAAGTTCACCTCCCACGGCCATAGCGAGAGCTACGCCTCGGCCAACTGCCCCGCCCCGAAGGGGGTCTCGACGGTCGGCTTCGACCTCGCCAAGGCGACCTATGAATTCGAAGGCGGGGTCACGATGGAAAACGAACTCAACAAGACCTGCAAGGCAAAGGGGTAGCGAAGCGATGAAGATCAAGCTGAAGAGCAACAGGGCAAAGGCGATCTTCGCCCTGATCGGCCTGCTCGCCTTAAGCGCCACCGCCACCGCGATGGCCGAAAAGGTCCAGGCCGGCAACGTGATCATCGAAATCGAAGGCGGCATCACCCCGACCAAGCTCTCCAAGAAGACCCCGACCCCGATCACCCTGAAGATCTCCGGCGCGGTCAAGGACACCGAAGGCACCCGCCCCCCCGCCCTAAAGACCCTCGACCTCGAATTCGACAAGCACGGGATGATCAACACCAAGGGCCTCGCGACCTGCAATCCCTCACAGCTGCAGGCGACGACCACCGCCGCCGCGGAGAAAGCCTGCGGCAAGGAGCTGGTCGGCAAAGGCACCGTGAGCGCCGAGATCAAGCTCCCCGAAGAGGAACCCTTCTCTGCCGGCGGCCCGCTTTTGATCTTCAACGGCCCCCCCCAGGGCGGTAAGCCGGTCTTGGTCATGCAGGTCTACGCCCACGTCCCCGCCGCGACCACCTTCGTCACCGAGGGGGTGATCGGCAAGGCTCACGGGATCTACGGCACCTCGACCCTGATCCAGATCCCGACGATCGTCGCCGGGCAAGGCTCCTTGACCTCCTTCTCGGCCACCCTGCACAAGACCTGGAGCTATAAGGGCAAAAAGCAGAGCCTGCTCTACGCGACCTGCCCCGACGGGCACCTCTCCGCCCACGGCGCCTTCAGCTTCGTCGAAGGCACCTCGATCTCAGGCAACCTGGTCAAACCGTGCACGAGCTGAGCTCCAAGGAGAGAAGACCATGAAGACCAAGACCCTGATCATCGCCCTCACCGCCGCGGCCTTCCTGGCCCTCGCCTCGCTCGCCTACGCCGAAGTGAGCCGCGAAGAATACGTCGCCAAGGTCGAACCGATCTGCGAAAAGAACACCAAGGCCAACGAAGCGACCCTCCACAACGTCAAAGCGGAGGTCAAGCAGGGCAAGCTGAAGCCGGCATCTGTCGCCTTCACCAAGGCCGCCAAGGCGCTGAAGAGCACCCACGCAGAACTGGAAGCGGTTACGCCCCCCGAAGCCGATCAGCAGCACGATCACCAAGTGGCTCTCCCAGATCAAGACCGAGGTCGGCTACTTCGAAGCGGTCGCCAAGAAGCTGAAGCAAGGCAACAAGAACGCCGCCGAGAAGATGGTGATCAAGCTGACCCACAACGTCGAAGCGGCCAACGACACGGTGCTCGGCTTCGACTTTCACTTCTGCAAGGCCAATACGGCGAAGTTCACGTAGTAGTTGGGCATTGCCCCGAGGACAGCGACTACTTCGAGGTCGACGACCAGCGCATCGAGGTGATCATTGCCGAGCGTAAAAGCCGGGTGACAGGTCACGCTGGTCCCCCTGACCCGAACCCTGCGCCAGCCGACACAGACGAGGACACTGGGGCCGGGGCAGGTCCTTAAGCCTCTTGCAGCCAGGTCACGAAGCTCTTGCCCGCTGGGAAGGAGTCGATGAACTCAGTGAGCGCCAGACTCAGCCGCGAGAACTCGCGGCTCGGAAACCGCGTCGGGTGGACGATTACCAGCCCGTTGTGCTCGCGTCCGGTCGTGGCGTACTCGCGGACGAGCGCCTCGAAGTCGGCGCGATTGTAGGTGACGAGCACCCGCTCCTGCTTCTGGGCGACTTCGAAGAGGTCGGGGTCGCTGAGCCCGCGCAGCGTTGGGTCGGTCGTGGTTGCGACAACATCGTGGCCTTGCTCTCGCAGGCGCTCGGCCACCTTGCCGCTGATCTGCTCGTCGAGCAGGTGCCTCACGCCAAGGCGGCCTGCTCGAGGCGCCAGGCCGCCTCAGCCTTGTCGGCCTCCTCGATATTGCGCCTGACGCGCTCGTCGATTTCCTCCGGGTAGGCGCTGTAGTAGCGGACAGCGGTTCGCACCTGAAGCTCGGTCAGCTCCAGAAGCTCAGCCGTCGCGCCGATCGCCGCATCGCCGCGAGCTTCGCCATCTTTCAGCGTCGCCATTACCTCCCAGACGTCCGGCCCGCCGGCCAGGGCGGCTCGGCGCCCGCTCGGCCCATTGCGAAAAATGATGCCCGGATGCTCGTCCATCCGCGTCCCCTCGTCGACGTAGCGCTCCGCGAGGCGGGACTTGTTGGTCCCGGCCAGCTCACTGCGCCGTTTCAGGCGTTCGATCACGTCGGCGTTCCAGCGTGCGGAGAAGGTCTGGGTTTCATGAGCCATTTGTAAGACAGCGTATTACATCAGTTCCTATGCGTCTATCGGCAAGCAGCGCGGGCAGGCATCAGCCCAGGGCCTGCGCTTTAGCTCGTCATCTACCGGCGCCCTGTCTCGAACCGTGCAAACGGAAGCGCAGACCGCAGAGTCGACTCAATTTCATCCGCACTGGGCCGCTGATCTACTGATCTACTCGCTCAGCTCAGGCGGCATCGCCCGCGGGCCGTCGGGATAGAGCTCTGCCAGTTGTTCCTCGCTCATCTCCAGCGTGTTCGCTGGCTCCACTGGGGCGCCAACGATAAGCCAGAGCTGCTCAGCGTCGGTGTCGTTGAAGAGTTGGCGCACCGAACCCGGGTCGACCAGGAGGAAGTCGAGCGGCTCGAGCGAGAGGACCTCACCCGCGACCCGCACTCGCCCCTCGCCCTCGAGCAGTAGGTACAGCTCTTCCTGGTCGCGGTGGCGGTGCCTGGTCGAGGCCTGACCGGGCTTCAGCCGCCAAAGCCGAGCGCCGAGGTTCCGGGCTCCAAGCTGCATTGCGATGTCGGTGTTGAGGACCGACATCTGATTTGACGGTCGCCAGTGGGACTCCGCTGCTCTTAAGTGACGGAAGGCCACGATGCCCTCAGCTCGCCGCCGGCGCCGGCCCCGCCGCGACGTCCTCATCGTGATAGCGCTTGAGCAGGCGACGCTCCTCATCGTGCCTCGGGAAGCAGAAGAAGACCAGGGCGGCGCCGAGCAGGACGGCGATGATGCCGGCGGTGTATGCCCACTGATCGCCCTGCAGGAAGGAGGTTTTCGCCGCGGCGATGATCTGGGTGCTGTAGTGGGGGTACTGGGAGGCGGCGTCGGCGGCGCTTGAGAAGGACTTGGTCAACTCGCCTTCGACGTTTTCGCTGACCTTGGCGCTCTGGGCCGAGGAGGCGATCGCGGTACTGGCCGCCGCCGCGTAGCCGGAGGTGAGCAGGGCGCCGAGGATCGACTGCATGATCGCGCCGCCGAGGTCACGCTGCAGGTCGGCGGTGCCCGACGCCATCCCGGCGCGGGTGACCGGCACCGAGCCGGTCAGCGAGTGCGAGGCGGGGGTGCCGGCGAAGCCGACCCCGATCCCGATGAAGGCATAGCCGAGGCCGACCTTCCAGTAGGGGATGCCGTCCTTCCAGAGCAGCAGCATGGTCAGGAAGCCGAGCACGCAGAAGAAGTAGCCGATCAGCAGGGTGAGGCGGGCACCGCGTGCCTCGACCAGCTTGGCTGAGCGGGGTGCAACCACCACCATCAGTGCCGCCGCCGGCAGGATCGCCAGTCCTGAGTCAAGGGTCGAGTAGCCGAGCACGTTTTGGAGGAACTGCTGGCCGATGAACATCGCGCCCATCAGCGAGCCGAAGACGATGATCCCGGCGCAAGCCGCGACCCAGAAGATCCGCCGCCCGGCCACCTCGAGGTCATAAAGTGGCGAGCGGGCGCGGCGCTGGCGGATCAGGAAGGCGCCCGCCGCGGCGATCGCGATGACCCCGAGCCCGATCGCCAGCGCCCCCTTGCCCGGCACCGGGGCGATGTTGATCCCCAGCACCAGCGCCGCGATCATGAGGATCGAGAGGATGCCACCGAGGTTGTCGACCGCCTCGGTCGTCTCGTTGACGTGGGCGGGGACCAGACGCCACGCCATGACCAGGGCGAGCAGGGCTAGCGGCAGGGTGATGAAGAAGACCGAGCCCCAGGCGAAGTGCTCGAGCAGGGCGCCGGAGAGCAGCGGACCGAGTGAGGCGATCGCGCCGCCGAGCGCCGACCACAGGGCGATCGATTTGGTGCGGGCCGCCCCCGACCACAGCGCCGTGATCAATGCCAGCGTGGTCGGGAAGGCCATGCCGGCGGCAACCCCTCCGAGCAGGCGGGCGCCGAAGAGGACGCCGATCGACGGCGCCAGTCCGGCGAGCAGGGAGGCCGGGATCGAGAGCCCCATGCCGAGCAGCAGCATCAGCTTGCGCCCGTAGCGGTCGCCGAGCGCGCCGAGGTAGAGCACCGATGTGGCGAGGCCCAGCGAGTAGCCGACGGCGACCAGGTTGAGCGTCGTCTGCCCGGCGTTGAACGCCTTGCCGATGTCGGGCAGGGCGACGTTCGCCACCGCCAGGTTGAGGTTGGCGACGGCAGCGACGAGGATCAGCGCCGAGAGAACGAGGCCGGCGCGCTTGGGGCTGCTCGACTCCACTTGAGGTCTAGATATCGACCAGCACCCCGGAGGGGCCCAGGTTGCGGACCGGGGTAACGCCGACCCGGCTCTCACAGCCCCACGACTCGTGAATATGGCCGCAGACCGCGAGGCGGGGGCGCTTCTCCTCGATCGCCCGAAGCAGCGCCTCGCTGCCGAAGTGCATGCCGGCTCCGTTGGCGTCGCAATGGCCCTTCGGCGGCGAGTGCAGGACGAGGACCGCGCCCGGCGGGCAGGGAGCGAGCATCTTGGCCGCGGCCTCCTCGTCAAGGTCAAAGCTCCAATCCCAGGGGGTTAGCGGCACCCCGGCGCCGAGACCGAAGAACTCGACCCCCTCGATCCTCGCGCCCTCGCCGTGCAGGACCAGCGCCGACTCCCACCCCGACGCCGCCTCGCGCAGCGCCTCGACGGTCTCGTTGTTGCCCGGCACCAGTACGGCCGGGCGCTCGATCGCCGTCAGGGCGGCGATCGTCTCTGCCAGCCCTTCGTGGATCGAGGCGAAGTCGCCCGCTCCGATCACCACATCGGCTTCGGCCGACATCTCGACCAGGGTGGCCGCCTGTCCGAGGTCACGGTGCAGGTCGCTGAAGGCGAGCAGCCTCATGTCCTCAACCTATCCGCTCGGCTCGCGCGATCGCCGAGGCGGCACGGCAGCGAGAAGATGTGAACATCCTAAGGAGCTTCTTAAGCGCTGTTCAGCGGCGCTGTGCAGCCTCGTCGCGTGACCGTTTCCGCCCGGCGCCAGCCTCCTGACCGCGTCCCGCCCTGGCGGCGGCTGCGCCGCGTTGTGCTTCTGGCGACGGCGATCTGCCTGGTGCCCGCCGGGCTCTCCTACCTGAGCGCGGTGAGCGGCTATCGCAACTTGAGCTTCGAAATCGCCAGCGTCGAGTGGATGCGCGCCCACGGTGGCAATGGCGTCGTTTCCCAGATCGAGGACTGGTACTACACGCTGAGCGCCCCCGCCAAGGGGGGCCCGACACTGAGCTCGCTGCCGCAGGTCGGGGTCGGCGCCGAAGGCTCGGCCCAGGTCTACCGCCCAGCTCCGATCAAGCCCGTGATCCACCCGGCCCTGCCCGGCGAGGGCGTCTGGCACGCGGCGGCGGCCGACGCGGGCCCCGAACCACCGGTCCTACTGACGAGCTTCCGCAGCTCCCGGGAATACCCCCGATTCCTCGCCGGGGTCGCCTGGATCGACTCAAAGCAGACCGAGCTCGTCTACACCCCCGGGCTCGCCGAGCCGCCAGAAATCTCCCACCGCGGCCCGGCCGAGGTGCCGCCCGCGATGCGGGGGCGATTGGTAGCAACCTTCAACGGCGGCTTCCCGCTGGAAACCTCAAACGCCGGGCTGATCTACCGCGGCCAGGTCGTCGCCTCGATGGTCGACGGCATCGCGACCCTGATCGAGTACCGCGACGGCAGGGTCGACATCGTCCGCTGGCACGGCGGCCCCACCGCTGGCCCCAAGATCTGGTTCGCCAAGCAGAACCTGCCGCCGATCATCTACGCAGGGCGCCTTAACCCCAACCTCAGCAACGGCCCCGAATGGGGGGAAACGGTCAACAACGCGGTGCGCGTCTGGCGCTCGGGGCTCGGGATCGACCGCCATGGCAACCTGATCTACGCCGTCGCGAACTACCAGACGGTCGGCTCGCTGGCCGAAATCCTGCGCCGCGCCGGCGCCGTGCGCGCGATGGAGCTCGACATCAACGAAGACTGGGTCAGCTTCAATACCTATCGCCGTCCTGGAGCCCTTGACCCCTCCAAGCTGCTGCCCGAAATCTACCGGCCTGCCGATCGCTACCTGACCCCCGACGAACGCGACTTCTTCGCGGTTTACTCGCGCGGCGAAGCAAAGGGCCGATGATCTCCGCGCGGCGCATCTCCCCCGCGGCCCGTGCCCGCCGCGCCCTGCTGGCCGACCTGATCGCGGCGATCGCCCTCGCCGCGGTCGTCTTGCACCTCGCCTCCGGGCTCGGCGTGGTCGGCTTCTTCGGCCTGCCGCTGCTGCTCGCCGGTTTGCTCTGGATCGGCTTTGAAAGGCTGCTTTCCCGGCTCAGGCCTACCCGTCGGCAGGCTGGCTGAGCGGCCATCTCGGCCGCCGCCGCTGCTGCTGGTTTCGATAATCTTGCTCTCCTCATGCCCCCCATCTTTTGGATCGGCTTCGGGATCGCCGGGTTCGTCTTCCTGGTAGGCGTCATCTCCGGCGCCAGGTCGCGCACGACGACGGTCATGACCGGCGCCGCGATCGGCGCCTACCTGGGCGTGATGATCGCCTTCCCGCTGCTCGCCATCGGCCTGGCGACGAGCTAGGGCCGTTCCCTGCACTGAGGGGGCATAAGCGTCGCCCCGCCAAGTTGGCGGCAAGACGACAGGAAGGAAGCCATGGCTGACGCGATCTCCATCCCAATCGTCACCCTCCACGACGGCGCTCGGATCCCGCAACTCGGATTCGGCGTCTTTCAGGTGCCCCCCGAGGACACCCGCCGAGTCGTCGAAGAGGCGCTCGCGGTCGGCTATCGCCACATCGACACCGCCGCCGCCTATCGCAACGAGAAGGGCGTGGGGGCGGCGATCACCGCCGCCGAGCTCCCCCGCGAGGACGTCTTCGTCACGACCAAGCTCTGGAACGCCGAGCAGGGCTTCGACTCGACCCTGAGCGCCTTCGACGCCAGCCTCGAGCGGCTCGGCTTGGACTACGTCGACCTCTACCTGATCCACTGGCCGGTGCCCTCGGCGGACCGTTTCGTCGATACCTGGCGGGCCTTCGAGCGGATCCATGCGCAGGGCGGCGCCCGCACGATCGGTGTCTCGAATTTCCGCATCGAGGATCTCGAGCGGCTCGAGCACGAGGCCGAGACCAGGCCGACGGTGAACCAGATCGAGCTCCATCCCCGCCACCAGCAGGTCGCGCTGCGCGCCTGGCACGCTGAGCACGGCATCGCCACCGAGGCCTGGAGCCCGCTGGCGCAGGGCGCGCTGCTCTCCGATCAGACGATCGCCGAGATCGCCGCCCGCCACGAGAAGACCCCCGCGCAGGCGATCCTGCGCTGGCACGTTCAGCTCGGCAATGTCGTAATCCCCAAGTCGGTGACCCCAGAGCGAATCCGCGAGAACCTCGACCTCTTCGACTTTGAGCTGGGCGAGGAGGAGATGGCGGCGATCGGTCGACTCGACGCCGGCGAGCGCATCGGCCCCGATCCCGGCACCTTCGTCTCGCCCTGAGCGAGCGATCGTCTGAGTCTCGCCTCTGGCGCCCAAGCGAGACGTCGCCGCGCCGGTCTGAATAGGCTGTCCGCATTGCCCGGTCCGGCCAGTGCCACCCCAGGGGGTGAGGATCGGTGAATCGCCGCCACTCCGCCGCCTCGACGCCCTTCCACAAGGGGCCCAAGTGACCCGGTTGATGCTCGTCACGTCTCGGGGCGGGCGGGCCTGGAAGGATCAGTTCCTATGAGCGGCGAGACGAAGCGCGAGGCGCCCCGCACCGAGCGGGTGCTGCCCGGAGTCTGGCGCCTGCGCCTGCCGCTGCCCTGGCCGGGGGTGCCGCACGGCAACGCCTGGGCGCTCGCCGCCGAGGGCGGCATCGTCCTCATCGACACCGGGATCGGCGGCCGCGACCGCCTGCGTCAGTTCGACCTTGCCCTCGCCCAGGCCGGCTTCGGCCTCGAAGACATCCGCCTCCTCGTCTGCACCCACTCCCACACCGACCATTACGGGCTCGCCGCGCCGATCACCGAAGGCGCCTGCTGCGAGCTGTGGATGCACCCTGCCTGGGAGCACGTGCGGCTGCTCGCCGACGATCCCGCCGCGGCGCTTGAACAGCGGCTTGAGGTCGCCCGCCAAAGCGGCGTGCCCGCCGTGGCGCTGGAGCGCTACCGCGAGTCGCGAAGCGGCGAGGCGGAGACCGGGATCGATGCGATCAAAGCGCCAGACCGCGACCTTCTGCCGGGAGTGGAGGTTGTGACCGACCTCGGCGTCTGGCAGGTCCACGAGACGCCCGGGCACGCGCCCTCCCACGTCGTCCTTCACCAGCCCGAGCGCCGGCTGATGATCTCCGGCGATCATCTGCTCGGCCGCACCGTCCTCTTCTTTGATCACGGCCACACCCCCGACCCGGTCGGTGAGTTCCTGCGCAGCCTCGAGGAGGTCGAGCCGCTGGAGGTCGATCTCTGCCTGCCGGGGCACGGCCGCCCCTTCCGCGATCCCGAGGCGAAGATCGCCGAGGCGCGGCGCCAGGTCGAGGAGCTGCTGGGCAAGGTGCGCGAGGCGCTCGGAGCGGGGAGAAGACCGCCTTCGAGCTGGTCGGGGAGATCGTCGGCTCCGAGAACCTCAACTCGCCGCTCAGCGCCTGGATCCTGCAGATCGTCCTCTCCTGCATCGACCATCTCGTGATCCTCGGCGAGGTCGCGGCAGTGGAGGGAACCGATCCACAGCAGTGGAGGGCCGTATAGCCTTTCGCCGATGCCCAGCTTTACCTTCGTGCGCGAAGTCGCCGCTTCAGCCGAGGTGGTCTTCGACGTCCTCACCGACCACCGCGGCTATGCGGACATCACGCCGATCCGCAAGGTGGACCTGGAGCGTGAGGGAGAGCCGGCGCCAAATGGGGTGGGGGCGATCCGCGTCTTGCACTCGGTCGGGCCCCCACTTCGCGAGGAGGTGATCGCCTTCCAGCCGCCCAGCCGCTTCTCCTACCGGCTGCTCTCTGGAGCGCCGCTGCGCGACCACGTCGGCACTGTCGCCTTGGAGCCGGCGCCGGCGGGCTCCAAGGTCACCTATGCCGTTCGCACCACCCCGACTCTGCAAATCGGCGGCGGCGTCGTGGTTGCAGTGTCGAAGCTGGCGGTTGGACGGCTGCTGAGCGCCATCGTCGCCGAGTCAGAGCGCCGCGCCGCTGCCAGCGGCGCCTAGACCTCCTGCAAAGCACCCGAGCGTGTAGGCGGGCGCGGCGCCGGGCCCGGGCAGCAGAGCCTGGCCGTGGTCACCGGGCTCGAGGTCGGCGAAAGCCAGACGATCAGCTTCACGATCGCGATCGGCATCGACGCCGTGAGCGCGACCTGCACGATGGAGGGGACGGCGGTTTGGCTTCCTGACGGGGAGGCGGGTCGGGGTGCGCGGGCCGGTGGCTCCTTACGGAGGTCTCATACCATGGCCTGCTCCCCGGATGACCAGCAAGGACCACTCCCCGGCCGCCAAGGAGGCCCCCAGGGCCCGGCGGTGGCGCCAGCTGGCGAGGCTCGCCCGCGACCCGAAGCGGATGTGGCGCGAGCACCGGCGGCTGACGATCGCCCTCGGGTTCGCCGCCGCAGTGCTGCTGGCCGCCATCGTCGTCGGTTATGAGCTGGTGAAGCGCCCGCCCGACGTCCACAACGCCAACGTCGCCTTCAAACCGCAAAAGCCGCCCAAGCCGAAGGAAACGACGGTCAACTGGCCGATGTACGGCCTCAACCCGGCGCGCACCCGTTACCTGCCGGCGAAGGGGGTCAAGCCCCCCTACCGCCTACTCTGGCGCTACACCGAGCGCCCTCTGCTCGAGTTTCCGCCGGTCTATGCAAACGGCAAGCTCTACGCGGTCAACAACAACGGCGTCGCCTTCGCGCTGGACGCGAACACGGGCAAGGTGCTCTGGCAGCGCCACATCGGCGAACTCAACGCCTCCTCGCCCACCTATTACAAGGAACGCCTCTACATCGTCAACCTCGCCCCCAACCAGGTGTTAAAGCTCGACGCGAGGACCGGCAAGGTGATCTGGAAGCGCGCACTGCCGGGTCGTGCAGAGTCCTCACCGCTGGTGATGGGCAACACCCTCTACTTCGGCTGCGAAGACGGCCAGCTCTTCGCGCTCAGCACCCGCAACGGCCACGAACGCTGGGCGACGACCCTGGCCGGGCCGGTCAAGGCAGCCCCCGCCTATTACAAGGGGAACCTCTACGTCGGCGACTACGGCGGCGACATGAACGCGGTCAACGCCAGCACCGGCAAGCTGATCTGGCAGAGCGGCTCGCTCGGCAACGGCTTTGGCAGCGAAGGTGAGTTCTACTCGACCCCGGCGGTCGCCTTCGGACGCGTCTACGCCGGCAACAACGACGGGCGCATCTACAGCTATGACCTCAAGAACGGGGCGCTCGCCTGGACCCACTCGACCGGCGGCTACGTCTACTCCGGCCCGGCCGTGGCCAGCACCCAGAACTCGCCGCCTACCGTCTACATCGGCTCCTTTGACGGGAACATCTACGCGCTCAACGCCAAGAACGGCGAAACGCGCTGGGCGCGCTCGGCCGGCGGGCAGGTGATCGGCTCGCTCTCGGCGGTCGGCGAAATCGTCTACGTGGCGGAGTTCACCACCGGCGGGACCAACGGCTATGACATGAAGACCGGCCGCCAGGTCTTCCACTACAAAAACGGTACCTACACGCCGGTGATCTCCGACGGCCGCCGCATCTACCTGGTCGGCTACTCGAGCATCAGCGCCCTGCAGCCCTACACGCCGAAGCCAAAGCCGACGAGAAAGGCGCGGAGCGCCAAGCGCGGCAAGTCCGCGAGCCGCTAGCGCCAGCCTGCGATCGCCGCCGGGGCTAGGGGGCCAGCCCTCCCGGCGGCGGGGGAGGCGGCTTCGGGGCCGCGGCGGCGTAGGGCGGGAAGTTGGGCACCGAGAGCTGGTGCTGCAGTACCCCGAGGCTGGCCGGGAAGTTCTGGATCCGGTAGGGGTTGGAGCTGCCGAAGTCCTGGTAGTAGACGAGCATCTTGCAGCGGGGATGGCGCCTTACCCAAGCGAAGAGGCGCCTCACGAATGCCGGGTCATCGCTGTTCTCGACTCCCCACTCGGTGAGCACGAAGGGCTTGCCCTTGTATTGGTTGTAGAGGTGGGTCAGCGCCTTCCATTCCGGGTAGGGGGAGTAGAAGTCGGTCCCGGCCCAGTCGGTGTAGGCGGCGCCGGGGTAGAAGTTTTCGGGGCGGTTTTGCTTGATCGCCGGCGAGCCGCTCGGCAGCGGGCTCCAGATCACCGCGATCGGCGCCGCCGGCAGGGCGCTCGGCAGGGCGCCGGTTTCGCTGCGCAGCGGCGGCAGCCCCGCCTTGGCGAGGCGGGCGTTGATCTTGGCGATCTTGCCGCCGCCGTGCAGGAGGATGTAGATGCGGCGGAAGGCCTGCCTGTACCAATAGGGCCGGTGCCCGTCGCCGCGCAGGTTCCCTTCGCAGTCATATGCGGCGTAGACGTTGAGGCAGCGGTTCGGCTCGCCCAGCGGCCGGATGTAGGCGCGGATCCCCTGCGAGAAGAACAGGTGGTTGAGTTCGATCAGGTAGGTGTCACCGTAGCCCTGGGCGATCTGACGCGGGGTGATCAGCTCAGTCCCGTTGTTGGCGCCGGCGGTGGAGATATGGAGGATCGGGCGCGCTTCGGCGCTCTGCCAGCGCTGGATCGAGCCACTCAGGTTGGCGCCCCAGGAGCGGAAGGTCTCGATCACGGCGGGGTGCTTGCCGACCGCTTCGGCGAATTCGCTGAACTGGCTGGAGACCCCGGTGTCTGAGACGCCGAAGAAGACCTGGCCGGCGGGGGGTTCAAGGAGGCCGGCGCTGGCCTGCGCCGCGACGCCCAGCCCCAGCGTCAGCGACGCGGCCACGGCGATGAGTACCTTTGCGTGCCTGCGGACGCGGATCATCTTCCCCTCCCTTCGACTGGATGGCCCTGCTCACCTCCCCCAACACGGCAAAAGCCAGATGGTTCTTCTGGGCGGTGATCGGTCTCACCGCCCTGGGGGCCTCGATTCGCTTCTCGACCCTGGGGCTGCAGAGCTACCGCCACGACGAGGCGGTCACCGCGGGGCGTGTCCTCAGCGCCAGCCTCTCCCATACGATGCACGAGGTCTGGGCCGGCGAGTCCACGCCGCCGCTCTACTACTTCCTGGCCTGGCTTTGGATGCACCCATTCGGCGTGCACGAAGTCGGCTTGCGCTCGCTCTCGGCGCTGTTCGGGACGGCGACGATTCCGGTCGCCTATCTGATCGGGCGGGAGCTGATCGGCCGCCGCACCGGCATCGCCATCGCGGCGATCGTCGCCGTCAACCCGATGCTGGTCTGGTACTCCCAGGACGCGCGCGCCTACGCGCTGCTCGTCCTGCTCAGCTCGGCTGCCCTGCTCTTCTTCCTGCGTGCCCGGCGCACCGCCGCGGCGCGCGACCTCGCCTGGTGGGCGCTCTTCTCGGCCCTCGCCCTCGCCACCCACTACTTCGCCTTCTTTCCACTGGCGATCGAGGCCGCCTGGCTGGCGCTTACGGTGCGACCGCTGCGGCGGGTGCTGGCGGCGCTCGGCGGGATCGCCCTGGCCGGCGCGGCGCTTGCTCCGATCGCCCTACACCAGGCGGCCGGCAAGAACAACAGCTGGATCGCCACCTTCGGCATCGCCGGCCGGCTGCGCGAGACCGGGATCAGCTTCTTCGTCGGCGAGGAGGGCCTGCTCAAACACGCCTTGATACCGATGGCGCTGTTCGCCGCCGCGGTGGCCCTCTTGGCGCTGCGCGGCGGGGGGCGGGAGAAACGGGGCGCGATCGTGGCGCTGGCGGTCGGCGGCGGCAGCCTCGTGGTCGCCCTCGCCTTCGCCGCGGCGGGCCAGGACTACGTCCTCGATCGCAACCTGCTGCCGGCGCTGATCCCGCTGGCGCTGATCGCCGCCGCCGGCATCGCCGCGCCGCGCTCCGGCCGGCTGGGGATCGCGGTAGGGGTCGGGCTGGTCGGCTACTTCCTCGCTTTCTGTATCTACTCGGACTTCAGCCCCGCTCTGCAGCGCGAAGACTGGCGCACCGTGGCGAGCGCGATCGGCCCGCCGCGCCGCCCGCGGGCGATCCTCGTCTGGGAACAGGGCGACGAACCGCTCGCCTTCTACATCGGGGCGGGGGAGACCCGAATCATGCCCAAGCAGTGGCGACCAGCGCCGCGCGCGGTGAGCGAGGTTGACGTGGTCAGCGGCCGCCCGCCTCCCTCCGGCGCCCGCAGCTCCCTGCCTCCCAGTTTCCACCTGGTGCAGCGCAGCACCCTCGGCCTGATGACCCTGAGCCGCTACCGGGCGGCCCGCCCCCAGCGCCTGGGCTGGGACATGATCATCCACAACTTCACCGGCTACGCCAACAACGCGGTGCTACTTGACCGTCCACGCGGCGGCTGATAACGGCGGTGTATTCGTCGACCTCACGATGACGCCGTGGATGTCGTGTAAATCGCGGGGGCGGGATCCGGACACTTATCCCTGCTTCGACTCATGCTCTTGGAAGCCCTCCCGATGCCTCAACGAGGTTTCTGAAGCTGCGCCATCACGGTAGCCTTCAACCGTGGGAAGGTTGCGAGCACTCAGGGGGAGACCGAGGCCAGCCGGGGTCGGGGTGAGTTGGCCAGCCTTGATCGCTGCGATCTCGGTCGGCCTCTCCCTCACATGCGCCCCCAACGCGCTTGCCTCAACGACAATTGAATCGTTCACCGCTATGCCCTCCACCACTCAGGCCGGCGGGCACCCCGACTTGACTATGTCCTTTTCGCTTGCTTCATCTGCAAGCTCTGAGACGGCAAAGAACGTCACCTACAACCCGCCCGCAGGCCTGGACCTTCTTCCAGCCTCCGCGCCTATCTGCACGCTGGCGGAATTCGCACTCACCGAGTGCCCTTTTGACTCGCAGGTCGGCCTCGCCACGGTTCGCGCCCACTATGAAGGTGACTCTGAATTCCTGCTTGGCACCGCCCCCGTCTTTGACCTGGAACCCGCCGGGAAGTACGGTCGCCTCGCCTTCACGCTTCCCACCCTGAACACACCGGTGGAAGCGCAACTCTCGTTGCGCGGGGCGAGTGATTACGGAGTTCGAATGACGCTAGGCGATCTGCCCCAGACCGCACCGATCGCGAGCATGACGCTGACGCTCTGGGGAGTTCCCGCCGAGCCGAGTCATGACGCGGCGCGCTTTCCCACCGGTTCCCCGGGCGAACCTCCCGGCTGCGCGGGCCTCGAAAACGCAGGCTGCATCACCCCAATGGCGTCGGGCGCACCGGATACTCCTTTCACCCTCAATCCAACCACCTGCCGCGAACCGCTAAGTTCGGCGCTCGAGGTTGAGACCTACCAAGACCCGGAAGCCACCACGCAGGCGGAAGCTGCCTACCCCGAGACGACTGGCTGCGACCAGCTCAGCTTCAACCCCTCGCTATATGCGAGGACAACCACGGCTGACGGCTACTCGCCGTCGGGCCTCGAAGTCGATCTCTCCGACCCCCAGCAACTGAGCCCAAGCGTTCCCTCACCCTCCGAGCTTCGCTCGGTCCTGGTGAGGCTGCCCGAAGGGATGGGAATCAACCCGGCGCTGCCAGAATTGGCGGCCTGCAGCGACGCGGAAGCCGCCCTGGGAAGCGAAGAACCGGCTGCCTGCCCCGAAGAAGCGCTGCTCGGGACAGCCAAGCTGGAACTCGTGGGCGTGGCGGAACCCCTGGCAGGTGAGATCTACCTTGGGGTCTCCGGATCCGAAGAAGAAGAAGAAGCCCGCCTGCTGCTGATCGCCGAAGGCAGCGGTGTGGAGCTCAAGCTGCCGATCAGCCTCAGCGAAGAAGCTGAAAGCGGCCAGCTGAAGCTGGCGTTTGAACAGCCGCAGATCCCGATCAGTACCGATAACCTCAAGCTCTTCGGCGGCCCTCGCGCCTTGCTGAGGACGCCGCTTTACTGCGGCCGCGACCCGATCACGTCGGCGTTCATCCCGTGGGATCAGGAATTCGGCACTCAGACGTCGACGCAGAACCTCGAAATCACCAGTGGACCCGGTGGTGCTCCCTGCCTTGGAAATGCAGCTGCTGTCGGGGTCAAACTTGCTCCGGCGGAAATCCTTGCCGACGGCAAGTCCCAAACGAAAGCGACGGTCGACATAACCGACGCCGAAGGGGCGGGAATCCCCGAACAGGAAGTCAAGCTCAGCTCAACCGATCCAGGCCAGCATGTGAGCGCACTGACCGACAACGAAAACGGCACCTACAGCGCCACGATCACCTCCTCCACCAAGCCCGGCACATCGACTATCACCGCCGCCGACCTCTCCGCGAGCCCTGAGCTGCGCGGCTCGGCAACGCTGACCCAGCTCTCCATTTCCTTTGTGAGCCCACCTGCCACGCCGCCAAAGGTCAGTTTCTCGACGAAGCCACCGCACAAGGGCCGGAACCGCCGGCCGCGCTTTGAGTTCGTCGCCGACGTGCCAGGCGCAAGCTTCAGTTGCAAGCTCGACCGCGGTACCTACCATCCCTGCAGCTCGCCGCTCAAACTGCCGAAGCTCAGCCTCGGCGCCCACGTCTTCTCGGTTCGCGCCAGCACGGCGGCCGGCACGGGCTCCGCCGCCGTCTGGCATTTTCGGGTGCTCCGTGCCGATCGCCAGAGCCGCAGGCACCAGCGGCGCTGATCAGGGGCCCCGCTCTACAGGCCCTTCCCGCGGAGCGGATTCGAGCCGCGACTCCGGCGGTCCCGGCATCCTGAGCCCTCGCGAATCGAGATCTCATCGGAGGCGGGTGGGCCAGTTACGCCCGCCCACCGGGCCCTCAGGCAGCGGGATCGAGTGCCTGGGTGGGGTGAGCCGCGATTACCGACAGCACCTCGGCGGCGTGCTTGGAGATGAAGGCGGGGCCGACGCCGCGGATCGCGCCGAGGCGCGCCTGATCGGCGGGTCGGGCGGCGGCGATCGCCTGCAGGGTGCTGTCGTGGGCGATCGTGAATGCGGGCTTGCCTGCCGCGGTCTCCCGGCGCCAGGCCCGCAGCGCCTCAAAGAGCGGCGCATCGGTGGGGGAGAGGTCCGGGGTGGGGGTCGGTGGGCCGGCCTTGGCGGGGCGGGGCGAGGGCCGGGCATCAATCGTCGCGGGGTCCGGCAGCCAGCTCTCGGGATCGCAGACATCGCAGCAGCGCCCCAGCGGCCGGCCCGCCTCGCGGTCGCCGAAGTGGTCGAGCAGGGCGCGCCGCCGGCAGCGCTCTGAGTAGATGAACGATTTGATCACCCGGTAGGCGCGCCAGCCCCGCTCGTGGGCGATCGCCAGCTCGGGGTCGCCGCTGCGCTGCTCGTTGAAGCGGACCAGCCGCCCCAGGTCAGAGCGCATCGCCAGGAGGACCGCCTTGGCCGGCCGCCCGTCGCGCCCCGCCCGCCCGGCCTCCTGGTAGTAGGCCTCGACGCTGGTCGGGATCGCCATGTGCCAGACCGAGCGCACGTCAGCCTTATCGACCCCCATCCCGAAGGCGTTGGTGGCGACGATCACCTCGGACTCGCCGCTCATGAACCGCCGCTGGGTGGCGGTGCGCTCCTCGGCCTCCATCCCGGCGTGGTAGGCGAGCGCCCGCTGCCCAGCGGCCCGCAGCGCCGCGGCGACCTCGTCGGTGTCGCGCCGGGTGCCGCAGTAGACGATCGCCGGGCGGTTCTCGGCCTCGCCCAGCCCGCATTGGAGCAGAGCCAGACGCCGCGCCTTGGAACCCTTGCCGTCCAACCGCACCACGTCGAAGGAGAGGTTTGGCCGGTCAAAGCCCGAGCGGACCTGGAGCGGGTCGCGCATCTCAAAGCGCTCGGCGATCTCCGCCGCCACCGCCACGGTGGCCGTCGCCGTGCAGGCCATCACGGTCGGGCGGCCGAGCCGCGCGGCGATCTGGGGGAGGCGCAGGTAGTCGGGGCGGAAGTCGTGGCCCCACTCAGAGACGCAGTGCGCCTCATCGACCGCGAGCAGGTCGATCCGCCGCCGCCCGATCGCCTCGCAGAAGACGGTCGAGGCGAACCGCTCCGGTGAGCAGTAGACGATCCGCGCCTCGCCGCTGCGGACCTGCGCCAGGGCTCCCCGCACCGCCTCCTCACTCATCCCCGAGGAGATCATTGCCGCCGGATGCCCGGCGGCGCTGAGGCGCCGCCACTGGTCGTTGATCAGCGCGATCAGCGGGCTGACGACGATCGTCAGGTCCGCCGAGGCCAGCCCGGGGAGCTGGTAGCAGAGGCTCTTGCCGCCCCCGGTCGGCATCACGACCAGCGAGTCGCGACCCGCCAGGGCCGCCTCCACCGCCTCGCGCTGCCCCGGCCTGAAGCGTGCGAAGCCGAGCTGCTCAAGCAGCGCCTCGGCGCGCTCTGTGGTGGCGGGCATCGGTCCCCAGGCTATGCGCCGCGGTGGATGGCGGCCTGCGGCTGGGCTCTCAGGTGGGTCCCAGGGAGGGGGGTTGGCGGAGGAGGATCGCGGCGAGGCAGCTGCTCAGGGTTGGCGAAGACCGCAATATTGCTGTGGCGAGACTGGGCGGGGAAGATCTGCTGCCGCGACCGCGCGCTCAGGGCAGCCAGGGCTCGTTCCACTGGCAGATGCCGCGGGTCAGGTCCTTGGACTCCGCCGGCCCCCAGCTGCGGGGCTCATAGGGATGCACCGGGCCGGGCTTCTCGAGCAATGGCTCGACGATTCGCCAGGTCTCCTCGACCGCGTCCTCGCGGGTGAAGAGCTGGACGTGCCCGTGTAGGGCGTCGTCGAGCAGGCGCTCGTAGGGCTCGGGGTCCTCGCCGTGCACTTTCTCGAACAGCACCTCGAGGTCGGCCGGCTCGAAGGCCTCGGTGCCTGCCTTCTTGGCGAGGAAGCGCAGCCGGGCGCCCGGCTTGGGGTCGATCCGGATCGTCATCTGGTTTTGGCCCGGCCGCTTGCCCGAGCCCACCCCGAGGGGTGGCGGGCGCTTGAAGGCGACGCTCACCTCGGTCGCCCTGACCGGCATCTCCTTGCCGGCCCGGATGAAGAACGGGACGCCGCTCCAGCGCCAGTTGTCGATCTCCAGCTCCAGCGCCACGAAGGTCTCGGTGCTCGAGTCCTTCGCCACCCCCTTGACGTCGAGGTAGCCGTCGTATTGGCCGCGCACGTAGTGCTCGGGGTCGGCGCTGCAGACCGCTTTGAACAGCTCGAGCTTCTTGTCGCGCACCGAGTCGGGGTGGTTGGCGGTCGGCGGCTCCATCGCGACCAGGGCGAGCACCTGGAGGAGGTGGTTTTGGACCACGTCGCGCAGGGCGCCGACCGGGTCATAGAAGCGGCCGCGGTCGGAGACGTCGAAGTCCTCGGCCATCGTCATCTGCACGTGGGAGACGTGCTCGCGGTTCCAGACCGGCTCCAGCAGGGAGTTGGCGAAGCGCAGGTAGGCGATGTCCATCACCGGCTCCTTGCCGAGGAAGTGGTCGATCCGCAGGATCTGCTCCTCGTCGAGCACCTCGTGCAGCTCGGCGTTTAAGGCCATCGCCGAGGCGAGGTCGTGGCCGAACGGCTTCTCGATCACCACCCGGGCCCCCTTCGTCAGGCCCGCCTCGCCGAGGCCGCGCACCACGGCGCCGAACAGCGAGGGCGGCACCTCGAGGTAGAAGACCGGCCGCTTCGCTGGCCCGATCGCCTTGCCGAGGCGCTTGAAGGTGTCGGGGTCCGCGTAGTCGCCCTGGACGTAGGAGAGTCGCTCCGCGAGCCGCGAGAAGACGTCCTCGTCGGGACCGGCGACCGTCTCCGCGATCGCCTCGCGGGCGTGCTCGAGCAGCTGCTCGAGATCCCAGTCATCGATCGCCACCCCGACGATCGGGCAGCCCAGCTTGCCCCGCGCCTCCAGCCTGTAAAGGGCCCGGAAGGTCATCTTCTTCGCCAGATCGCCGCTGATCCCGAAGATCGCCAGCACGTCGGCCGCCTCCTGCTCGGCGTGCTTGGCTGTCCGCTTCGCCATCGGGCCGCAGGCTATCCGAGTGCCATAGGGTTAGAGCATGGAGCTGGGAATCGTCGGCCTCGGCCGGATGGGGGCCAACATGGCCCGCCGGCTGATCGGTGACGGACACAGGATCGTCGCCTACGACGTCAACCCGGCGGTGGTCTCCGAGCTGGCCGGTGAGGGCGCCGAGGGCGCCGCCTCGCTGGCGGAGCTGGCCTCGAAGCTGAGCGCGCCGCGCGCCGTCTGGGTGATGGTCCCCTCGGGGGAGATCACCGAGCAGACGGTCGAGGCGGTGGCCGCGGTGCTCGAGCGCGGCGATGCGATCGTCGACGGCGGCAACTCCTACTACCGCGACGACATCCGCCGCGCCGCGATGCTGGCCGAGCAGGGAATCGACTTCATCGACTGCGGGACCAGCGGCGGCGTCTTCGGCTTAAAGCGCGGCTACTGCCTGATGATCGGCGGGCCCGACGGCGCGGTTGGTCGGCTGGGCCCGATCTTCGCCTCGCTGGCGCCAGGGGTCGAGTCGGCCGAGCGCACGCCGGGCCGCAGCGGCGAGCCGTCCCCCTCCGAGAACGGCTACCTGCACTGCGGCCCCAACGGCGCCGGGCACTTCGTGAAGATGGTCCACAACGGAATCGAGTACGGAATGATGGCCGCCTACGCGGAGGGGCTGAACATCCTGCGCAACGCCAACGCCGGCAAGCAAAAGCGCGAGGACGACGCCGAGACCGCGCCGATGGAGCAGCCCGAGTACTACCAGTACGACATCGACCTGCCCGAGGTGGCCGAGGTCTGGCGACGCGGCAGCGTGGTCGGCTCCTGGCTGCTCGACCTGACCGCGGCGGCGATGCGCGAATCACCCGAGCTCTCCGACTTCACCGGCCGCGTCTCGGACTCGGGCGAGGGCCGCTGGACCTCGATCGCGGCGATCGATGAGGGCGTCCCCGCGCCGGTCCTCACCACCGCCCTGTATGAGCGCTTCTCCTCGCGCGGGCTCGACGACTTCGCCGACAAGGTGCTCTCGGCGATGCGCAAGCAGTTCGGCGGCCACGACGAGAAGACGCAGTGAGCGCGCGGCGGGGCGGGCGCGGACGGTGGGCATAGAGCTGGAGGTCCTCGCCGACGAACGCTCGGCGGCGCGCCGCGGCGCCGAGCTGATCGCCGCCGCGGGGCAGGCGGCGGTGGCCGAGCGCGGCTCGTTCTCGCTGGCGATGAGCGGCGGGCGCTCACCTTGGGCGATGCTGGCGATCCTCGGCGAGACCGAGGAGATGCCGTGGGCGCAGACCGAGCTGTTCCAGGTCGATGAGCGGATCGCCTCGCCCGGCAGCGAGGAGCGCAACCTCACCCACCTCGTGTTGGGGCTCTCGATCGATCACCAGGCCGTGCTGCGCCCGATGCCCGTCACCCAGCGCGACCTCGACGCCGCCGCGCGCCAATACGAAAGCGCCCTGCCCGAGCGCCTCGACCTCGTCCACCTCGGCCTCGGCCCCGACGGCCACACCGCTTCGCTGATCCCCGGCGACCCGGTGCTCGAGGTCATCGATCGCCGCGTCGCGCTCACCGAGGCCGCCTACCAGGGCCACCGCCGCATGACCCTCACCTACCCGGCCCTGGCCGAGGCCGGCCAGGTCGTCTGGCTGATCACCGGCGCCGAGAAGCAGGGCCCGCTGGCCAAGCTGCTCGCCGCCGATGCCTCGATCCCCGCCGGGCGGGTCTCAAACGGCGCGATGACCGTGGTTGCCGACGAGGCCGCTGCGCCCCGTTCCTGACGGCGACGGCGGGCGCTCCTATGCGTCGATCGAGAGCTTGGCCTTCAACTCTTTGAGGCGCCCCAGCCTGGGGTCCTGCTTGCCCACCATCCGCGCCAGCCATCCTTCGACCTTGGCAACGTCCAGCTCGTCGGTAGCGATCAACATCTGCTCGATGTCCATCCAGTCCTTCGGGCGGTCGAACCTCGCCTTGCAAACGGCGAGGTGCTCTGGCGCAAGGATCGGCAGTGTCGTCCCCGCAAAGGGAACGCGGCGGGCCTCTTCGCGCATCTCGTCGTGGATCGCGTCATATGCGAAGAAGAGATCGACAGGGTTGTCCCCCCACCACACTCGGCACTGCCCGTCTCGCCGCAGCGCACTCGGATCGAGGTCCCCGGCATCCACCCCCAGCGGGGCAAGCGCGTCGATCACTGCCTGCCAGCGCTCGCTCGGGACGAAGATGTTGAGGTCGATATCGATCGTCGCCCGCGGCTCGGCGTAGTAGGCGAGGGCCAGGGCGCCCCCGACCGCGTGGGGGATCTTCGCCGTGCGAAGCTGCTCGTGTACCGCGATGACCTTATCCGGAAGCGATGGCTCGACCGCGCCGGAGCCTTGGCGGGTCGAGTCGGTCACCTCTGAGTCGATCTCAGCCTCGGGAAGCGCAGAGGCTTGCCTTTTCTCCCGCCAGACGGCAGTGCGTCTGCCAACAGCAGCAGTTCCTCAAGCGTCTGGCCGCGCTGCTTCGGAGTGGCGGCCACCCACTCGGCTGCCGAGCGGGTGGCGTCGGGAGAGGACGCGGGTCCTGCCCACCCACCGCCCAGCGCGTCAATGAGCAGGCGCCGCAGCTTGGGTTCGACCTTTCGTCCCTTCGCCAGCTCGGCGATCAACTCACGCGCCGCCCGATCGGCGGGTGCCGCGGCGACCGGGGCGCCGACCCGTCTCGCCATGCTCCGCAATTGCTCAGGGCTCAGCGGTTTTGTCGATCTCGCCTGGGCCTTCGCGATGACCTCGTCGGTCAGATCTCTGAAGCTGGCCAGGGTCCGACTTCGGGGCCCCTTCGAGGTGCTGCGTGACTCCCGTACCTCAAACTCACCGCGCTTAGTCGGGACAATGAAGGCGATAGTGGGTTAATTGTACCACTACTCTGGTACGGGTTCAGGCCTGCGCCACGGAGACGGAGTGGTTGCCGACGATCCTCCCCTCGGGATCCCAGCGGCGCTTCACCTCGGCGAGGCGAGCGCAGGTCTCAGGCGGCAGGATCGCGTTGGCCTCACAAGGACGCTCGGCGAAGTTGAAGTAGCCGCCCTGCCCGGCCCACGGCCGCATCGCCGCCTCGAGATGGTCGAGGTGGCGGTCGATCGCTGCGCCCAGCTCCGGCGTCATCGGCAGGCCGATGCCGAGCATCACGAAGTCGGCGTCGAGCTGGGAGAGGGCGCCGCCATGCTCGGCGGGGCAGCCCAGCGCCCCGCCCAATTGGCGCAGCTCGGCGAGCAGCAGCGGTGAGCCCGCGTCAGGGCCGGCGGCGCCGACGAAGGCGTCGATCGCCTCGTCTGGCAGCTCGCGGATCAGCAGGTGGTGGCCGAGCCCGGGGACCGGGTGCTCGGGGTCCATGTGGATCCTGCTCAGCCCTTCGGCAGGGATCTGGCCGAAGGTGTCGATGATCGGCTCGCCGATCTCCCGCAGCGGCGCGATCGCCCGCTCGCCCTCCGCCTGGCTGCCGATGCAGGCAGCGCCGATCGTCAGCAGCGGCCGGTCGCGAATCGGCTCGGGGACGTCGGGGAGCGGCGGCGGTCGCAGGAAGCGGATGATCGAGCTGACCTCCTCGGGTGCGCTCGCGGCCCAGTCGCGATAGGCGCGAACCGCGTCGGTGCCGAGCTCGGCCGGGAAGAGCAGGGCGCCCGCGTAGAGCTCGGCGATCGGCAGCAGGTCGAGGTGCAGCGCGGTGACGACCGCGTAGCCCCCGCCGCCGCCGCGCAGCGCCCAGAAGAGATCGGCGTCGTTGCCGGCATCGACCTTCCGGGCCTCGCCGTCGGCGCCGACCAGCTCGATCGCGCTGACCCGGTTGCAGGCGAAGCCGTAGCGCCGGCCCAGCCAGCTCAGCCCGCCGCCGAGCGTGTAGCCGACCACGCCGACGTCGGGGGCGGAGCCCGGCAGCGAGCAGAGGCCGTGGGCCTGGGCGGCCTCGCCGAGCTCCAGCGCCAGCACCCCTGCCTCGATCCGCGCCGTGCGGGACTCAGGGTCGATCTCGACGCCGCGCATCCGCTCGGTCTTGATCAGGATCGTCTCGTCGAGGGGATCGAGGGCGAAGGCGCCGTGACCGGTGCCCTGCGCGGCGACCTTGAGGTCGTGCTCGGCGGCGAAGCGGATCGCCTTGGCGACGTCCGCGGCGCTCTCGACGAAGGCAACCGCGCTGGGTTGTTGATCCGCCGCCAGGTTCCAGGCGCGCCGCACCTCCTCCCAGTCGGAATCCTCGGAGGTCGCGGTCCGGCCCGCGATCGCCAGCCCGGTGAAGTCGCTCATCCAGATCCTCTCCTCGTGTCTCAGGTCAGGGCCAGGCGGTCGACGGCGCTGCCGCTTCCCACCAGGACCTCGCTGACCATATCCGGGCAGAAGAGACCGTGAGCGGCGACGCCGGGATCGGACTCCAGGCGCGCTGCCAGGGTCGCGGGGTCGCCGATCTCACCGCGGTAGTCGGCGATCGTCCCGTGGTCGGGGCTGGGCGGCGCCTCGCGTAGCTCGACCGCCTCGCCGAGGCGCTTCAGGGTCGAGCCCAGGCCGAAGGCGAACAGCTCCAGCGGCAGCGGGGCGCTCAGCGCCTCGACCGGCTTGCTGGAGTCGGCGATCACGACGAAGCGCTCGGCCGCGGCGGCGACGATCTTCTCGCGCAGGTGGGCGCCGCCGCCGCCCTTGATCAGCCAGCCGTCGGGGGCGATCTGGTCGGCTCCGTCGATCGCGATGTCGAGCCGCCCCAGCTCGCCGAACTCCTCGACCCCGATACCCAGCCCCCGCGCCTGGCTCGCGGTCGCCACCGAGGTCGCGACGCAGCGGATCCCGCGCAGCCGGCGCCGGGCCAGCGCCGGCAGCAGGTAGGCGACCGTGGAGCCGGTGCCGAGGCCGACCGCCATCCCGTCGAGGACCAGCTCCGCCGCCGCCTCGGCGGCGAGCCGCTTCTCGCTGTCGGCATCGCGCCTTCCCTCCACGTTCACGGGAATCTATGTGCTTGGCAATAGGATCGGCGAGACGCATGCAGCAGAGCCCCCAGGACATCGACCAGCTCGCGATCAACACGATCCGCACGCTTTCGATCGACGCGATCCAGAAGGCCAACTCGGGGCACCCGGGGACGCCGATGGCGATGGCGCCGGTCGCCTACACGCTCTGGCAGCGCTTCCTGCGCTTCGACCCGGCCGACCCGATCTGGCCCAACCGGGACCGCTTCGTGCTCTCGGCCGGGCATGCCTCGATGCTGCTCTACTCGCTGCTTCACCTCGCCGAGGTGCGGGCCGTCGACCCCGAGTACGAGGTCGTCGGGGAGGCCGCCGTCAGCCTCGAGGACATCAAGAGCTTCCGCCAGCTCGACTCGCGCGCCCCCGGGCACCCCGAGTACCGCTGGACCTCCGGCGTGGAGGCGACGACCGGGCCGCTGGGGCAGGGCGTCGCCACCTCGGTCGGGATGGCGATCGCCTCCAAGTGGCAGGCCGCCCGCTTTAACCGCCCCGGCGCTGTGCTCTTTGACTTCGACGTCTACGCGATTGCTGGCGACGGCTGCCTGATGGAGGGCGTCTCCGGCGAAGCCGCCTCGATCGCCGGCCACTTAAAGCTCGACAACCTCTGCTGGGTCTACGACAACAACCACATCACGATCGACGGCAAGACGCACCTGACCTACGACGACGACGTCGCCGCCCGCTTCATGGGCTACGGCTGGAACGTGACCCGGGTCGGCGACGCCAACGACACCGGGCTCTTGGCCAGGGCCTTTGAGGAGTTCAAGTCCGAGCCCGACCGCCCGACCCTGGTGATCGTCGACAGCCACATCGGCTGGGGGTCCCCGCACAAGCAGGACACCGCCGCCGCGCACGGCGAGCCGCTCGGCGTCGAGGAGGTACGTGAGACCAAGCGTGCCTATGGCTGGCCCGAGGACGCCCAGTTCCTCGTCCCCGCCGGGGTCAGGGAGCGCTTCGCCGAAGGGGTGGGCGCCCGGGGCGCCGCGGCCCACGTTGAGTGGGAGCAGACGCTCGCCGCCTATGCGGCAGGAAACGCTTCGCTCGCCGCCGAGATCGAGGCGATGCAGCGGCGCGAGCTGCCCGACGGCTGGGACGCGGAGATCCCCCGCTTTGAGGCCGACGAGAAGGGGATCGCCACCCGCAAGGCCTCCAACAAGGTCGAGAACGCGATCGCCGCCCGCCTCCCCTGGCTGATCGCCGGTTCCGCCGACCTCACCGACTCGACCTCGGTGCGGCTCGACCTCGATGGCGCCGTCGACTTCGAGCCCGGCGAGCGCCAGGGGCGCCAGCTGCACTACGGGATCCGCGAGCACGAGGCGGCGGCGATCTCCAACGGGCTCTCGCTCTCCAAGCTGCGTGCGCTGTGGTCCACCTACCTCACCTTCTCCGATTACGCGCGGCCGGCGATCCGGCTCTCGGCGCTGATGGAGCTGCCGGTGATCCACGTCTTCACCCACGACTCGATCGGGCTGGGCGAGGACGGGCCGACCCACCAGCCGGTCGAGCAGCTCGCTTCGCTGCGGGCGGTGCCCGGCCTCGACGTGATCCGCCCCGCCGACGCCAACGAGGTCGTCGAGGCCTGGCGGGTGGCGATCGATCGCGCCCACCAGCCGGTGGCGCTGGTCCTCACCCGCCAGGACGTGCCGGTGCTCGACCGCTCCCGCTACGCCTCGGCCGCGGGTCTGCGCCGCGGCGGCTACGTGCTCGCCGATGCGGTGGGCGGCGAGCCGGAGCTGATCCTGATCGCGACCGGCAGCGAGGTGGCGCTCGCCCTCGCCGCCCACGAGGAGCTGAGCGCCGAAGGCATTCGCTCGCGCGTCGTCAGCCTGCCCTGCTGGGAGCTGTTCGACCGCCAGGAGCAGGCCTATCGCGACGCGGTGCTGCTGCCCGGCATCAGCGCCCGCGTCTCGGTCGAGGAGGCCTCGACCCTCGGCTGGGACCGCTACGTCGGGCTCGACGGCGAGACGGTCGGGATGCACACCTTCGGCAGCTCGGCGCCGCTCAAGGACCTGCAGAGCAAGTTCGGCTTCACGCCGGACAGGGTCGCCGAGGCGGCGCGCAAGGCGCTCGCCCGAGCGACCGGAGATTCGTAAACGACTCGAAAGGAGCGCCGTGAAACCGACCGCACAGCTGCACGAGATCGGCCAAAGCCTCTGGCTGGACAACATCACCCGCACGATGCTCGCCGACGGCACCCTGCGCCGCTACATCGAGGAGCTCTCGATCACCGGGCTGACCTCGAACCCGACCATCTTCGACAAGGCGATCTCCGCCGGCGAGGCCTACGACGAGCAGATCGCCCGCGAGGGGCCCGGCGCCGGCTCGACCGAGGACCTCTTCTTCGGCCTGGCGATCGCCGACCTGCGCGAGGCCGCCGACCTCTTCGCCGCCGTGCATGAGCGCAGCGACGGCGTCGACGGCTTCGTCTCGCTCGAGGTCTCCCCGCTGCTGGCCGACGACGCCGCGGCGACGATCAAGCAGGCCGCCCAGCTGCACGCCAGGGCCGAGCGCGACAACCTCTTCATCAAGATCCCCGGCACCGAGTCGGGGCTTACCGCGATCGAGGAGTCGATTTTCGCCGGCATCCCGGTCAACGTGACACTGCTCTTCTCCGCCGAGCAATACAGCGCCGCCGCGGCGGCCTACCTGCGCGGCATCGAGCGCCGGATCGAGGCCGGCCTCGATCCCAACGTCGCCTCAGTCGCCTCGCTGTTCATCAGCCGCTGGGACGCCGCCGTCGCCGAGCAGGCGCCCGAGGAGCTGCGCAACCGGCTTGGGGTCGCGGTCGCCTTCCGCGCCTTCGCCGCCTACCACGAGCTGCTTGACTCCGAGCGCTCAAAGCGGCTGCTCAACGGGGGGGCCCGGCCGCAGCGGCTGCTCTGGGCCAGCACCGGCACCAAGGACCCCGACGCCTCCGATGTCCTCTACGTCGAGGCGCTGGCCGCGCCGCTGACCGTCAACACGATGCCCGAGACGACGCTGCTCGCCTTCGCCGAGCACGGAACGGTGGGCGACCTCGTCCCCGCCGACGGCGGCGAGGCGGACCGCGTCCTGGCGCGCTTTGAGGCGGCCGGGATCGGGGTCAAGGCGCTTGCCGCCCGCCTCCAGGAGGAGGGCAAGCGGAGCTTCGTCGACTCCTGGTCGGAGCTGCTGAGCACGATCGAGGCCCAGCTCTCAGAACCGCAGCGCTCATGACGGCGCTGCGCGAGCGCCCTGCCTGGCAGGACCTCGAGCGCCACTTCTCCCAGCTCCGCGACACCCACCTGCGCGAGCTCTTCGCCGCCGACCCGGCGCGCGGTGAGCGGCTGATCGCCGAGGCCGCCGGCCTGTACCTCGATTTCTCCAAGAACCGGGTCACCGACGAGACGATGATGCTGCTGGGCCGCCTCGCCCTGGAGTGCGGGGTGCCCGAGCGCCGCGAGGCGATGTTCGCGGGCGAGCGGATCAACGTCTCTGAGAACCGCCCGGTCCTGCACGTGGCGCTGCGGATGCCGCGCAACCGCTCGCTGCTCCTCGACGGGGTCGACGTCGTCAAGCAGGTCCACGAGGTCCTGCGACCGGATGGGCGTCTTCGCCGAGCGGGTTCGCTCCGGCGAGTGGAGAGGCCACAGCGGTCGTCCGATCCGCAACGTCGTCAACGTCGGCATCGGCGGCTCCGACCTCGGCCCGGCGATGGCCTATGAGGCCCTGCGCCACTACAGCCGCCGCGAGATGACCTTCCGCTTCGTCTCCAACGTCGACGGCACCGACTTCGCCGAGTCGACCCGCGACCTCGATCCCGCCGAGACGCTCTTCGTGATCTCCTCAAAGACCTTCACCACTCTGGAGACGATGACCAATGCCCGCACCGCCCGCGAGTGGCTGCTCGCCGGCCTGGGAGGCGAGGAGGCCGCGGTCGCCAAGCACTTCGTCGCCGTCTCGACCAACGCCGAGCAGGTCGGCGAGTTCGGCATCGACACCGCGAACATGTTCGGCTTCTGGGAGTGGGTGGGGGGCCGCTACTCGATGGACTCGGCGATCGGCCTCTCGACGATGCTGGCGATCGGCCCCGCCCGCTTCGCCGAGATGCTGGCCGGCTTTCACGCGCTCGACGAGCATTTCCGCGAGGCGCCGTTGGCAGCCAACCTGCCGGTCTTGCTCGGCCTGCTGGCCGTCTGGTACGGCGACTTCTTCGGCGCCCAGACCGTCGCCGTCCTGCCCTACGATCAGTACCTACACCGCTTCCCCGCCTACCTCCAGCAGCTGACCATGGAGTCCAACGGAAAGCACGTCGGCCTCGACGGTGCCCGGGTCGATTACCAGACCGGCGCCATCCACTGGGGCGAGCCGGGGACCAACGGACAGCACTCCTTCTACCAGCTGATCCACCAGGGGACCGAGCTCATCCCCTGCGATTTCATCGGCTTCATGAACACCCTCAACCCGCTCGGCAACCACCACGATCTCCTGATGGCCAACGTCTTCGCCCAGACCGAGGCGCTCGCCTTCGGCAAGAGCGCCGCGGCGGTGCGCGAGGAGGGGACTCCGGAGGAGCTGGTCGCCCACCGCAGCTTCGAGGGCAACCGGCCGACCAACACGATCCTCGCCGAGCGGCTCGACCCCGAGACGCTGGGCTCGCTGATCGCCCTGTACGAGCACAGCGTCTTCACCCAGGGGGCGATCTGGGGGATCGACTCCTTTGACCAGTGGGGGGTCGAGCTGGGCAAGGCGCTGGCCCTGCGGATCGTCCCCGAGCTGGTCGCCGGTCGCGAGCCGAAGCTGCGCCACGACAGCTCGACCAACGCGCTGATCCGCCGCTACCGCCGGGCGAGGCGCGAGGAGTAGGAGTGGCGGCGCTCGACCCGCTTCCCCTGGCGGCGTCGGCGTCGAACTTGCTCGCGGCGCGCGAGCAGATGGCCTTCACGCTCGGCTTTCATATCGTCCTCTCCTGTCTCGGCGTCGCCCTGCCGGCGACGATCCTGATCGCCAACTACCTGGGGCTGAAGCGGGGCGACGCCGAGGCGATGGAGCTGGCGCGGCGCTGGTCCAAAGCGATGGCGCTGACCTTCGCGGTCGGCGCCGTCACCGGTACCGTGCTCACCTTCGAGTTCGGGCTGCTCTGGCCGCGCTTCATGGACCGCTTCGGCGCCGCTTTCGGCATCGCCTTCGCGATCGAGGGCCTCTTCTTCTTCACCGAGGCGATCTTCCTCGCGATCTATATCTACGGCTGGAAGCGGCTCAGCGGTTGGGCCCACTTCTGGTCGGGGGTGCCGATGGTGATCACCGGGATCGGCGGCGCCTTCTCGGTCGTCGCCGCCAACGCCTGGATGAACCAGCCGCAGGGCTTCACCCTTAACGCCGCCGGCAAGGTGGCGAGCACCGAACCGGTGAAGATCCTGCTCAATCCGGCGACCGCCTACGAGGTCCCGCACATGATCCTCGCCGCCTACATCGTGGTCGGCTTCCTGGTCGCCTCGATCTATGCCACCGGGATGCTGAAAGGGCGCCGCGACCGCCTCCACCGGCTCGGCCTGCTGATCCCCCTGACGATCGGGCTGATCGCCTCGCCGCTGCAGTTCCTGGTCGGCGACACCGCCGCCCGCGAAGTCGCCAACAATCAGCCGGCGAAGTTCGCCGGCATGGAGTGCATCCAGAAGACCGGCACCGACCAGACCGAGTACCTTGGCGGCATCTGCACCGCCAGCGGCGTCAAGGGGGGGATCGGGATCCCCGGGCTCGACTCCTTCCTGGTCGGCTTCAGCACCAACACAAAGGTCACCGGGCTGAGCTCGATCGCCGCCAATGACCGGCCCCCCGCGAACACCCTGCTGCACCTCTCCTTCGACACGATGGTCGGGATCTGCTCGCTGTTCATCGCGCTCGGCATCTGGTTCGCCTACGTCTGGTGGCGGCGCCGCGACATCCCCAAGACGGCCTGGTTCCTGCGCGCCGTGGCGGTCTCGGGGGCGGCGGCGGTGCTCGCCTTGTGGTGCGGTTGGATCGTCACCGAGGTCGGCCGCCAGCCCTGGATCGTCGAGGGCTACATGCGCACTGCGGAAGCGGTGACCCCGGCCCACGGGCTCTGGTTCAGCTTCGGCGCGGTGCTGCTCCTCTACGCGGCGATCGGGACGGTCGCGATCCTTATCCTGCGCTCGATGTCAAGGCGCTGGCGCGAGGGCGGTGAGGAGCCCGAGGGCGGTACGCCCTACGCGCCGCCCGAAGCCCTCCCGGAGGCGGGCTCGTGAGTCGGGCGGACCTCGCGGCCGGGATCCTCTGGGTCGGGGCGACCTTCTACGCGCTCTTCGGCGGCGCCGACTTCGGCGGCGGCCTCTGGGACCTCCTCGCGGGCGGCGCCGAGCGGGGCGAGCGGCCGCGGGCCCTGATCCAGCGCTCGCTCACCCCCGTCTGGGAGGCGAACCACGTCTGGCTGATCTTCATCCTCGTCGTCCTTTGGACCGCCTTCCCGCCCGCCTTCAGCGCGGTGATGACGACGCTGTACGTGCCGCTGGCCCTGGCCGCGGTGGGGATCGTCCTGCGCGGCTCGGGGTTCGCCTTTCGCAAGTCGATCGAGGGCCTCTCGGCGCGGCGGGCGGCGGGCGCCACCTTTGCCCTCTCCTCTGTGCTCACCCCCTTCTTCATGGGCACGGTGGCCGGGGCGATCGCTGCCGGCAACGTCCCGGCGAGCGGCGACGGCAGCGCCTTCTCCAGCTGGATTGCGCCGCTGCCGCTGCTGACCGGCGCGATGTTCGTCGCCACCGGGGCCTACCTCTCCGCGGTCTTCCTGGTCGGCGATGCCCGCCGCGCCGGGGAAGCGGACCTCGAGCGCTACTTCGTGGGGCGGGCGCTGGCGGCGGCCCTGCTCGCCGGGGTCGCGGCCGCCGCCGGATTGGTCGAGCTCCACTCCGAAGCGCGTTACATCTTTGACCGGCTCACCGCTCAGGGCCTGCCGCTCCTCATCCTCTCGGCCCTCTGTGGGGTCGGGCTGCTGATCGCCCTGCAGCGGGGCGGTCGCAGGCCGCTGCGCCCGCTCGCCGGTGGGGCGGTGATCGCCGTGATCTGGGGCTGGGGCATCGCCCAGTTCCCGTACCTGCTGCCAACCAGCCTCAAGATCGGCGCAGCCGCCGCGCCGAGCTCGACCCTGGACGTGATCTTCATCGTCTTCGGGTTTGCCGCAGTCCTCGTCCTGCCGTCGCTCGGCTTCCTCTACACGCTCAGCCAGCGCGACCTGCTCGAGGGGGAGCATTGATCGAGTCCGTCCTCTTCGACATCGACGGCACGCTGATCAGCACCGGCGGCGCCGGCGCCCTCGCCTGGCGACGCGCCTTCGAGGCACTCCACGGAACGCCGCTCGACATCCGCGAGGTGACCGAGTCGGGGATGACCGACCCCGAGGTCGGCCGCGTCGCCCTGCGCAACATCCTCGGCCGCGACCCCGACCGCCGCGAGCTGGCCGCCGCGATGGGCCATTACCTGCGCCACCTCTCCGCCGCAATCGATGAGGGCGACAGCTACCGGGTGATGCCGGGGATCGAGGCGCTGCTCGAGCGCCTCGTCGACGCCGGCCACCTGCTCGGCCTGACCACCGGCAACGTCGAGGCGGCCGCCCACATCAAGCTCGCCCGGGCCGGCCTCAACCGCTTCTTCTCCTTCGGCGGCTATGGCTCGGACTCCAAGGAGCGCACCGAGCTGACCCGCCGCGCCCTGCAGCGGGGCCACCTGGTCTCCGGCGGGGTGCTCGCCGAGGGCGCCAGCATCGCGGTGGGCGACACCCCCCGCGACGTGGCCGCCGGGCACGGCGCCGGGATCGAAGTGGTCGGCGTCGCCACCGGAAACTTCAGCGTCGAGCAGCTCCGCGAGGCGGGCGCCGATCACGTCGTGGCGACGGTCGAGGAGGGCTTCCCGATCTAAGCAAGCGTGCAGCGCGCCTGGTAGATCGAGGTGAAGTCGGACTCAAAGCCGTTGCGCGCGGCGCGCAGGTAGAGGCGCCAGACCCGGACTCGCTCCGGGCCGGCGAGCTGGATGGCCCGGTCGAGGTTCTCATCGAGGCGGCGGGCCCAGTGGCGCAGCGTCTCGGCGTAGTCGGCGCCGAACTCCTCGACGTGGCGGGTGATGAAGCCGGCCCGCTCCAGCGCCAGCAGCACCCGCGAGAGGTGGAGCGGATCGGCGTCGGGGAAGACGTAGCGCTCCGAGAAGGGGCCGGCGTCGGGGTCGGTGTGGCGCAGGCGGGCGATGCCGTGGTTGAGCAGCCGCCCGCCCGGCTCCAGGAGCCCGGCCAGGGTGCGCGCGTAGACGTCGATCTGCTCGGCGCCGACGTGCTCGACCATGCCGATGCTGGCGATCGCGTCGAAGCGCTCGCCAGCCAGGTCGCGGTAGTCCATGACGCGGATCTCGACCCGGTCACCGACCCCGGCCTCCGCCGCCCGCTGGCGCGCTTTCTCGGCCTGCGGCGGGGAGAGGGTGATGCCGAGGACCCGCGCGCCGTGGCGAGTCGCCGCCCAGAGCGGGAAGCTGCCCCAGCCGCAGCCGACGTCGAGGACCCGCTCGCCCTCCTGCAGGGCCAGCTTGCGGCAGACTATCTCGAGCTTCTCCTCCTGAGCCGCCTCTAGGCTCTGCGCCCCGCGCGAGAAGACCGCACAGCTGTAGGTCATCGAGTCGTCGAGGAAGAGGGAGAAGAACTCGTTTGAGACGTCATAGTGGTGGCGGACGGCGCGGGCGTCGCGCTCCTTGGTGTGGCGGTGGCCACTGGGGCGCAGCTCGGAGGCCGGGCGGCGCGGCGGCCGGGTGATCCCGGCGGCGCGCACCGCCCCCAGCAGCAGCCTCGTCTTGTCCTCTCGCTGCAGCGCCGGCGGCTTCCAGCTGTGCAGCAGCGCGATCACCGCGTCGATGTCGTCGACCTCGATGTCGCCGCTGACGTAGGCGCGGCCGAGGCCGAGCTGTCCCGGCGCCCGCAGCAGGTGGGCGGCGGCGCGCGGCGAGCGGACATAGAAGGTAGGACCGTCCTCGGAGCTGGCCGGCAGCTGCGTCCCGTCCCAGAACTCGACCGTAAATGGGCGCTCCGGGATCCGCTTCTCGATCTCGCGCCGTAACGGCGCGGTGCTTGCGAATGGCATCGCGTGGACCCTACAAATTCGTGAGCCCGGGCCGCCGGCCCGGGCATCGGAGGCCTTTCCGGTGGCCTTCAGTCGTATCATCGCCAGGCATGAGCGGACCCCTGCCCTCCGACATCCAGCCGGCCGCAAATGAGACTCGCGACCGGATCATCACCGGCCTGGTGACGCTGGTCCCGTTCATCGCGCTCGGCCTCGCCGCCTGGCAGGTCTGGGATAGCGCCCTGCACTGGCGCGACGTCTTCCTCTTCCTCGGCCTCTACCTGCTGACCGGGCTCGGGATAACCGTCGGCTTTCACCGCCACCTCACCCACCGCAGCTTCAAGACCAGCCGCTGGCTGCACGGCCTGCTGGCGATCCTCGGCTCGGCGGCGATCGAGGGGCCGGTGATCTCCTGGGTCGCCGATCACCGCAAGCACCACGCCTTCTCCGATGAGGAGGGCGACCCTCACAGCCCTCACGTCGACCACGGCGGCGGCCTGCGCGGCGAGCTGCGCGGCCTCTTTCACGCCCACATGGGCTGGCTCTTCATCCACACCCAGCGCGGCAACAAGGAGCGCTTCGCGCCGGACCTGATCAAGGACCCGGTGATCAGCTGGGTCGACCGCACCTTCATCTACTGGGCGATCCTCGGCCTCCTGGTCCCCTTCGCGCTCGGCTACGCGATCGGCGGCACCCTCGTCGCGGGGCTGACCGGCCTGCTCTGGGGCGGCCTGGTGCGGGTCTTCGTCCTGCACCACTTCACCTACAGCATCAACTCGCTCTGCCACGTCTTTGGCAACCGTGACTATGAGACCGCCGATCAGTCACGCAACCTCGCCCTGATCGCGATCCCCACCTTCGGCGAGGCCTGGCACAACAACCACCACGCCTTCCCGACCTCGGCGGTCCACGGCCTCGGCCGCTGGCAGTTCGACCTCTCCGCCGTCGTCATTGACGGCCTCGAGCGCCTCGGCTTGGTCTGGGACGTGATCCGCGTCAGCCCCGAGCGCCTCGCCGCCAAGACCGCCGGCTAGGCTGTCCAGCCGCTGCAGTGCCCTGGTGGAAATGGAGACGTCATGAGCCCGGTAGCACTGTCCTGGAGCGGAGGTAAGGACTCGGCGCTGGCGCTTTGGACGCTGCGGGACGAACGGACCGAGCCCGTGGCGTTGATCACGACCTTCACCGAGGACTTCGAACGGGTCAGCATGCACGGAGTGCGGCGCGAGCTAATTCGTGCGCAAGCTGAGGTCATAGGTAGACCGCTGGTGGAAGTGGACATCCCGGCTGCTTGTCCGAATGAGGTCTATGAGGAGCGAATGGCGCGGACGCTGGGCGCGCCGCCGCTTGACAGCGTGAGCACGATTGCCTTCGCCGACCTGTTCTTGGAGGACATCCGTGCCTACCGCGAAGAGCGCCTCGCGGGCGCCGGACGGGATGGGTTGTTCCCGGTCTGGGGCCGCGACACGGATGATCTGGCCCAGGAGTTCATCGACGCGGGCTTCGAGGCGCTGCTCGTCTGCGTCGATCCGGCCCAGCTCGATCCCTCCTTCGTGGGCCGTCCGTTCGACGAGGCGCTGCTCGCCGACCTTCCGTCAGGTGTCGATCCTTGCGGCGAGAACGGCGAGTTCCACACCTTCGTCCACGCCGGCCCGATCTTCGAAGCACCGATCGAGATCGAGCTGGGCGAGACCGCGATGCGCGACGGCTTCGCCTTTCAGGATCTCGTCCCAGCCGGTTCCCATGGGTAGCGGGCGCACATCGCAGCGGCTGGGAGCCTAACGACCGGCAGTAGCGAAATGGACTTCGTCACGCTCGCTGTCGCAAGAAGAAGATCGCCGCAACGCAAGGCGGAGGTGACGAAGGCGAGGCGACAGCCGCGCCGCAAGACCTCTCCGGTTGCCTTCAGTTGTGCCCCGGCCTCGGGACGCGCGAGGTAAGACAACGAGGCCATGTGCGTGACCGCCTCCTCTACGGTGTCAACTCTCGCCCGGGCGCTCGGACTCAGGGCACTTCCTTGGCTTCATACCAGTCGATCCAGCCCCCGCAGGCGTCGCGCAGGGGCACGATTCGGTGGGGCTTGGCGGGGACCGCGACCAGCGCGCCGAGGTAGGCCTTGCCTTCGTAGCCGCTCAGTTCCTGAAGCGTGCTCGGCTGCGCGGTGGCGATCGTGAACTTGACCGCGCCACCGCTGCTTTTGTAGGTGCCGGCCGGCCAGAACTGACCGGCGTTGGCGAGGCTGATCCCGCTGGGGCGCTGGCCGTCGAGGGCCGGGATCAGCGCCTTGCTGAACCCCGGTGCTGAGAGGGTGAGGCCGAAAGGCGAGAAATACTGCAGCGAGAGGTCCCAGCGGCCGGCCGGCAGGCTCAGCGTCTGCGCGGTCTGCGCGCCGGTGCCCGGTTCGCTGCCCGAGCTCCAGCTGCCTTTCGCGCCGATCACCGGCGAGGCGGGGAAGAGCGAGGCGCGGCCGGGGTTGGCGAGCAGGATGCGGATCTCCGGCGAGGCGCAGTTCGCCAGCGCCCCCGCTTCGGTGCCCTCGAGGAGCACCTGGCGGTCGGGCGGCGTCGGCCCGACCCGCTTCCAGAGGATGTAGGAGGGGGTCGCCGCGATGCGATGGAAGTTGGGCGGCGCCTGGCTGTTCCACGCCGCCCGCCCGGTGATCGCGTAGCGGAAGCGGTCGAGGGTGGCGCGCGAGAAGGAGTCGAAGTCGATCGGGCTGTAGGCGTTGCCGGTGTCGAACGGCTTCTCGGGGTTCTGGATGACCTCGGGGTCGGGGAACTCGACCAGCGGCACGTGGGTGTCGGCGCCCGCCAGCTCATAGGCGGCGTAGCGGTCCTGGCCCGCGTAGAGGACCGACTTGCCGTGCACGATCGGCATGAAGGCGCGCAGCTCGGCGCCGTGGCCAGGCGGGCCGACCGGGGCCTCGCGCAGGGCGAGGAAGCTCGAGTAGGCGGCACCGCCGATGAAGAGCACGGCGAGCGCGCCCCAGGCGAGGCGCTGCAGCGGCGCCCAGGGCCGGCCCCGCGAGGGTTCGGGGTCGAGGCGCTCGGTGGCTGGGCCCCTGCCAAGCTCGGCCAGCAGCGGCCGCACCGCGACGAGCATCACCAGCGGCGCGCCGATCATCAGCGCCTTCGCTTGGGAGTACTCGCCGCTGAAGAGCAGCGAGACGCCGTAGAGGGCGGCGCTGGCTCCCAGGGCGACGGGCACCGCCAGATCGCGGCGCCGCACCCACCAGGCGACCCCGACCAGCAGCGCCAGCGCGGCGATCGCGCCCGCCAGGCCGGTCAGGTGCGCCCCGCCGGGAGCGCTGAGGCGGTAATTGGCGGTCGGCCAGATCCCCAGCGCCTCGACCAGCGAGACCGGCCCGTAGGTGTTGCTTCCCGCCACCTGGCTGAAGCCGTGGACGAAGCCGAACGGGCCGATCACGGAGAGCGTCGCCACCAGCGCCACCAGCACGGCGATCGCTGCCAGGGTCGCGGGGCGCTGCCGGCCGAGGAGGCCAGCCAGCGCCCGCGGCGCCAACGCCCGCCGCAGCTCGGGCACGGTGAGGCTCCACAGCGCCGCGATCGCGACCGGCCAGGCGAGCCCGGCGAAGCTGTAGGAGAAGAAGATGCCGCCGGCGAGGGCGAGCGGCGGGAGGAAGAAGCGCAGCCGGGCCCCGCTGCCGGGCGGCAGGCGGCCAGGGTGGCGCAGCGAGAGGGCGAAGGCGAGCACGAAGAGCGCCTCCGCCATCTCCTTGAAGGCGGCCTGGGCGAAGTAGGAGGCGGCGAGGTAGGGGAGGGCGATCAGGGTCGCGGCGATCAGGCGCCGCAGCGGCCCGAACTCGGCAAGCGCCGCCAGCGCGGTCAGCGCGGTGAGCACGCCGATCGCGAAGATCTCGCCGATGAACGCCTGCGCCAGACCGATTCCCGGCAGCGCGGCGACGGCGACCGCGAGCCCGTGCGGGCCCAGCGGGTAGCCGGCGTCCGGGGTCGGCCCGAAGCCGTTGCGAAGCCACTCGGCCCAGGCCAGGTGAAGGCCGAGGTCGTTGTTGAAGCCCTCTCCGAGCAGCCCCCAGCGCCCGCTCACAGCGAACGGGATCGAGAGCACCAGGACGAGGACGACCGCGACCGGCAGCCCTTCGCGCAGCGCCTCCGGCGCCCGGTAGGGCCGGCGCCCCGCCAGCGCGGCGAGGACGATGAGGACGATGAGGGCGACGGTCGCCGTCGTGCCGTGCCCGGGCAGGCGGGCAAAGAAGCCGGTCACGCTGAGCACCGTGCCGAAGCCGACCGCCGGCTCCAGCCAGGACCAAGATTCGCGCCCCGCGAAGGCGAGCAGCGCCCGCCCCACCAGCAGCGAGGCGGCGCAGATCAGCGCCGCCGAGGCATAGGTCGCGATCATCGGGCCAAACCTATGGCAGCGGAGCGCGCGATGCGACCGTGGGCCGCGCCGACCTTTACGCGGTCTTTATCCGCTGGCCTCGAATCTGACATCTCCTGCAGATCGGGCGAGGGGATGATTCCCTGTATGGACGCGGCGGCGATTCTGATCGGCGTCGTGATCTTCGCCTCCCTGCTCGGCCTGATCTACGCGATCGAGTCGATATGAGCATCCCGCTCGCGGCTTGCATCGAGCGTATCGACACCGAAACCAACCGGATAGTTGGATCGCCGATCAAAGTCGGCTCCGAACCGGTCGCGATCCGCTTGCGATTGCAGATCCCCCTTTCCGCGTTGCGTACACGGCGCATCTGAGCAGCTGGACTGCTTAAGGGGCGCCTCCGGCGATCAACAGCGCGTCGTAGACCTTCCGCACGTCCGCCTGGTCGGAGGGGTCAGGGACCGACTCTTCCGATGAGCGCAGGATCATCTCCGCCTGTTCGATCAGCACGGCGCGGCGCTCATCCGTCGAAGTGACGCCCATGATCCGCGTCAGGCCGTCGAGCTGGCGGATCAACACGGCCGGCATCCCACGACCGGCCTGACGAATCTTCTCATACGCGCGTTGGACCAGTCGACGGTGACTGATGTGCGAGGTCACGACGCGCACATAGCCCTGGCTGTCGCGATGCACACGCACCGGGTCCCAGCGAAGCTCGATCTGGCAGAGGCCGTCGGTGAGCCAGTCGATGCAGGTGAGCGCGGTAAAGGTGTCGTTGACCGCGGGAGACAGCGCGCGGATCGCGATCTCGACCAGCTGGTCGACGGCAAATGCGATGTCCTGCGCCAAGGTGCGAACCGGACCCGTCACATGGGAGCGGGCCAGCTCGCGGGCGACCGTCGGAGCTGCCGAGGCCGGCCAGACCTTCGCCAGCGACTGCCCCGCGACCACGAAGTGCCCAGGGCGATAGTCCAGCTGCATGACCGAGCCGGTCCGAGCGGCGATCTGCACCAGCTCGCGATGCCGGACGAACTGCAGGTAGCCGCTGCCGGGCGCCTGGACGATGCCGCCGCCTTCCTCGATGCGCTGCATCAGCTCCGCGACCGACGGTCCCGTTGGGGATGCGGCGTGAGGACCAGGGCCCTCGGGCGTGCTCTCGATTTCAATCGCGCGGGAGAGATCGCTCGCGATGCTCGCGATCACCTGCGGCAGCTGGATCGACATCGCTATGTGATGGATGAAGTAGACAAGGACGCCGAGGTCTATGAGGACGAGGATCAGCAGCACGGTGACCGAGATGTGGGGGACGAATTCGCCGTGCGAACCGGGGCCGATGCTGGCCAGCGTGAGCACGGCATAGACGAACGTCGCCACGAACGTGCCCAGCGTGACCTGCGTGCCGCGGTCGCGGATGAAGTTGCGAAGCATCCGCGGCCCGAATTGCGTCGAGGCGAGGGTCAGCGTGACGATCATGATCGAAAAGACGACGCCGATGACGGTGATCACCGCTGCGGCAAGCGCGGTGAGGATCTGGCGCGCAGCGTCCGCCGACCCCGTGAGCACCCAGCTCGGCAGCGCCTGGTGGCCGTCATAGACGGCGCGATCGACGGCATAGGTTCCGGCGAACAGGACAACGGCGAGGACGATCTCGATCGCCGGAACGAGCCAGAGGTTCATGCGCAGCGCCTCCCGGCGCCACTCTGCGTTCATGGCGAGGAGGGGACGGCGCGGAATGGGAACCGGGGAATCGGGCATGCTAATCGGCGCCGACCAGGCTTCCCGGCTCACCGCAGCTTAGCTTACTCGTGCTTCAGGTCACCCGCAAGCGGAAGGCGACCACCTGGCAGCATCACTTCGAGTCGATTGTCGCTTTGCCCGGGAAGTCGCTGGTGAGCCCCGGTGGTGTCTTCAACCTCGCCTAGAGTGTGGATCTTCACAGGATCTTGATGTCGCCGCGGGCCTTCTTGACGCCTCCTTGATACCCGTCGGAGCAAGATTCCGATCATGGACGCGGTGGCCATCCTGATCGGCATCGTGATGTTCGCCTGCCTGCTCGGCCTGATCTACGCGATCGACTGGATATGAGCATCCTGTTCGCGGCTTTCATCGGGCATATGAGTGGCGCGGACTTCTTCGGGCTGGTCGTCTCGGTGCTCGTCTGCGGTTATCTGCTCTACGCCCTGGTGCGCGGGGAGAAGCTCTAGCCGCGTGACCTTCCTCGGTTGGCTGACGATCTTCGCCTTCGCGGCGATCCTGACCCTGATCGCGCTCCCCTTGGCGCGCTACATGGCCGCCGTCTACAGCGGTGAGCACACCTTCCTGGATCCAGTGTTGCGCGGTCCGGAGCGCTGGCTGTATCGGGTCATGCGCGTCGACACGAGCCGCGGACAGGACTGGAAGGCCTATGCCAAGAGCCTGATCATCTTCTCGCTGGCGGGTTGGCTTCTGCTCTATCTGATCCTGCGCACCCAGACGCTGTGGGACTTCACCGGGTTAAATCCGCAGCACTTCCACTCGGGCACCTGGAATGTGACGTTCAACACCGCCTCATCGTTCTTGACGAACACCAACTGGCAGTACTACGGCGGCGAGACGACGATGAGCTACTTCAGCCAGATGGCCGGGCTGACGGTTCAGAACTTCCTCTCCGCGGGCGTCGGCATCGTCACCGCGGTGGCGTTGATCAGGGGGATCATCGGGCGCAGCGGGAAAAGCCTCGGCAACTTCTGGCAGGACATGGTGCGCACGATCCTCTGGGTGCTGCTCCCCCTCTCGGTGTTGATCGCGCTGGTCCTGGTCTCCCAGGGCGTGATCCAGAACCTCTCGCCCTACCTGAGCGCGACCGGACTGACCCACCTGAGCCAGTCGATCGGGATGGGGCCGGTCGCCTCACAGGAGGCGATCAAGATGATGGGGACCAACGGCGGCGGGTTCTTCAACACCAACTCCGCGCATCCGTTCGAGAACCCGAACGGCTTCACGAACTTCATCGAGATGCTAGTCGTCTTGATGATCCCCGCCGCGCTGATCTTCATGTACGGGAGGATGAGCGGAAATCGTCGCCAGGGGTATGCGATCTACGCGACGGTAATGATCATGTTCCTCGGCGCGGCAGCCGTCGCCTACGTCGCCGAGGCACACGGCTCTCCCGCACAGCACGCGGCCGGCCTTCACACCGGCGTGATCTCCGGCTCGGGCGGCGGCAACATGGAAGGCAAGGAGCAGCGCTTCGGGATCGCCGGTTCCGCCCTCTTTAACGTGGTCACGACGGTCACCTCATGCGGCGCCGTCAACAGCGCGATCGAGTCCTTCACCGGGATCGGCGGCGCCGTGCCGTTCGCGAACCTCTCGGCCAGCGAGGTGATCTTCGGCGGGGTCGGCACCGGCCTTTACTCGATCTTGCTCTACGTGCTCCTGGCGGTCTTCATCGGTGGCCTGATGGTCGGGCGCACGCCCGAGTATCTCGGCAAGAAGATCGAGGCGCGGGAGATCAAGCTGGTCTCACTCGGCTTGCTGATCACGCCGCTGATGGCGCTCTTCTGTACCGCCCTGGCGACCGCCAGCAATGCGGGCCGTGCCTCGATCTCAGCCGCCGCGACCGGACCGCAGGGGTTCTCGGAGACCTTCTATGCCTACCTCTCCCAAGCCAACAACAACGGCTCGGCGTTCGCCGGCTATACCGGCTATATCCAGCCAAACGCAGGCAACCTCGGCGCCCATGGGGTCACCTTCGCCGACCTGCTCGGTGGCTTCGACATGATCTTCGCGCGCTATGCGCCGATCCTCTTTGCGCTCGCGGTCGCCGGGGCGCTGGCCGGCAAGCGCGTCAGCCCCGCGGGCCTGGGGACGATGCGCACCGATAACCCGGTCTTCGTCGTCTTGCTGATCGGCGTGATCATCCTGGTCGGCGCGCTGACCTTCTTCCCCGCCCTGCTGCTCGGCCCGATCGTCCAAGGCCTGACCAACCACCTCTACTGAGATGAAGCGCGACATCATCAGCTCCGCGATCGGCATCGTCGTTTTGACCTTGCTGTGTGGAATCGTCTACCCACTGGTGATCACCGGCATCAGCCAGCTCACATTTCCCGGCAATGCCAACGGTCAGCGGATCTATGTGCACGGCAAGCTGGTCGGCTCGAAGATCATCGGCCAACAGTTCGCCGTCCAGGTGGTCGAGAACGGCAAGCCGCAGGTGGACGAAGAAGGGAACCCGGTCACCGTGCCCGATCCCCGCTACTTCCAGTCCCGCCCTTCGGCGACGATCCCGCCATATAACGCGGCGGCCTCCACCTTCTCAAACCTTGGGCCCAACAACGTCGCGACCAGGGAAGCGTTTGAAACCAACATCAAGGCGTTCCTGGCGCTTGAAAAGCCCTATGACCCCGGCCTCACCGTGGCTCAGATCCCCGTTGATGCCGTCAACAGCTCGGCGTCGGGCCTCGATCCCGAAATCTCGGTCGCCAATGCCGACATCCAGGCCCATCGCGTCGCCGCGGTCCGCCACCTTTCCCTCGCTGCGGTGATGTCGCTGGTCGCCAAGTACACCGACGGGCGCGGGCTCGGTTTCTCCGGTGAACCTGGCGTCAACGTGCTCGACCTCAACCTCGCCCTCGATCGCCTTACGGGAGGCCACTGATGCCTGCTGACGCTGTCCCTGTGACTCCTCCCCCTTCTCCGCTGGAGCCCCACGAACGTGAGGCGATCTCGCTGTTTCGGCGCGACATCGTCGGCCGCGCCCTGAAAGAGAGCTTCGCGAAGCTCGATCCAAGGGTGCAGATCCGCAACCCGGTGATGTTCGTGGTCGAGATCGGGGCCCTGATCACCACCGTCACCTGGTTCATCCAGGTATTCGGCGGCAAACCGCTCGGGGGCGGGCACGAGCCGGCCTGGTACACGTTCACGATTTCCTTCTGGCTGTGGCTGACCGTTGTCTTTGCGAACCTCGCCGAGGCATTTGCGGAGGGCCGCGGACGGGCGCAGGCGGACACGCTTCGCGCCATGCGCCAGGAGACGATGGCGACCCTGCGCGACGGCAGCACCAAGCAGGCCGCTGAGCTGACCAAGGGCGACGTGGTCGTGGTCGAGGCCGGCGAGCTCATCCCCGGCGATGGGACCGTGCTCGAGGGCATCGCCTCGGTCGATGAGTCCGCGATCACCGGCGAGTCGGCACCGGTGATCCGCGAGTCCGGCGGTGACCGCAGCGCCGTGACCGGCGGCACCAAAGTGCTCTCTGACCAAATCGTCGTCGAAATCACCCAGGAGCCGGGCAACTCGTTTCTTGACCGGATGATCGCGCTGGTCGAGGGCGCCGAGCGCCGCAAGACCCCCAACGAGATCGCCCTGAACATCCTGCTTGCGGGGCTGACGCTGATCTTCATGATCGTTGTCGCGACGCTGCGGCCCTTTGGCCTCTTCGCCCACACCCCGATCTCTGAGACGACGCTGATCTCACTGCTCGTCGCGCTGATCCCGACCACGATCGGAGCGCTGCTCTCGGCGATCGGGATCGCCGGCATGGACCGCCTGGTGCGGCGCAACGTACTCGCCCTCTCCGGCCGCGCGGTCGAGGCCTCCGGCGATGTCGACGTGCTGCTGCTCGACAAGACCGGCACGATCACGATCGGCAACCGGCTGGCCTCCGAGTTCATTCCGATGCCCGGTGTCTCCGAGCAGGAGCTCGCCGAGGCTGCCCAGCTCGCATCGCTTGCCGACGAGACCCCCGAGGGGCGCTCGATAGTCGTCTTGGCCAAGCAGTTCGGGATCCGCGAGCACGACATGGCGGAGCTGAACGCCGAGTTCGTGCCGTTCACGGCGCAGACGCGGATGAGCGGCGTCAACCTCGACGGTCGCCAGCTGCGCAAGGGCGCCGGCGACGCGATCATCGCTTTCGTCGAGGCCGAGGGCGGTCGTCCGCCCTCCGAGCTTCAGCCGGCGCTCGATCGGATCGGCCGCGAGGGAGGTACCCCGCTTGCCGTGTCCCGCGACGAGCGGGTGCTCGGCGTCATTTACCTCAAAGACACGATTAAGGAGGGGATGCGACAGCGCTTCGACGAGCTGCGAGCGATGGGCATCCGCACGATCATGGTCACCGGCGACAACAAACTCACCGCGGCGAAAATCGCCGAGGAGGCGGGCGTCGATGACTTCCTCGCCGAAGCGACGCCGGAGCGAAAGCTCGAGCTGATCAAGGAGCAGCAGTCCGACGGCCGCCTGATCGCGATGACCGGCGACGGCACCAACGACGCCCCGGCCCTGGCCCAGGCCGACGTCGGCGTCGCGATGAACACCGGCACCCAGGCGGCACGCGAGGCGGGCAACATGGTCGACCTCGACTCCAACCCCACGAAGCTGATCGAGATCGTCGAGGTCGGCAAGCAGCTGCTGATCACCCGCGGCGCCCTCACCACCTTCTCGATCGCCAACGACGTCGCCAAGTACTTCGCGATCCTGCCGGCGATCTTCCTGACGACCTACGCCGTCTCCAAGCACGGCGATGGGCCGCTGCACGTGCTCAACATCATGAGCCTGGGAACGCCGGAATCGGCCGTGATCTCGGCGATCATTTTCAACGCGCTGGTCATTCCGCTGCTGATCCCGCTCTCGCTGCGCGGCGTCAGCTACCGACCGATCGGCGCCAGTTCACTGCTGCGCCGCAACCTCCTGATCTACGGCCTCGGCGGCCTGATCGCCCCCTTCATCGGGATCAAGCTGATCGACCTGATCGTTCACAACCTGCTCGGAGCCTGAGCGGCGGGAGCGCCGAGTGAGAGACCGATGGCCGAGTTGTCGCCAAGCCCAGAGACGAGCCCCGAGGGGGGCCACAGGCGCGGCCGCTACAAGATCTTCCTCGGCATGGCTGCCGGGGTGGGGAAGACCTATCGCATGCTGCAGGAGGGCCACGCTGAGGCCGACGCGGGCCGCGACGTGGTGATCGGCTACCTGGAGCCGCACGAGCGCCAGGAGACGACCGACCAGGCACGCGGCCTCGAGATGGTGCCCCGCCGCCGCGTCCCCTACCGCGACGTGATGGTTGAGGAGATGGACCTTCAGGGTGTGCTGGATCGAGCCCCAGAGCTCGCCCTGATCGACGAGCTCGCCCACACCAACGCCGCGGGCCTCGTCCACGAGAAGCGCTATGAGGACATTGGCGACGTGCTGGAGGCGGGGATCGACGTCTTCTCGACCGTCAACGTCCAGCATCTCGAGTCGCTCAACGATCAGGTCGCCGAGCTGACCGGAGCAAGGGTACGCGAGACGGTCCCCGACTCGGTGCTCGGCACCGCGGATGAGGTCGTCCTCATCGACCTCACGCCGGAGGCCCTGATCGCCCGCCTGCGGGCCGGCAAGATCTACCCGAGTGAGAACATCGACGCCGCCCTCAACAACTTCTTTCGGATCGAGAACCTCGCCGCGCTGCGCGAGGTCAGCCTGCGCCAGGTGGCCGAGGACGTCGAGTCCAAGCGGCTCGTGCTCAGCGAGGCAGGGCAGGTCGGGACCCGCGAAGAGCGGGTCTCCGCAGAGGTGCCGAAGGCGGTCGGCGAGCGGCTGCTCGCCCTGATCCGCCCCCATCCCAGCTCTCAGCGCCTCGTCCGCCGGGCCTGGCGCTCGGCGCAGCGACTCGGTACCGACCTCGACCTGCTCTGGGTGAAGCGCCCCGGCGAGCCGATCCAGGGGGAAGTGGAGCGCCAGGTGACGGCCTTGCGCCAGCTCGCCTCGGTGCTCGGTGCGACCCTGCTGATCGAGGAGCACGACGACATGGTGGCCGCGGTGGCGCGCGTCGTCCGCGAGCGTGGCAGCACCTACATCATGGTCGGCGAGTCCCTGCCCCGGCGCGGCCTGGGCCGCCTGCGCGAGCCGCTCCCGCAGCGGCTGATGCGCGCCACACCGCCCGGGGTCGACGTGCGGATCGTCGCCCATCGTGGCGTTAAGGAGGACGGAGGATGATCGAGCTCCTCGCCGTAGGTCTCGCCCTCGTGCTCGGCCTCGCCGGCGGCTATCTGATCGCCCGTGCGCGCCGTGGCGGGCACCGCTCCGAGCGTCCCGATGCGGTCCACCAGATCCTCCTGCCATTCACCGGCACCGAGATCTCCCGCCGCGCCGTCGACGCCGCGCTGCGCCTCGCCCGGGCGGAGGGAGCGACGCTGATGCCCGCCTATCTGGCGACGGTGCCGAAGCAGCTACCGCTGGAGTGCGCGATCCCCGGTGAGGCCGCCAAGGCGATGCCGATGCTGGAGGCGATCGAGCAGCGGGCTGGCGCCCAGGGAGTTTCGGTGGACGCCCGGGTCGAGCGCGGCCGCTCTCACCGCCACGCGCTGGAGCGGCTCCTGGAGCGCGAGAGCTTCGACCGCGTCGTCGTGCCTGCCAGCGCCGCCGGGCGCACCGGCTTCTCCGGCGATGATCTGGTCTGGTTGCTGGAGAAGGCGCCGGCTGAGGTGCTGATCCTGCGCCCCGGCCCTCAGGACGATCGCGTCGTCAGCGCTTCCGCCAACGGCAACGGCAACGGCAACGGGCGACTCTGAGCGGCGCCCTGCTCAGTACTTCTCGGCCGCCCGCTCCAGCGTCTCGCGCAGGTTCTCACAGCGCCTTCCTCGTCCTCCAGGAAGTAGATGTTCATCGCGCTGCGCAGATCTCCACGCAGCAACCAAACGCCGTTAGCGACCTTCTCCCCTTCTTCGCGCCCTGAGTTTAGTCTTGCCTCGGTGCCCGGGCTGTGGAAATTTGGATTGGCGGTGCTGGTCGTCTGTCTGGTCGCCTCGATGGCGATCGCGATCGTGCGGCTGTCGACGACGCCGACCGAAATCCTCGGCGCCGGCTTCCACGACTGGCACGGGCATCTAATGCCACGTTAGTATCAGCCGCGTTCAGCGACCGAGCAGAGGAGGCGGGGCGTGTTCACTCGCATCGTGGTTGGGACGGATGGCTCTGAGACCGCGGCCGAGGCGGTGCGACAGGCCGTTGACCTCGCCAAGCTCTCCGGCGCCAAGCTCAGCATCGTCAGCGCCTACGCGCCGGTCTCGAAACGGCGCATCGAGGGGGAGCGGCAAGACGCTCCGCCCGACGTCCAATACGAGATCGGCCCGCGCGAGGACGTCAACCTGGTCCTTGAGGCGGCCGCCGCCGCGGCCAAGGGCGAGGGGGTGGAGGTTCAGATCCACCCGGTGCAGGGCGACCCGGCCGAGGCCATTCTCAATGTCGCCGAAGAGACCAGTGCCGATTTGATCGTGGTTGGAAACAAGGGGATGACCGGCGCCCGCCGCTTCCTCTTGGGCAGTGTCCCCAACAACGTCTCCCATAATGCTCCCTGCAGCGTGATCATCGTCCGCACTACCTGATCGACGGATCGGTGGCGCGGGCGGCGTCGATCAGCCCGGCCCCCTGTTGGGTTGGCGGCAGCCCGATGTTTCGCGCAGTCTGCTCCAGCCGCTGAGTCACTGCCTGGACCAGTCCCTCAGGCGTCGTCTTCGGGATGACCCCGGCAGCGAGGATCAGCGCTGCCGTAGCCGATACGTGCGCTGCCGCCATCGAGGTCCCGGAGTAGCTTCCCGGCTCTCCGAAGAGTTCGGTGCTGCCGCGCTTCAGGGTCACCTGGTAGATCGGCTGGTCCAAGATAGACGGGCAGCCGGCCCGAGGTTCCCCGCCCCCAGGTGCGACGAGGTCGACGTCCTTGCCGGTCAGTGAGTACCTGCCGAGGCAGGCCCCCTCGGTGGTGCCGCCGACCGCGATCACGTGCGGCGCGGTGGCCGGGGCCGAGATGCAGCGCTCGGCTTCCCGGTTGCCGACCGAGGCCACCGTCACGACCCCACGTACGTAAGCCCTGTGGAGCGCCCCGTTGACGATCGGCACGTTCTGGTGGCATTCGAAGTTGAAGCTCATGTTGATCACGTTGGCGCCGTGGGACACCGCGAAGTCGATGCCCTTGGCGATCTCGTTGGCCTGTCCTTCCCCGTGCCTGTTCAGAACGCGAACCGGCATCAGCTTGGCGCCATAGGCGAGTCCGGTCAGCCCTACCCCGTTGCCGGTCTCCTCGGCGATCGTTCCAGCCACGTGAGTGCCGTGGCCATTTCGATCCAGCGGCAGTCGATCGTTTCTGACGAAGTCATAGCCCTTGACGAACTGGCTGGCCGAGAAGTCCGGGCTGCGGAGGAAGTGCTTGCCCAATGAGCGATAGGCGATCCCGGTATCCAGGACAGCGACAGTGACGCCTTCGCCCCCGGGGTGGCCCGCTTCGATCAGGTTCCTCCAGGCTGCCGGTGCGTCGATGCCTCCCGGCGAGGTGGGGAGCAGCGAGGTGCCGTCGCTTTTCCAGGGCAGGAAGTTCCACTGCTTATAAACCCATCCTCCGGGCATGCCCAGGCTCGCCAGTCCGCCTGGGTCGTTGGGAATGTAGTAGGGGGAGCTGGGGATCGCCGCCGAGGCTTTTGCGATGTAGTTCGGCTCTGCATATGAGACCCGCGGGCTCTTGCTGAGCGCCGCAGTGGCCTCGCGCACGCCGACTCGCGGCGGCAGCCCGAAGGTCTTCCCGGTCCGTTCGCCGTCAAACTTGACGATCAGCTGGCGCGGCACGAAGTCGGTAGGGCCGCTTGGCCCAGTCGCGCGGGCCAGCGCTGGGCCAGCGCCGAGCGCCGCCAGCAGGGTAGCCGCGGTGAGGATCAAGAATCGTCTCTTCATCTGGTCTGTGCTCGCCGTAATTCCATTCGAACGAGCACTCCCTAAACACCGGCCCGCTGACGAAGTTGTAGGTCCCACATACTCCCCGATGGATGGACGCTGGCGCTTTCACAACAGAGCAGGCCCGCCTCATGGGCCTGGCAATTGAGCGGGCACAGGAGGCCGGGCGACATGGCGATGTGCCGATCGGCGCCGTCATCGTCCGCGACGGAGAGCCGATCGGCGCCGCCGGCAACGAGCGCGAGCTGCGCCAGGACCCCACTGCCCACGCCGAGATCCTCGCGATCCGCGCCGCCTCCGAGGCGTTGGGCGGCTGGCGCTTGCCGGGGACGACTCTCTACGTCACCCTCGAGCCCTGCGCGATGTGCGCCGGAGCGATCGTCCTCGCCCGCATCCCGGCGGTCGTGTTCGGCGCTCCGGACCCGAAGGCGGGCGCAGCCGGCAGCGTTCTCGACATTCTCGCCGAGCCGGCCCTGAACCACCGCCCGCAGGTCAGCGGGGGGGTGATGGGGGAGGAGTGCGCAGTCCTGTTGCGCGATTTCTTCCAGTTGCGTCGTTGAGCGGAGAGGGTGGGATTCGAACCCACGAGGCGGGTTAACCCCGCCCACGCGATTTCCAGTCGCGCTCCTTAAGCCACTCGGACACCTCTCCAGGGAGCGCCTGAAAGCCTAGCTTGGCACTTGCAAACAGGGGCGAAAGCTCAGGCGGCTACAGCCTGTTCCAGCCCGACGGCCCCGATCGGAATGATGATCGAGTCGGTTTCCCAGGGGGGCTTGGCGGGTCGGTGACCGCTTAGCGGGGCGGGCGCGACCAGGAGTACGAGGCCAAAGTGCCCAACGCCCAGAGGCCGTAGACCTCTGTGACCAACAGCATCGCGACGGCAACTGGATCGGCTCCCTGCCAGCTCCATCCGATTCTCCAGCTCAGGTAGCCGACCCCCCAGGTCAGTGCCACCACGGCGAGCATCCGCAGTAGCGGCGGAAGGCGATCGAAGAACCGCCCCATTAGAGTCTGCTCGCCTCCTTGCACCGCGCATTGATCGGCGCTCGGTTCGCCCCTTGAGCTCTGGGACGGGACGGCTACGCCCCCTCGTTTCGCTCGATCTCCCCACGACCATAGAATCCGTCCTCTGGCCGAGTCCCCGGAGGGGTGCCGGAGTGGTTGAACGGGGCGGTCTCGAAAACCGTTGGCCGTCGCAAGGCGGCTCGTGGGTTCGAATCCCACCCCCTCCGTTTTGGAATGCGGATTCCGCAGTCTCAAGCGGGATCGCGGGGCGGTGTCTCGCTATTGCAGCGGTGGTCCTTGTTGCCGGTCAATGCCGCTCAAGACCGCCTGGCCTGGGTGGCGCCGATCGCAAAACCGATCGCACAAACCCGCCTCTGCGCCCGCGTGCGCGGAATAGCAGTCAGGCACGGCTAGAAGCGCCTAGCGAAGCGGCCTCGGAGTGGTCCATTTCGTAACGCTGCCGTAGCGCTGATGCAGTCGATACCGAGACGTAACTGCTTCACTGCAAATGTCGCTACCACGCGAAGGGAAACCGCCATTTCGGCTTGCCTGAACGCCCCCTTCTCGTCCAGATGAGCAGAAGCGAGAATCTGGTTGATCGCGCCGGCATCTCCTCAAAGGCAGAATGCCGGTGCCAGCTACCGCCTACGGTCAGTCGGCAGTCTCTTTATCGCTGCCCAAGATGCTGTCTGGATTGCCACGACACGCGTGCTACGTGCTTCCCCTTCACGCACACTCGGCTATTTTCGTTCCGGCCGAACAGAAGGATCGCGCGCTCAGCGCAGACCCAGGAGAACAAAATGCATGCCAACACGGACTATCTGGTTGTAGGGGCGGGTGCGAGCGGCCTCGCCTTCGCCGACGCGCTGGTGGCCGAGGCGGATGTTGAGGTGACGGTGATCGACCGTCGACGGGCCCCGGGAGGTCATTGGGTGGATGCGTATCCGTTCGTTCGCCTGCACACCCCCTCCGCGTACTACGGCGTGAACTCGCTGGCACTCGGCGAGGACCGCATCGACCAGGTCGGCGAGAACGCCGGGTACTACGAGCGGGCGACCGGCGAGGAGGTCTGCGAGTACTTCGCCGAGGCGGCCGGGCGGCTCACGGAGACAGGCCGGGTCCGCGTGCTCACCGGCCACGAGCACCTGGGCGCCGGGAGCGACGGTGAGCAGGTCAGGGACCTGAGCACCGGAGAGCTTCACGATGTCGCTGTACGTCGCAAGGTCGTCGATGCTCGATACCTGGAGGCGTCGATCCCGGCGACCCACGCCGTCCCGTTCGAGGTGGCACCGGGCGTTCGGCTCGTCCCCGATCAACGACCTGCCGGCGGCCGCGCAATCAGGCTGCTCCTACGCCGTGCTCGGGTCCGGCAAGACGGCTGTGGACGCGTGCATCTGGCTTCTGGACAACGACGTGGAGCCAGATCGGATTCGCTGGATCCGGCCCCGCGACGCGTGGTTCTATGACCGCAGCCACTTTCAGCCGCTGGAGCAGGTCGGCGCGATCATGGAGGGGAACGCTCTCGATGCCGAGGCCGGCGCCGAGGCGGCCGACATCGACGACCTCTTCGAGCGGCTCGAGGCCTCGGGGCGACTCGACGCGGATCGACCCGGCGTGCGCCGGCGACGATGTACCGCGGCACGATGCTCAGCGCCCGCGAGCTTGAGGCCCTGCGGCAGATCGAGGACGTCGTCAGGCTCGGTCGGGTGCGGCGGATCGAGGCCGACCGGATCGTGCTCGAGCGCGGGGAGACCAAAACCGGCCCCGACGTCCTGCACGTGGACTGCACGGCGCTCGGCCTGAACAACGCCCCCGCCACGCCGATCTTCCAGCCCGATCGGATCGTGCTCCAGCAGGTGCGGCACCTCTCGCCGTGTTTCAACGCAGCCCTCATCGGCTTCGTCGAGGCCCACCGGGACGACGACGCGGACAAGAACCGGCTCTGCCCACCCAACCCCTACCCCAGCAGCATCGAGGACTGGCCGCGCATGATGAGCCGCACATGGAGAACGGAGGGGCGGTGGTTGAGCGAGCCCGACCTCTCGGCGTGGGTGGCCAAGAGCCGGCTCAACCTGCTGCGTGCGCTTCCCGACCACGCGGCGGAGCCGTCCGTGCAAGACGGCAGTCAAGCGATATCTCACCCACGTCGGCGCGGCGATCGAGCGGCTGAAGCAGTTGGAAGAGGTTGAGTTGACCGAGGGGTAGAGGCAAGCGGCTCGGTTGGCTGGGGACGTGGACGTTCAGGCCGCGGGAACATCCCTGACCATTCCGTGCCCTGACTTCCGACCCGCGGTACTGTGGCGACTGGGTCGCGTGACTTAGGCTATGGGCCGATCGACGGAGGAGTTTTGAGATGTAGTATCGACCGATGACGCAACAGCAGCGCGCTGGTGCGGTGGCGGTCGCCAACGAGGAAGCGGTGCGTGCATGGGACACGGTCCTGTATGAGCGGTGGAAGTCGAACCGCAAGGTGTTCGTGGGCGCGCTGGCAGAGGTCACCGAGGAGGTCTTCGAGCTCTTTCCGCCGCCCGAGCGTGGGTGCTGCATCGACATCGGGTGCGGCTTCGGCGAGACCACTCAGCGGTTGGCTGAGCTGGTCGGACCGGGAGGCTTCGCGCTCGGCACCGATTCCTCGCCGCGCTTCATCGAGGACGCCCGTCGCGAGGCCGTCGAGGCGGGTCTCGAGAACGTTGCGTTCGAGACCGCCGATGCGCAGACGGCTGAGTGGGATCCCATTTACGACTACGCCTTCTCGCGCATGGGGACGCAGTTCTTCGCCGCACCGGTTCCGGCTATGCGCGCGATTCGCGGCGCGCTCAAACCCGGCGGCTAGGCTCGCCAAGGTCTGCTGGCGCCGCAAGGCCGATAGCCCGTTATGGGCGGAGACCGAGCAGGTCGTTGAGCGGTTCCTCTCGCGCCCTGAGGATTACGTGGCCGACACCTGCGGGCCGGGGCCATTCTCGCTCGGTAGCCCCGAGACCACCAGCGGGATTCTCGAGGCCGCCGGGTTCGACGAGATCGAGTTGCATCAGAGCGACTTCGACTACTTCATGGGCGCGGACATGAACGAGGCGATCGACTCCCTGCTCGCGATCGGACCCGGCGCCGAGCTGATCCGCCTGAACGGCGAGTACGGGGAGAGCCGTCGAGGCGAGATCGCTGAGGCCCTGAGGGACCACTACGCCGCCTGGCAGAAGCCCGACGGCTCCATAGTCGGCCGCGCGTCCGTCTGGATCGTCGCGGCCACGAACCACGGATAACACGAGGTGCCCGCACCAAGGGACTCCTGCTCGCCGTCCGCTGCGCACGGCGAGGAGACCGGTGCGCCTGATGCGCGCTGGCTCGGTCGAGAAGATCTGAGAGCCGGAATGGTGCCTGTGTCTACGGGCACGGCCGACTACCTGCGCCGGTGCTTCCCCGGCTGAGCCGGCGTCTGAGCATCGGGCACCCGCTAGCGCTAGGGAACGAAAGCAGCTGTCCAGTCAGCCCGTGGTTCGTATTGTTCGCGCCAGGTAATCATTGAGGCGCTCAGCCGCCTCCGCCTCGCGCCCGGGCATCAAGTGCCCGTAGCGATCCATCGTGATCGCAATCGAGGCGTGGCCGATGTAGGTAGAGAGCGCCTTTGCGTTTACCCCCGCGGCGATCATCAGCGAGGCGAAAGTATGGCGGCACTCGTGGAGTCCGATCGGTTGAACGCCCGCATGCTTCCAGCGTCGCTTTGCCTTCATGGTCAGGGTCGTCGAGTCGCAGAGCCTGTTGTTGGCATCCGCCAGCACCCGGTGCTCGGGCCGCCCGCCGTTCGGGAGCTTCTGCTCCAACAGAAAGCTCCGCAGCACGCTTGCGATCGGCACCCTGCGGATCCCGGCCCCGCTCTTTGGCTCGATCTCCCCCGCGTGCACATCCCAACTCCGCCTCACGTGGATCACCCCGGCCTCGAAGTCGACGTCTTCCCAGCGCAGCGCCCAAAGCTCCCCGCGCCGAAGGCCCGAATAGAGAGCCAGTGCCCAGAGCGCTCGTTCCTGCGGCCGCAGCGCCTCGATCAGCGCCGTTGCCTCGGGGGGGTCGGCGATTCGCTGGCGACTCCCACGGGCAGCGGGAAGCTCAAGTCCAGAGGTCGGGTTGATCGCCACCTCGGAGCGGGCAAAGGCCCGCCGGTAGATCACCCTGAGCGGCATCAAGCAGTTCTTGACCGTTGAGGGATCGAGCCCGGTAGCGAGTATGCGGTCAGCGAAGTCCTGCACCTCGACCCGGCTTAGGTCCGCGAGCTTCTTTGCGCCCAGCTCGGGCTCGATGTAGAGGCGGAGCTGGCGCTCGTAGTCGCGGATCACCGAGGGCTTGTAGCGCTCACCGGAGCGGTTTCTGATCGAGCCGTCCTTGATCCCGGCTACCAGCGCCTTGCCTGCCTCGCGGATCGTGGTATCGCCAGGGCCGCGCATCAGCCCCCGGCGGATCGCCGCCTGGGCATCGACTCGCCAGGCCTTGGCCGCGGCCAAGGTCGGGAAGCTCTTTCGCAGGGTCGTCTTGTCGCGGCGCGAGTAGGCCTGAGCCTGGTAGGACGGAAAGCAGTTACAGGCCTCCAAGGCCCTACCCGGCCCGAGCGCGGGCTTGCCTCGCCAACCGTCGCCAACCCCTGGCCAACCTCCTGACAACCCTCGCCAAACCGCGGGCCTGGGTGGGGGTTGGCGATAGGGTTTTGATAGGTCCTACACCAATCGAGTGTCATTCCCCCAGCTCTGGCGAGTCAATTCCTAATCCACCCGGGCAAACCGTACGCCGGAGGCTGTTCGGAACGTATCTCGAAACCCTGCCCATGTGTTTCGGTACCCATCTTGGCGCTGAGATTAGTTCGAGACGTTCCGAGCGGCGGCAACTGCCTCCCGAACAGTCGGATAGACCTGGGCAAGCGTATCCCTTGAGGCGACTCGCCCGAGCACATCGCGAACCTAGCCAACATCGTGGGCGAGGAGCAGGCGAACCCCATCTCGCTCGAGATCTACCACAAGCTGTTCGAGCATCCGCGCTGCGGTGACAGCCTACGAAGGGGACACTCTCGGCGTCGAGCACCACTGTGGTCGTGCCCTCTGCGGCTGAAGCCTTGCGAACACGGGCGCGCACCGTGTCGGCGTTGGCAAAAAAAGAGTCCAGCGGTAGCGCCCAGGGAAGCCACTGAAGTCTTTTCTTGATGGAATTACCTTCCGAGCAGAAAGTTGACTCTCGCAAGTGACTCGGCCCGGATGGCACCACGGCTGTCCGGGCCGCGTCCTACTAAACTCTCGGCACTCAAATGCAGCGTTTTCCCCAGACCGCTCGCGGGTCACTGCTCGCCGGAGAGCAGCATCGCGTGGAGCTCGCCTCCAGTGGTCTTGCGCGTCACCTGGATGCGGCCTAGCGGTTGATCGCTTCCCGCGCGCGCCAAGGCGTTCTTATCCTGCGTGAAGACCGCCCGGTACCGCTTCGTCAGCCAGCCGAGGAGGTCGCCCGGGATCCGCCCGTCGTTGGTGCCATCCTGGCCGTAGTTGCCGTACGGCGGCGCGAAGGCGAGTGGCCGATATGCCGGTATGTGCTCAGCGAGGGTCTTCTGGCCCCACTCGATGTCAGACCGCACACGTTCCCGCCAGGCGTCGAGGTCCTCGCCCGGCGCCTTATAGGCGTAGTACGGCCCCGTGTCCTCGGGAGCCGGGCCGTAGCGGATCATGGTGTGGCCCTCTCGCCGGAGTGGAGCTGCAACTCCCAGCGGCCGCTGTCCTGCGCGGTCCGGAGCTCCTGCCAGGTGAGGTACTCGGGGTCGCCGTGGTCGACACGCCCCACATCGACGAACATGACCGCGTTGAAGTGCAGCTCGCGCAGGATGCTGTCCGCGCCCGTCCACGAGTCGGTCCGTCCGTCGTCGAAGGTGAGCAGCAGCGGCCGCGGAGGAAGATCGACCGGCTCCCCGCTCACAAAGTCGAGGAACGTCTGGAGCTGGACTGTCTGGTAGCCGGCGTGTCGGATCTCCGTCATCTGCGTGGCGAAGTCCTGCGCATCGATGCCGTAGGAAGCGTCCGCAGCGTTCGAGAAGTCGCCCTCCGGACCGATCCCGTGATAGACGAGCACCGGGATCGCCGACCGGTCCGGCGGGAGCATGGCCCACACCTCCTTCTCGGCGGAGGTGAGGGTGACCTCTGGGGCTGGGAGCGGCTTCGCCGAGCTGGAGTCGCCGCAGCCGTTCAAGGCGAGGCAGGCCAAGGCGGCCAGCAGGGGCGTCAATCTGCTCATTCGCCGGCCCCGCTGGTGGTGTCGAGCTGCTCGCGCGCCGTATCCCACACGACGCGGGACTCATGCGGCCCACGGATGGTCGCGACGAGTTGCGAGTGTAACGCCGCGCACGCCGACACGCTCCAAAACAGCAGAAGGTAGGGCGGCGCGAGCATGAAAGCTCGGAGATCGAAGTGGTCGTACGGGAAGCCCAGCGCCAGCGCGACGACAAGCTGCAGCGTGGCCACAACGGAGATGGCGATGCCCCACGCCATGCCGAAGGCGAATAGATCAAGGCTGGGTGTGGACAGGACGCTGAAGACGAGGCCCAGCGCGATCGCCGTCACCCACAGCAGCGACGCGACTGACTCGAGGCCGAGGGTCCACATCCGGCGGTTGCGCCAGGCAGCGATCGTGCGCAGATGCTCGTGGAGGATCTCGCCCTGGCCACGCGCCCAACGCGTGCGCTGTGCCCATAGCGCCCGCGGCGTCGACGGGACCTGCATGCCGACAAGCGCGGACGGCTCGTACGCGGTGTGCCAGCCGGCCATCAGGAGTCTCCAGGTGAGGTCGATGTCCTCCGTGGACATCCGGGCGTCGTAGCCGCCGACCGCAAGGACCCGCTCGCGACGGAACATCCCGAGCACCCCCGCGATGATGCCGACCCGGCCCGACAGCGACTGCGTGCGGCGGATCAGGCCGATGATCGACGCCGTCTCCAACACCTGCATTGCGCAGATCAACCGCGTGCGATTGGTGACGTGCGGCGCGCCCGTGACCGCCGCCACCAGCGGGGACTTGTCCATCCGCGCGGCCAGGCGGCGAAGGGCGTGGGGCAGCATGTGGGTGTCGGCGTCGGTGACGACGACGAGCTCGTGGCGGGCACGGGCGAACCCGGTGTTGAGCTGCTCGGCCTTGCCGCGGTTGACGGGATCGCGCAGGACCTCGCAGCGCGGGTCCCCGGCGGCTGTGGCGCGTGCCGCCGCCGCGGTGCCATCGGTCGAGCCATCGTCGAGCACGAGCACCTCGAGCTCGGGGTAGTCGGCGTCGAGCGCCGCCCGGACGCTCATGGCGATCACCTGCTCCTCGTTGTAGGCGGGGATCAGCACGGTCACCCCCGGCCAGCCGCCGTCCGGGACATGCGCCTCGCGGCGCTCGTCGAACAACCGGAACAGCACGCCGCCGGCGATCCACACCGCGGCGGTGACGACCGGGTAGAGCACGACGAAGGCGAGAAGGAGCTCAGCCGCGAGCCGCATATCGGCGCTCCTCGCGCCGCCGACCCATCCGGAGCACGATCAGGATTGGCACGGCCACCAGAATCGAGCCGACCACGATCAGCACCCCCAACTCGATCGCGTCCGACTTGTGCACCAGCACGGCGACAACCACGAGCCCCGCAACCCACAGGAACGGGCCGAGCACGATCGCTGCAATCAGCCTCAGCCCGGAGGCTGTGCGCATCGGCCGAAAGCGGTCATCCACCTGCGTGGCGTTCGGGCCCATGATCTCCTGATCATGACGGAGTACTCAGTCGGGGGATGGATGAGCGGGGCTGGCTTCGGACTCGATCGTCGTAGAGTGGAACAGACGGGCCGGCGACGCACCGAGACTCGATCCCGGACGCCCCCGGCGCTGCGCGCGTTGTGTTGGACAACTCCTCGACCCACTCAACGCCAGAGGGGGTGGGGGTGGGTCGGGGTTTCAACGGCGTCGGGTGATCCGCAAACTTAAAGCAGCTCCCGAGCCAAGCGCTCGGCATGAGGTTGGCGCCGTCGACCGCCGGCGCGGGGGAGACGCGACTCGTTGAGTTCTACGCCTCCTTCGGCTGAAGCTCGAATCGACGAGTCTCAGGGCGGAGGCCCGGGCAGCAGTTTCTGACAGGCGCGCTGCGCCTGCTTGAAGCCGGGGCTTTCGGGGTTGGGTCCGCCGCTGCCGCCGCGGGAGTGGAGGATTCCGATACGGACGTCGCCACCGGCCGTGGCCTCCATGGTTTTTATGCCGTGTTCCCGCATGCACTTGGCGAACTTCTGGGCGGTTTCTTCGTTTTCCACCTTCTGCTGCGGCGAGACGTTCACGTTCTGCGCTGGTGGCCGGTAGCGCGCGCAGGCCTTTTCGGCTGCTTCCATCGCTTGAGGATCCCCGCCCGCCCTACCGGGGCCAACTTTGAGGCCGTGACCACCGCCTGGGTGTGACATGACTTCCGCCTTAATGCCGTGTTCGCGCAGGCACCCGGCGAACTCGACGAACTTCGATTCGAGCTTCTGTTCCTGGGCCTGTTCTTTCGCCGCGCTCGACGGCGACGATGACCCCCCGCAAGCGGCCAGAACGAGGCTCGCGGCGATCAGGCCCAAGGCGGCGAGCAGGGGCAGCGGCGAGCGGCGCATGCCTGGCGCTGCGGGGAAGGGTGCGGGACGGCGGGACACGAAGGGCTCCTTTGCGGGTCAATCGTTGATCGATGGCGCCGCCGCGCGATCTCCGATCGCTGCGGCGGCATCCACATCAAACCGGCCCGACCTGAGAATCGCCTTAGAAGAACCGAGGAACTTCCTGAACAGCCCCGGAGCTCTGGGGAGCAGCGGAGAGGTCGGCCTGGCGGGGCGAGGGCGGAGTTGCGAGGCCGGGCCAGGTCCATCTCCAGAAGGCCAGTCCAAGGCTTGTCACGGCTATTCCCGAGGGAGGTAAGGACGACCAGAAGTTTACGCAGCCCGCGGCCGTGCTTTCCCACCACTTCCCGTGGCAATGCCCGAAACATCCCCCTACGGCCCTACGGAGGGCTAAGTCGCAGGCGTGCCCGCGTACTCCTCGTCGCTGACGTGCTCCCCCCAGTTCGCATTGTTGCCGTCCTCATCGACATCGAGCATCGCGAGGTGGGTCATGAAGCGGCTTGGGGCGGCACCGTGCCAGTGGTCCTCGCCGGGCTCAAAGAAGACCCGGTCACCGGGACGGATGACTTCGATCGGCCCACCGCGACGCTGCGCGAGGCCGGTGCCCTCCGTAACGAAGATGGTCTGTCCATTGGGGTGGGTGTGCCAGGCAGTCCGGGCGCCCGGCGTGAAGTGAACGCTGAGCGCAAATAGGCGGGACGGCCCGTAGGGCACGGCGACAGCGTCGAGGAAGACGGCGCCGGTGAACCACTCGCTCGGGCCGGTCGTGGTCTCGATGGAACTCTTGGTGACTTGCATGGGTCTTCTCCTTTGTGGAATGAGGTCGACGCTGGTCAACCTACCTGCGCCGTGGGCCTCTACGTTCGGGTTGCTAAGTGGGAGCCAAAGTGATCTGAGCAGCGGTCTAATAGCCTTTGCGACTCAATGCGTCGGTTAGCAATTTTTATCTGCCTGCTGTGCTGCGTGCTTTCCGGTTGCGGCGGAACTGGAACCAATCGTGCGATCTGTGAAAGTAAGGCCGAGCGTCACCTGCACACCGAAGTGACCCGAATCCGCAATGAGGTAATGGCGCGCAAATTGACTCACACTCAGGGTGCGGTTAATGAAACCAATGCGGCGGAAAGGGAGAGTTCTGCGGCGGAAGAATGCGAATAGTAAGACCAGTAAGGAAGCGAAGGCTCAGTACGGTTCGGTGGCCGGATTCTGCCAATGAACCAGCGAGAGGCGGAGAACCAGCGAGAGGGCAGGATTGCGAGAGTCAGGGTATCTCCCACCGCAAGGGAACTGGGAGCTACAGGTTTCTGAGGACCCGGGTCTTGGGAAGGTGGCCGCGCAGCTGTGCTCGCGGGGACCGACAGCGCCCGTCTCAAGTGCCGATCGACTCCACCGCTGGCTCGGCGACCGCCGCCGCTCGACTGACTCTCGCCCTAGGGCCTTCCGCTCGCAGGAGCACGATGCAGGGGATCAGCGATAGAGCAGCGATCCCCAGCGACCACCAGTAGGCGGTGTCGAACGCGCTCGCGAGGGCTGCCGAGGAGTGCGCGTGCGCTGCCGCTCGCTGGAGCACGACCGCGAGCACGGCTGTTCCGATTGCTCCCCCCACGCGCTGCAAGACGTTCATCTGTGGCGTCGCGTCTGAGAGCTGGTCGGTGCGAAGCGCGGCGAAGGCGGCGGTCATCGTGGGCATGAACGACAAGCCGATGCCCAGGCCGCGCACGGCGAGCACGATCGAGATTGCAAGGATCGACGTGTGGGCGCCAACGAAGCCGAGTGGAATTGTGCTCAAGCAGAGGATCACTACCCCCACGATCGCCACGCGACCCGCGCCGAAGTGTTGCGTCAGCCGACCGTTGAAGGGCGCCATGGCCAGCATTCCGAGCCCCTGGGGGCCGACCAGCAGGCCGGTGACGATCAGGCTCTCACCGCGCACCTGCTGGTAGTAGAGCGGAACGAGGATCATCGCTCCGTAAAGTGCGGCGCCCAGCCCGAAGGTGGTGAGCGATGCCGCTCCGAACACACGGTTGGCATACAGACGCACGTCGAGCAGCGGACGCTCGACGCGCAGCGCGTGCCAGGCGAAGACGATCGACAGAGCAGCTCCGATCAGGATCGGCCAGATGACCGTTGGCGCCGTGAAGCTTCCCTTGGTGCCTATCTCGGCCAAGCCGTAGACAATCAGGGGCATGCTCGTTGCGAGCAACAGCAGCCCGAGCGTGTCCAACTTCCCGGGCTTGCCGAGCTTGGACTCCGGCAGCATCCGGAATCCGAGCAGGACTGCGACGACCCCGATCGGGACGTTGACGAAGAAGATCCACGACCAGTGAAATCCCTGGAGGATGATTCCGCCGACCACCGGCCCGAGAATCGGGGCAAGCATGGCTGGCATCACCACCACACCCATCACACGGCCCATCCGTTTGGGGCCCGCCACCTCGGCCATGATCATCTGGGCGACGGGCATGATCATCCCGCCGCCAACTCCCTGTAGTACGCGGAAGAGCACCAAAGACGTGCTCGACGTCGCCAGGCCACATAGGCTCGAGCCCAGCGTGAACAGGACGACGGAGCCGAGGTACACGCGCTTGGCTCCAAAGCGTCGGGCGGCCCAGCCGGTGAGCGGGATCACCGCGGCCAGTGCCAGCAGATAGCCCGTGATCACCCACTGGATCTGCGATAGCGGGCTGTGCAAATCCCGCCCCAATGTGTTCAGCGCCACGTTGACGATCGTCGTGTCGAGGATCGACATCGTCATCCCTAGGATCACGACGCCGGCAATCCGCCAGACGTAGGGCTCGATGCGATCGGCGACGGATGCGTCAGACATTCGGCGCCGAAGTCTAGGCGCCCGGTTGCCTTGTCAAGCGCGCCTGGTGTTCGAGGCGGGGCGCGTCTGCGGCGCATGGCGAGCACCGTTACGACCGCGGTGATCTCTGGCCTCGCCAACGCGGCGATTCTGCGGCGAAATCGAGGCCTAGGACCCGCTGAAGGGGCTCTGGACTTTGATCGCCGTGGACGGGGGCAGCCTCGCTGTCCGCGAGGGTTGAGGAGCGGGCGTTCTCGGCTCAAACTGCGCGGCAAGTCGACCACGATCGACTCGAGGGCTGGGGGTGAGAAGGGGTGGCCAGGGGCCTGGCGCCGGGCATCGGTGGCGGGATCGAGCCGGGCCTGGACTTGACGGGCCGGATTACGCTCGAGGTGGCTTCGGATATCCGGTCATCTGGCTATGCGCTGACGCGACTGCTCACGACGCGACGCTCGCGCGAGCGAATGCGATTTCGGCGTTTCGTAAGAGCAGTTTTTAGAGAACGCTGCTTTGATTTGCTGCTCTTGCAACCGGCGGAGGAGCAAATCCGATGATCGAGGTGGCGGCGGTGACGAAGCGCTACGGCGAGAAGGTCGCCGTGCGCGACCTCACGTTCACGGTGCGACCGGGGATCGTGACCGGCTTCCTCGGGCCGAACGGTTCGGGCAAGTCGACCACGATGCGCTTGATCTTGGGGCTCGACGCCCCCAACTCGGGGCACACGCTCATCAACGGCAAGCCCTATCGCGAGCACGCCGCCCCCCTGCACGAGGCGGGGGCTTTGCTCGAGGCCCGCTCGGTCCACACCGGACGCTCCGCCCATAACCATCTGCTTGCCCTCGCACAGACGCACGGGATCGGTCGCGCCCGGGTCAGCGAGCTGATCGAGATGGTCGGACTTGAGGAGGTCGCGGGCAAGCGTGCCGGCGGTTTCTCGCTTGGCATGGGACAGCGCCTGGGGATCGCTTCGGCGCTGCTCGGCGACCCGCACACCGTGCTGCTCGATGAGCCGGTGAACGGCCTTGACCCAGAGGGCATCCAGTGGGTGCGCAACCTGCTCAAGAAGCTGGCGAGTGAAGGCCGCACCGTGTTCGTCTCCTCCCACCTGATGAGCGAGATGGCGCTGACCGCAGAGCACCTGGTCGTGATCGGTCGCGGTCAGCTGATCGCCGACACGGGCGTGGACGATTTCGTGCGCGGCGCCTCGAAGCGCTCCGTGCGTGTCCGCTCACCGCAGGCTGACAGGCTGGCGGAGTTGATCGCCGCCGCCGAGGTGACGATCGAGGCCGTGGAGCCCTCGGTGATCGAAGTCGGTGGCCTGGACTCAGAGCAGATTGGCACTATCGCCACCGAGAACGGCATCGTCCTCTATGAGCTGACACCGCAGAAGGCCTCGCTGGAGGAAGCGTTCATGGAGCTCACCGGCGATGCGCTCGAGTTTCACGCGCACAGCCCGGATGTCACCGCCAAGCCGGAAGGAGCGGTGGCGTGAGCGAGACAGCTGCGCTAGCGACGCCCATCGGCCGGGTCACCCAGCGGCGGGTGGCCCTCTCAGAGTGGACAAAGCTCCGTTCGGTCCGATCGACGCGCTGGTCCTTGCTCGTCACGCTGATCCTGATCCTCGGGATCGGCATCCTCGCCTGCGTGGTTTTCGAGTCTCGATGGCCTCACCTGAGCCCGGAAGACAAACTGAAATTCCATCCCCTGCGTGTGAACCTCGCCGGTGTCAACTTCGCCCAGCTCTCGATCGGGGTCCTCGGGGTCCTGGTGATCACCGCCGAGTACTCGACCGGCATGATCCGCTCGACCTTCTCTGCCGTGCCCAAACGCCTGCCGGTCCTCTGGGGCAAGGCGCTCGTCTTCGGCGCGGTCGCTTTCGCGATCAGCCTTCCCGCCGTCTTCCTCGTCTTCTTCATCGGTCAGTCGATTCTCTCTGGCCAGCACATCAACATCGGGATCTCGCATCCAGGAGTGCTGAGGTCGCTCTTCGGCGCGGCCTTGTTCCTGACCGTGATGGGCCTCTTCGGCCTCGGCCTCGGCGCGATCATCCGCAGCACGGCCGGCGCGATCGCTGCCCTGGCCGGGATCGTCTTCGTCCTGCCGCCGGTCATCGGCCTGCTCCCCGAAAGCACCGCGGAATCGATCGAACCCTATCTGCCAAGCAAAGCGGGCGGCGCGGTTTGGACGATCACCCCCGACCCCCATACCCTCGCGCCGTGGGCCGGATTCGGGCTCTTCTGCGCCTATGCTGCCGTTGCGCTCGTCCTCGCTGCCGTCTTGATGCGCCGACGTGACACCTAGGTAAGAGCCCGAGATTTGGGAGCGACTCGCGGAATCCGGCTGGCGGCGCTGTGCGCAGCGGGCAGGGCCTGTGACTCGCCGCCTGCCAGGGCGGGTCTGCGCTCGGGCTTTCATCCCGTCTTTAGGTGCCGGGTAAAGAGTGGTCGTGCTTCTCGAGATGTTGCTCTTGGCCTCCCTCAAAGTACTGCTGATCCCCCTGGAGATCCTTGCCTTCCTGCTCGTGCTCTTGATCATCGGTGCAGTTGGGCTCGGTGTCGCGATGGCGGTGATCTCCTCGCTCACCTGGTTCTGGCGTCTGATCTTCAGGGGAGGGTTTAGAGCTAGGGCACGCTCTTAACAACCTCTTTATCCAGCCGACCTACTTTCTCGCTCGCCAAAGCGTGGATGCGATCACCACACAACCAGTCGCTGACCTGACGGGCCTGCCCGCCGATGACGCGACGCCTATTCCCGACGAGCGCCGCGCCGCGCTGCTCGACGTCCTCAAGGCCTTCTCCGCCTCCCGGCTGCTCGTCTGGGTCGCCGGAATCGTCGCTGTCCTTGTGGTCGGCTTCTATCCGGGTGCGGCCGCGCTGCTCGACCCGCACCACCTGACGGCTCCGTTCTCCGCACGACTCGCCAACGTCCTGATCTCTCCCGCGGCGCGCTGGGACTCAGCCTGGTACCTGAGCATCGCCAAGAGCGGCTACCAGCTCTCCTCCCAGACCGTCTTTTTCCCGCTTTACCCCGCGCTGATCGCGATTGGCGGAGCGGTGGTGGGCAACGGGCTCGACCTGATCGTCGGCATCGCCATCTCCTGCGCTTGCGCGATCGGGGCGCTCTATTTCCTGCACCGGCTCGTGACGCTTGAATTCGACGCGGGGGTGGCCCGCAACACGATCTGGATCGTTGCCTGGCTGCCCACCGCAATGGCCCTCTCGGCGGTCTACTCGGAGGCCCTCTTCCTGGTGCTCGCTGTCGGCTCCTTCTACGCGGGGCGTCAGGGTCGCTGGGTGCTGGCCGGGCTGCTTGGCGGTCTCGCCGCCGCCAGCCGCAACGGGGGCATCCTGCTCCTCCTGCCGCTGCTCATCTTCTACCTCTACGGTCCCCGCTCAGACCGCGAACCCGACTACCCCGCCGCAAGTGGGCTGAGCCCCCAGCTGCGCCTCTGGCCGCGCATCCTCCCGAGCCCGCGCTACCGCCTCCGCTCCGACGTGCTCTGGATCGCCCTGGTGCCGCTCGGGCTGATCGCCTACATGACCTATCTCGCCTTCACCATCGGCCATCCGCTCGACCCCTTCACCCATCAGCAGCATTGGGGTCGCTACTTCTTCCCGCTCGGGGGAATCCCGCTTGGCGTCTGGAAGGTTCTCAGGGAGACGGTGGCCCTCGTTCCCTCATTGGAACCTCACCTTGCTCACAATCTGACCTTAAGCGGTTCGATCCGCCATATCTACTCCCTGGCCTTCCTCATACTTGCCCTGGTCCTCCTCCGCGTCTGCTGGAAGCGGCTGCCGGCCGCCTATACCGCGTTCGCCGCAATCAGCCTTGCCATGGCCGTCTCCGTGCCGGCCTCGAATGAACCTTTGAAGTCGCTTCCCCGTTTCACCTTGGTTATGTTCCCCCTCTGGATCGCCCTCGCCCTGTGGGCGACCGAGCATCGGCGAGTGCGGACGGTACTTTTGGTCTCGGCGCCGCTGCTCGCCCTCTCGACTTACTTGTTCGTTGCCTGGTCCTGGCCGCCCTAGCAACAGGTACCCAGCACGACAACTGCCTCGACCGATCCGCTCAGCGCCGCGGCTTCAGCGCGGCGAGCGAGCGGGCGACCCCGAGCATCTGGCCGTTGCTCAGCACCCCCGCCAGGCTGTTGTCGATCCAGTAGGTATCGGCGCCTTGGTGCCAGGCGAGCAGCCGGATCTGCCCGGCGTTGGTGTAGGCCTGGAAGCTCCGCCCGCCGATCTTCACCGCTTCGCTTTCCCCGTTTAGGATCGGCGGGTTACTCCAGCCTTCGATCCCCTGCACCCCGAAGTAGGCGACGTAGGAGCCGGCCGGCACTTCGATCACCATTTTGTAGGCGAGGTGGCGCTTGCCGGAGGGATCGCGGAGCCCGTAGGTGCGCGGCGCTTCGGCATAGCTCGCTTGCAGCGGCAGCTTGCGTGGGTAAAAGACCGGGAAGCGCAGGGCGCTCTGGGCGCGCGAGGCCATCTGGGCGCCGAGCCCGGCGGCATCGGTGAGCCCGGCCGAGCCGGAGGGCTTGGGCGGCTTGGGGGAGTGCGCCTTTGAGCTGCCCTTCCCCCGCGCTGCGGCGGAGCTCTTGGCGGGACCCGGCCCGGCGCCCAGGAACTGCCCGACCACGTGGTGGACGGCGCTCGGGCTGGCGGTCACGTAGTTGGGCTGGTTTTCGACCAGCGGTTCGAGCACCGCGGGGAAGGGGATCTGCTTGATCGGGTCGCCCCTGAGTTCGACGAAGAGTTTCAGCAGTTCCAGCAGCTGTTCGGTGGAGTGCAGATCGGAGCTCGTGTACTTGGTGAAGATGTTGATCAGCAGGTTGCGCTGTTCGATCAGCTGTTCGGTGGGGATCGCCTGGCGCACGTCGCGCAGGAAGTCCTGCTGGCGGGCGCCGCGGACGATGTCGTTGTCGGTGTGGCGGTAGCGGACGAACTGAAGCGCCTTTTTCCCGCAGAGCTGCTGGTAGCCGGGTTCGATGTCGATTTCCGAATATTCTTCGGTCGGCGCCACGCCTTCGTTGGTGTGGTAGTAGCGCTGGTCGACGTCGACGTAGACGCAGCCGATCGCATCGACCGCCCGGGCGAAGCCCTCAAAGCCGACCACGAAGACGTGGTTGACCGCCAGCCCGGTGACCGCCTTTAAGGTGCGCAGGGTGAGTTCGGGGCCCCCGTAGGAGTAGGCGGCGTTGATCTTGCCGATCCCATAACCGGGGATGTTGACTTTCAGCTCGCGGGGGATCGAGAGCATGTTGATCGTGCCCTCGACCGGGTTTAGGCGGACCAGCATCACCGTGTCGGAGAGCCCGTTCTTGCCGGTCGAGCCGTTGGGGCGGTAGTTGGAGCCGATCACCAGGATCGTCTGCGGCCCGCCGCCATAGCCGTGGGCGAGGAAGCGGTCGACCTTGCTGAGCCGGCCGTTGTGGCCGAGCGCGCTGGCGATCCCCCCCAGGTAGTCAAGGGCGCTGATCGAGATCGCCGCAGCGGTGCTGAGGATGATCAGCAGCGAGGCGATCAGGAACCCCAGCCACAGCCGGGGGCGCCTCGGCGGCTCCCCTCCGGCGGAGACGAGCTTCGGGGGAGGCGGCGTGGGGCTCGCGGGCACCTCGGCCGGCCCTGGCTGCTCGGGGGGCGGGGAGGGCTCGGGGGGCGAAAGCTCCCCGGCGGGCCCTGCTTCGCCCGCCGGGAGGCCCGCGGCGGCGGCGAGCTGCTCCTCGGCCGGCGGCTCGGGTGGCGGCTCGGATGGCTTGCCGGCGGCCGGGTCGCGATCGGCGTTCGGCTCTGGCTCTGGTGGCAGGGGGTTCAAATGCTAAAGCAGGGTCTCAAGAAACTCTAAAACTCAGCGCATTAGCTTTTCGACGATTCTATCTGAATATCTGTTCATGTCATAATTCATGCGTGAGCCATGGTCACGAGCCAGACTTGGCCTTTCTCGACGGCGAGACCGCCCAGATGGTCGCCGAGACGATGCAGGCCCTGTCCACCCCGAGCAGGGTGCGAATCTTGAGCCGCCTGGGGGCCGGGCCGTGCTCGGTGAGCGAGCTGACGCGGGATGTGGAGATGGAGCAGTCCGCGGTCTCCCAGCAGCTTCGGGTGCTGCGCCATCTCGGGCTCGTCGTCGGCGAGCGCCAGGGCAGGAGCGTCATCTATGCCCTGCACGATGATCACGTCGGCGTATTGCTCGCCGAGGCCATCTCTCACACCGAGCACCTGCGTCTTGGTCTGGCTTCCCGTCCATCCCAGCACGCACTTTCAATATGAGTGCTGCGACCCCAGCTCTGCTTGCGGCGGCTGCCGGGGTCGGTTTCGGCCATGCCATCTTGCCTGACCATTGGGTGCCGCTGGCGACCATCGGTCGTACTCGCCGCTACCCGCTCGGCCGCGTCGCGCGGCTCTCCAGCCTGGCCGGCGTGACACATGTGCTCGTGTCGATCGTGCTCGGAGGCCTCATCATCGCGGTGGGCCTCCAGTTTCGCTCGACCGTGCAGAGCGCCCAGGACACCGTCATCGGCTGCCTGCTGATCCTCACCGGCCTTGGGTTCGCGATCCTTGAGCTGATCGGACACGGGCACCATCACGGACACGACCACGACCATGGCCATCACCATCACGCACATGAGCACCCACACTCAGTTCCTGGGTCTGACGTTCAGGAGCGCGTCGCGGCCAGGGAGAGCCGGTTTCACGGGTTGGCTGCGGTGATGGTCCCCTTCGGTGCCGCCGCGTCGCCGGACCTCACGATACTCCCGGTGTTCCTCGCGGCCACCGCCGCCGGGCTGGCGACCGCCGTCGGCTCCCTGGTCATCTTCGCCGCCGTGACGATAGGGACGATCGTTGGCCTCACCCTTCTTGCGTGTTTCGGCGGATATCAGATACGAGGGCAGTGGCTTGAGCGGTGGGGCAATGTGTTCACCGCGCTGGTCCTGATCGTCATCGGAGCGCTGGTCTTGACGGGCGCGATCTAGATACGCCCGCGCTCGAGGAGGCACGCAGCACTTTTCACTGGCATGGATGCTGCTGAGCTTCCTGTCCTTCGCGTTCTTCGCCCAGGTTCGTTGCGGAGCCTTCCATCGCGATCAGATTCAGGAAGAGGACCCGGCTTGGGCAGAAGGGCCAGGAGGGACTGCAGCCAGCCACGCAAAGACGCTGATTGTCGCTGCATCCAGCTGTAGGCTACCCGGAGGGGAGGCGACAGTGGTACTCGACCTCCCAGCCCATGTCTTCAGGTAGAGGCCATTGCCATCCGGGGCATTGGCCAATGCGCGGAGGGCATTGCTCTTAGCGATCTGGTACCACTCTGGGTTCCCATTGCTGGTGTAGAAGTCCAGCATGTCTTGCAGATACACGCGGTCATACTGAGGTCCCATCTGAAGTTCCGGGAAATGGGCCGCCGCATTTTGGCCCAGTTCTTCCGCACGGTCGCAATACGCATGTACCCCTGTTGATTCGCAGAGCGTTTGGTTGGCGATGATCATCGGCCCTTGCACATAGGGGAGCGGAGTTGGATCGAAGGGGGGAATGGGCGTGCTAGAGGCCGTCGCTGTGCTTGACTGCGAGACGGCGTCGGACTCCGCACGAAGCTTGGCTTCCTCCCTTGCCGTGTAACGCTCGGAGGAGCTCACAGCTGCTGACGTTGGTGGCGAGACTCCGCCAGGCTCAAGCTCGCTCTGGGGGGTGCGGAGGCGAGCGTAAAGTCCTTCCGCAGGATTCCACAGCCATTGGCCGCCCCAGGCAATGAACTTCTGCGCTTCGGCAAGAAAATTTGGGTTGTGGGTAATCGCGTAGAGCCGTGCCGCCAGCTCGGTCCCGCTGGCCAGCGTCTCGCCGGCAAAAAACGTGTGCTGCGTACTCCACCATAAACCTTCGGAGCTAGGCGAGCTGTCCCAGCCGGATGTAGCGATGAAGCGAAAGGCGGTCTCGGCGTCTCCGATGTACCTGCGTTTGCCGGTCGCTCGGTATGCATCGAGAAAGGCAAGTCCCCACCAGCCGTTGTCGTCGAACCAGGTTGTATCGCCGCTCCGATGCTGGCCCGGTTCAGGGGCAAACCCCGGGACTGGATCAAGTGAGTGGTTTAGGTAGGACTCGGCAAAGTCGGCGAAGCCGGTGACGTTGCTCTTGTGGTGTGGAGTCGGGTCTGCGACGGCGATCCCGTCGAGTGCCTCAAACAGCGGCACGATGTCCCACAGCGTCGCCACCTTTGCGCTGTCATGAAGCTCAGCGTCGAACCATCGACGGCGGCCGTTCCACCAAAATCGGTGTACCTTGGCAACCCCGTTTTCGGCGAGGGCGAGGAACCGCGCCTGGGTCGCGGTAAGGGTCTGACCGTAAGAGTTACTCGCGGGTAGGACCAGGGTCAGCATCGTGCATGCAATCGCCAAAGTCAGAGTGAGCCACTCGCGTGTGTGCATTTGGGTGTTTGAGCCCAGCCTCAGTTCGTCGCTTGAGTTCCGCTCAGCTCCCAAGGGTTGCTGGGAGAACCTCAAATGAGAGAGCGCCAAATGAGCCTGCACCGTTCCGCCATTGGGGAACCCTATCCGGCGCCAGGTCTTCGGATGATGACGTTGCGATGCCGAGGGGCCGGAATTTGGCTTCTCAGCGTGATCCGGCACTTGGGGTCGAGCGCGAATAGACAGAGCATGTGCTCGTATGCCAAGACGACCACAAGAAGCTGAAGGGGGCCAGCAAGAAGCTGAATAGGGCCGACTGCAAGCTCGACATGGTCAAGGGCCACAGACCAAGAGCGCCAAGGTGAAGAAGCAGAGGCCCAGGCAGGGCAAGGTGCTGGCCCCCGGCGCCAAGGTCAACGTCAAGCTGAGCTGAGTCCGCAGCGAAACAGCGCCAGCACGCAGTTCATGTCGGTCGTTGGTTGAGGGCGCCGACCGCGGGCGTGGGGAGAGGCTGTCTTGAGCACCCAACCCAATCGCCGATATGCTGCCTCTTGGCCTGTCATCGCTAGAGCCTCAAGGCCGACCAGCGTGCCGGCTTTTCCTACCGAGAGATTGCGGACCGCCGTGGCTGGACCTATGCGAAGGTGAACCGCTCGATCGCCGAGGGGCGGGCGACGCTGCGGGTGAACGGCGCGGCGGCGTAGGTGTGCGTGCCGAGTGGAAAGAGGTATGAAACTGGGCGTCCAAGGCTACGAGCGTGTTACGGGACAAGCCCCGCCATGGCCTTCAGACCCTGAGGAAAGCTGTCAATTGACGCGAGGTGCAATGAGGCCAGCTCGGCCTGAGCCATCAGGTCGCCGGCGAAGGCCTTCACACACCTTTCTGGCTCAGCATTCGCCATGGCGACAATGGCCCCCGCTGCGCCGATGCCCCCAGCAAGGCTCAGCAGGTTGGCTGATCCGGTGTAGACCGCGCAATCGCAAACGTTCACCTCGATGACGAGGCGGTCTGCGTCGGCGGAGGAATCCTTGATCCCGGCCACCGGCAGATTGTTGGGTTCATCAATGCCTATCCCAGGTGGAGCGATCACCGGGAAGTGGTATGCCAAGACAGGAACAGCGTCCGCCGCTTGCGCGATTTCTTCGTAGAACGTGGGCATCATCTGGGCATCGGCTGGAGACAGCACGAGCACGGCATCGGCGCCGGCGGCTGCGCATCGTGCCGTCATGTGCCGGGCCTGCGCCGGATCGGAGTGACCCGTCCCAGCGATGACCGGCACGTCGCTCGGCAGGGCCGCGCGACAGGCCTCAACCAACGCGACGCGGTCCTCCTCGTCGAGCCGCCAGGGCTCCCCAGTCGTCCCGGCTACGGCGACAGCCGCGACACCGCGGTCGACCAAACGGGCACCGTGCTCAGCCGTTTTGTCCACCAGAAGACGGCCATCGCCGTCGAACAGCGAGACCAAAGCCACGCCGACGCCTTCAAAGACAGACTCAGGCATTACGTCGACGGCAATTCGGAATGTGCGATTTCACGCTGGATAGTCGAGCATATCTCCGCTTGAGCGAGGAGGACCTACCTGCCCCGCTGGCTCTCCGCACCCAGTCAGCCATCTACCCGAGTTCCAGCTCAGCTTGCTCAGCCGGCGGTCCGCGCGAAGCGCTGTTTGAGCTTTGTACGCGCGTTGAACGCCGCTTTCATTCCACGCTCTCCGAGTGAGTCCCTTGCTGGCAGCATCCCGATCTGCTGTGCGAACGACACCTGGTCAAAGACGGCCGCATTGTGGACGATCTTCCCCTCGCGGAAGGTGAAGCAGTCGATGCCTTTCAACTCGATCTGATCGCCGGTCGGCTCGACTCCCTGCCAGGGCGCGCCGCTGAAGGTCCCGGTCATCTGCCACTTGACGAAGACGGTTTCACCCTCCGCAGCGATCCGCTCGGGCTCGATGTGGAAATCCGGAAGTGCTGCGAAGATCTCGGCGAAGTAGCCCACCATCTCCTCGTGCCCCCGGTAGGTGCCGGTCGGGAGCTCCTCGACTAGATCGTCGGCCCAGTAGGGGCGTAGCGCCTCGGCATCGCGCTGGTTCAGCACGGTCTCAAATACCTCCCGGGCGCTATCAACTGGAGAAAGGGTCTCGGTCTCCACAGCGGTCATCTCCGTTTCTTTCGGGTGGGACTCAACTGAAATCAAGAATCGCAGATCTCGCCCGATTGCCTTCTTTGCTTCGCAAAGCTGGGACGAATTCGCCCCAAGCACCGTCTTGCGTGCATGGCGACACCACCACGACACAGCTCTCCCTCCAGGCCAAACTCGCGGCGATTTGCTGGGCTTTAAGAGCCGACGCCCAGATTCGAACTGGGGACCCCTTCATTACGAGCGCGATATTTGAGCCCGGATCTGGCCCGATCCAGTTCGATCCCGTCCGGTTGGTTCGATCTGGTCGAGTCCAGAATTGCCGAGTTGGGGACATATTCTGGGACACGGATTTGGAAGCGCTGCCTGGCTCAGAAAGCGCTGCTAAGCCGACGCCACTCCTTGCGGCCCCGACCGGGCGATTCAACGACACCCGCATCTCGGAGCTTTCGTAGCTCCGAGCGTATGTGTTCGGAGCTGATGTCTGGAAGGGCCTGATGGACATCATCGAAAGTGAAGACATCGGAGGCACGAGACCGAACGAACAACTTGATCCGCATGGCTTTTGATCCACGGCCACTCATCAGCTCACCCGCTCTGGCCTCGAATTCCTCGTAGGCGGCATTGAGAATGCCGAGGAAGTAATTGAGCCACGGCCAGATGTCGTGCTTACCCTCGTCCCAACCTGCGGTCGATTTCTCGAGACTTTCGTAGTAGGTCTCCTTGCTTTCCTCTACCAGCTTCTCGAGGCTGATGAAGCGGCCGACCTCGTGGCCACATTGATAGAGGAGGAGTAAAGTCAGCAAGCGCGAAAGCCGGCCGTTCCCGTCGTTGAACGGGTGGATCATGAGAAAGTCGAAGATGTAGCTGCCCGCCAAGAGCAGGGGGGAGTGGCCGCCGTTCTTGAGCGCTTCCCCAAAGCGCTCATGCAGCTCGTCCATGGCGTTTGGTGTCTCAAATGGGCTGACACCCTCGAAAACGACCGTGAGCTTGTTCCCTTGCGCATCGAAGCGTGCAACCTCGTTTTGAGAACTCTTGAAACTGCCTCCGGGAATAGGCGTGAACGCGTAGATGTCCCGGTGGAACTGTCGGACGACTGATGGCGTGAACGGAATGTGGGCGCTGCTCGAATGAATTGTGTCGAGAACTTTCCGATACCCGGCAACCTCCTCCTCCGAGCGGGTTTGGGGCGCTGTCTTGTCCTGCACCAGTTCGGTGACCCTTCCGGGAGCAACCGTGATGTTCTCGATCGCGTTGGACGAGGCGCTGCTTTGGATCAGCGCGACCTCCATGAGCCCCTTGAGCACCAGGGGGTTCTGTCGGCGGGATGCCGCCTCGCGTCCTCTCCCGGCGCCAGCCTCGGCCAGCGCTGCGGCGGAGCGCGCCGGCACAAGCCCCAGGTGTCGTTCTAGATCGCGAAAGGTTTGCATGTTAAATAGGTATTTCACACCCTAAAATACCTATTTGAAGGCCTCTTGGTCCCTATCTCGAGAGCCGACGCCCAGATTCGAACTGGGGACCCCTTCATTACGAGTGAAGTGCTCTACCAACTGAGCTACGTCGGCCGGGTTGGTGCATTCTAGGGAGGGACGAGGCCCTGGTTCCGTCGCGTCCGACGGGCGCTCCCGAGCCTCAGTCACGCTTGCCGATAAATGAGATGGAACGGCCCCTTGCGGCGCAGCTCACGGCGATACCGGCATCCGTGGTAGCTCCGAGGCAGCGATAGCCCGCTACCGTGCATGAGTGGCGGGAGGCGCCGGGGTGAGCGGAGCAGCGGGGCTCCCTGGTCCAGTCAAGGACGATCATCTGGCCTGCATCGCAGCGGACCCCGGCCGTCACTTGCAGCTGCTCGGTACCGGCGACGGCATTCTTGCATCCATGTGTCGAGGCGCCGATCGGCGAGCTCGAGGCCTTCGCCGCTGGCGCAGGGGGGGCCTGCCTGTGCGAGGTGGGGCCCGATCCTGACGAAGAGCCGCAGCCCGTGAGCAGCGCGACGATCGCGGCAAGGGCAAGAGCGAAGAGCGGGATGGGAGATGCCGGCGCGAACCTCACGCAGCTAACTTAGCCGCCGGCCGCCGTCCGAAGCCGGCCGTCGGCGCGATCCCCATCAGCGTCGTGCTCTCCCGCACCGGTTCCACGCTCCGGTTGCATCTTGCCGCACACCCGCAGCCCGGCTGCGGCACGACCGCCTCGCGCATAACCCCCATTGTCAGCAGGCGCCGGCGTCGAAGAAGAAGCGGGTCGCACCCCGCCGAGGAAAGCCGCGCGGGGCAGAGCTAGCCCGCCAGCTCCCCCGCCCGGGCGAGGACCGCGTCCAGCATCGGCTCGGTCAGCTTCCCGGTGAAGGTGTTCTGCTGGCTGGGGTGGTAGCAGCCGAGCAGCGTCCAGCGGCCGAGCGGTGCCTCGGCCCCGTGGCCGAAGCGCGGCCTCGGGCGCGGCGCCTCGGCGCCCAGCGCCCTGATCGCCCGCAGGGCGCCGTCCCAGGCAAAGGCTCCGAGCGCGAGGATGACGCGACAGCCCCCCAACAGCTCCAGCTCGCGCTCCAGGTAGGGAAGGCATGCGTCGCGCTCCGTCGGGGTCGGCCTGTTGGCCGGTGGGGCGCAGCGCACCACCGCGGTCACGTAGGCGTCGCGAAGGCGCAGCGGGTCGCCGCGGCGCTCGGAGCGGGGGCGGTTGGCGTAGCCGGCGCGGTGCAGCGCCGCGTAGAGCCACTCGCCGGAGCGATCGCCGGTGAACATCCGTCCGGTGCGGTTAGCCCCGTGCGCAGCGGGGGCGAGGCCGACGATCGCGAGGCGGGCGGCCGGGTCGCCGAAGCCGGCCACCGGGGCTGCCCAGTAGCCCTCGTCGCGGAAGCGGCGCGGCGGGTTCGCCGCACACGCCTCGCGCCACTCGACCAGCCGCGGGCAGCGCTGGCAGGCGTGGATCTCGGCGGCCAGCTCGGCGAAGGTGCCGGCTGGGCCTGAGCTCATCGGCTTCGCCGTCTCGCCATCGCCCCGAACTGAATCATGCGTGGCGGCGATGTGCGTTGTGTCCTGGAAGGGGCGCGGCGCAACCGTGGAGCCGCGACGGTCGGCGTCTTTCCGGGGTGCGATCGTGCATGATGGCACTATGACCGCTCCGCTCTACGCGATCGGCCGCTTTTGCTCGCGGCACCACTGGTCGACGATCGCGCTGTGGGTGGCTCTCGCCGTCGTCTTGGTCGTGCTAGGGCAGTCCTCTGGAGCCAAGACGAACAACAACCTGACCCTGCCGGGCACCGACTCGACCAAGGCGACGGAACTACTGGAAGACCACCTGCCCGCACAGGCCTTCGGCAGCAATCCGCTGGTGATCGTCTCGCCGCACCGGAAGCTGACCGAACAGCGCTACGCGCAGGCGATCGATCAGACGGTGAAGCGGCTGGAAGGGATGCACGACGTCAACTCGGCCGTCAACCCGCTCAGCCCCCAGGGCGCCGCTTTCCTCTCCAAGGACCGCACGATCGCCTACATCCCGGTGGTGCTCGGCGTCGGCCCGGGCGAACTGACCGAAACCGAGGCGCAGGAAGTGCTCGATGCCGGCGGGCCGGCGAAGGCGGCCGGCCTTGAAACCTCGATCGGCAGCTACGTTGGTCAGCAGCTCTCCAAGCCCTCGACCGAGGTCAGCGAGGCGATCGGCATCGGCGCTGCGGTGATCATCCTCCTTTTCGCCTTCGGCACGGCGACCGCGATGATGCTGCCGATCATCTCGGCGCTGGTCGGCCTCGCCTGTGCGCTCTCGATCATCCGCCTCCTGGAGAGCTCGGTCCAGGTGCCAAGCGTCGCCGCGACCCTGGCGACGATGATCGGCCTCGGGGTGGGGCTCGACTACGCGCTGTTCATCGTCACACGCCACAAACTCCAGCTGCACGAAGGAATGGAGCTGGGCGAGTCGATCGCCCGCGCCACCGCGACGGCGGGGGGCGCTGTGGTCTTCGCCGGCTTCACCGTGGTGATCGCCCTCTGCTCGCTCGCCTTCGCCGGGATCCCGCTGGTCAGCACGCTCGGCTTCACGGCGGCGATCGCGGTCGTGATCGCCGTCCTCGCCGCGGCGACGCTGCTGCCGGCGATGCTCGGGGCGCTCGGCCCCCGCATCAACTCGCTGCGGGTGAAGCTCGGCAAGACCCACCCCGACGACCATGAGCCGCACGGCTGGCGGCGCTGGGCGCAGGGAGTTGCCGATCGGCCGTGGCGCTCGGCGATCGCCGCACTCGCGGTCCTGATCGTGCTGGCGCTGCCGATCACCCAGCTCAAGCTGGGGCAGAACGACATCAGCGCGCTGCCCAAGTCAACGACGGCGCGCCAGGCCTACGACGGCCTCACCAAGGGCTTTGGGCCGGGCTTCAACGGGCCGCTTTTGATCGCCTCCCAGTTCGGTGCCGCGGCGGAAGCCAAGCAGGTGCTGCCCGGCCTCGAGCACGCCATCCTCACCGCGCCGGATGTCTCCTCGATCTCCAACCCGACCATCGATAAGAACGGGACGGTAGCCGTCTTCAGCGCGATCGCGAAGTCGACGCCGTGGGACGACTCCACCGTCACCCTGGTCGAAGACCTGCGCGACACGGCGATCCCGAAGGCGCTAGCCGGCACCGCTGCGAAGGCCTACGTCGGCGGCCAGACAGCCGGCTACATCGACCTCGCCACGCAGATCGGGGACAAGCTGCCGCTGATGATCGGGATCGTCGTAGGCCTCAGCTTCATCGTGCTGCTGCTCGCCTTCCGCTCGCTGCTGGTGCCGATCAAGGCGGCGGCGATGAACCTGCTCAGTGTCGCCGCCGCATACGGGGTGGTGACCGCGGTCTTCCAGCTCGGCTGGGGCTGCTCGCTGATCGGCCTCGACCACTCGATCCCGATCGTCAGCTTCGTGCCGCTGCTGATGTTCGCGATCCTCTTCGGGCTCTCGATGGACTACGAGGTCTTCCTATTGACCCAGATGCGAGAGCACTACCAGCAGCACGGCGACGAGAAGCGGGCGGTGATCGAAGGGCTGGCCAACACGGGGCGGGTGATCACCTCGGCGGCGGCGATCATGGTCTGCGTCTTCACCAGCTTCGTGCTGAACGGCGACCCGGTGGTGAAGGAGTTCGGGGTGGGGCTGGCTGTCGCGATCGCGATCGACTCGACTCTGGTGCGCTGCCTGCTGGTGCCGGCGGTGATGGTTCTGCTCGGCCGTCGCGCCTGGTGGCTGCCGGGCTGGATGGAGCGGCTGGTGCCCCACGTCAGCATCGAGGGCGAGGACTACTTCGCCGCCCGCGACGCCAGGCTCGCCGCCGGTGCCCCAGCCGCCGAAGAGCCGGCGGGGAGCGCCTGAGCGGGTATGTTCCCGCTCAACCTTCCCAACGCGCTGACGCTGCTGCGGATCCTCGCGGTGCCGGTCGTCGTCGTGGCGCTTTTGGGGGAGACTCCGAACGGCGACGCACTCGCCGCCGCGGTCTTCGCATTGGCGGCGCTGACCGATGGCCTCGACGGCTACTTCGCCCGCTCCCGCGACGCCGTTACGGCCTTCGGCAAGCTGATGGACCCGCTCGCCGACAAGCTGCTGATCACCGCCGCGCTGATCTCCCTCGTCTCACTGCACCGCCTCGACGCCTGGGTGGCGATGGTGATCATCGCCCGCGAGATAGCCGTCACCGCCCTGCGCGCGATCGCCGCCGAGCGTGGCGTCGTGATCGCGGCCAGCTGGCTCGGCAAGGTGAAGACGGTGCTCCAGATCGCCGCCGTCTTTGCCCTGATCGCCGCCTACCCGACGCCCGTCTGGGTCGATGCCCTCGTCTATGTGGCGCTCGCCGTCACCGTGATCAGCGGCGCCGACTACTTCTTCGGCATCCGCCGCCGCCTGGCAGAGCCCAGGCCGGCTCGGCCGAGCCGGCCTGCCTAGGCTCAATGCCGTTAACTTAAGGCACAAGGACGCGTCCGCTCTCGGTTCAAAGGAGCAGCCAGCCAACGTACAACCTTGACTTTCGCTCGCCGTCGCTTTCGCTTCGATGCGAGCGGCACTCGCTAACCCTGACGATCGCGACTCAAGAAACCTGCTCTCCAACTCCAAGAAGAATGCATCAAGCAGGCGCGCTCGAACTGTCGCCGTTTGAAACTGTCACGTAGATATCTGGCCGCCTCATTTTCGCTACCTATTGGCTCGGAGTAACCGCCGGCGCGTGTCTGATCGGCGGGAGCGCGGCCGCGGCTGGCGGAACGGGAAGCGCGGCCGGCTGCTCGGGCTTGCCCCGGGCTCCAAACTCGGCAATGCGATGCCACCAGGACACCCGCCGCTCGATCAGATGGTCGACGCAGAAGCGGCTCGGAGCGGTTTCGTAGTCAAGCGCAAGCAGCCCCATAAACACGACGGCGTAGATCACCGCTGTGCCGATATCTGTCGAGCTGCTCGAGTAGGGCCCGCCGAAGCCCTCACCCACCGCCCAGATCAAGACGCTGAAGAGCGCGGCGCCGAGGTAGGTGAACTTGCGCGCGAAGCCGACCAGCACAGCGGCCGCGATCAGGGTCTCGATCACCGCGGTCGAGTAAGCAAAGAAGCCAGAGTTGGAAGCGACGCTGCTCATCCAGAAGTGAAACCAGCCGTGCAGCCATCCGGGCTGCCCCTGGGCGGCTTCCCTCACCATTGACGTCAATCCACTGCGGAAGGCGGGCTCCCACTTGAGGGCGGCGTCGATCAACCAGATCAACCCAAAGGCGATTCGAAACACGTCCTTCGGGCGACAGTGAGCGCGAACGCGTTGCACGATTCCAGCGGCCAAGAGTGGCCTCCAAGCGGGCTCTGTGCCTCGATCGACCGAGTCTCCACCGCAGAGTCTTATCGGTGGAGGCCCCTGTCGCTGCGGAATGAGATTCCTTGGGCTCCAGGGACGGGGTTAGTGACGGGCAATGTATCAAGTATTCATGAATATTGATTCTCGAATATCTGAGTAAGGATCAGTCCGCCACGATGGTCCAGACCGAGTTCGACCGAGGCCCTGAAGCGAGCGGCCCGCTATTGGTGCGCAAGTGGATGTCCCCACCGCACTGACTCGACGCTCGAGTTGGACGAACAGCGAAAACCAGTGCTTCGTGTGGGCTGGCTGCTCCTCTGAGCCGAGAGCGGAAGCGCGCTGAGCCTTAAGTCACGGTGTCAGGCCCTCGGCGCCTCCAACCACTCGCGCATCGTCAGATGGCGGCGCTGGTGCTCACCGCTTTCCAGCTCCCCGCGCAGGTCGCCGAAGAGCCCGTAGCGCTCGGCGACGACGTTGTGGCGGTGGATCGTCTCCAGGTTCTCCTGGCGGGCCATCACGAACGCCTCAGCTGGCATCTCGGGAAAGCCGGCGAGAACCTGGCGCACCATCTCTCGCACGCAGTCCTCGACGAAGCGCGGCTGGGAGTGCGCCTTGGCGACGACGGCCAGCTCGTCGGGGCGCTTCATCAGCTCATAGATCTCAGAGCTCATCGAGTTCTCGACGATCCGCAGCAGCTCCGGTGCGTCGAGCCACGTCTCCCCGCCCTCCGGGCAGCCGAGGTACAGCGTGCCGATCCCGCGCTGGTTGTGGGTGGCGATCGGCACCGCCTCGAGCGCCTGCTCCACCTGCTCGGGATCGAAGCCACGCTCGGCCAGACGCTCGCGGGCCAGCCCGGCGACCATCTCCTGCGCGCACGGGCAGGCTGTCATCCCCTGGGCCTGGACGCCGGTCAGCGTTCGCGTCCCCCGCTCGGAAGCGACTGCGGTGCCGAACAGGACGTAGATCTCCTGGGTGCGCTGCCCGGTCGCGGGGGTCGACACCGTCTCGGGGTAGCGCGCCGTGACGGAGACCTCGGCCCTCAGGCCGGCCTGGCGCTCGCGCACCCGCTGGGCGATGTGGGCGGCGAGGACCTCGGCGCGGAAGGCCTCACGCAGAACCACCTCGTCGATCGCCTCGCCGACGATCTCCTCGAAGCGGGACATGTGGACGCCGGCCTGGCGTGGGCTGAGGTCGACAAAGCACTCGAAGTCGGCGTAGAAGAGGTTCTCGACCCCGTCCGCCTTCACCCGGATCACCTTCTCGACCCCGGTGACGCCGACCCGCGAGAGGCTGACCTGGGTGGCAGGGACGGAGGCCTGCACGTCGGGCGCCGCAGGGCTGGTGGTCGTCCGGCTAGCCATCTACTTATGAAGGGTAGGCAACCCGGCGCCCGGCGGGCAGCGCCGCCTCGATGCAAAGGATTCTCCGCCTATACTTCGGCGCGGCCGGAGCTTCAGGGCCGGCCCCCCGGGAATGGGGGAGAGGGTTGCACCGGAGGCAGTAGAGATCGAATCGTTAGGGACGGTCCCGGAGGGGTTGGATGAGGATTCGGGCGAACAGCCCTTCGCGGACTCCGAGGAGCTTCGCGGACTGATCGTGCTGGGGCGGGAGCGCGGCTATCTGACCTTCGAGCAGATCGCCGCCACCCTCGAGGAGGTCGAGGTGACCAAGGAGCAGGTCGCCAGCCTCCACAGCCACTTGGTCGAGCACGGCATTGACGTGATCGCCCAGGACGGCGTCAGCGCCTACAAGGAACAGCGCGGGGCGGAGACGAGCAACGGCCAGCCGAAGAAGCCGGAGCTGGACCTGACTGTCGAGCCCAGCCTCGACTCGCTGCGCCTCTACCTGCGCTCGATCGGCCAGGTCGATCTGCTGACCGCCGCGCAGGAGATCGAGTTGGCGAAGCGGATCGAGCGCGGCGACATGCTCGCGAAGCGCCAGATGGTGGAGGCGAACCTGCGCCTTGTGGTCTCGATCGCGAAAGGCTATCTGGGACGCGGGCTGAGCTTCCTCGACCTGATCCAGGAGGGCTCGCTGGGGCTGATTCGAGCTGTGGAGAAGTTCGACTACCGCCGCGGCTACAAGTTCTCCACCTATGCGACTTGGTGGATTCGCCAGGCGGTGACCCGGGCGATCGCCGACAAGGCGCGGACGATCCGAATTCCGGTCCACATGGTCGAGAAGCTGAACCGGGTCGCCCACGTCGAACGCCAGTTGGTGCAGAAACTGGGCCGCGAGCCCGAGCCGACCGAGATCGCCGAGGAGCTACGTTGGTCGGTCCGCGACGTGCGCGACATCCTGCGGGTGGCGCAGCTGCCGGTCTCGCTGGAGAAACCGGTCGGCGATGAGGACGAATCCGAGCTGGGCGACTTCGTCGCCGATGACGCCGTCGCGGAGCCGTTCGAGGAGGCGAGCGAGCACCTGCAAAAGGAGGGGGTGCGGAAGGCCCTGAACGCCCTGCCCGAGCGGGAGCGGCAGGTGATCGAGCTGCGCTACGGCCTCTCGGGCCTGGAGCCGCTGACGCTTGAGGAGGTCGGCCGCACCTTCGGCGTCACCCGCGAGCGCATCCGCCAGATAGAGAACAACACGCTGAAAAAGCTAAAGCGCCTGCCCGAGGCGCAGATGCTGCGCGAAGCCGGTTAGCGCGGCTCCAAGACGAAGAGCGCGATGTCGCGGCTGGTCTTGCTCTCGTAATCATCGAATCCCGCGTACTGCTGGTTGGCTTTGCGCCATAGCTCGATCCGCTCCTCGCCCGCGGCGACCCGGGCCCTCACCCGGCGGCGTGCGCGGCCGACCTCGACCTCGGCGTCGGGGTTCGCTTTCAGGTTGAGCGACCATGCCGGGGCGCTGGCGTTGCCGGCATTGGAGCCGATCACGATCAGCCGCTCGCCATCTGCCAGGTAGAGGACCGGCGCGGTCCTCGGCTCTCCCGACTTGCGCCCGGTGGTGGTGAGCAGCAGCACCGGCGCCTTGCCGACCTTCCCCATCAGTCGCCCGCCCGAAGCCCTGTACAGGGGCACGTTCAGCTTCCCCGTCCACCGCAGCCCGGTCGCGCCGAGCGACATCGAGAAGCGCGCCCAAGTCCTGTCGTCGATCACCGTGGCGAGTATCGCACCCGTCAGAGGCGCCTGGCTACCCTTGGTATCGCGTCAAGGAGAAACGGCGCCCGCGGATGCCAGGAGCGTAGAGTGCCGCCAATGGCCGGGCCCCACCCCTTCCGTCGCGCCGCTGAAGCGAAGGATCTTGAGCTGCTGAGCGAGACGCTGCGCGAGGACGTCGTCCTGCACAGTCCGGTCCTCTTCCGCGGCTTCGAGGGCCGCGGAGCCGTGATCGAGGTCCTCGCTCAGGTCGCCGAGACGCTGGAGGGCCTCACCTACGTTGACGAGCTGACCGACAAGCGAAGCGTCGCGCTGCGCTTCAAGGCCAGGGTCGGAGACCGCGAGCTGGAGGGCATCGACTTCCTCGAGCTCGACGAGGAGGGCCGGGTCGCCGAGCTGACCGTTTTCATGCGCCCGATGTCCGCTCTGACCCGCTTCAACGAGCAGATGGTCGAGCGACTCGGCGTTTCCTCGGGGTAGGGAACTTGACCTCTTGGTTGTGGTCGAGGCGGGATGACTGAGCCTCCATTCCGTCCGCTTGAGAACATATGTTCGTAGTGTGAAACGGAGAATCAACCGACAAGAGCAGGGTGACCTCGGAGAGGCGTCTGCGATCGAGTGGCTCACCAGCGTCGGTGCAACGGTGTTGATCCCTTTCGGCCACAGCCCGGACTTCGACCTCGTTGCCTACGCCAACGGGCGGTTGCTGCGGGTTCAGGTCAAGACTTCAACCCAGCGCGTGACGACCGCAGATGGGCATGCGCGCAGCGCAGTCGCACTCGCGACGAGCGGCGGGAATCAGAGCTGGAGTGGAACTGCGAAGAAGATCGATCCAGCTCGCTTCGAGTACCTCTTCGCGCTTACCGGCGACGGCCGGCGATGGTTCATCCCGTCCATGATGCTCGAGGCTTGGAGCTCGATCACGCTCGGAGGCCCCAAGTACTCGGAGTTCGAGATCGAGCCGGGACCCTCGATCGATCGGCTCGTGTACGGTGAAGACCGGCCTATAGAATCGCCATCCAGGCTGGGGGAGTATCCAAGCGGTCAACGGACGGCGCCTGTAAAGCGTCAGGCTCTGCCTTCGCAGGTTCGAATCCTGCCTCCCCCATTCCGATCGCGGCCAGGATTCCAGCCCACAAAGTATGAGCGTACGCTGGGACGCAGCGGCCAGGCGATCATCAACCAGAAGCGTCGGGTGACGCTCCCACAGCAGGTGTGCACAAGGGCGCGCTTGCAGGACGGCGACCGTCTTCGCGTAAGCAGTGACGGCGACGGTCGGGTCATGATCGAACGCATCGAGCCGCCTCCCGCCTCGACAGCGCCCGGCTGGTAGCGGGCGCCACTCCGGTGCGGCTAAGGAAGTGAATGACCTGCGCCGCGGGCTTACGATGCGCGAATGAGCAAGTCAGCCGAGCTCAGAGCCAAGCCGCCCGCCGCCAAGATGACGATCGGCGAGCTGGCCCGCCGCACCGGGATGACGGTGCGCAACATTCGCGCCCACCAGACGCGCGGCCTGCTGCCGCCGCCGGAGGTGCACGGCCGCACCGGCTACTACGGCGAGGAGCACGTCGCCCGCATCGCCCTTACCCGCGAGATGCAGGCCGACGGCCTCAACCTGGAGGCGATCCGCCGCCTGCTCGAGGGGGTCGACGGCAGCGGCAACGAGATCCTCGACTTCACCCGTGCCCTGCGCGTCCCCTTCGAGGACGAGGCGCCGGAGATCGTCGAGCCGGAGGAGTTGGCGAGCATGTGGGGGGGCGCCGGCCGGGCCGACCCGGCGCTGGTGCGACGAGCCGAAAAGCTCGGCATCCTGCGCGAGCTGCCCGACGGACGCATCGAGGTGATCAGCCCGCGCCTGCAGCGGGCCGGGGTAGCGTTGGCCGAGCTCGGAGTCAGCCCCGACGCGACCCTTCTCACAGCGGAAAAGATCCGCCATCACGCCGAGGGCGCAGCCCGGGCCTTCGTCGACCTCTTCGTCGAGGAGATCTGGAAGCCGTTCGAGCGGGCCGGCCGTCCCGAGCAGGACTGGCCCAAGGTCCGCGAGGCGCTGGACCGGGTGCGCCCGCTCGCCTCCAGTGCCCTGCTCGCCACCTTCCAGATCACGATGAGCGAGGCAACCGAGAAGGCCAGCGAACGCACCCTCCAAGTCGCCGCCGGCAAGTCGCCGAAGCGCAAGAAGCGCCGCCGCCGCTGAGCGCCGCATAATCTCTGCCGGTGAGCGAGGCGGCGACAGCGGGCGAGGGCGCGGTCGGCGCGGCGGGGAGCACGATGGCGGCCGGAGTGCTGCCCTCCCAGGAGTTGAGCCGGGCGATCGAGGCGGAGTGGGTCAGCTCCGGGGATTACCGCATCCGCCCCGAGGCGATCCAGCCGGCGAGCATCGATCTGCGCCTCGGCGACTTCGCTTGGGCGCTGCGCTGCAGCTTCCTCCCCGACGTCGACTCGACCGTCGAGGAGAAGATCGACGGGCTCGCCTTCCAGAGGATCGACCTGCGCGACGGTGCCGTGCTGGAGCGCGACCGCCCCTACCTGGTGCCGCTGATCGAGGAGCTGGCGCTGCCCGCCGAGCTGCGGGCGAAAGCGAACCCGAAGAGCTCGACCGGGCGCCTGGATGTCTTTACCCGGGTCATCACCGATCGCCACCATCGCTTCGATGAGATCCACGCCGGGTACCGGGGCAGGCTCTACCTGGAGATCGTGCCGCGCTCCTTCGCGATCCAGGTCAAGACCGGCCTCTCGCTCAACCAGCTGCGCCTCACCCGTGGCGACGTCCGCCTCGGCGACGACGACATCCGCCGCCTGCAGGCCGAGTTCCCGCTGCTCTACCTCGACTCCCACGCGCTGCGCGAGTCCGAGCTGGCGCTCGCCGACGGGCTCTTCCTCAGCGTCGACCTCTCGGGGCCCGCCGACCGCGTGGTCGGTTACCGGGCGAAGAAGAACAGCCTCCCGGTCGACCTGGCCCGGGTGCGCGCCTACCGCTGGACCGACTACTGGGACCCCGTTTTCCCCGAGCCGGGCGGGCGGATCGTCCTGGAGCCGGAGATCTTCTACCTGCTGCTCTCCGCCGAGGGAGTCTGCATCCCGCCGCAGATCGCGGCCGAGATGATGGCCTACGACCCGACCGCCGGCGAGCTCCGAACCCACTATGCCGGCTTCTTTGACCCGGGCTTCGGTTACGACCCGGTCTCCGACCGCCACGGCAGCCGCGCCGCGCTGGAGGTGCGGGCCCGCGATGTCTCCTTCATGGTCGAGCACCGCCAGCCCGTCTGCAAGCTGGGCCTGGAGCGGATGGCCGCCCCTGCCGAGCGCCTCTACGGCCAAGGGCTGGGGTCCAGCTACCAGGGCCAGGTGACGATGCTGAGCAAGCACTTCGAGGAGCAGACGGCGGGCGGGCAGCCACCGTCAGCCGGCGGCCCCGAGCCGGCGGCCTGATCAGGTCAGGCTTCGACCGAGGAACCCGCCATCCGGTCCCAGAGTGCGAACGCGGCGTCCTCGACGTAGTTCGGCCGGTGGTCGGCGAAGAAGGCGTGGCCAGCGCAGCGATTCTTTCCTGACGTCGTGGCCGGCGACGAAGGCGCGGCCGCCGTCGGGGCGCAGCAGCGTGGTGATCACCCGCAAGGTGGTGGTCTTGCGGGCCCCTTTGGGCCCCAGCAGGCCGAAGGCCTCGCCGCGGCCGACCGAGAATGAGACCCCGTCGACGGCGCGCAGCTCGCCGAAGGTGACGATCAGGTCCTCGACCTGCACGGTCGGCGTGGCGATGGCGCCTGCTCGGAGGCGATGGCGACCTCGTCGCTCATCTGGCCGCTCCACCGGCGCTTGCCTGATCGGCGCCGAGCTCCCGGAGCCGACCCTGGATGCGCTTGCGCCTTGCCAGCAGCTCCCCTTCCAGCTTGGCGATCTCGTCGCGGCGGCGGCGCGCCAGCTCGAGCTGGCGGGCGATGTGGACGAGCGACTCATCGAGGATCTGGCGGCGGCGGACCGGGTCCTCGACGCCGCTGTGCCACTCGCGGCGCAGGGCGTTGCGGGCGTCCTCGGCCTCGACCAGCTCCTTCAGCTCCTCCAGCGACACTCCCAAGAGGTCTTTCAAGCGCAGCAGATCGGTGAGCCGCTCGACGTCGACCTCGGCGTAGGTGCGGTGGGCGCCGGGCTCGCGACCGCCGGCGACGGGCAGCAGGCCGATCTCCTCGTAGTAGCGGATGGTGCGCGGCGTGGTGCCGGCCAGCTTGGCGACGTCGCCGATCCGCAGCTCCGCATCGGCGCGACCGATGCTCATGGAATCGCCTCGACCTCCTCGCGGATCGCCTCCTCGACAGCTTCCGCCGGGCTGCACGGGACGGGCTCCTCGTCCACTGGGGAGACGTGGCGGGGCCGCAGCAGCGAGACCCCCGCGCCGAGCAGCGAGGTCGCCGCCAACACCCACAGCGCCGTGTGCATGTTCTGGATGAACGGCTGGAGCTGGGCTTCGGAGAGGCCTGAGGCGAGCCCGGAGAAGATCTTGAAGAGGACCGCCTTCGGTACCGCGGCGGTGATGATCGCCAGCACGAAGGCGATCGAGATCACCGCTCCGGTGTTCTGCAGCATCATCCTGGCGCCAGCGGCGATCCCGCGCCGGTTGGTCGGCACCGTCCCCATCATCGCCGCCGTGTTGGGCGAGTTGAACATCCCCGAGCCGATTCCGACCATTCCCAGCCACAGCATGCCCTGCCAGTAAGGGCTGTGGGCCTGAAGCGTGGTCATCAGCGCCAAAGCCACGGCGCTGAGGACCATTCCCAGCGCCGCCAGCATCCGCGAGCCGTGGCGGTCGGCCCAGATCCCGGCCAGCGGCGAGGCGATCAGCATCCCGATCGCCATCGGGGCGAGCTTGATCCCGGCGATGATCGGGCTGTCGCCCTGGGCTCCCTGGTAGTAGAAGACGAAGACGAAGAGCAGCGCGAAGCGCGAGAGCCCGTTGATGAAGGCGGCGCCGCTGGCCGCCGCGAACAGTCGGTTGCGGAAGATCGAGAGGTCGAGCATCGGGGCGCGGGCGCGGCTCTCGATCACCACGAAGAGGGGAAGCAGGACCGCGGAGACCGCGAGGCTGCCGATCACCAGCGGCTCATCCCAGCCCGAGATGCCGCCACGCGAGAGCCCGTAGACGAGGCCGGTCAGCCCGACCACGAAGGTCAGGGTGCCGAGCAGGTCGAGGCCGCGCTCGGCGTCGCGGCGGGCCAGCTCGCGTAGGACCAGCGCCCCCCAGGCGGCGCCGGCCAGGGCAAGCGGCACGTTGAACCAGAAGACCCAGTGCCAGGAGATCGCGACCAGGGCGCCGCCCAGCACCGGGCCGAGCACCAGCCCCACCGCGGCGACCATCGTGTTGGTGCCCATCGCCAGGCCGAGCTGCTCTTTGGGGAAGGCGTCGGTGACGAGCGCCGCCGCGTTGGCGAAGAGGAAGGCTCCGCCGATGCCCTGGACGATCCGCCAGACAATCAGCTGGGTGCCGTTGGCCGAGAAGCCGGCGCCGAGCGAGGCGGCGGCGAAGACGAGGAAGCCGGCGATGTAGGCCGTCTTGCGGCCGAAGAGGTCGGAGAGGCGGCCGGCGGTGAGGACCAGCACCGTCGAGGAGATCATGTAGGCGAGGATCACCCAGACGAGCTGGAGCAGCGAGGTGCCGAGCGAGCGCTCCAGGTCCGGCAGGGCGATGATCAGCGTCCCCGAGTTGGTCGCCACCAGCAGCATCCCGAGGCTGGTGCAGGAGAGCGCCCACCACTTGTAGTTGGCGTGATCGGCGGAGACTCCGGGGCCAGCTCGAAATCTCTTTTTTACGTTCACGTCAACTATTGTAGCGCCGATTAGAATCTGGCTGTGGGCGAGCGGACCTGGAACGTCTATCTCTCCGGGGAGATCCATTCCGATTGGCGTGAGCGGATCGAGGCCGGGGCGCGAGAGGCCGGCCTGCCGGTCTGCTTCTCGGCCCCGGTCACCGACCACGCCGCATCTGACGATGCCGGGACCGCGACATTGGCGCAGGAGGGCGAGGCCTTCTGGCGCGACCACATGGGGGCCGGGGTCAACGCGATCCGCACCCAGACGCTGATCCGCGCCGCCGATCTCCTCGTCGTTCGCTTCGGCGACAAATACCGTCAGTGGAACGCTGCCTTTGACGCCGGCTATGCCGCCGCGCTCGGCAAGCCGATCCTCACCCTGCACGACGCCGAGCTCGACCACGCTCTCAAGGAGCTCGACCGCGCCGCTCTGGCGACGGCCCGCACCGCCGAACAGGTCGTCAACGTCTTGCGCTACGCGGTCAGCGGCGAGCTGCCGTAGGCCGTCGTTCCGTCCGGCTCGCATACGAACATCTGTTCGTATGCGATGGGACGAGCAGCGAGTCGAGCGGGACCTGCGACTGCCGGGCGTCGGGGACGGGTCGGTGGTTCGCACCTTCGATGCGCCGGAGGCGATGGGGATCAACTTCCATGAGGTGCGGGCGCGCTCGGCGCTCAACCGGGTGTCCGGCGGGCGCTACGGGTTCGGCTGGACGATCAACCCGTATCGGGGATGCACTCATGCCTGTGTTTTCTGCTTTGCTCGAAGAACCCATACCTTTCTCGACTTCGACGCAGGACGGGACTTCGAGCGGGAGATCGTGGTCAAGGTGAACGTGCCGGAGCTGCTGCGGGCCGAGCTGGCGCGGCCGAGCTGGAAACGGGACCTGGTCGCGCTGGGGACGAACACCGACCCCTATCAGTGGGTCGAGAGCCGCTACCGGATGATGCCCGAGATCATCGCGGCGCTGGAGGCGGCGGGGACCCCCGTCTCGGTGCTGACCAAGTCGCCGCTGGTGCTGCGCGACATCGAGCTCTACGAACGGATGTCGAGGCGCCTTCCCGTCTCCGTCAACCTCTCCGTCCCAACCCTCGATGAGAAGGCCTGGCGGGCGACCGAGCCCCACACCCCCAGCCCCAGTGCCCGCCTCGACGCGGTCGCCGAGCTGCGCCGCCGCGGCATCGACTCCGGCGTCCTGATCGCCCCGCTGATGCCCGGCATAAACGACACCCCCGAGCAGGTCCAGCCGATCGTCGACCGAGCCCGCGAGGCGCAGGCGACCTTCCTCGGCGGCGTCGCCCTCCACCTCCGAGACGAGGTCCGCGATGTCTTCTTCGCCTGGCTTCAGGCCAAACGCCCCGACCTCATCCCCCGCTACGAGAAGCTCTATGCCGACGGCCGGGCCTACCTGCGACAGCCTGAACGCAGCCGTCTCACCAGCGTCGTACGCGGTTGGGGGAGGGACCGGGCGAGGCCTGCGGCGGGGGGCGCGGGGGAAGGGTTGGCGGCAATCCAGGCCGGCCCACCTGTCCCCCCGACAGGGCCCGCCGGTCAGGACCGCCAGGACCGCCTGTTCTGATCAATGGCCCTCGTCGAGGTCCTCGAACCGGCATTCCTCGGGGGCCTTGTCGTCGCGGAAGCGGTGGAACCTCGCCCCATGCCGGATCCTCCCCGCCGCGGCATGGTCATAGCCGACCTCGATCACCAGCTCGGGTCGCAGCGCCACCCACTCGAGGTCACGCCCGCCGGCCCAACGGCTCGGCTCGGCGGTGCCGCGGGCGCCCGTCTCAAGCGGCGCCAACATCTCGCGCATGCTCCTTTTGGCCGCGGCGCTGAAGCCAGAGATGTGCCCGACCGAGCGCAGCTGATCGCCGTCGTAGAGGCCGAGGATCAACGAGCCAACCGTGCCCTCCTCCTTGCCCGGCCGCCAGCCCATCACCACGCAGTCGATCGTCCGCTCGCGCTTCACCTTCGCCATCCCCTTGCGCTTGCCCGGCAGGTAGGGGGCGCCGAGCTGCTTGGCCATCACGCCCTCGGTGCTCTGCAGCCATTGCTCGGCCTGCCCCGGGTCCTGGCTCAGCCGCGACAGCTCCAGCCCCGCCCGCCCCGCAAGGGCCTCCAATCGGCCGCGGCGCTCCGCCAGCGGCCTCTCCAGCATCGCCTCCTCGTCCTCGGCGAGCAGGTCGAAGACGACGTAGTCGGCGGGGATCTCCCTCGCCAGCAGCGCGATCCGCGACTCGGCCGGGTGGATGCGGCTCTGCAGGGCGTCGAACTCGAGCTCGCCCTCGGCGTCGCGGATCACCAGCTCGCCGTCGAGCACATAGCGCCCCGGCGCGAAGCGCAGCTCGGGGAAGTAGCGGGCCAGCGCTTTGCCGCCGCGCGACTGGATGTAGGCGTCTCCGCCGTCGACGAAGACGATCGCCCGGAAGCCGTCGAGCTTTTGCTCGTAGGCCCAGTCCTCTCCCCGGGGCAGCTCTTTGCGGGTCAGCGCGAGCTGCGGCTTAAGCGGCGGGGAGAGAGGGAGGGTCACGCCCCGTCGAGGCTAGCCTGCCGGCGCGCCCGGCTCTCCCGCGGGTCGGGGATCGGCACCGCGGCGAGCAGCCTCTTCGTGTAGGAGTGGGAGGGGTGCTCGCAAACCTGGTCGACGGGCCCGTTCTCGACGATCTTGCCTTCGTACATGACCGCGATCCGATCGGAGACGTGGCGGACCACCCCGATGTCGTGAGCCACGAACACATAGGTCAGCCCGAGCTCGTCCTGGAGCTCGTCGAGCAGGTTGACGATCTGCGCCCTGATCGAGACGTCGAGCGCCGAGACCGGCTCGTCGGCGATCACCAGCTTCGGCTGTAGCGCCAGAGCCCGGGCGATTCCGATCCGCTGCCTCTGCCCGCCGGAGAACTCGTGCGGGTAGCGGTTGAAGTGCTCGGCGGAGAGGCCGACTCTCTCCAGCAGCTCCTGGACTCGGGCGCGCAGCTTGCCGCCGGAGGCCGCGCCATGCAGCTTCAGCGGGTCGCCGACGATCTGCCCGATTCGCTTGCGCGGGTTGAGCGAGGCGTAGGGGTCCTGAAAGATCATCTGCATCTCGCGCCGCAGCGGCCGCATCCGCCGCCGCGAGAGTCCGGCAATCTCGCGGCCCTCGAAGCGAACCGAGCCCGAGGTCGGCTTCAGCAGCTGCAGCACGGTGCGGCAGAGTGTCGACTTGCCGCAGCCCGACTCGCCGACCAGGCCCAGCGTCTCGCCCCTTGCCGACCGCGAGGCTGACGTCGTCGACCGCCCGCACCCGGTCGATCTCGCGGTCGATCAGCAGCCCGCGCTTGACCGGGAAGTGCTTGACGAGGTTGGTGACTTCGAGCAGCGACTCGCTCATGCCGGCGCCTCCAGGCCGATTCGTCCCTCGACCTCGCGCAGCGCGCGCTTGCGCTCCGGCTCCAGCCAGCAGCGGTCGCGGTGGGCGGGGGCATCGGCGAGGCGCGCCGCAAGCTCCGGCATCTCCGCACAGCGCCCGAAGGCGTGCGGGCAGCGCGGCCGGAAGGCGCATCCCTGGGGCGGGGCGAGAAGCGATGGCGGCGCCCCGCCGATCTGCGGCAGCCGGTGCGGACGCGGCCGGTCGAGCCGGGTCAGCGAGCCGAGCAGGCCCCAGGTGTAGGGGTGCTGGGGGTCATAGAAGATCTCGTCGAGAGTGCCCGCCTCGACTACCCGGCCCGCGTACATCACCAGCACCCGGTCGGCGACCTCCGCCACGACCCCGAGATCGTGGGTGATCAGGATCGTCGCCAGCTGGCGCTCCCGGTTGAGTCGCTCCAACAGGCGCAGGATCTGGGCTTGGATGGTGACGTCGAGCGCCGTCGTCGGCTCGTCGGCGACCAGGACGCTCGGCTCCAGGGACAGTGCCATCGCGATCATCGCCCGCTGCCGCATCCCGCCCGAGAATTCGTGTGGGTAATTGTCGACTCGTCGCTCTGCGTCGGGGATGCCGACCGAGTCGAGCATCTCGACGGCGCGCTCATGGGCCTCGGGCTCGCTCATCTCGCCGCGGTGGGCGCGGATCGCCTCGACGATCTGGGCGCCTACCCTGTAGACGGGGTTAAACGAGGTCATCGGGTCCTGGAAGACCATCGCGATCTCCTCCCCGCGGAGCTTCTGCAGCGCAGCCTCATTCGCGTCGATCAGCTCCTCACCGCGCAACCTCACCGAGCCCTCGATCAGCGCATTGGCCGAGCGGGTCAGACCCATGATCGTCTGCGCGGTGACGCTCTTGCCGGACCCCGACTCACCGACGATCGCCAGCACTTCGCCGGCGCCGAGGTCAAAGGAGACACCGTCGACCGCCTGCAGCCGCCCGCCCTCGGTGGCGAAGCCGACCCGGAGATCCTGCACCGAGAGGATCGAGCCCGCGCTCATTGAGCCGAGGTCCCCAGCCTGACCCGCGGGTCGAGGTAGGCGTAGGCGATGTCGGCCAGCGCGTTGAAGAGGACGACGAAGAAGGCGCCGAACAGGGTCACGGCCATGATGATCGGCAGGTCGAGCTTTTCGATTCCTTCCGCGGTGTACTGGCCGACGCCGCCGAGGCTGAAGATCGCTTCGGTGAGGATCGCCGCGCCGCCGAGCGTCGCGCCGAAGTCGAGGCCGAACAGCGTCACGATCGGGATCAGCGAGTTGCGCAGCACGTGGCGCGTCATCACCCGGCGCTCGCTCAGCCCCTTGGCGCGCGCCGTTCGAACGTAGTCCTCCTTCATCGAGTCGAGCATGTTGGCGCGCAGCACCTGGCTGTAGAAGCCCGCCGAGAGCACCGCCACCGTGATCCACGGCAGGATCAGGTGGTCCGCCCATTCGAGCGGGTTTTCGGTCAGCGCTACGTAGCCGCTGGCCGGGAAGAGTTCGATCTTGTAGGTCAGGAAGTAGAGGAAGATCGCCGCCAGCCAGAAGACCGGGATCGAGATCCCGATCACTGCGAGGACCGTCAGGGCGCGGTCGGTGAGGCTGCCCTCTCTGGTCGCCGAGATGTAGCCGAAGAGGACGCCGAAGAACATCCAGATAATCGCCGCGCCTATGCAGAGGGAGAAGGTCGCCGGAATCCCCTTGACGATTTCTTCGTCGACGTTGGCTTGGCTGTTATATGAGATCAGTTCGCCGGTGAAGACCTTCTTCATCATCGTCGCGTACTGAACCGGCAGCGGCTTGTCGAATCCCCATTCCTTGGTGATGCTCGCGACCAACTGAGGAGTCGCGTTCTTGCCGGCCATCCGCTGCGCCGGGGGGGAGTTGGGGATCACGTAGAAGATCAGGAAGACGATCACCGAGACGGCGAACAGCACCAGCACCATCCCGATCAGGCGGCGGACGACGAAGCGGGCCATCAGACCGCCGTCCCCTCCGGCTCTGGCAGGCCGGCGTGCCGCTCGAGGCGCACCTTCGATTTCGGGTCGAGCGCGTCGCGCAGGCCATCGCCGAATACGTTCAGCGAGAGCACGGTGAGCATGATCAGCAGCCCGGGTGCGATTGCCAGCAGCGGGGAGCTGGTGATCAGTTCGGTCCCTTCGGAGACCATTTTGCCCCAAGAGGAGTTCGGCGGCTGCACTCCTGCACCGAGGAAGGAAAGTCCGGCCTCGAGAAGCATGTTGTTGGCGATGTTGAGGGCGAAGAAGACGACGATCGTCGACCAGAGGTTGGGCAGCAGCTCGCTGAACATGATCCGCAGCGAGCCCGCCCCCTGGGCGATCGCCGCCTCGACGAACTCCTTCTCGCTAAGGGCCAGTACCTCACCGCGGATCGGTCGGGCCATGTATGGGACGGAGACGACCCCGATCACCAGGATCGGGATCCAAAGCGAGCCGCTGGCGATCGTGATCGGCCCGATCTGCAGGCCGCCGACCGCGAGCGCGGTTCCCAGCGCGATCGCGAGCAAGAGGACCGGAAAGGCCCAGAGCACGTCCATCGCGCGGGCGATCACCGAGTCGATCCAGCCCTTGTAGTAGCCGGCGAGCAGGCCGAGCACCACGGCTAGGACGGTCGTGATCAGCGCCGAGGTGAAGCCGATGAACAAGGAGGTCCGCCCCCCGTACATCAGTCGCACCATCTCGTCGCGGCCGAGCCGGCCATCGGCACCGAGGAAGAACTTGCCGCTAGCGCCGAACCAGACCGGGCCAATCGGGCGCCCTTCGGGGCTGACGACGTCGCGTCGTTCGCCGTTGACCGTGACCTTTTCTAGCGTATGTGTCGTGTTCGGCCCCGTGTGTGCCACTTCATTTGCCCAGAGAGGCGCCGCCAGCACGAAGAGGACGATCAGGGCGAAGAGAGAGAGAAAGGCCAAAGCGACGCGGTTACGCCGCAGCCGTCGGGAGGCGAGGAACCAGGGGCTCTGACCGGTGGCCGAGCTTCCGGGGGGCGACGGAGGGAAGCGATCACCGGGCCCACCACCTGGCAGTCGAGGATCGATATTGGGCTCGGAGACCACGGGCCTATCTTGAAGCAGCGGGTGGCGTCTACTTGAACTGGAAGCTCGTCAGGTCGTCCTCGAAGGTCGGGTTCCAGATCACCTTTTCGAGGTCGATCGAGCTGGAGACGAAGGTCGAGAGTGTCCGGTTTCCGTACGGGGCCAATGGCGCCTGTTCCATATAGGCCTTGTCGAGTTCGGCGTACTGCTTTTCCTGAGGCTTCCCGAGCGGTTCTTCGCTGAGCTGACTGATCTTCTTGTTTAGGGAGGGGATGTTGATCTGCGCGAAGTTTGTGCTGTTGGTAGGCAGGATGCTTTCTCCTGAGACGATCGGGCTGAAGAAGTCGTTCGGGTGAGGGTAATCCTCATACCAGTTGCCCCAGCCGGTATCTAGTTCCGGGGTCGAGAGGTTGCCGATCACCGTGAAATAGTTATCGGAGTTGAGGACTTTCAACTTGGTGGTAAAGCCAAGTTTGTTCAGCACGTCCTGGTAGTAAGCACCGGCTTCTTCGCTTTCGGGTTCGTTGTCGGTCCAAACCGTGATATTGCGGTCGGACGGATTGGCTTCCTTGATCAGCGCCTCAGCCTTGGCCATATTGTGCGGGTAGAGCTCGAACCGCTTATAGCCAGGCATTCCTGGCGGCAGGATCTGTTGGGTCGGGGCTAGTTGTCCGCTGTAGATCCGCTGCAGCGCGGAGGCGTCGACCGCGTAGTTGACGGCCTGTCTAATCTTGAGATCGCTGAAGGGCGGCTTCGTCGTGTTCATCCAGAAGTAGTAGGTGCTGATCGTTGGCTCGACCCGGAACTGGGTGCCTTCGTATTTGCTCTTCACTTCGGCGTAACGGCCGGGGGGCGGGGAGCTCTGCATCCAGTCGAACTTGCCTTGCTCGACGTCATTGACCTGAGTCGAGTGGTTGCGGATAACAGTGATGTCGATCTTGTCGACATGTCCGCTCGGCAGCGTGGGCATCAGTTGCGCGTTGTTCTTGGCCCACTGCGGATTTCGTTCGTAGGACCAGCTGCGGCCTGGATTTGAGCTGGTGATCATGTACGGACCCGTGGCGGGTGGGGGGTGTGGGGTCTGGTCTTTCGCTGGGGTGTCGGGTGGCACCGGTGCGACAAACAATAGGCCGAGCTCGTTGGTGAAGGTGCCGCGAGGCTTGACCAAGTCGACCACGATTTCGCCGGTCGCATCGTTGGTTTTGATTCCGCTGATGCCACCGCTCTTCGTTTTTTGGAACTTTTCGGCGCCGACGATGTCCGTGTAGAACGGGGTTCCGCCCGAGTTAACCCGGAACAGTCGTTCGACCGCGAACTTGAAATCAGAGGCCTTGACCGGCGTGCCGTTGGAGTACTTGAGGCCCTTTCGCAGGAAGAGCGTGTAGGTCTTGCCCCCATCGGTGATCTTCGGTAGCTCTTTGGCGAGGCCGGGAACAACCTTGCTTCCTGCGGCACCGCTCGCGTGGGCGTAGGTGAGCAGCGGGATGTAGGTGTCGTACATCGCTGTCCAGCCTTCGACCGAGTAGTCGAGCTGTGGATCAAGGTATTCGGGGAACGACGAGTAGGTGCCCAGCAGCGTGCCTCCTTCCTTCCCAGTCGAACCACCGCAGGAGGCGAGGCCAAGGGCGACGCCCGTGGTAAGCCCAAGAACCAACAAAATGAGACCAAGCTTTCTCAACTCACGACCTCCGAGTCAGACCGGGCTGGGGCAGGTGACGTTCCCACCGGAATCAACTCCACCATAATCTCGCGTTCGGCGTCAAGGGCAGCAGAGTCGGGCTTTCCGCCTTGCTCAGGCCATTTCTTGCCGAGAATAGGTGCGGCGACTGCTGCGATTACGAGCACACCGATCCCGGCCACCAGGAAGGTTGCACGCGGACCGGCACCGCTCGCGATCAGTCCGCCAACGAGATAGCCGACGCCTGGCATTGCCGCGCCGATCGATTCGAGCACGCTCATTACCCGCGCCTGCATTTCTTGGGCGGTCAGCTCCTGCACCGCGCTGATGAGACCCACCCACTGCACGCCGTTGCCGGCTCCCCCGACCACCGATGCCGCGCAGGCGAGCGCCAAGGTCGGGGCGGCGGCAAGGCCCAGGTAGCCAGCCCCGACGGCGACGGTGCTGAAGAAGAGCTGGTAGGACAGCGGCGCGCGGCGCGCGGCGGCGAACACGACGCTGCCCAAGACCATGCCGATGCCCCAGCTGGCGAGCAGCAGCCCATAGCCTGAGTCGCCGACGCCCAGGGTCTGCTTCGAGTAGATCACCTCGATCGGGATCACGGCGGCGAAGAAGACGAAGGCAGCGCCTTGGGCGATCAGCAATCGCCGTAAGGTTGCCTTCTCGCGAATGTAGCTCAACCCGTCGCGTACGCGGTCGCGAACTCGCCCTGGATCCGGGACGGCTTGGGGCATCGGCCCAGCGGTCAAGATGATCCAGCCGATCGCATAGAAAGAGGCGGCATCCAGCAGCAGGGCGGACTGAACGCCGAAGCCGCCGACGACGAGCCCGGCGATGCCCGGGCCGAGCGCGGAGCTGGCTGTAAACCCAACGTTGAGCACCGCGTTGCCGGCGCGTAGCTCCCCCGAGGGCTTCAAGAGCGAGGCGACCACGGCGCGGGTCAGGGCACGGCCGGTCAGTGCCAGGGCGCCGTCGACGCTGGCCAGCACGATCGCTCCCACCAGGAAGAAATGGTCGGCGAGCAGGGCAAGGCCGCCGAAGACCGCGGCCTCACCGCAATAGATCAGGGGAAGGACAATGCGTGGCGGCGGGCGCTCAACCCGAGCAACAAGGACCGGGCCGACCAGGGCGGGGAGAAAGCGGGTTCCGAGGAAGAGGCCCGCGGTCGCCAGGGGGCTGCCGGTGCGGTCGAAGACGAGCACCGAGAGGGCGACGATCCCCATCCAGTCGCCCAGCTCGTTGACCGCGTAGCTCACCGCCAAGCGCCGGAAAAGGGGTCTCCGAAGAGGGTCGATCAAGCGTGGTTTGGGCATTGCTGGGAAAGCGCGCTACTGCATTTATGCACAAGTTTTCCTGCAGCTGCACAAGTTTTCGCCAATTTGTGCTACAACGTTGTCAGGCATTGAACGAGTTCCAGACTGCGGTGCGCAATCTGAGGGTTTCAACAATCGAAGGGATAAGGCAAATGGGCTTTCATCACGGCTAGGTCGAGCCAGCAAGCAGACGCTACTACCAGGCGGCCTGCAATCAACAGTTCTTTGGAGGGCGTCCCGAGGGGCGCCCTCTGTGCTTCGGGGGCGGGTAGACGAAACCTCGTACTGAACTCCGATTGCCGCTTTGGGAAACCTCTGGCAATGCGGCTAGATGTCTTGCGAGGGTCTTGCTTTCTCGTTACCTTGGATCAAGGCAAGTTTGCACGCGGTGATGCCCGGTCGAACCCGGCGCAGGGAATGGGCACTGGCTCATGAACCTGTAGGCTAAGGTCGCGCGGGCCCCCACGCGACCTTGATCCGAGGATGCCATGGCCGACAAGCGTCCAACCCGCCTAGCACTCGTCGTCATGTTTGCGGCGCTCCTCGCGGCCGCTGTCGCGGCCCTCTTGCTGGCCCCGGAGGCAAATTGGGATCTCGGGTTGTTTGGGGTGCTGCTTGTCTTCTCGGTCTTCAGTTTCCTCACCGCGGTGCGAGCCGAGTCGAAGCTTCTGATCTCCGGAACCTTCTTGGCCCTGGTCCTGGCGATGGTCTTCCTCGGCGGCACGCCTGCCGCCCTGATAGGCGTGGCTGTTACCTGCGTCGGCTGGCTCGTCCGATGGCGCGAAGAACCGCACTATCTGCTCAACAACGTCCTCACGTACGCTGTCTTTCCCCTGATCGGGGGCGTCCTGTTCCACGAAGGCGTCAAGGCCCTCGGCCTGACACCTTCCGATCCACTCTTCTACCTCTGCGTTTTCGGGCTCTTCCAGATCGTTCTGGCGATCAACTTCGTGATGATCGCCGGCTACGGATGCTATGTGGAGTGGTCGACCTTTGCGAGCAAGCTGCGGGTGCTGCCAGCGGTGCTCCCCTCCGAGTTTGCCAGCGCGATGCTCGCCGTTGCGGTCGCCTTCATCTACCACGTGATAGGCATCGCGGCGATCGCGCTGTTCGGCATCGTCCTGATCACCTTCCAGTACTTGCTCGGACAGCTGTTGCTCTCCCAGCAGCGCGCTGACGAGCTTGAGCGTCGCACCAAGCAGCTCGCCAGCTTCCAGGTCGGGATGTTGAGCGCGATGCTGCGCACGCTCGATCTGCGTGACCAGATGACCGCCCGCCACAGCGCCGCCGTCGCTCGCTACTCGCGGGCGATCGCTCAGCGCGCCGGCTACCCGCGCCAGGAAGAGGAGCTAGTCCATATCGCCGCGTTGTTGCACGACATCGGCAAGTTCATCCTCCCCGACCGCATCCTCAAGGCCAACGTTCCGCTCACGGACGAGGACTGGATGCTGATCAAGCGCCACCCCCAGCAGGGCGCCCGGGTCGTCTCCTCGCTCGACGGCTATGGGCCGGTCGCGGAGGTCATCATCGCCCACCACGAGCGAATCGACGGCAAAGGCTATCCGCGCGGCCTGGCCGGCGACGACATCCCCGAGCTGGCGCGGATCATCTCCGTCGCCGACACCTACGACGTGATGACGGCCCGCGACTCCTATCGCGCGCCGATGTCCTCTCAAGATGCGATCCAGGAGCTGCGCCACGTCGCCGGTAAGCAGCTCGACGCCCGCTTCGTCGAGGTCTTCATCGAGCTGCTCGAGGGCGATGACGTCTCCTTCCAGCACGGTGAGGCGGCGGACTTCGAGAAGGAGCTGGCGCTGGAGGCGCGGATCGCAGAGACCGCCAGCCCCACCAGCGAAGCCGACCGCTTCCAGGTGCCCGGCGGCGTCAGCGTCGGCTGACAGGTACGGTTGCGCGCGATGCGCGCCGTCACCTACCAGGCTCCCGGTGAGGTCCGGGTCGAGGAGAAGCCTGACCCCGAGCTGACCGCTGCCGACGAGGCGATCGTCCAAGTCGAGGCGAGCGGCATCTGTGGCTCCGACCTCCACATTTACCACGGCCGCGTGCCTGTCGAGCCCGGCTTCACGATCGGCCACGAGTTCGTCGGCACCGTGCTGGCGGCCGGGGAGGGGGTCGAGCGGGTCGCCGTCGGTGACCGAGTGCTCGGCTGCTTCCACACAGCCTGCGCGACCTGCCCCGCCTGCCTGCGCGGCGACTACCATCGCTGCCGGCGCGGTCGCACCTTCGGCCACGGCGCAAAGCTCGGCGACCTGCAGGGGGCCCAGGCCGAGAAGCTGCTGGTGCCGCGCGCCGAGCTGACGCTGAGGCGTGTGCCGGAGGGGATGTCCGCCGACGTCGCCCTGTTCGCCGGAGACGTGATGGGGACCGGCTACCACGCGGTCGCCCACGCGGGGATCCGCTCCGGCGACACCGTCGCTGTGCTGGGCCTCGGCCCGGTCGGCCTCTGCGCGGTGCAGGCGGCGCGGGCGGCGGGTGCCGTCGGGATTTTCGCGATCGACACGGTCGAGCAGCGCCTGGCGATGGCAGCTGAGTTCGGCGCCACGCCGGTCCACCTCACCGAGCAGGATCCGAAGCGGGCCGTGCGCTCGGCGACCGATGGCGGCGTCGACATCGTGGTCGACGCGGTAGGCGATCCCGCTCCGTTGGAGATGGCGATCAGCCTCGCCCGCGACGCCGGCACGGTCTCGGGGATCGGGGCCTACGCCGGGCGCGGCGAGGTGCCGCTCGGGCTCGCCTGGTTGAAGGGCCTGACCCTGCGGCTCGGGCTCGCCAACGTGATTGCCCACGTCGACCGTGTGCTGGCGCTGATCGAGGCCGGCGCGCTTGACCCCGCTCCGCTCGTTACTCACCACATGAAGCTCGACGAGGCCGCCCAGGCCTATGAGCTCTACGACCGACGTGAAGCGCTGAAGATCGTCTTGACACCCTGAACCGCCAGGCGTCGATCTAGAGGCCGCTTGTTTGCGATGGCAGTTCCAGCGCTCAGGACACTGTGGCTGCCGCGCCGGCCTTTGCCGGCTTGCGGTGGCGGTGGAACATCTCTTCGACCCAGCGATAGCCGCGGCGCTCCTTCAGCGGGGCCCGGAATCGCTCAATCCCGACCGGCGGCTCTTCATCCGCGGGCAGGGGGCCCTCCGCGGGGAGGACAAGCGGGTAAAACAGCGACGCTGCGGTCAGGTCGGCGACGCTGAAGCTCTCGCCGACGAGATAGTCATTGGAGCCCAGCTCAGCGTCGAGACGGTCGAGGGCGGCCAGCACCTTGGCGCGGGCCCGCTCGGCTGCCTCGGGACTGCGGACCCCGAAGCGCAGGCCGGTGTAGGTGCGCGCGTAGGTCGCGGCGGGGCGGCTCATGCGAGCCAGAGGTCCGGGCGCCGTGCCTTCCATCAGCTTGGCGAAGCGCACGGGGTCGTTGCCGAGCTCGTGGAAGACGAGGAGGCGGATGTGTGGTCCCAGCTCTTCGTCGAAGAAGTCCTCCAGCTCCAGGGCACGGCGGCGCTGCTCTGGGTCCTCGGGATAGAGCGACGGTTCTGGGGTGCGCTCCTCCAAGGCGGCGATGATCGCGGTCGAGTCGCCGATCCGCCGCCCGTCCAGCTCGATGATTGGGAAGGTCTTGTGAGCGCCACGGGTGAGCCAGAGCGCGACCGGGATGTGGGCGCCGGGCACCGGGGCGCGGCGCTTGTGCTCGACCCCCTTGTAGGCAAGGGCCCATCGCGCCTTCTCGCTGTAGTGCGAGATGTCGATCTGCCAGAGGGTGGGGAGTGAGCCGCTCATTGCGTTCTTGTCGTCGCCGTGGCAGCATAGACCGAAACCATGGCCCTGCTGAGTGATGTCGAAATCGAGGCCCGCCTCGCCGAGTTGGCTGGCTGGCGACGCGAGGGAGACTCGATCGTCAAATCATTTGACCGCGGCGACTTCGTCGGCTCGGTCAGGTTTGTCGAGGGCATCGTCGAGCCGGCCGAGGCGATGGGCCACCACCCCGACCTGGAGATCTCCTGGAGTGAGGTCAGGGTGGCGATCTCGACCCATTCCGAGGGCGGGCTCACCGCCGCCGATTTCGAGCTGGCGGCGAAGATCGACGCGCGCGCATAGGGTGGCCTCGGTGACCCGGCTGTCCCCCTGCGCCCGCTTCGACCTCGCGATGCCTTGCGCTCTGAGCCCGGTCCTCTCCGGGTGCGGCGGCGGGGGCTCGACGACCACGGCGGTCGACAAGACGGTCACCGTGACGCAGCCGACGACGAGCAATGCCACCTCGACGAGCGCTCAGATGGCGTTCTGAGCCATTGGCCAAGCGAAGGCAGCGCCGGCCCCCACAGAAGGCCTCGACCGTCGACTACACGGATGCCGAGGGTAATGTCCTTACCCTGCGCCAGTCGCTCAGCCGCGGCACGATCGCCAAGATCGGCGAGCCCCCGGGTGGCGCGGCGGCCTCGCTCGAGGACACCTGGCACCGTCGCTCCGAGCTGCTCTTCGAGCGCCTCGTGGTCCGCTGGGAGATCGCCGGCCTCCCACTCACCGACCAGGTGATGCTGCTCGGCCGCTACCGCATGGCCGACCCTGACACCCAGCGCTGGGTCCGCGAGACGATCGCCGAGCACCTAGAGCGCCACATCCCCGAGCTTTCGGGTTAGCAGCGGCGGCGAGCCTCGGACGCCGTTAGCGTGAGCCCGTGGTCGAAAAGCTGAGAGTCAACGAACGGCTGTCGCTCCCGCTCGGTGAGGTTGAGCTGCGCGCCAGCCGTTCCTCCGGTCCCGGCGGTCAGCATGCCAATGTCACCGCCTCGCGTGTCGAAGCGGTATTCGATGTCGAGGCGTCGGCGACGCTTGATGAGCCACAGCGGGCTCGGTTGCTGGAACGCGTCGGCCCGCTGGTCACCGCCGTCGCCCAAGACGCTCGCGGCCAGGCGCGAAACCGGGAGCTGGCGCTGAAGCGCCTCGCCGAGAAGCTCTCGGCGGCTCTTCGGGAGCCGCGCCGTCGCCGGCCGACCAGACCGACTCCCGCCTCCCGGGAGCGACGCCGCGTGCAGAAGCGCCAGACCAGCGATCGCAAGCGGACCCGCCGCAGACCTGCGGCCGAGGGTGACTGAGCAAGCCCGTAGATCGCAAAGCGGGCCGGGGAGAATCGCCTGCTCCGGCCCGTCCCTTTTTGGCGCCCAGCTAGCCACCGCCAACGCCTCCGCTACCGCCAAACCGCGCCTTCTCCGTCATTGCCCCGGCCCAACCACCCACGGAGCCCTCCGTATGACCCCGGGGCCGCGCGACCTGACCCCCGCGCCCCCTCAGCCCGGCAGCAACTCCAGCGCCTCGAAGTGGCGGTGGCCAAGCGTCGCCAGCTGCGCCTCTCCGAGCCGTTTCACCACCGCGAGCACGGCGCAGTCGACGAAGCCGACCTTCAGGTCGGCGTAGGTCTCTTTAGCCTCGATCGTGGGATGAGCCTTGGCCCCTTACCCCCGATTGCGTTCATCGGCCCACTGGTACACGGTTTTCGCGTGCGAGCCCTTCGGGTGATGTCGCACCCCGTAGGCGATGGCGCGCAGTCCCAGCGGGCGCTCGGGATGACTGACCGCCACGAACACCGCGCCGAAGTGCCCGTCGGGCCAGGGAACATAGGTCTTCACGCATCCCGTCAGGTTGGTCCCGTCGCGAGCGTCGTCTTCGCAGGCCATCAGGCGGGACTGGGGGAGACCGCCCAGCTGCTCGATTGCGCTGCGCAGCTCAACCAGAGCCTCGGCGGCACTCTCGCTCAGGCGGGCCAAGTCCTCGGCCACCGCCTCCTCGTCGAAGCCCACGGGGAAGACCGGGCCCTTCCCGGTCACGCTGACGCTCAGCCCTCGCCGTCGCGAGGCAAATCCCCGAGGTGGCGCTCGAACTCCGTGGGGTCAAGCCGCCGCTCGCCGTGGCGAGCCAGTATTGCCTTGACGGAAGTGTCCGCGTCCTCGCCCCAGATCACGGCCTCAAGCGCTTCCAGCGCCACCGGTACTCGCTCCTCTGGCATCTCCTTCAAGAGCCGCTCGGCCTTCTCACGAGTCGTCACAAACGCCATGGTAACGCCAGATGGGCGCTTCGCTGAGCGTCTGCAGGTCGGACCTTTCACTGCCCCCAAGACGGTTGCCGCCCCGTTTCGTCCCACCTTGTCGGCAAAAATCTGTTCGTATCCACAAGAGCCACCACAAGGGCGGTGGTAAGAGGTGATCGTACCCCGGCGGCCGCAGCGTCCTGCTAGCCGTCTTTTCCCTGGCCGCGAGTCTCCTCGCCCTGGGAGTGCGAGGCAGACCTGTGTCAATCCGAAGGCTGCGCATCAAAGGGCGGCTACCTGCCCACTCCGATGCAGCTCTACTCCGTCAAAGGCGTGATCTTCCTCGGTGACGGCGTCGGCACCGAAAAGCGCTTCACCGATGACGTCTTCACCGAAGACACCGACCAGTACTACACGATCCCTATCGACGGCGCAGGGGCACTTGAACGCGAACTGATCACCCAGCCCGCCCGCTACATACCCGCTGGTGCGCTAGGTATGCCAGGGACGCGATGAGACGACTGACCCCCAAGTTGACCTCGCCGCCACGGTGGGGGTATCGAAATGGGGTTGGTGGTGGGAGGCGTCTTTGTAGATGCAGGTGCCAGGAGGAAGAAGGACAGAGCGGATAAGCAAAAGGGATCTTCAGGTCTCGGAGCTGGCGGCGATTGCCCGTACCTGCTGAAGGAGTTCTCCGATCTCTCTTTGAGCGGGTCAGTTCTCCATTTCGGCGCATACGGCCATCTTCGACTCAGGAAGCGAAAGGCTGCTCTGCGACCTGAGCAACCTGGTCGGGTCTTACATCTAGAGGAGGCCGATGCGGTCCGGCGGCCAGTAGGTGGCAAAGGCTTCACCGATGATCCAGCTTCGCGGGACGGGCCCCCAGAAGCGGCTGTCGTCGCTGTCCCCGCGGTTATCACCCATCATGAAGTAGTCGCCGGGGGGAATCCTGATCGTCCTCGGCAGATTGCACTCGGTGGCGTCACCGCAGGGTGTGATGTAGGGCTCGTTCGTCTTCTCGACACCGTTGACGACCGGATGCCCTTCTTTGACCGAGAGTGTGTCACCGGGCAGTGCGACGATGCGCTTGATGAAGGTCTGGCCTGACTCTTCACTGGTCGGTCTCGGACATGACTCACCGACTTCCTCGGGTTCACGGCCGTTGATCGTCACCCCGCATTCATTCCCGGAGTGGTCGGCGCTGGCGGGCGGGTGGAATACGACGATGTCGCCGATCTGAGGGCTCGTGAAGTGGTAGATGAAACGATTGACAAGCACGCGCTGTCCTTCATCGAGCGTCGGCTCCATCGAACCCGAGGGGATTTGGTAAGGCTTTACTGCCCAGGCCTGAACCGCAAATGCCAGGCTCAGCGCCAGGGCGACGATGACGACGAGCTCGATCAGCCCGCCGAGGCGGCCCTGCGGCTTGGGAATGTGCGGTCTCAGGCCGAGACCTCGCCGGATTCCCCGGACTCCGTGAACGGGACCTTGACGACCCGATTATGGACCTTCAAGCCCTCGACGTTCACGTCTGAAGCGATGCTCTCGAACGCTGCTATTCGAGTTACCTTGGACACCACCGCAGGATAACCCACAGCTCGCGGCCGACCAGCAGCCTCGATGTCTGGCCGATCCACCGTTCCCTCACCAAGTCGACAACGCCTCTACGGGCTGAAAGACCGGCATGTAGTTCCGCAGTAACTGCGCTGTTGGCCCGGGGAGCCAGATACTCCCCACATCGAGGAATAGGAATTCCCCAGGCTTGAGTCCCGCCGCCCCTGCGCGAGAGCATGTGACCGTTCGGTCGCAAATAGCGCCATATGGGCCATTCCTGTACCGATGAGACCGATCGGTCTCATCGGAGGCGTCTGAGGCCGAAACCAGCTAAAAGAGTCTGAGTCGGAGGGCCCGGCGAGTTGATCGAGAGGCAATCATGGTGGCTCCCGAGTTGGAGACGTGGGAGTGGTCGCGGGGATTCCCTTCAAGCGGATGCTGACAAGATCAATTAGTCCGCCGCCTACGTGACGGCGCAGAGCCCTTTGATCCCACGACAACGGAGACACACATGAGCACCAACCAGGAATCGGGCCGCATCGCGGTCATCACCGGCGCCTCATCGGGCATCGGCGAGGCCACCGCTCGCGCACTCGCTGCCGACGGTCACCGCCTCGCCCTGTTGGCCCGTCGCGCCGACCGAGTCGAGAAACTGGCCGAAGAGCTCGGCAGCGGCACCCTCGCCATCAAAACCGACGTTACCGATCGCGACTCGATCGTCGAGGCGGCGGAGCGCGTGCAGAGTGAGCTGGGCGGCGTCGACATCCTCGTCAACAACGCCGGGGTGATGCTGCTCGGGCCGTTTTCCTCCGAACAGAAGATGGAGATCCGGCAGATGGTGGAGACCAATCTGCTGGGCGCGATAACGACGACTGAGGTATTCCTCGACCAGCTCCGCGACGGCGGCGGCGACCTCGTCAACATCTCCTCGGTGGCGGGCCGCACCGCTCGGCCAGGCAACGCGGTCTACGCCGCGACCAAGTGGGGGCTGGGCGGCTGGTCGGAGTCGCTACGCCAAGAACTCCAGCCCGAGATCCGCGTGATGGTCATCGAGCCCGGCGCCGTTGCAACCGAGCTGACTGACCACATCACCCATGCGTATACGAAGAGGGCCGTGCAGCAGATGGTCGGAGAGATAGCCATCCGACCCGAGGACATCGCCGAGGTCATCGCCTTCGCGGTCGCACGGCCGCGTCGCATGGCCCTCAACGAGATCCTCATTCGGCCCACGGCTCAGGCAGGTTGACCCAGCGTCGACCTCAATCCACCAGGGGCGCGTCCGGCGCCCCCGATGTTGCCCGCTTGCGATCACGGATTGTGATTTCAAGTCGGTGAACTCCTCAGCGGAAAGCTGGAACATAAAGTCTTCGGGAAAACGCTTGGCGTTGCGTTTCCTGCTGAACCAGCGCCCTGGTGTTCAGGTGCGAGAAATGCGGCAGCAGCTACAGCGCCATGCACGCGGCGGCTGATCGATTGCCAGTTGCGTCATCGGCATCCACGCCCGACCTGCTCTGGTGCTGCTGTCTATAGGGGCCAGCGGTAGCCGCACGCCACGAGCTGAAACGAAAATGAAGACATGGTGGTCCTCCTTGAGGGCCACTGGCGGCCGAGCGATCTCACTTGGAGACCTCTAGCTTTGCGTCCCCGCCTCGCGGCGAGTTTGCCTTTGACAGTGCCGGTTGATCGGTCGTTACCAGCGATATCGGGCATCCGTGTCGCACTCTGAAGGTATGGGGACGGATGTTCTGGTTCAACAGCCGGGATGCCTGGGTGCGTGGTGGACCAAGTCACAATCGCATCGGGGCTCGGTTTGGGGGTCTGTGCGTTGCGCTTTGGAAGCTGACGGCGGAGGCTCGGATAGCTCCTCCCAGCTCCACGGTCATATGCAGCCTATGAGCCGACGATCGCCTCCAGGGCCTCGGCGACCCGCGGATCAAACTGGGTGCCAGCGCAGGAGCGAAGCTCGCTCAGCGCCTTCTCCGGCGGCATCGCCTTGCGGTAGGAGCGGGTGGTGGTCATCGCGCTGAAGGCATCACAGCAGGTGACGATCCGGGCCTCGATCGGAATCTCCTCACCGGCCAGGGCGTCGGGGTAGCCGCCGCCGTCGTAGTGCTCGTGGGAGGAGCGGACGATGCGGCCGACTTCGGCGAGGACGCCGCCGACGCGCTTCAGCATCTGCTCGCCCTCGATCGTGTGGCGGTGCATGATCTTCCACTCCGCCTCATCGAGCGGGCCCGCCTTGTTGATGATCTCCTTCGGCACGGCGATCTTGCCGACGTCGTGCAGCAGGGCGGCGAACTCGACGTTGCGGCGCCGGTGGGAGTCGAGGCCGACGCGATCGGCGACGGCGAGGGAGAGCTCGACCACGCCGCGGCTGTGGCTGCCGGTGTAGGCGTCGTCGGCCTCGACCACATCGCCGAGCAGCATCGCGGTCCCCTGGTATGCGCTGCTCAGCTCGAGGGCCTGATCGATGCGTGCCTGGCGCTCGCGGGAGAGGACCGCGAGGACCGCCGCCAGCGGCACCATCAACAGGCAGAGCGCCGGACCGAGCTCGATTGCCGCGAAGGCCGCCAGCAGGCCGATCGGGGCCAGCGCACCGTCCAGCGCGTAGACCGGCGCCACCAACTTTGCCAAGGTGCGCGCGGTGGTGCCGTCGACCAGGCGCTCGCGGAGCGCAGCGGCGGTGAAGTCGAAGGCGAACTGGGCGAGCAGGGCGAGCAGGTAGACCCCCCAGCGATCCCAGGAGAAGACCTGGGCCCCGGCGAGGATCAGCACCAAGGCCGGCCCGACGGAGTGCCAGCAGTCCCCGAAGGCGTGAAAGGCCCGGTAGATGCTGGTCCGGCCGCTGGCGTAGTCAAACATCCGGCCCAGCAGGTAGCTGAAACTGACGACGAGCGGGACAACCGGGGTGGGCAAGAGGAAGAGCATCGGCACCAGGATCAGCTCGGTGGGGACCGTGTAGCCGTCGGCGATGTCGAATTTCGCCCGGCTGCTCACCACATAGGCGCCGATCAGGATCACCAGTGTCGGTCCCTCCAAGCTGCGCGGGGAGGGAATCAGGGCCGCCATCGCGAGCGCCACGGCCACGAAGGCGACGGCGGCGATGGCCTCACCCACGCGCTCGCGCCCGACGGCACGAAGCAGCGCACGCTCGCGCCCGAGGGCGAAGCGACGTTCCAGCTCGGGTGTCTCCGCGACGGTCGCCATCGGCTGATCGCAGCCAGATTTGCAGCGGTCTACAGGGCCTTATCGGCGCGCCGCGGGCTGCTGATAAGGCTCGAACGGACAGCCACGGAACGATCAGGCAAATAAAAGCGACTAGGCATCTGTATGAACTTGCTTAAGTCGCTTAAGTCCTCGATCTGCGGGTCCGATCCTTGCTCACATAAGTCAGCTGAATAAGGGCAAACCTGTCGCGAGGCGGGGGCGCAAAGTCAGAGGTCTCCGCTTTGGCGCGAGACGGCTCAACTGCCAGCTTGGTTTTGACGACCAGGCTTTTTGGCCTGCGAGAAGGAGGTTTCCCGAATGAGGCTCAACCGAATTCCCGGTCCCCGCGGCACCCGCGCCAAGCTCGCCGGTGCCGTGACGATCGCGCTGCTGGCGATGGCGGCCTTCGCAGGCTCCGCCCAGGCGTGCTCTTACTCCGGCGGCACCCAGGTGTTCAGCCGCTGGGGCGATCAGCGCGATTACGTGCTCGCCCCCGAAGGCGGCTTTGAGGGTGGCGGCGCCGGCTGGTCGTTGAACGGCGGCGCCAAGGTCGTCGCGGGCAACGAGAGCTACTTCCTAGACGGCGCCGGGGACTCCAAGTCTCTTGCGCTGCCCGCCGGCAGCTCGGCCGTGAGCCCGCCGATTTGCATGGCAATCGACACGCCAGTCTTCCGGCTGATGGACCGCAACACGGGTGAGCCCTCCTCGCGGCTGCGAGTCGAAGCTGTCTTCAGCCTGCTGGGGCTGATCCACACCGATGTCGTCGAAACCCTCAGCGCTGGCTCGGCCTGGGCGCCCAGCCAGCCGATCTCAACTGTGCTGGGGCTCTCGACGATCGTCGGGACGCTGATCCCCAGCTCGATCGAGATCCGCTTCAGGCCGCTTGATGCGAAGGGCAACTGGCAGATCGACGACCTCTACGTCGATCCCTTCTGTCGCCATTAGCGTGAACTGACTCCAACGTCTTCCGAGCTCCTCGGGAGGCCGATGGCGCCTCAGGCGAGACGGCTCCCCACCCGTGTGGTGGGGAGCCCACGTGACTGTGGCGCCGGAGTGAGGCAGGCCCGACTGTTGGCTGTGCCTATTTGCACTTTGATATCGCGCTAGATTTGCGCTCTGCTACTCGCATGTCGAGTTCTCTGGCTTCGCTGGATTCCGGGCTCACGACTTCTTTGACGTGTTCGAGTTCCGTCCGGTCTATTTCCTTTGCGGCGAGTTCGCATTCTTGCCGCTGGTGCTTCCCGCTTGGTTGATCCTTGACGGCTTTCGTGCTACTGGCAGCGGTGGTGGAGTCGCCACTGGTCCCGCATCCAGCCAGAGCAAGCGCTCCGACCAGCGCGAGCGCGGCGAGCTGGTAGCTGCGACCAGAGCTGCTTTGCAATAACGGGGCCTTGGCGTGCGCCTCGTTGGCGTCGCGGGTGGTGGCACGGAAACGGTAAGTGCTCTTGACCTCGGTGTCGTCGGCGCTCGGCTGCGGGCCGATCCACCCTCTGACCGGGCGAAAGACGATCCTGCTCAGCTGCGCCGCCGAAATCACAGCTCCAGCTTGCCAACAAAAGCTGCGTGCCGAGAGTGTGGCGTACTGCCCGTGGGCCAGTCAAGCCACGAAATTGCCGGTTACAGCCGGGTTCAATCGGACAGAAATTCGGCCAGAAGTGCCCCGCAAACCCCTCCAACAAGCGGAATCCAGCTTGCCAGAGTGGAAGGTGCCTACCGGAATCGAACCGGTGTAAACGGCCCTGCTGGCCGCTCAATAGGGAAGTTTTTGGCTCAACCAAGCGGATTTCTGCTTTTGTGCGCCAGTAAACGCGCCAGTGACCTCAAGGCCGTGCCACAAGTGCTGGCCCTCGAAGCCATTTGTCGGCATCGCCCTGGCCACTGGCAAGTAGACGCTCAGGGGGAGGGCCTCTCTAACTCGCTCGGCGAAGGAAGGAGCCCCGGTGCGCTCCAGGTGGTCGAGTACCTCAGCAGCGGTGTGCGGCGGATCTTGGAGCGCCGCAGCCTGACGGATCACGCTGTCGCGGACGCCCTCCGACGCCATCTCAAAAAGCACGCAGAGGAACTCGTCTGCCGTTGTAACTGTGACTCCATAGGGCTCGCAGGCCTGGGGCGGAAAATCACGCACGTTGCTGGTGACGATGCTGTTGGCGTGGGAGACGACCGCAGCGGCGAGGACGTGCCGGTCCTTGGGATCGTTCTCCATTGAGTCCTCGACTTGGGCGATCGCGGCTCCGTCGACCAGCGCATCCTCAAAGGCGCCGTTCATTGCTGCCGCCAACCGATCCATGTCGGTCTCGTTGATGTCGGTCCGGCTCTCGACAACGTTTCGCCTCACCTCCTCAAGGATTCGATCGCTCCAGTGCGGGTCGAAGAGCTCGATCTCGGCAAGGCGCAGCAACGTGTCCCGCAGGGAGGCGGGGAAGAGGACATCGGCATCGAGGACGACCTGGTAGTAGGCCACACCACCAGGGTATTTCGCCCAACCGCGTCGGGTCTATTGGTAGCCGCCGTGCAGCTGCTCTGAGAGCCGGGTCAGCTCGTCGAGCCGTTCGCGTCGGTGCTTGTTCCGCTTCTCCCGGTAGGCGAGGACATCCTCAATCTTCAGTCTGCGGTGGGTGCCGACCTGGTGGTATGCCATCTCGCCCTGCTCCAGGAGTTTGATGACGTGGGGGCGGGAAACGTGGAGGATGTTGGCGGCCTGCTGCGTAGTCAACTCCTTGCCTTGCGGTAGCAGCATCATGGTTAGGCCCTTCGCCATCCCGTCAGCGAGAAGCTGCAAGGCATGAAACGCCGAGGCCGGGAGCTCTACCTCGTCGCCGTGTGGGCCGATCAGCTTCGCGGTCTGGTCCCCCTGGGAGAGCATCGCCTCAAGGTGGCGCTCCAGCTCAACAAGAGCGTCCTGCTCCCCAGGTTCGGGCCGGATGACGTGATCGGGGATTGGTGTCTCAGTAGGCATCGGTCAAACCTCCTAGTCAGGAAGGATAGACCTCAATCGGAATATGCGCAATGGATTGCGGTAGTTTCGATTGTAACTATTCAGGTGCCGATCCGAGCGTTTGTAGGCGGCGAGGAGGCGGGAGGTGGTTGGGTCCGCGTCGACGTGGATGTCGAGTAGGGCGACCTCGTAGCGCTTGCCGTTGCGTTGGCAGGTGGCGATCAGCTCGCGGCGGTTGCCGGTGGTGGTGACGGAGACCACCTCGACGGTCTCGCCGACGATCGTGCCTGGGCACGGGAAGTTTGCGTCGTAGAAGGCGTCTTCGAATCCCATCAGCTGCTCCTCCTCGTCATGGCAGTCGACGGTGATCTCCTCGATCAGGGCGTCGAGCTCTGGGTCGGCCTGGCGGGCGGGGCTCATCTTCGTGTCTCCTTGTCGTGGCTGTCAGGCGGGGGGTCTGATGCGCTCCAGGGTCATCGTCCGAGAACGATCGCGTGCTACTCGGACGCGCCCTCTTTAGCCGGGCGCGGGTTCGGGCAACCACGGCCGCCCGGCGCTCAGCTCGCCGAGCGCGGCGAGCGGCGCTCGATCCCGTTCTTGCGGGCGGTGGAGATGTAGCTGCGCACCGGAGGAAGCGCTCGGCGCCCTGCTGGGGTTCGAAAGCAGCCGGAGATCTTCTGCTGCAGCTTGACCATCCGGATGTCCTGCTCGGCGCGGTTGTTGGTGAACGGGACGCGGAAGTCGCGGGCGAAGCGCAGCGCCGCGTCGCGGTCGCGCTCGAGGCGCAAGAGCAAGTTGTGGGCCTTGGTCTTCTTGCCCGTGGCGGGAGGGTGCTCGGCGCGCCCGGAGGCGATGATCGCCTCGTATTGAGACCTCGAGCCTCGCGAGCGCCTGCGGGTGAAGGCTCCGCGCGCCGGCCCCCCGGGCATCATCGACCTGCCCCTTGGCGTCCAAGAGCAGCTCGGCCATCGCGCAGGGCCAGCGGTGCCCGGCCTCGGCGGCGGCGATCAGCTCACGCAGGTGATGGCCGTTGCAGAGGGCGTGCAGCGCGTCCTCGTAGTTGCGATAGGGCGACCAGCCGTCGTGCACGGCGACGCCCCTGAAGTCGGGCAGCACGCCGGCGTCCTCGATCGCCTCGCCGCCGCGGCGGCGGTGGGCCACGTAGCGGGTCAGCTTCTCGGTCGATTGGCTGTGCACCCAGCCGAGCCGCTCGGCGATCCGGGCGCCGGTCTCGTCGAAGTGGACCACCGGGGCCGAGACGAGCAGCTCGCGCAGCCGCTCGTCGAAGCCCGAGAGTCCTGCGGCCGCGGCCTCCACCCAGCTCTGAAGCGTTCCGGTCGAGACCCTGGCGGCGGTGAGGTCGGCGAGCGCCTGGGCCGCACGGTCATACGGCAGGTGCTGGTAGACGCAGAGGTAGACGCCGAGCGCCCGCACCCCGGGCCCGATAGGAGGTCGGGGCGCCGACCCCGTCGGGGAAGGCGGCGGCCGTGGTCCGCCCGCAGCCGCAGCGCCTCCTTTGCGCCACGTGCTCGATCACCTCGCAAGAGCTTGCCCTCGGGCAGGTCGAAGACCTGGCGGGACTCGCCGCCTTCAAGCCGCTCGGCGGCGGCGAGCGAGCCGCCGCAGCCATCGCAGCACTCGGGCTGATGCTCGACCCGCTCGTCGGGAACAGCGACCGGCTCAAGCCGCGCCCCATCGTGACCCTCCTGGCCTCCCTGCTTGCGACCCGAGGGGCGGCGCAGGCTGCGCTTCTTCGGCGACGGCTTGCCATAGCCGTCGGAGGACGGCGGCTTGGAGGAGTTGCGCGAGCTCTGCCCGAGGCGCGCCATGAGCTCTGCGATCTGGGCATCCTGCTCGTCGATCCGGGCCTCGAGCCGGGCGATCACCGCGGCCACCGCATCCGCGCCCCCGGCGAGAAGAGACTGGACTTCTGCCCGCTCCACGCACGACAACTTCCCTGCAGACCTGCCGAATCCTTGTTATGTCAACCGTGCCTCGCCCGCCCCTGCGGCCCGGAGGTTCACGAACCTGAATAGTTACTTTCGATTTTCACCGGGGCGCTTTCACCCGCCTGCCTGGTCGAGGGCCTGCGGGAGCAGGTGGCCTCGCGAAGGCCTGCCGGGCGGTTCCTGATGCGTGAGACGATTGGATGGTACATCCTCCATATGGATGCTAAATCAGCCATATGGCTGGTATGCTCTCTAAGCGAGATGGACGTTGCGCACCCTTACACGACGATCTGCCCCACCCTCGACAGCGGCGCTCTCAGCGTGCTCGCCGGCACGACGCGGGCGCTGACCGGGCGGGAGATCGCGCGCCTGCTGGACCGGCCGTCCCACAGCGGGGTGCTGGATGCCCTGAACCGGCTCACCGAACAAGGCCTCGTGGACCGGCAGGAGGCGGGCAGGGCGCTTCTGTTCACGCTTAACCGTGAGCATCTGGCGGCACCGGCGGCCGAAGTCCTGGCAGGCATGCGGAGTGAGTTGCTCAACCGCCTGCGAGTCGCGATCGGCTCCTGGGAGATCGCGCCCGCGCATGTCTCGCTGTTCGGCTCGGCGGCACGAGGTGAGGGAGATGCCCAGAGCGACATCGACCTCTTCATCGTGCGGCCGGAGGGGGTTGGCGAAGAGAATGAGCGCTGGCGCGGGCAATTGGACCTGCTCGGGCAACAGCTGGAGCGATGGACCGGCAACAGGGCCGGCATCGCCGAGACCGGTGAGGCTGAGGTCAGCCGTCTGCGCGCCGATGAGCCGCCGATCGTGGACGAGCTCCGTTCGGACGCGATCACGCTGGCGGGTCCTGCGGCAACGACCATGCTGGGAGCGGCGTGACACCCCCCAAGAGCGCCGGGCGGACGCAACCATGCACAGCCAGCCAGGCGCGGACACGACTGGGGCACGCTCGATGCGACAGCGATTCACCTGGCCGGCGACGATCTCGACCTGCACGATTGTCCACAGCCCCCCGGCGACCGCCTCGACCACCGTCTCGGGCGGGCGTTGCTGCACGCCCGGAGGCAGCGACTCGGGCCGCAGGAAGATCGTGAAGACATCGAGCATCGCCTCGGCCCGATCGAGCGCCTCGGGCCCCACCGCGGGCAGGGCGAAGAAGGCCAGCGCCCGGAACAGCGGCTGATCGACGATGCACTGAAGCAGCTGCCCCAAGCGATATATACCGCCAACGCCAGCGTATGTTCTGAGGCACGATGAGCAAGCACCTGATTGACATCGACGAGGAGGCATTGCGGGCTGCGCGGGCGCGACTCGGCAGCGAGACGATCAAGGAGACCGTCAACAGCGCGCTGCGCCAGGCCGGCGATCAGCAGCGCGAAGCGGTGAAGCGGCGACTCGATTTGCTCGCCAGAGCCGAGCTGGATCCTCGCGAGCAGGCATGGCGCTGACCCACCTGCTCGGCTCCAGCGCTCTTACCCGCCTGCATCATGCCGCTGTCCGGGACGCGATCGAGCCGGCCGCTGCACGCGGCGAACTCGCCCGAGCCGGGATCAGCGACCTTGAGATCGGCTACTCGGCCCGCAGCGCCACCGAGTGGGACCGCCTGGCAGAGGCCCTCCGGGCCTTCGAGTTGGTGGAGACAACGGCCGATCACCTGCAGAGGACCAGGCAAGTGCAGCGCCTACTCGCGACCAAGCACCAGCGTGGCCGCAAGGTGTCAGACCTTCTGATCGCCGCCGCCGCGGAGTCTCGTGGCCTCACCGTCCTTCACTACGACGCAGACTTCGATCGGATCGCCTCGGTAACCGGACAGTCGTGCCAGTGGGTTGTGCCGGCTGGCTCAGTCGATTGACCCCGACCACGGCGCAAGCGTCAAGCAGCGCGGGCGGGATCGAGCCCGGACATCACCTTGATCAGGTTGCGTTTGGCCCTGTGAGTACTGCGGACCTCCTCGACGTAGACGTCGAAGTCCTCGGGCCGTCCGCACTCCACGTACAGCACGCGCATCGTCTTATCGATCAGCCGCACCGCCTCGGCGTAGGCGCGCTTGTCCCTGCCGGCGATCACGTCCTCGACGTGGCGGCGATAGACGCCGAGCGTGTCCTCGGGGTGCTCCGCGCGCCGTAAGTCGGCCAACTTCAGCCACAGGTCACGGCTGCAGCCACCCTCCTCTGCCGCCTCCCAGGCGGCATCCGGATCGCCCTCCCAAAGCAGCACCCGCACGAGCTCCGAGTACCCGCGACCGCGCAGGGAGGGGTGCCGCGCGGCCTCCGGCGGGTCCGGCTCTGGAGAGCGGAGCAGCGAGAGCGCCCAGCGGCGCCGCTCCTGCCACTGCCCCATCGCCTTCGCGTCGGTCGAAAGCTCGCGGTAGCTCTCGAGTGCCGGTCGGATGCCGAACGTCTGAAGTGAGTGCTCAAGCGCCTCCTCGCTTCGCCCGCGGCGGCGGTATTCCTCGACGAGGAAGGTGCGCAGGCGCGGGTCGGGATTCTCCGAGAACGCGGCCATCCCGCGCTCTGCCCATTCGAGGGCCGCATCATCCTCGCCGTGCTCCCGACACAGTTCGGCGATCTGGAGAAAGCAGTAGCCGCTCGAAAGGTCCCGTTCTGCGACTGCGATCTGGTCGGCGAGGCTCCCAGAGCATTGCGCGAGGGACTGCATGATCCGCGTGATTCGAAAGCGGCTGCGGTATCGCTCGTGGGAATCCTCGCCGGGAGCGAGCTTCGGCACCTCGGACCACGCCTCCTCGGCGAGCTCGCGATAGCGCGCAAGGCCGGCGTCCCCAAGACCTCGGCGTAGCTGAAGACGGCTTGGTCGAACACGTCCCAGGCGCCATCGAGCTCCCATGCGAAGAGGCGTTCGGCGAGCGCCACCGTGTCCGGCCTCGCGCGACGACAGGCGTCGAGGTGCAGATCTTCGAGCCGCGCGATCACGCCGGTCATCTGGCCGTCGGAGTCGTCGACGTGTTCAAGCGCGTGCTCGGCGACCCTCAGCGCGTGCTCGGCGAGCTCGACGACATCGCCACCGCGCCCTTCCTCAAGCAGAGCCTCAAGCAGGTCGATCGCATCCTCGATGCCGCGGACGTAGCCCCAAACCTCGCGATGGGGAACGAAGTCGCGATACGCAAAGGCCTGCTCGAGCAGCGCACGCACGGACGCGACATCCGCCGCCGTCCCACTCTCCGGTCGCGCGGCTTGAAGCAACAGTCGGCGGGCCAGCGCTTCGTCGTCGTGGGCGTGGTCGATCAGAAGCTCGACCAGCTCGCTCTGGGGAAGCGTCTCAAGATGGGCACGGGCGTCGTCGAGCGTCGGCGTGGGGTCGCCGCGCTCACCAAGCCAGGCGATGGCCACTGCGACGCAGTGCTTGCAGAAGGCGCCCCCGAGGCCGATCGGGCACGAGCAGGCGAAGCGAAGCTCCCCGCCTGCGGCGCAGAGCTCGACCAGGTAGGCCTCGGAGCCCTGGACGGTAGCGCCGACCGACCGGGCACTTTCACGCAGCGGACCCACGCGCCCCGCTTCGAGATAGGACAGGCCGCGCTCGTAGGAGCGCGCCGACGCGAGGCCGGCGACGGTGGCGGTGGAGAGCAGCCGCGATAGCTCGTCTGACATGCGGCCCGAGGGTACGCAGCGAACCGGCGCAAGGTCTTTCGGGCTGGGCGGCCGGCGAGAGGTGTTGCTTTGCGCGACGACCAGGCGCGGTCAGAGGAATCCGGCTGCCGTTGAGCTACTCCTCGTCCTCGGCAGTCCAAACCCGTGATGGTCGTTCAGAGTTCGCTGCCACGCACGGCGACCGGTCGCAGATCACGCGAGCGTTCAACGGAAGACCTCGAGATTTTGGCTCTACAAAACCGATGGGCACGGCTGGTTTCGAACCAGCGACCTCTCGCGTGTGAAGCGAGGCGGCTTAGCTTTTGCAGCCCGCTGAGTGTGCCATTTTCCGCGCTGCAGAGAGGAAAACGGCAAACACGCATCTGACTCGGTGGGGCTCCATTCGGCTGCGTTTGACACCAGGAACGACACCACGGGCAACGCCGCGTGGCGGCGATGGCGCCCGCCCAGCGCCTCCGCTCGACCTTCAGAGCTGCCACACGATCGTCCGCCACGTGCGTTTGACCCGCCGCAGTCGTCGATAGCCTCGCAGCCATGAAAATCTCGTCCAAGCTCAGCCATGCCCCTGCTCGCTTCGTCTATCCAGTCCTTGGCGTCCTCGGCATATGGGTGCTCCTCGCCGCAGGCAGCGCCCAGGCAGCCCCGGTGACGTTTGGCCAGCTCGCGCCCCTGAACCCACCGGCGTACTGCATCAACGGCCCGAATGACAACGTGCCGACCGGGACCGCAACGGCCACCTATTCGGTGCCCACTGCCGGCGTGATCACGTCCTGGAGCACCAATGCAGCAGCCGGGGAAGGGCAGACCCTGACCTTCAAGGTCTATCGCCCTCTTGAATCGGGGAAATACCTCGTCGTCGGTCACGACGGGCCGCGGACGCTCACTCCCAGCAACCTCAACACCTTCAAGACGAGCATTCCGGTTCAGGCCGGTGATGTCATTGGCAACGACGATGACAACGCGAAATCCGCGCCGAATGCCTGCCTGTTTGAAACCAAAACTGCCAGCGACCACCTCGCCTACGCGACGGGGGAAGCCGCCGACGGCGCCACGATAACGACGGAAGGCGAAGAAGAAGAAGGCGTGCGCCCAAACCTCACCGCCACCGTCCTTCCCCCACCCGCGATCGCCTCCCTCGCTCCCGCTACGGGCCCGACCGGAGGCGGCAGCCCGGTGACGATCACCGGCACAAACTTCACGGAAGCCAGTGCGGTCAAGTTCGGGTCCTCACCCGCCTCCAGCTTCACGGTCAACTCCGACACCCAGATCACCGCTACCGCTCCTCCTGCGGGGGTCGGAGCGGTAGCCGTGTCGATCACAACGCCTGCCGGTACTGCCACCTCGACGCAGCTCTTCACCTACGCGGCTCCTTCGGTGCCCATCACACCACCGCTAAAGTCCGCCTGCGTTGTCCCCAAGCTGGCGGGCAAGACGCTGAAAGCGGCCAAGAAGGCTCTGGCCAAGGCCGACTGCAAGCTCGGCAAGGTCAAGGGCCACAAGACCAAGTCGGCCAAGGTCAAGAAGCAGAGCCCCAGGCCCGGCAAGGTGCTGGCGCCGGGTAGCAAGGTCAGTGTCAAGCTGAGGTAGCCGGCCCACTTCAGAAGCGCCAGTACGCAGCTCATCTCGGCCGCTTGGTTGGCGCCGCGGGCCGCGGGCGTGGGGGAGAGGCTGTCTTGAGCGCCCAACCCAACGCCGGTATCCGCCAGCCCTACGCCGACCTCGCCCGACGACCCGCCAACATTGCCCCTCACGCCACCCCCGTCCGGTCTACCGTCCTCGCCGTCGAGGCCGCCCATCGGCGCTGGCTACCGTGTGAGCCTCCTCGGCCCCGATGAACGGCGCCAGGGCTATATACGTGCAGATCGGGACTAGGATCGGCAGCTCCGCGGCCCCCGCCTCGCGGGTCTTCCGGTAGGCGAGCGCAATCACGCCGCCTAGGATCATCTCGGTCGCGATCGCGGGCGTCTCGGGTGAACGCTCCCGGCCCTTGGCGAACAGCTCCTCAAGCGGTTTGAGCGCCTTTGCCCTGCACTCAATGGCTTCGGGACCGGCCGCATAGACCTCGATTAGCACCAGCTTCGCTAACGCTGGTCGGGAGGCCAGGTAATTGAACAGCGCCTCCAGCCCTCCGCGGACGCCGCCAGGCCAGTCCGGACCCCGCCGAAACGCCGGCAGGGTAGCGGCGACCATTTGAGCTCCGGCGCTGTCGAGCACCGCCATCATCGCATCCTCCTTACCGTGGAAATAGGCATAGAAGGTGCTCGCCGACATCGACGCCTGCCTGACGATCTGATCCACGGTTGCGTGCCCATAACCCTGCTCGGCTACGACGGCGGTGAAGGCGCGAAGCGCGCGCTCGGCGTGGTCGCGGGTGTCGAGGCTTTCCCGCCGGGGCGCCGGCGCTCGGCTGGCCGATGACAGGGGTACCGTCGGAGGACGGTAGGAATGGGTCATCTTCTGCAGTTCGTCCATCAGCCCGGGTAGTTCGGCCTGCTTGCCCCACAGCAGGCGGGCTCGTGCGATCTCTGCCATTGCACCGACGAAGGCTTTGATCATCGCGGGGGGCATCTCGGCCCTCTCAGGGGACTGCACCACCGTTTCTCGCGCCAGAAGTTCGAAGCCTTCCAGGGCGCGTTCGAGCACCGCGAGAGCCTCGTGTCCCGCTGCGTAGGCATCAATCAGGAACAACCTCGCCGCTGCTGGCTGGGCGACGAATAGTTCCGCAACGGCGTCGAAGCCGCGCCGTGACTGCTCCTCCCAATTGCCTGGCTCATCGGTGGTTTCCGCACCGATGACAAAGCCGACCGCCAGTTCGATCATCGCTTCCATCGTCGCCAGGAAGCAGGCACGCTTGTCGGCAAACAGATCGTAGAAGGTGCGGCTCGAGACGCCGGAGAGCTCGACCAGGTCGGCGACCGTTGTCGCCTCATAGCCCCGTTCGGCGACACTTGCCACCATTGCCCCGAACAGCCGCTCGCGCTGATTGCGCAGGACCTCCTCGCGGGGCGTATTGGCCCCCGGACGCAGGCTTCGATCCCGCAGCGACTCCGATTGACCCCATGGCGTAACGACCATCCCGGCCGGGCACCCTAGTAGTTGGTTGGACGCCACGGCAGCTGCCTAGCCTAGATTGTAAAAACGGGTAAGCCTACCTTTTCTATCACAGGTTCACGGTAGCCCATTGTCTCCCTTTCATGCCAATACGCGATCTGAGAGCGGCCGATTCTTCTGCGTGCCGCCCGTGCTTCTCCCGACACCGGTGCGTCAATCAGTCTATGGATCCGACGCAGCTCCGACTCAGACTAGGACGGTTTGGGGGCTTCGGTCAGCGACAGCAGTATCAGTCGCTAGGTAAAGCGGTACGCAGACGAGTCTCACAGATTTCAGTGAGTCGGTCGGGCTCCTCGCGTCCTTCATTGCCTTGAGGCCGATGGCCGGCCCGCAAGTTGACGGTCACCGACAAAGTCCGGGCGGCCTGCTCACGACCTCGACTCCGTTCGCCCGCAGGCGGTCGCTAAGACCTATCCCGTGAGGAGATCGCATCCCTGGATACGGCCCAGGACACGATGTGGACTCGCCCCCGTCCCAGTGGCACGCCCAGCCCTTATGACCGCCGCCCCCGCCGATCTTCAGCGGCAGCCCCGTATGCCTCCTCCGCCCCTATGAACGGGACCAGGCCAATATAGGTGCAGATCGGGACCAGGGTTGGCAGCATCTCAGCTCCCGCCTCACGGATCTGCCGGTAGGCGAGGGAAAAGACGCAGCCCGCGATCATCTCGGTGGCGATCGCGGGCGTCTCGGGTGAGCGCTCGCGGCCCGTGGCGAACAGCCCCGCTAGCGCTCCCAGCGCTTGCGCGCGACACTCCATTGCGGCGGGGCCGGCCGCATAGACTTCAAGCACCACCAGCCGCGCCAACGCAGGCCGCGAGGCAAGGTAGTTGAACAGCGCCTCGAACCCCGCGCGCACGCCATGAGGCCAGTCCGCGCCGCGTCGGAACGCTGGCAGGGTTGCTGCCACTATCTGCGCGCAGGCGCTGTCAACCACCGCCATCATTGCGTCCTCCTTGCCCTGAAAATGGGCATAGAAGGTGGAGCCCGACATTGATGCTCGCTTCACAACCTGATCTACCGTCGTGTTTGCGTAGCCCTCCTCAGCCACGACGGCGGTGAAGGCGCGAAGCGCCCGCTCCGCGTTGTCGCGGGTGTCGAGGCTTTCTCGCCGGGGTGCTGGCGCTCTGCCCGTCGCTGGCAGCGCCTTTGGGGGTGGTCGGTAGAAGAACATTAGATGCCAAAGGTCGTCCATAAGTCCGGGGAGTTCGGACTCCTTCCCGCGCCGAAGGCGGGTGCGAGCTATTTCTTGAAGTGCGCCGATCTGGGCCCTCACCATCTCGGGCGGGATCGCCGCGAGCTCGGGCGACTCCGCGAGTCTCTGTGCAGATAGCGCTTCAAAGCCGCTCATCACGGCGTCTAACCGCGCATGCGCCTCAGGTCCCGCCGCATAGGCGTCGACCAGGCACATCCGGGCCGCCGCCGGAGAGGCCACGATCATCTCCGCGAACGAGTCAAAGCCCCGGCGCGTCCGTTCCTCCCAACTTCCCGGTTTCTCAACTCGCTCCCTTGCGTAGCCGACGCCCAGCTGAATGATCTCTTCCATCGCCGCCAAAAAGCAGGCACGCTTGTCGGCAAACAGATCGTAGAAGGTGCGGCTCGAGACGCCGGAGAGCTCGACCAGGTCGGCGACCGTTGTCGCCTCATAGCCCCGTCCGGCGACACTTGCCACCATCGCCCCGAACAGCCGCTCGCGCTGATTGCGCAGCACCTCTTCGCGGGGTGTATTGGCCCCTGGACGCAGGCTTCGATCCCGCAGCGACTCCGATTGACCCCATGGCGTAACGACCATCCCGGCCGGGCACCCTAGTCGCCTATTGGCCGCCATGTTTTTGGCCGAATTGCAGCCAAAAACAGATACGTTTACCCTTTTTTACCACCCATCCGAGTATCCAGCTATTCCCCTTTCTAGCGCCATTTAACAAGCAACCAGCGAGAAGGCTTCAATGTCGCGGTCTCCAGTTTTCCTTGACACGGGTGGGCCAACCTGTTTAATCTTTTGCGGCCGCTCCGATTGCCGCCCCGGACTGTTCCGGAGTGCGAGGTCGAAATGGCGATGGGTTTCAAAAAGGGATACAGAGCCTCAACAGGGGCCGCGGGGACGGCGGTCGGCAAGGGGCTCGCGACGACGGAGAGACTGCTCGTGAGTAATTCGACTTCGGACACCGGCACCGGCCGCCGCCAGATTGGCGCCGCCGCCGCCATGCCGGCTCGCCGGCAAAGCTGGCGCCTGTCGCTCTCCCTGGCGGGCGGCACAAAGCCCAACAGCTCGGCCGGCTCCCGAGGCCCCAGCCTGCTCCCGGCTCCCGGCTCCCGGCCTCGGGGTCGCCCGCATCTGCTCGCGCTACCCCGACCCCGTCCCGATACCTTCCGAGCCCGCGCCCCCAAGGCCGCAGGGCTCCCCCAATCGGCACTCGCCGTCCTCCCTGGCGCGCGAGGCCTACGACCCCTCGACGCTTTCCCAGGCGCTCGAGGGGTCAAGCACAACGCCGCCGGCCCAGAATGCTTCCCGGGCCTTGCTAGTCCCACCCGGGGGTTGGCCGGCAGCGACCCTGTGCAACCGGCGTCCGTCGTCCTATCTCTCCGACGACGTCGGCCGGCGCCCGATCGTTTTCCCTGGCGGAAGGCGCCGACAGTACGGCAGTGCGAGCGGCCCAATGAGCTTCGGGGACTTCCCAGCCCCGAATTCGGGCCGCTCGCATCTGCTCCACCGCTTCGTCCCATCCCCCCGGACTTCTCCGACCGGCGACCGCCCGCTCTCCCTGGCAGGCGGCGTCTACCGGGCGCTCGGCGGGCGGCTCCGAGAACACTGGGCACTCCTCCCATAGGCCTCGGGTCGCCCGCCGCCGCTCTCCCACCGCACCGCTTCGCGTCCGCGGCCGAGCTCGACGCGCCCATCGCCCATGACTCTGCCTCTGCCGCCCGCGACTCCGCCCGACCGCGCGGGTTTAAGCAGGGCGACGGGCAGGCCGCAGAGCCCGCCATGCCCGCCAACCACCCCCACGACCTCCATCGCCCCGGCAGCCCCCGCATCGGTAGCCGCTCATCCCTTTTTGGCGCTTACCCGCCCACCGCTGATCAAGCTTGCACTCCCGCACCCCCCACGAGCCCCGCTCTCGCTCCCGGGCGCTCGCCCATGGCTTCGCGGCTCACGTCCTTCCAACCGCAACCGCGCACCCGTCCGGTCGAGCCGGCCCTCTCGGATCGAGACCGGCTCGCCCTCCCGGGCGCCACGTCCGCGGCAACCGCCGCCGCTCGGATCGGCGAGCCTTGCTCAGCCACCGCCACACCCGGCACCTGCCGCGAGAGCGGGGCTCGCAGGGGTGCCGAAGCCACCCCCAAACCCCGATCCACCACCGCCGGCATCGTCGACTCAAGCCGCGGCGCAGTCACCCGCCAGGGCGCGGTCTTGGCCGCGAGCCCGCAGGGCTTGACGGCGACCGCGGCCCACAATCTTCCTAGGTCGGCAGGGCGAGTCGCTCACCTCGCCTCCACCGACCCACGCACACCGGCCGGCGCACCTCGCCCTGCCGACCTACCCGCCAACGCCGTAAGCGCTTGGACTCTCGCCCCCACTACAGGGACCATCGCCAGCCTTTCATCCTTCGCAACCCACTTCCCCCTGCCCAACGAGGCAGGTAGGTGGGCAGGGGGAAGCGGGGGAGAGGGAGAGACCTCAGTCACAGACCTTTTCGCAGCACCCGCCACGGACCCGCAGTCTCGTGTCGGCCTCATTGAGCAGTCAAAGCGGCCCGCCGGGGATGGGTTCCCCGTCCGGCCGCAGTCAACAAAGGCCGGCCGGGCCAATCCGGCGGGCGTTCCTACACAAGGAGATATGTAACTCATGTCACGTCTCAAGCATCCCGTTCGCGCCATCCGCGAGCCCTTCGGCAAGGCCGGCCTCACCGTCGCCATCCTCGCCCTCGTCATGGCGATGGTCGGCGGCGCCTACGCCGCCAACAACTCTGCCACCGCCTCCAAGGCTAAGGCTGGCAAGCGCGGCCCCAAAGGTGCACCCGGCGCACCTGGAGCCACCGGGCCCGCAGGCCCAGTTGGAGCTACCGGCCCCGCAGGCCCAGCTGGAGCTACCGGCCCCGCTGGCTCTCCCGGCGCCAAGGGTGAACAGGGTAACCAGGGAATCCAAGGCAACATCGGCCCAGCCCCCACCGCCACAGAATCCGCCACAGAATTCGCCGGCGGTCACTGCAACGGCACCAGCGGTGGTGTGGGCGGCTCCAAATTCGTCTCCGGCGCAACCACTACCTATGCCTGCAACGGCAAAGAAGGCGGCGGTGGCGGTGGCGGCTTCCCCGAAACCCTCCCCAAGGGCAAGACCGAGTACGGCGCCTGGGTCGTCGACCCGGTCGATCCCGAGCCAGGAACAACGTACGGGTTTGAGCCCATCTCCTTCAATATCCCGCTTAGCTCGACGCCGACCGTGGAATACGTGGTTGCGGGAACACTCGCCGGGGAAAATGCCCACTGCCCCGGCGAAGTCTCTGAAACAGTCTCTGAACCGAAGGCCGAAGAAGGCTTCCTCTGCGTTTACGCTCAAGAAGAACAAGAAGTCAACTTCTTCGAGCCTGGTGTTGAAAGCAAAGGCGGCGTCGTTCTCTGGTTCAAAGCGACGACGCTTGAGGAACACTTCGGGGCCTACGCCGAGGGCACCTGGGCGGTGACCGGCAGCTGACCCTCTCGCTTCCCTCTCGCCCACTCCACCTCCCCCGCGACGGCTCGGCCGTCGCGGGGGACCCGGGCGCCCGCTTTTCGACCCCACCAAAAGGTCCACCACATCTCTACACCCACCACATCCAAAGCAACTAACGTGACCCCTCACTCACCCACCGAATCTTCCCGCCCCGCCGCCGGCTCACGTCTCCCTACCTCGGCGTCCGCCGCCGCTCTCCTCACCCCCCGCCGCGCCCTCCTCGCCGCCGTCGCCCTCCTCTCTCTCCTCACCCTTCTCCTTGCCGCCGCCGCCCCCGCCTTCGCCGAACGCCCCTACCTCACCCAGATCCCCGGCTTCATCAGGCCCGTCGGCGTCTCCGTCGACGCTTCCGGCGACCTCTGGGTGGCCCAGCGCGGGCCCGATATCCCCTCGGCCGAACAGGAGAAAGGCACGGTTTCCGAGTACGCCCCCTACCCCTCCGACGCCAAGCTCGGCGACTTAGGGAGCGGCGAAGGTCTCTTCTCCCATCTCGCCAATGAGGACCTTGAAAGCGCCGCCCTTGACCCCGCCAATGGCTACCTCTACGTCGGTGTGGCCCCGGAAGTCGACCTCTTCGACGGCCTCGGCTCCTTCCGCGAAACCTGGAGCGGCTTCAACGGCCAGGCCAACATCCACGTCGCCGTCGACGACTCCGCCACCCCCTCCAGGGGCCGCGTCTACGTCGCTGAAACTGGCTCCGTCGCCGCCTTCACCCCCGCTCACAAACCCGAAGACTTCTCCGCCACCGCCCCCTACATCACCGCCAACAAGCTCACCGGCACCCCCACCGGCGGCGGCGGCGCCACCGTCCCCTTCAAACGGACGCAAAGCAGCTCCGTCGGCCCCGAAGGCAACCTCTTCGTCGTCGACACCTTCGCCGCTGCCGTCGATGAGTTCCGCTCCTCCGGTGAATTCGTCCGCCAGTTCACCGGTACCCCCGCCGGCCCCTTTGCCTTTGAAGCCCTCCGCTCCGTCGCCGTCGACCCCGTCACCGGCAACGTCCTGATCGCCGAAGAAGACGCGATCGACGAATTCACCGCCGCCGGCGTCTTCATCGAATCGATCGACGAAGCCGGCGGCGCCCCCTTCGAACTCCTCCAGGGCATGGCCTTCGACTCCTCCGGCAACCTCTACGTAGCCACCGCCAGGGAAGACGTCGACGTCCTCGGCCCCTCCGTCCCCGTGGCCCGCTACGCCTTGACCGTCGAAACCAGCGGCGAAGGCGCCCTCACCAGCACCCCCCCCGGAATCGAATGCGGCGCCGAATGCAGCCACGAATTCAACCAGGGCAAGACCGTCACCCTCACCGCCACCCCCAACCCGGGCAACCGCTTCAAGGCCTGGGGCGCCGGCCAGTGCGAGGCCGAAGCCCCCGCCCAGTGCACCGTCAAGATCACCGCAGCCAAGACCGTCAAAGCCGAATTCACCGCCACCACCCCCTCCCGTGCCTACCAGGCCCAGCTCACCGGCACCCCCGCCGGCTCCCCGCTCCGCTCCGCTCCCTTCGTCGAACCCACCGACGTCGCCACCGACCCCGCCGGTGACGCCTGGGTTACCGACCAGATCGGTAACTGCGGCGGCTCCAGTGCGTGCCCCCTCCTCGACAAGTTCAGCCCCGCCGGCCAGCTTCTCGCCCAGGGCCCCCCCGAATCCGAATGGACCCTAGGAGGCGGCCAAGGCCTAGCCTCGGTCAAACTTGAAAGCATCGCCTTCGGCGCCGCCGCCGACCGCCTCTACGCCGCCGATCGGGAATTTTCCTTTGAAGTGGGCGGGCTCCTCTATGCCTTCAACCCGAACAACGCCACCATCGCCTCCCGTATCCCCCATCCTCCCGGCCCGTTCGAAAGGTTCTACTACATCGCCGTCGACAACTCCGCCGGCCCCACCGGCGGCGACATCTACGACGTTTCCGGGATAGCGGCCGAATCGATCATCACCCGCTTCGGCCCCGCCGGCGAACCCGCACCCTTCTCCGCGTCGGCCCCCTACCTCGGCGGCGAAGAAGGCAACCACCTCACCGGCTCCCCCGTGGGAGGTTTCCGCGACCCCCGCTACCTCGCCGTCGACCCCGCCGGCGACCTCTATGTCGCCGAACCAGTCGCGGGCGTTGAAGGACGTAAGTCTCGCGTCTATGAGTTCGCCCCCAGCGGCCTCTTCATCCGCCAGTTCACCGGCGCCGGTGCCCCCGGCGGCTTCGGCGACATTGTCGGCGTCGCCGTCGACCCCACCAACGGCAACGTCCTCATCGTCGACGCCAAGCAGAATGTCATCGACGTCTTCGACCCCGCCGGCAACTACCTCGAACAGCTCACCGAAGCAAACGGCAAGCCCTTCAAAGCGCTGGACGGCGGCATCGCCGTCAGCCCCGCAGGCCGCGTCTACGTCGTCGATTCCGGCGAAAAGGTCGTCGACGAGTTCACCCCCAGCGACGTCTCGATCCCCGCGGCCGCCTACCGGCCGATCGAAGCTCTCACCCACGACTCCGCCACCCTCACCGCCACCGTCAAGCCGGGCGAAGCCGGCGAAGAAGTCACCGCCTGCCACTTCGAATACGGCACCGAGCCCACCTACGGGTCTTCCCCCCAGCCCTGCCTGAACGAACACGACGAAGAAGTCGGCACCAAAGCCAACCCGATCACCTCCTCCACCGAAGTCCACGCCGAAATCGCCGGCCTCACCGCCGAGACCACCTACCACTACCGCATCCTTGCCGCCAACTCCAGCCGCGCCCGCTACGGCCTCGACGAAGAATTCACCCCCCACAACGTCTTCGGGGTAAAGACCGAACCGCCCACCGCGGTCAGGGCCACCTCCGCCAAACTCGCCGGCTCCTTCACCGCCCAGGCGGGCATCGAAACCGAATACTTCTTCGAATACGGCACCTCCGTCGGCTTCGGTCACAAAACCACTCCGATCACCGTCCCCGGCCCCGCCTCCGGCGAAGAAAAAGAGGAAGTCAGCGCCGAAATCGAAAACCTCGCCCCCGACACCGTCTACCACTACCGCTTCGTCGCTCAGAACCACTTCGGCCCAACTCCCGGAAATCCACTCCAGTTCACCACCACCCAGCCCCCCACCGTCGAAGCCCTCTCCACCTCCGGCGTCACCGCCACCTCCGCCGTCCTTCACGCCAAGATCAACCCCGAGGGCTTTCCCACCACCTACCGCTTCGAATATGGCACCACCACCACCTACGGCCAGACCGTCCCCCAGCCCGAAGCCGAAATCCCCGCCGCCGAAGACTCCACCTCCCACGCCGTGCAAGCCGAAGTCACCGGCCTCCAGCCCGGCGCCACCTACCACTTCCGCCTCGTCGCCCACAGCTCCGAAGGCACCGTCACCTCCGAAGACCAGAGCTTCGAATTCTTCCCTCCTGCCTGCCCCAACTCCGCCGTCCGCCAGCAGACCGGCTCCGCCTACCTGCCCGACTGCCGCGCCTATGAGCTCGTCTCCCCCGCCAACGCCGGCGGCACCCTCCTCTTCCCCGGCGGCCCCAACACCGGCCAGGCCACCAGCCCCTCACGCTTCTCCTTCACCGGCGACTTCGGCGCCATCCCCGACGCCGACGCCATCAACACCGGCGGCGACCTCTACCTCTCCACCCGCACCGACACCGGCTGGGTCACCCACTACATCGGCCTTGCCGGCAACGAAGCCGGCTGCATGAGCGGCCCCCCCAACGACCCCAGCTCCTACGTCACCCTCGACAACCCCACCGAACTCCAGAACACCGTCCTCGCCGACCCTTCCATGAGCCACCTCCTCGACTTCAACGACGGCGAACCGATGGAGTGCTCCGGTGGCAACAACGGCCTCCAGGGCGCCGACCGCTACGTCGACGTGCCTTCTAATGCCCCCTACCTCTGGAACGCCGACGGCAGCCTCGACCGTCGCCTTCCCACCGACCTCTCCGAAGTCCCCGCCGCCCTCGCCGCCCTCGAATGCCCCTACCCGCAGTACTCTGACCCGGGCTGCACCAGCGAAGTCGCCGCCTCCGCCGATCTCGAACACTTCGTCTTCTCCTCCAATCGCCTCTCCTTCGCCGCGCCCGGCGAACCCCACGGCCTCACCGCCGCCCCCGGCTCCGCCTATGACGACGACCTCGCCACCGGCGCCGTCAAGCTGATCTCCACCCTCAAGGAAACCGGCCAGCCGATCCCCCAGGACCCCACCTTCGCCCACGCGCCCGCTATCTCCAAGACCGACCCCGGTGGCGAAGAAGAGTTCCTCCGCTTCCCCGCCGTCTCCGCCGACGGCTCCCATATCCTCATTTCCACCGCCACCGCGATTGAGCCCTACTGCTACGGCAAGGAATCCGGATTCACCCTCGGCTGCCAGCGCTACCTCGATACCCCCATCCACCTCTACATGTCGATCGACGACGCCGGCGCCGTCGAAGTCTCCCTCGACGAAAAGACCGGCGAAGACGTCGCCGTCAACTATGTCGGCATGACCGAAGACGGCGCCAAGGTCTTCTTCACCTCCGAAGAACACCTCACCGTCAATGAACACGACGAAGTCGAAGACCCCGAACACGCTGGCGCCTCCCTCTACATGTGGTCCCAGCAGGGTGAAAAAGAAGGCCACCCCCTCACCCTCATCTCCAAGGCCGACCCCGGCAGCCCCGCCGGCGCCGGCGACACCGCCGCCTGTCAGCCACCGAATGTCAGAGTTGACTACCACAATGGAGCTGATGGCCACCACGAAGGAGAAGCAGAGGTTCCCTGGACCAATAAGTGCGGCGTCCTCCCCTTCTCCGCCTACCCCTACTCCTCCGCCAACGGCGGCCTCGGCGGCAACGGCGTCTCGGACTCCGGCATCGCCTCAAAGACCGGCGACATCTACTTCTTCTCCCCCGAGCAGCTGGCCGGCGACCGCGGCGTCCCCAATCAGGCCAATCTCTACGACTACCGCGAAGGCTCCCTCCACTACGTCACTACCTTAGACCCCGAAAGCCACTGCATAGTGAGCGGCTTTGGGGCCGGACTCTTCACAGCGTCGCACACTGTCTGCAGCACCGGCCCCATCGCCCGCATGCAGGTCACCCCCGAAGGTACCCACATGGCCTTCCTCACCGCCTCCCGCCTCACCTCCTACGACAACGCCGGCCACCTCGAGATGTACTCCTACACCCCTGCCGCCGAATCCCTCGTCTGCGATTCCTGCAACCCCGACGGCCGCCCCGCCACCGCCGACGTCGCCGCCTCCGAGGACGGCCTCTTCCTCACCGCAGACGGTCGCACCTTCTTCTCCACCACCGAAGCCCTCGTTCCCTCCGACACCAACCAGGGCGAGGACGTCTATGAGTACGTCGACGGCCGCCCCCACCTCATCACCCCCGGCACCGGCACCGCCACCTCCAGCGAAGTCGAAGGTCTCGGCTCGATCGACGAGATCCCCGGCCTGATCGGGGTCTCCGCCAACGGCACCGACGTCTACTTCTCCACCTTCGACCCCCTTCTCACCGAAGACCAAAACGGCGACTTCCTGCGCTTCTATGACGCCCGCACCGACGGCGGCTTCCCCCAGCCCCCGCCCGGCCAGCCCTGCGCCGCCGCCGAAGAGTGCCACGGCCCCGGCACCGAATCCCCCACCCTCCCCAAGCTCGCCAGCAACGGCCCCGCCACCAGCGGCGGCAACGCCACCCCCGAAACCCACTCAAAGCACCACAAGAAGCACAAGCGCAAGGGCAAGCGTCACAGCCATCGGGCCGCCACGCACATGCGTGGAGGTTCAAAGTGAAGATCACGCACAAGAACTCTCCGCGTCCTTATTTCTCCATTTTCTTCCCCCAATTGTTCGGCGAGACACCACGTAAGAGGAGGGGCGGCTCCGAGGCGACAGGTGCTGCGCTGGGGGATGCCGGACCAAGCGAGGCGAGGACGCAAGGAGTCGGAATAGCAGCGCTATTCCGACGACTGAGGACGCAGAATCGCGCCGTGTCCGGCGCCGCCAGCGTGGCGGCTGTCGTCGCGGGGACGCTCCTCCTCGCCTCGCCAGCATTGGCGAATGACCCCATTTATAGCTTCGCCACCCTCCCTTCCAACACCGAAGCCGGCGCCCACCCCGACGTCGCCTTCTCCTTTGACATCGGCAACCGCCAGGACGGCTCGCTCGACCCCTGCGGCTGCGGTGACGCCAAAGAAATCACCGTCCATCTCCCCACCGGCCTGATCGGCAACACCCACGCCACCCCCCAGTGCGACGTCGCCCACTTCTCCGCCGACCAGTGCCCCTCCGACTCCCAGGTCGGCGTCTCCGAAAACCTCTTGAACGGACGCCCCGGCGAGCTCGGCCTCGGTGACGTCTCCTTCCTCTCCGCCGTCTTCAACCTCGTCCCCCCGCCCGACGAGCCCGCCCTCTTCGCCTTCAAGACCCCCCTCGCCGACACCCCGATCTTCATCGTCATCAGCGCCCGCACCAACTCCGATTACGGCGTCGACGCTGCCGTCTCCAATATCAACCACTTCGACCCCTTCTCTACCTCGAAAACCGTCTTTTGGGGGGTTCCGGCTTCCCCCATCCACAATGTCCTCCGGTTCAGCTTCGGCGAGGACGTGACCGAAGACCTCGGCGGCCGCCAGCTCCTTTGCCAGTCCGACGGCGCCCCCAGCACCGACGATCCCGCCACCCTGCAGAGCCTCTGCCCCATCTTCAATTACCCCTATGTCGGTCTGGAAGGACCCGTCCCCTCCGAGAGCCCCGAAATCCCCTTCTTTCAGAACCCCACGACCTGCGGCGAAACCTCCCTCTCCACCTCCCTCGGCGTCCTCTCCTACGACGAGGGATTCACCGAAGCCCTCTCCCCCTACCCCGCCACCACCGAATGCTCGAAGCTCACCTTCAACCCCTCCCAGTCGATTAGTCCCACCACCGAAGCGGCTGACTCCCCCTCCGGCGCCGAATTCCGCCTCACCGTCCCCCAGTTCGAGAGCCCCGCAGTCCCCTCTCCCTCCGAGCTCAGGGCCGCCGAAGTCACCCTCCCCGAAGGCTTCTCCCTCGCCCCCAACGTCACCAACGGCAAGGACACCTGCTCTGACGCCCAGGCGCGCTTCGGCACCACCGAAGAAGCCCAGTGCCCCGAAGACTCCAAGATCGGCACGATCTCGGTTTCTACCCCCGTCCTCCCCGGTCTCCTCCCCGGCGCCGTCTACCTCGGCGAACCCAAGCCCGGCAACCGCTTCCGCATGATCCTCGCCTTCAACGGCTTCGGCATCCACGTCAAATTGCCCGGCTCCGTCACCCCCGACCCCACCACCGGCCAGATCCACATCGACTTCCAGAACCTCCCCCAGGCTCCCTTCGCCGAATTCAACATGCACATCTTCGGCTCCGAGCGCGGCCCCCTCGACACCCCCACCCAGTGCGGCACCTACGAAGTCCAGAGTGTCTTCACCCCCTGGGACTCCGTCCTCGCCCCCCAGACCTCCCGCCAGTTCTTCAACGTCGATGAAAACTGTCCCAACGGCCCCCGCCCCTTCCACCCCGGCCTCACCGCCGGCGTCACCGATGCCACCGCTGCCGCCCACACCTCCTTCTCCCTCAACCTCACCCGCGAAGACGGCGAACAGAACCTCAGCGTCCTCAACCTCACCACCCCACCCGGCTTCGCCGCCACCCTTAAGGGCGTCTCCTACTGCCCGCAGGCATCGATCGAAGCCGCCGCCCTCGAATCCCACACCGGCCTCGCCGAGCAGGCCGATCCCAGCTGCCCCGCCTCCAGCCTCCTCGGCGAACTCACCGCCGGCGCCGGCCCCGGCACCCACCCCCTCTACCTCCCCGGCAAGGTCTACCTCGCCGGCCCCTACAAGGGCGCCCCGCTCTCCCTCGTCTTCATCGTCCCCGCCGTTTCCGGTGGCTATGACCTCGGCAACGTCGTCCTCCGCGCCGCCTTGAAGGTCAACCCCGAAACCGCCCAGGTCACCGCCGTCTCCGACCCCCTTCCCCAGATCTTCCAGGGCATCCCCCTCCGCACGCGCCAGGTCTTCGTCAACCTCAACCGGCCGAACTTCGCCCTCAACCCCACCGATTGCAACCCGCTCGAAGTCACCTCCGAAGTCCTCGGTTCCGAAGGCGCCCGCTCCACTCCCAACCAGCACTTCCAGGTGGTCAACTGCGCCTCCCTCGCCTTCAAGCCCAAGCTCACCATGCGTTTCACCGGCTCCACCAAGCAGGCTGGCAACCCCGCCGTGCACACCGTCGTTACCTATCCCAGCGGCGGCTCCTACGCCAACATCGCCCGCGCTGCCGTCACCCTGCCGCCCACCGAGCTCGTCGACAACGCCCACATCAGGACCATCTGCACCAGGGTCCAGTTCGCCGAAGGCAACGTCCCCGGCGAACGCTGCCCCCCGGGCTCCGATGTCGGCTTCGCCAAGGCCGAAACCCCGCTGCTCGAAAAGCCCCTCGAAGGCCAGGTCTACCTCCGCGCCAACGGTGGCGCCCGCAAGCTCCCCGACCTCGTCGCCGCCCTCAACGGCCAGATCGACGTAGCCCCCGACTTCCACGTCGACACCGTCCACGGCGGCATTCGCGCCACCTTGGAAACCTCTCCCGACGTACCTCTCTCCCGCTTTACCCTCAACCTCGACGGCGCCGGCAAGGGCCTCCTCGAAAACGCACCCAACCTATGCGCCCACCCCCTCCACGCAACCGCCGACATCACCGGCCAGAACGGCAAGACCGCCAACCAGAACCCACTCCTCAGCACCCCCTGCGCCAAGAAGCACCACAAGCGCGCCAGAGTTCATCGCAACCGGAGGGCCAGCCGATGACCACCCCATTTCTGAAGTGGTCTAAGTTCGGTCGGCTGAGCGAGCGTGCCGAGCCGCTTGCCTCAACACTCCGTAGCGGCGTCCAGCGCCGCGCACACTTCCGCCATCCGCTCCGGGGACAACTCGCACTGCCGCTCGGTCAGCTGGCCCAGCGGCATCATCAGCATGTCGTCGAGGTTGACCGCGCAGACCTCCTTCATCCCGTCGCTCTTGTCGATTTCGACTTGAGTCGGAATCTGGCGGACCGTCCTGGTCACCACCGCAACCAGAACCTCGCTCAGTCTGCCGATTGCGCTGTCGCGTGTCAGTACCAGGTAGGGGCGCCGTTCGCGTTCGGGCTCCTCGCCCCACCAAACCTCGCCGCGCCTCGGTCTCACCAGGGCCCGTGCCCGGCCGCCCGTTCTTCCTCGTCCAGGCGCCCCAGGACCGCGCGCCGCGAGGCCTTGTGGACCTTCTTCAGGTCAGCCCAGCCGTCGGGCTCAAACTGCGGCGTGCGCTCATACGATTCGACGACCTGCCCGTCGATCTCGCGCTCACGCAGCAACCGCGCGTACTCGGCCTTCAGCGAAGGCGCCGACAGCTGGTCCACCAGCCGGTCGAATTTCTCACGGGTCGTCATGACCGAAAGGGTAGCGCCCACCGCTCCTGTCGCCTCCGATTGTCTTCCAAGCGCATCCATTTACATCCCCAAGACGGATTCCGCCCTCGCTTCGACCCCCTCCACCACGAAAACTCTCAAGAGGCTGGCTCAACCTACCCACGCCAACCGGAGGGCAAGCCGATGAGCGACATGTCCCGATTCTTCTGCACCCTCGCCAGCCTCCGGCGCAGCCGGGAGTGGGGGGGAGGTACGTCCGCATCCCCATCCACCCAAGCGGCCGAGTCGCTGCAAGTAAGTCCCGCGACCACCTCGCCCGTACTAGCGACGAAGTCGCGGGTCGAGAGGTCCAAGGTTTCCAGGGCGTTCGCGCAAGACCCGACGGCAGCGGAGGCGGAGCCGAGCAGCCGTCGGTTTATGTCTAAAAACCAGCCCTTCCCCAATTCCCGATCACGATCTGATGAATTTCGGGGATTGGGGAAGGGGCCCGCCGACCCCGCTAAGTCGCCTATCCCCGCCCACGCCGAGTCGCCTATCCCTCGCCCCGCCGCCCACGCCCAGTCGCCACCTGCTTGCACCGCCGAACGGCCGAGTCGCCGAGAGCCTGCCCGCCCGAACCACCTCCGCGGCCGAGTCGCCGCAATCACGGTGACTGTCTGCTTGGGGCTGCTCCTCGCCGCTGCCCCCCAGGCCCTCGCCGCCAACCAAACCCTCAAAGTCAATGTAACCGGCTCCGGTTCGGTCAGCGCCAACGAAGGCGCGATCTCTGGTTGCCAAGAAAGCGCCGGCACCTGCGAAGGCGAATACACCGAAGGCGCCACGATCACCCTCATCGCCAGCCCCGTGCTCCCCCACAAATTCCTTTCCTGGACCGGCTGTAATGCTGTTACCGGCGACGAATGTCAGGTCAAAGTAACCGCCGCCATATCGGTCAAAGCCGAATTTACTGCCCCTAAAGCGACCACGGGCGAAGCCACCGCCATCACCCACACCTCCGCCACCCTCAACGGCAAAGTCAACCCCGACGGCGTCGAACTGAAGGCGACCGAAGGCTGCTTCTTCGAATACGGCAAGACCGAAGCCTATGGCGAAAAAGCCGCCTGCGAAAAGAGCGCCGCTCAGATCGGCAGCGGAACCTCCCCTGTCTCCGTTGAAGCCAAGATCACCGGCCTCGTCCCTAGTCCCGAATACCACTACCGTCTCGTTACCGCCAACGCCACTCCCGAAACGAAAACCGGCTCCGACAAGACCTTCAGCACCGTCCACGCCTTCTCCACTTCCTTCGGAACCGCCACCTCCACCCCCGCTGACCCCGTCCCCCTCACCAACCCCACCGACGTCGCCGTCGACCAATCCAACGGTGAGGTCTACGTCGCCAACCCCGCCGTCAACGAGCGCCAGAGGGTTGTCGTCAACGCCACCGGCGGCACCTACACCCTCACCTTCAAGGGCCAGACCACCGAACCGATCGCCTATAACGCCTCCCGGCAGACCGTCAGCTACGCCCTCCAGGCTCTCTCCACCATCGGTGCCAAGGCGGTAGAAGTTGAGTCTGGAGAAGTGGCTAGCTACGAAGAAGTCGTCTTCCTCGGCGCCCTCGGTCTTTCCCCCCAACCCCAGCTCACTGCCGACCCCTCCGGCCTCACCTCTGGCGCCAAGACCGTCGAAGTCACCACCGTCCAGCCCGGGCTCAGCGCCGCCGACATCGAGAAGTTCACCCCCACCGGCGAATTCCTCCTCATCCTCGGCAAGGAAGTCAACAAGACCGCGGTCGAAGACCACGGCACCGCAGCCGCACAGGACCTCTGCACCGCCGAATCCCACGATGAATGCCAGCCAGGCACCCCCGGTTCCTCACCCGGCGCCCTCGACGGCGCCCATCTGCGTGAAGAACAGGGCCATATCAATGGTGAATCCAACCGCCTCTTCCTCGCCGTCGACAACTCTCCCGAAGGCGAAGGTGACCTCTACGTCGGCGATCCCGGCGACGAGCTCGTCTCCAAGTTCGACTCCTCCGACCACCTCATCATCGCCTGGGCAGACCACGGTCAGCTCGACGGCTCCACTGCCCCTAAAGGGAACTTCCGCGGCACCCTTTTCAGCCAAGGAATCCTGGGAATCGCCCTCGGGCCGCAGGGAAACCTCTTCGTCGGCGCCGGCGAAGACGGGCAGTTCTACCAGTTCGCCCAGAACGGCACCTTCCTCACCACTGAATATTTCGCCCAGGCCGACCCGATCGGTTTCGCCGCAGATTCTGATGAAAACATCTATTACGCAAATAGCGGGTTCATCTTCAAGGCCGCCAACGTCGTCCACCGCTCCGAATCCGCCTTGCTCAACCACGGCTTGCCTTCGCCCGAAGTCCTCGGCCCGGTCACCGGTCAAGGAAGTCCCACCCCCACCGGCCTCGCCCTCGACCCTGCCACCGGCGAACTCTTTGCCGCCACCCCCAGCGCCGGCGTCGAGCATTTCGCCCCCTCCTGCGAACCTCGGCCGCAAACCGAAAACACCCCCTGCGCCCCGCTCGAAACTTTCGGCGCCGCCGAACTGAACCACCCTGAGGGCCTCGCCGTCGCCGCCAAATCCGCCACCGTCTACGTCGCCGATACGGGCCACCGCCGCGTCGCCGTCTTTGACGCCGCCCCCTACCTCCCCGCCCCCGCCCCCACCGCCGCCAAGCCCGAGACCCCCGTCACCGAGCTCCTCCAGGGCGAAGTCGACCCTGCCGGGGCCGGCGAAATCACCGCCTGCCACTTTCAGTACGCCCCCCGCTCCGCCTTCGCCAACGAGGTTCAGGTCCTCGGTCTCTCCGGCGCCACCGGCGGCACCTTCACCCTCACCTTCAAGGGCGAAACCACCGCGCCCATCACCTACTCGCCCAACGAGAACGGAGAAAACATCCGGGTAGCCCTCAAGGCCCTCCCCTCCGTCGGCGGCAACCTCTCTGTCACAGCCGAAATGACTCCCCACGGAGATCCGACCGGCCGCTTTCGCATCGAATTCCACGGCGCCTTCTACCAGGAAAACGTCCCCCAGCTCACCGTCGACTCCTCCGCCCTCCTCCCCCACACCGCCTCCGCGACCATCGCCACCGAAGTCCAGGGTGGCGGCGGTTGGTCCTCCGCCACCACCGTCCCCTGCTCCTCCGAACGGTTCTCCGCTCCCACCGAAGTCAGCGCCGAAGCGACCGGCCTCACCTACGCCACCCCCTACCGCTACCGCCTCCTCGCCACCGACGCCACCGGCGCCTCCACCAGCTTCGCCGAGCCTTTCACCACCCTCCCCGAACCGCCCCAGATCGCCGCTCCCTCGGTCGAAGGAACCACCGCCGAAGGCGCTTCGGTCTCCACCCAGATCAACCCCGGCGGCGGCGAAACCAGCTACCGCGTCCAATACCTCACCTCCGAACAGTTTGAAAAAGAAGGCGGCTTCTCCGGCCCCGGCCTCCAGCAGACCCCCGAACTCGATCTCGGCTCCGCCCGCACTCCCCGGGCCGCGACCGTCCAGCTCACCGGCCTCCAGCAGGCCACCGCCTACCGCTTCCGCTTCCTCGCCACCAACGCCTCCAGCCCCCCCGGCGCCACCACCGGGCCCACCGCTGCCTTCACCACGCAGCCTCACCCCCTCGCCCTCAACGACCCTTGCCCCAACGCCCACGTCCGCCAGCAGACCAGCGCCGCCAGCCTCCTCGATTGCCGTGCCTATGAGCTCGTCTCCGCCGCCAACACCGCTGGCTATGACGTCGAGTCCAACCTGATCGAAGGTCAGACCCCCTTCGCCGGCTACCCCGAAGCCGAAGGCCGCGTCCTCTACGGCGTCCACGACGGCGGCATCCCCGGCACAGACCACCCCACCAACCGCGGCATCGACCCCTACCTCGCCACCCGCGGCCCCCAAGGCTGGACCACCGAATACGTCGGCGTCCCCTCCAACGATCCGGGGGCAAGCGGCAGCCCCCCCTTCTCCTCGGTCCCCTCCGGGGCGGACGCGGGACTTGAAACCTTTGCCTTCGGCGCCTCTGGCGGCTGCTCGCCCTGCTTTGCAGGCGGCTACACCGGCGTCCCCGTCCGCACGCCAAACGGCGAACTGACCCAGGGCATGGCCGGCTCCGAAAACCCCGGCCCATCAGCCAAATCCGAAGGCCACATCGCCAAGGACCTCTCCGCCAGCGGCGAACACTTCGTCTTCGGCTCCAAATCCCGCTTTGAGCCCGACGCGAACGAAGGCGAACTCTCGATCTATGACCGCAACCTGGCCACCGAAGAAACCCACGTCGTCTCCAAGACGCCGAGCGGCGAAACGATGAAAGAAGAAGGCACCGAAATCGCCGAGCTCGACATCTCCTCCGACGGCTCCCACATCCTCATCGGCCACCTCGTCGAAGAAACCGGGGGCGTCAAGTACTGGCACCTCTACATGAACGTCGGCGATGCCGGCGAAACGATTGACCTCACTCCCACAGCCACCAAAGGCGTCCTCTTCGACGGCATGACCGCCGACGGCGAAAAGGTCTTCTTCTCCTCCGAAGAGCACCTCACCGACGAAGACGAAGCCCACACCGGCGCCGACATCTTCATGTGGGAAGAGGACACCGACTCGCTCACCCTGATCTCCAAGGGCGACACCGCCTCTTGTGACCCGGTCGCCAACTCCGCTCACGAACACTGGAACACGGCTGGCGCCCTCGGCTCTATGCAGAACTGCGGCGCCGTCGCGATCGGCGGCGGCGGCGGCGTCTCCTCCGCCAACGGCACCATCTACTTCCTCTCCCCCGAGCTCCTCGACGGCACCGAAGAACCGAAGGACGGCACCGAGAACTCCCCCAACCTCTATCGCGCCGGTCCGCTCGACGCCTACGCGCCCCACTTCGTCGCCACCCTGGAGTCCGTCCTCAACGGCCCCCAGCCACTTGCCCTGATCCATACCTTCAAGGACAACTTCGGCTCCTTCTCCAAGGCCACCGCTCTCGCCGTCGAACACTCCTCGGGCGACCTCTACGTCCTCGACTCCAAGGTCGACACCGTCGAGAAGTTCGACTCCTCCGGTAATCCGGTCGACTTCACCCACGGCCCCGGCGCCGGCACCAACAAGCTCACCGGCGCCGAAACCCCGGCCGGCTCGTTTTCGGAGTTGTTTGGGTTCCCGGCGAAGTCGCTTCCCTCCCAGCTTGCCGTCGATCAATCCAGCGGCGACCTCTACGTCCCCGACATCAATCACAACGTCCTCGACAAGTTCAGCTCCTCGGGCGAATACGAGGGCTACGTCAAAGTCCAATCTCCCACCGGAGTCGCCGTCGACCCCGCCGATGGCGATGTCTACGTCACCAGCGCGAACTCCGCCCGCGTTGAAGTCTTCGAACCCTCCGCGATCACACTATCTGGCAACGGTGAACCGATCTCTCAATTTGCTGCCGGTGAATTCCCGACCAGCGTCGCCGTCGACTCCGCCGGTGACGTCTACGTCACCCAGTTCGAAGGCGCGACTGAAAGCTACGGTCCCTCCGGGCAATCTCAGGGCCAGCTCGACCCCAACCTCTCCCAGAGCGTCGCCGTCGATCCCTCAAACGAAGACGTCTTCGTCGACGAAGGCGCCCGCATCGCTCGCTACTCCTCCTCCGGCAAGCTGCTCGGCACCCTCGGCTCCGCAGACCTCACCGGGTCCGTCGGTCTCGCCCTCGCCCCCGAAGGCAACCTCTACGCCACCAACTCCGCCGGCAAACACGTCGCTGTCTTCGCGCCCACGCCCGCCCCCAGTCCGTCGATCGACAACCCCCTCCTCCTCGACTCGGTCTCTGAACCGGAAGCTCGACACACCGCCGACTTCCAGCTCACTCCCTCCGGCGCCGATGCCGCCTTCCCCTCGACCCTCGCCCTCGCTGGCAGGGGAGAACAGACCGCCGGCCACACCGAGGTCTACCGCTACGACGCCCCCACCGAGGAACTTCTCTGCGTCTCCTGCAATCCCTACCGGCGCTCCCTCGGTCTCCGAAGCCAGCCTCGCCTCAGACGGCACCAGTCTCACCGATGACGCCCGCGTCTTCTTCAACACCGCCGATCCGCTCGTCCTTGCCGACACCGACGAAAAACAGGACGTCTATGAGTGGGAGCCCCAGGGGGCCGGCAACTGCGAAGAATCCACTCCCTCGTTCAGCAAGGCAGAGAGCGCCTGTCTCGACCTCATCACCGCCGGCACCTCGACCTTCGACTCCGGCCTCCTAAGCGCCGACGCCAGCGGTAAGGACGTCTACTTCTTCACCCGCGACTCCCTTGCCCCCCAGGACAAAAACGGCCCCACCGTGAAGATCTACGACGCCCGCGAAGGTGGCGGCTTCCCCTACACGCCGCCCAACGTCGAATGCAAGGCCTCCGATGAGTGCCACGGCGCCGGCAGCGCTCAGCCCCCGCCGATCGAAGACCGCACCGCCACCCCCAGCCCCCAGCAATATGAAGCAGAACCGGAAGGCTGCAAGAAGGGCTACGTCAAAAAGCACGGCACCTGTGTCAAGAAGCCCAAGCCCCACAAGCATCACGCTAAGAAGCACCACAAGCGATCCGAGCACCACCGCGGAGGAAAAAAGTGAGCTCCCGCCGCCTGACCCTGCGCGCCATGCTCGCCGTCGCCTCAGCTCTGACCGCGCTCGCCCTTGTGGCCTCCTCAGCTGCTGCGGAAGAGAAAGTCGAATCGTTCAAGACGACGCTAGTGGAAACCAACACCTCGCTCGGTGAAGTCGCCGCCGCGGGCATCGTCCAGGCGCAACCCAGCGCTGAAACCTTCACTATTGAAACCAGCAGCGGGTCTACCGACACCGTCAAAGTCTCCCCCTCGACCACCTACCGTTGGGCCGAGCCCGTGCTCGGCGAAGAAACCCACCCGCCAACCCTCGCCGCCATCGCGCCCGGAGACTACGTTGGGGTCTCCGGGACCCTTGTCGCTCAGACCGCGACCGCGACCGGCGTTGTCATCTCCACCCCCCAGGCCGGCGGCCACCCCGACCTCACAACCTCCTTCAGCCTCGAAGCCCCCGGCACCCCCGAAGCCGCCCAGAACGTCATCTTCGATGCTCCCACCGGCGTCTTTGGCAACCCCCAGGCAATCACCCAGTGCGAGCCCTCCAACTTCGCCGAAGACAGCTGCCCCCCCGACTCCCAGGTCGGCCTGATCACGATCCATGCCAACTACGGTGGCAACTCCGACAAGCTCCTCGGTACCGCTCCGATCTTCTCGCTAGTCCCCTCAGAAGGCGAGACCGCCCGCTTCTCCTTCATCGTCCCCGTCCTCGACATCCCGATCGCGATTCCCGTTCAGGTCCGCACCTCCACCGACTACGGCCTCCGCTTCACCGTCAAAGACATCACCCAGCTCGCCCCCCTGGCCTCCGCAAAGATGACCTTCTGGGGCTTCCCCGCCGATCCCGTCCATAGCGCCCAGCGCTTTCCCAAAGGCACCCTCGGTCACCCCACTGGCTGCCCCGAAGAGGAAGGGACCGCCTGTAATACCGAACTGACCCGCTCCAGCGACCCCAACCAGCCGCTGATCGACAACCCGACCACTTGCACCGGCACCAAGCTCACCTCCACTCTCGAAGTCGAAACCTACGCCGACCCCACCCACCACCCTGCCACCGAAGCGACCTACCCGAAGATCGAAGGCTGCGAAAACGAGGTCTTCAAACCGGTCCTCCAGGCCTCCCCGACCACCAACCAGACCGACTCCGCCTCGGGATTGAATGTCGATCTCAAATCCCCCCAGTTCCTCACCAAAGCCGCCGAGCCCTCCGAGATCCGCTCCGCCACCGTCACCCTGCCCGAAGGCTTCACCATCAATCCCGACGCCGCCGACGGGCAGAGCGAATGCCGCGAAGCCGAAGCGAATTTCGGCTCCGAAGGCCCCGCCGAATGCCCTGATCAATCGAAGATAGGCACCTTCTCGATCGGCACCCCCGCCCTCCCTGAACGCCTCGAAGGCTCCGTCTACCTCGGCGAACCCAAGCCAGGCGACCAGTACCGCCTCTTCGATGACCGCCTCGGGCTTCGGCATGAACATCAAGCTCAAAGGCTCCGTCTTCCCCGAAGAAAAGACCGGCCAACTCACCGCCGAATTCCCCAACCTCCCTCAGGCCCCCTTCGAAGACTTCCAGCTCCACCTCTTCTCCGGCGAACGCGCCCTGATGGCGACCCCTACTGCCTGCACTATCTACACCGTCAGGTGCCGAGTTCTACCCCTGGAACGCGAGCCTGGCCGAACAGGAATCCACCCAGACCTTCGGCCTCGACGAAGGTCCCCACGGGCAGCGAATGCCCCGGCCAGATCCGCCCTTTCAACCCCACTCTGGAAGCTGGCACCGCCAACGCCACCGCCGGCGCCTTCTCCAACTTCGCCTTGAAGCTAAACCGCGAAGACGGCGACCAGAATCTCGGCAAGCTCAACTTCACGCTGCCCCCGGGCCTCACCGCCAACCTCCACGGCGTCACCTACTGCCCAGACGCCGACATTACGGCGGCTGCCCAAACCCCGGGCAAAGTAGAGCAGGCCGACCCGAGTTGCCCGGCCTCCTCTCGAGATCGGCACCACAAACGTCGCCGCTGGCCCCGGCACCCACCCTTTCCACGCCACCGGCAAGATCTACTTCGCCGGACCCTTCCAGGGCGCGCCACTCAGCCTGGTGACGATCACCCCGGCCCTCGCCGGCCCCTACGACTACGGCACCGTCGTCATCAGAGTCGCCCTCCACGTCGACCCCACCGACGCCCACGTCACCGCCGATTCAGAAATCGTGCCGGAGATCATCGGTGGCATCCCGCTTCGGCTGCGCTCGATCCAGGTAAACATCGAACGCGAACGCTTCATGATCAACCCGACCAACTGCTCCGAATTCCACACTATCTCCGAAGGCGTCGGCGACCAGGGCACAGCGGTCAGCTTCACCTCTCCCTTCATCGCCGCCAATTGCGCAACGCTTCCCTTCAACCCGAAGATGACGATCAGCCAGCTGGGCGGCCGCAAGGCCACCCAACGCGGCAAGGAGCCGAGCCTTCAGTTCAACCTCAACACCCAAGCCGGCGACGCCAACATCAAGTCGGTCGCGGTCACCCTGCCGAGGGCCTTCGAGATCGACCAGTCCCACCTCGGCAACCTCTGTTCCAAAGTCCAGCTCGAAGAAGATCACTGCGCCGGCCGACAGCCGATCGGTACCGTGACCGACGAAACCCCGCTGCTCGAAGCTCCCCTGCAGGGCCTCGCCTACGCGGTCACCGGCCTTGGCGGCGGTCGCCTGCCCCACGTCGTCTTCATCCTCGGCGGCCAGGTGACGGTGATGCCCGAGGGCGAATCGGTCACGGTCAACAACGGGGAGCTGCGCACGACGATCGCCACCGTCCCCGATGTCCCGATCGGCCACTTCCGCTTTACCCTCTACGGCGGTAGGCAGGGCTACCTCTCAAACACCCAGAGCCTCTGCGGTTCTCCTGTGGTCTCGACGGTCGAAATCGACGGGCAGAACGGCAAGAACCTGATCGAGCATGTCAAGGCGAAGACCGCCTGCAAGGCGACGCGCAAGCCGCATAAGTCCAAGCGCCATAAGAGACACGCTCGACGCTGAGCCCCGCAGGTAAAGGCCGAGCCTTTGGGTGTCAAAAGGTGCTTTACCTCATGCAAGCCGACTGACTTAATAGCGAAGCCAAGAGGGCGAGCAGGGAGAAAAAAATGATCGGCAAGCTGAGAGATAGCCTTACCTATGCCAACGTTATGGCGAGCGTCGCGGTGTTCATCGCCCTGGGCGGGAGCGCCTACGCGGCCTTTCGCGTCCCCCCCAACAGCGTCGGCACCCGCCAGGTCAAGGCGGAGGCGATCACGACCGGCAAGATCGCCAACGGTGCGATCACCGCCGCAAAGGTTGCCGAAGGCAGCCTGACTGGAGCTGACCTAAACCTTCCCGTGCTCGGCACGGTCCCCCAGGCAGCCAATGCAACCAACGCCGCCAACGCCAACATGGTCGGCGGCCATTCCGCCTCCTGCCCGCCCGAAACGACGCTGATCCGCGGCCTCTGCTTCGACTCCCAATCCAACCCCGAAGCCCCCAACCTCGAGGCCGCCGCCGTGGACTGCGCCCAAAAGGGCGGCTGGCTGCCGAGCCCGATGGAGCTCTACTCCACCCAGGGCACCCTCCAACTGGGAAACGGCCTCGGTGCCTCCCAGCACCAGTTCACCGACACCCTCTACAGCGCTCCCCGCACCGACAACGAATACACGACGATCGTCGTCAACGGCTCAAGGGCCCCCCAGGAACAGCCAGCCGGCGATCCCTCCGCCTACTACTGCGTCTACCCGCTGCTTCGCTAGGTGCGCGGCGATGAGGGGCACACGACGAAGGACGGCGGTTGCTCTGCTGCTCGTTACCGCGACGCTTCTCGGCGCCCTTGCCTCGATCGCGGGCGCCGCGCTGACCCAGCACGGCGACCTCTTCCTCACCTTCAACGGCGACCTCTCGCCAACCTCTCTCCCCCGCCACACCCTCGCCCCGATCTCGGTAAGCGTCTCCGGCACGGTCAGGACGCCGCCCGGCACCAAGCCACCGCCCCTTCGCCAGATCGAGATTGCCCTCAACCGAGCGGGCCACTTCGAAACGACCGGCCTGCCGATCTGCCACGCCGCCCAGATCGAAGGGACCAGCTCCGCCCAGGCGCTGCACGTCTGCCGCGCTGCCCTGGTCGGCTCGGGCACCTATGCCGCCCAGGCCTCCTTCCCCGAACAGGCGACCTTTCCCGCCCAAGGCCACATCCTCGCCTTCAACGGCCTAAACGAAGGCCGCCAGGTGATCCTCGCCCAAGTCTACGGCACAAATCCCGTGCCCGCCACCAGCGTCATGACCTTCTACATCAAGCACCCCAAGCGGCGCCTACGGAACGCAGCTGATCGACAACCTCCCCCCCTCGCTGAACCACTACGGCTACGTCAAGCGGATCGCGCTGACCCTACACCGCATCTACTCCTACCGCGGCCGCCTTCACAGCTACCTCTCAGCCGCATGCGAAGCGCCCGCCGGCCTCTCGGTAGCCCTCTTTCCCTTCGCCCACGCCTCGATGCGCTTCGAAGGCGGCGCCAGCCTCGCCTCGACCCTGATCCGCAGCTGCACCGTGAAGCGCTGAGCTCGGGGAGCCACTGACTTGAAAACGAAGACAACCAAGCAAGCAAGGAGTCAAGAAGAATGATCAGAAAGCTGCGAGATAACCTCACCTACGCCAACGTGATGGTCACGATCCTGGCCTTCATCGTCCTCGGCGGCGGCGCCGCATACGCCGCCTTCAGGGTTCCTCCCAACAGCGTCGGCTCACGCCAGCTGAAGGCCAAGGCGGTGACCGGCGGCAAGATCGCCAACGCGACGATCTCCGGCGGCAAGCTCGAAGAAGAAACGATCACCGGCCAGAACATCAAGATGTCAGACCTCGGCACAGTTCCCCAGGCCGCCAATGCGACCAACGCCGCCAACGCCAACACGGTCGGCGGCCACGCCGCCTCCTGTCCGCAGGGCACCACCCTGATCAGGGGCCTCTGCTATGAAACCACCTCCACCGAAGCCCCCAACCTGAAGGCCGCCGATGAAGGTTGCGCAGCAAAGGGCGGTTACCTGCCCACCCCGATGCAGCTCTACTCCGTCAAAGGCGTGATCTTCCTCGGTGACGGCGTCGGCACCGAAAAGCGCTTCACCGATGACGTCTTCACCGAAGACACCGATCAGTACTACACGATCCTGGTCGACGGCGCAGGGGCGCTTGAACGCGAACTGATCACCCAGCCCGCCCGCTACAACTGCGTCTATCCGCTGGTGCGCTAGGCGCGAACCTGACTGGGGTGGCGGCAGCTTCGTCGCCACACCTGCTGTTCTGATGGCGACTCGAATCAGTTGCATCGTCCCCGACACCAACGACCCCGACAACCGCATTGTCGGTGTCGGTGGCCTGCATGGCTGGACGGAGTGGGAGGTGCAGATCATCGGCGAGATCGAAGCCGGCGCCAACTATTACGTGGAAGTAGGTCACGAGCGCGTAGCCGTAGTCGTCGTCGAGCAAGACGGCCGCAAATACCTTCGAACCGACCCCGACAAGACCACCGAGAACAACCTCCTCTCCCTACCTCACTGCCCCTGAGAAACCCTTTACGAGGAGCAAAAGGATCCCCGTGGTCTGCCTGGCTGGAGCGCGCCCTTCTCGATGGTGGCTAATTGCTGCTCGACCTCTGGCGGGTTCTCGTAGAACTGACCGTGGAAGCCGAAGGGGATGTGGTGAGGCACGCGGGCGCGAGCTAACTCGCTGAGGTCACCAGCATCGAGGACCAGCAGAAAGGTGTTGCCCGCTGCTGCGTCAAGCACAACTGATAGCAGCACGCCCGCGTCCTCGTCGTCGGCGGCGGGCTCGGCAACAAACACCGGCTCGCCGGGATAGGTGCCAGGCTCAGACCAGACGCTCGCCTCGCCGCACTCGACGTCGACCTTGACGAGCCGGTCGAGGAAGTCCCCGCCGTCCCGCTGGCCGACGCCGTATACGTAGCGGTAGGCGCGGCCGTTACAGTGCCGGTAGTCGATCCGCGGTAGCTCGAGGCCAACGTCCGCAAGCCGCTCGTACTCGACACTGCTGCCGTCGAGGCGCAGACGACAACGGCGCAGCTCGGGATCAGGCAGTGCCGGATGCTCTTGACGGAGGTTGTCGAGGTACAGGTCGCGCACGATCTCGTCGTCGTCGTATGCGCACAGATCGACGACGAGCTCGCCGTCACGCTCGAAGGCGTTGACGTGATGAAAGGCGAAGAACGGCTCGCCCTCGTAGGTGCCGCGCAGCTTGCCCGTCTCGAGCTCGATCACGCGGAAGCGAGTGCCGCGCTGCGGGCGCCAGCGGTAGTTCTCGATGACCGGGCGACCCGAGAGGGGGATCGCGACTGGGACGACGACGAGGGGGAACTCGACCATCACGACGTAGCGCTCGGTGATCGCGAAGCTGTGCATGTAGGCGGGCCGCGACACTCCCAGCTTGGCGATCATGCGTCGCTGTCCACGCGACTTCTGGGCATAGACGCGGTAGGTGGTGTGCGGTCCGAAGTGGGTCGCGTAGCTGACCAGCTCGCCAGTTCTCGGAGACCGGTGCGGATGCGCAACGGTGAGCTGCCCGGGCGCCGGCTCGGCGACGCCGACCGTCTGAAGCGTCTGCGGGTCGAAGATGACCGGCAGAGGCGTCTCGGTCATCGCCAGGAACTCGTCGCCGAGGCGCATGAGATTGACGTTGGCGTTGTTCCCGAACGCGGGTGGTGAGAACGCGCTCACTACGCGTTTGAACAACGAGCGGCAGGGGTCGGTGGCGAACTCGGAGTACACGATCGCGTCCTGCTCGAGAGCCGCGCGGTAGGCCCGGCTCTCAAGGAAGCGGTTGGCATAGGACACCGCTCCGTCGGCGAAGCTAAACCGGTGCAGCATTGCGAGCCCGTCAAACCAATGACGATAGCCGCGCTCACCGGCCTCGAACTTGGCCGGTCCCGTGCGTAACAGCGAGCCTGCCAGCCACTTCGGCAGTACCCCCTCGACGGGCACGGTATCGAGCGAGTGCTCGTCCTCGAGCGTCTGGAAGCCGAGGCGATGGCCGCCCGTGATCTCGGTCCGTTGCATGGCGTATCCTCCCGCTACAAAGTGTTTGGTCTATCCTTAACGGATCAAAAGCTACCATCTGACATAGACCATTGTCAAGAATCCGTCTAACCCCTGTCTCCTACATCGTGCTCGGCCTGATCGAGCGCGGGGGTGAGGTGACCCCATACGAGCTCAAGGGACTCGTCGCAGCCGGCGTCGGCAACTTCTGGTCACTTCACCACGCCCAGCTCTACACCGAGCCCGTGCGACTCAGCCGCGCCGGCTATCTCAAGGAGACGCGCGAGCCAGGCGGGCGTCGACGCAAGCGCTATACGCTGACGGTCGCCGGGCGCGAGGCGCTGCGCGCCTGGCTAGCGGAGACCACCGGCGAGCTACCCGAACTGCGGGACGCCGCTCTCCTGAGGCTGTTCTTCGACGCCGACGCCGCGCCGCTCTCCGAAGCCCAGCTCGCCGCCCATCGCGCCAAGCTGCGCGAGTACGAACAACTTGCACGCGAGGCGGGCGAGGATGCGCCGTCCGGTCCTCTCACCGCGCTGGGGGCCGGGATCGCCCACGAGCGTGAGTGGGTGCGCTACTGGCAGCGCCTCAGCACGCGCGACATCGGAGAGCTTGCGATCGGCCGACTGCGTATCCGCGACGCCTCCCCGCCCGCTTGATGCTCATCGTGGGCTCAATTGAACGCTCGCTTGATGCGCTTGCTTGGAACCAGTCGCCGATCGGAAGGAGGGAAAGTTGAGATCCGAAGAGGAGGTGCGCCGGCAGGCCATCTCTCAGCTCCACAAGAAACGCTGTTTCGGCGTGCACCTGCGAGCCTATATCGCTGTCAACATTTTGCTAGTTGGAATCTGGGTGTTCACTGGGGGCCCCTTTTGGCCGATCTTCCCGATTCTAGGCTGGGGTATCGGCCTCTCGGCGCACGGCTGGGCGGTTTTTGGGCAGCAAAAGACGTTCAGCGAGGAGCAGATCCAGCGCGAGGCCGAGCGACTACAGAAGCAAGCTTGATCATCACGACCTCGCTTTAAGGGGTGCTCAGCCCTGCCGGCGATTTTGACCTTCTCAACGCCCATCACCACGGCCCGACTAGTTATCGTGGTCCACCGTCTGCGACGAACTCCTGGTGATCGACCCAACCACCAAGCGCTATGAGCAGATATACGGGTTCGGCTCCCATCGGGCTCTTCGCCCCCGGGTGCCAACGGGTCGTCCCAGCCCTGGCGCCCGGGGCCACTGCATGTACGCCGGCCATGCCAGGAGCTCCCGGAGGTCGTCGCCGAGCAAGACGGCCGCAAGTACCTCCGCACCGATCCCGACAAGACGACGAAGAACGAACTCCTGTCATTACCCAACTGCACGTGACAAGAGCTTGCATGTCACGGGCGATAGACTGATTGCCGCACTCTAGGAGGAGTTAGATGTACGAGCCGGGCTAGTCTCGCGACCGCACGCGTTTCGCACAGGTCGTAGCGGCCGGCATTGTTCCCGCGCTTGCCGGGGCGATTGCCGGTGTACTGGTCGGAGTCTCCAGCGGTGCCTACTGGGCATACGCCGCGCTCGTCGTGATCGGCGCCGTCCTGGCCGGCTTCGAGCACCGAAACGGGTGGGCCTGACCTATGGCGTTGCTCTACTTGTCCTCCACGCGATTACCGACGCCCCCGCGAAGGTCTCACTCGGCAGCCCGCCAGCCTCGCTCGCGCTGGTCACCGCGATCGCCGGCGCGCTGCTCAGCGCCCTCGGCGGCCGCATCGCCCGTTGGCAGCGAGGGCGCAAAAACTCTCCGGCCGAGGTTGAATGAAAAGCTCCGGCTGTCGTGGGCTGAGCAGTTCAGCGATGGGCCTTGCCCCGACGGTGCCATAGCGCAGGCGCGTTAGCGAGTGATGTATTTTGGCGGACCCAAGCGCGGACGCGCGAGTTAAAGAACAGTCACCACCACCCAACGAGGGGGCAAGATGCTATTCGTCACGACGTACAAGATCAAGCCGCACCTGACCAAAGAGGAAGCCAAAGAGCTGATGGCCGTCTTCGCCAAAGAGGGAACCGGCCCCGGTGTTAAAGCTCACTACGTGGCTGCCGACGGCGGCACTGGCGTAGTCATCTCCGAGACTGATGATGTCGCAGGGGCGTACCGGAACCTGCTGAATTACACGCAGTGGATCGAGTACGACACCAAGGTGATGCTGACGATCGAGGAGGCCGTGCCGCTCCTTGCCGACGCGATTGCTTGATGTAGGTATCTCGACTGCGGCCCTGGGTCACGACTGGCCCCAGCTTTCGCCAACTTTCGATACAACCCCGAGGCCGGGCGAGATTCCGGCCTCGGGGTTTGAATAGGTACAGCTGCGCCGCTCAGCGAGGGGCCTTGCTCAACGGTGTCTCGCGCAGTCACGTTTACACCACACCCCACCCGCTCGACTCCCTGGACGCTGAGCGACGACGTAGTCATCGGCAAGATCGACTCCAGCGCCAGCCACTCGTGGAGGTCAACTATACGCTGCACTTCGCGCTGGTCCGCCTTGGTGTGGCCTTCCGTCAGTCTTCCGGACAGAGCTACGTGCCCCTGGCCCGAGTAAGAACGATGTTTGGAATGCCTAAGATGCGGCTCCGCTGCAGCTACCAACAACGAGCAACATGCTATTAGACTTCATCCAACGAATCTGCTCTAACCGGAGACGCGTTGCCTTCAATCGACCACATCTTCTCTGAGTTGCGCTACTACGAGGACCGGGCGCGCTCCGAGGAAGAAACTCGCGATACCAGGCTGGCTACTCTCATCGCTCTTAGCGGTGCCGTCCTCGGCCTATTGGCAGCGAGTTTTCCAGGTAGAGGATTCGCCACCGTGGGGATTGTCTTTTTTTGTCTCTCGGTTGTCCTCTTTACACTTGCCCTGCTTGTTGCCACGCAGTTTGTTGTCCGCGTTGTCGCAATTGCGCGCTTCTTCGGAGGCCGTTTAGAGGAAATCCCGCAAGTCGCCATGGAAGAGTTCCGCTTTTATTTGACGCCGCAGTTTCAAGCCGCCGAACAGTCGGACCTTCAGCGACGTGCTTTGCCTGTGATGAGGTCAGCTATCGCTACGCGCCGCCGCAACGCCGCTCGCAAGGAGAACTGCCTGGCTCTCGCAACCCCGCTGATAGCCGCGGGCATCTTTACTGCCGCTATCTATGCCGCTATCCTGGCGATATGAGTTTCGCTACAAAGACGCCCCCGGATCCCGCCAGCGGCGTCGCGCCTGCGTCGGTAGCAACAAGCTACGGCCAGCCCGGCGGCAAGGTTCTGACGGAAGACGATATTCCTGGGCTTCTCGCCGACGGCCGCCCAGTTGACGAGATTGATGCTCTGCAGATCGTTCCTACGGAGCGCCTTGAAGAAATCGTTAGACAACTCGAGAGCAATGCCTCCCAGCCCGAGGATTCCATTTCAACGCCGTCTGCCGCTGGCTGATCGTCAGTCTGCTGGCTCGGCCACGCGGTTCTATCCACTGCGAACACGGGTTGGTCGCCCGAGGCACTCTTCGGCACCTCTCCGGGTCTAGAGCCGCGCCAGGCCGAGCTCGGTGACCCCGTAAATCGGGATAATTCGCAACGGCGTCATGCGGCGATGCCCCCGCCGCTCGATCAGCCCCCGCCACCCGGCTGAGGCCAGCCAGCGAGGCACCGCCACACGGGTCTTTCGATTCTCGATTCTGGCAGCGAATACATCAGGGGTGAACTGACCAAGTCTCGCTGCTATCGGCAGCAGCTCTTCATCTAACCGCGCATAGACCTTCAGTTGCTCTGGGCAAGAACGCCCGTCGAAGTTCCTGGGATTCTCTGAATCAGGCGTCGCCGGATCAACGGGCATAGCCACATGATGCCCGATCGAATGGACGTGCTCAACCCCCTGCTCGACTGCCATCCACCGCACCGATTGCTGCTCCGCCGCCACAGGGGGCGAACTTTCCCGCCACAGGTCCTCTGGGGGACATGCACCTGCTGCGCAGAGTCGAGTTCGCCGTCGCCCTCGGCCTGCTCCACGCCATGATCGGCGAACGGATCGGCGTCGTCGTCAACCTGCCCGGCTATTTCTCCGACTGCGGCTTTCACGCCCTCTTGCAGAGAGTGGAGACGCTAGCGGGCGACGACGGCCCGATCCTGATCGTCTTGGAGCACGGTCAGGGCATCGCGCTCAACCCCGCCGAGCTCCAGTCCTTCGTCGGCCACATGCCGGGCCAGCCAACCGCGCCGTGGCTTGAGTTCCATATCGGCAACCATGCCTGCCTGCTCATTGAGCCGCTCACAGCCTCCGGCGCTGACAGCCCCTAGAGGAGACGAAAGGTTCTGTGCCACAGACGACTGGACCGTCGAGGTCGACCGCGGCATTCGTCGGGTCGTGGCCGGCTGCGCGCCGTCGGGCGCTTGGCTGAGCCACGCTCGTGCAGGCCCCCTGCTGACGGGTCGTCCGACTAGTCGACATCAGGTGGCTATAACCTGCTCGTGACGGTGGCAGAGCGAGATCAAGAGATGCCATTGGACGACCCAGTCTCCTTTGACGCACCGCCCGTCGGCGAGGTAGTGCTGGGTCTGCAATTTGCCGGACCCGTTTCGGACGACGCCATCGCGCTTGCTGATTTTTGGCCCAAGATTCGTGAGGATTTTCCTGCAATGCGCAGGCTCGCCGCCATGCAGCGGATCAACGAGAGATTCGGTCCGGCCGCTGGCGTTGGCCAGTTCGAGTTGAACTTTGGAGGCGAACCTCAGCGTTATTGGTTCACGAGCGCCGACGGTCGATGGCTGGTTCAAGTGCAACCTGATCGCTTCGTCCTCAATTGGCGCAAGGTAGATGAAGGCGACATCTACCCTCGGTACAAATCTGTCCGAGCACGCTTCGAGAAGCTGTACCGAACCTTCACAGCGGCGGTGGGAGAGGAGCGGCTTGTCGCGAATCCACCGGAATGGTGCGCGACGACCTACATCAACAACATCTTGGCGGGCGGACCGAACGACCCGAATGTTCGCCTACCGCTCAGTCGGATCATTCGCCTCGTGAGTTCGCCGAAATCTTCTGTTCTTCCGCCCGTTGAGGACACGGCGCTCCAGCAGAAATACCTATTGGACCCGCTCGCCGACGGCCAAGAGCCTCGGGGGCGCCTTTTTATCAACGTGAGCCCGGCTATTCGAGCCCAAGACCAGATGCCCGGCTATTCCCTTGAACTCAAGGTGCTTTCGCGGCCAGAAGCACATAGCCGTGCGGCAGTCATGCGATGCTTCGATCAAGGTCGAGGCTTAATCGTCCGATCATTCAAAGACATCACCACCCCCGCGATGCACACGGCATGGGGATTGCAGGAGAACGACGAGTGACGCCTCCATTTGTCGATATAGCCGAGATTGAGACTGACTCGACCACCCTGCGGCATTACATGGTTGGTTCTTTAGCTACGGGGTCGCAATTTCAACTCTCTCCGAGCCTCCAGGTCATGCCGGAACGCGTGATCGGGCTAGTTCAGGCACCCGCTTTTCGTCAATTGAATCCCTTGAGGGACGCCACTGGTTCCGTGGCCTTTCAAACGCTCTTCGAACCCGCAGAGCCGGTTCTGGGGGTGCGAACCGAAGCTGCTGAGACCGCGCCGAGGTTTGCCGAGTGGGTTGTTGACGTTCTCGATCGCCTGATAGAACTCCACGAACTTCCTGTTGATTGGGACCACCACGGAGCCCCGCCGATTGATGAGAAGGACATTGGAGCGGCGCTGAATGTTCTTAACGAAGTCATGGCACCCGACACCCCGCCGCCCGCAATCGTTCCGATTAGCGGCGGCGGTTTGCAGATGGAGTGGCACCGCGCCAGTTTGGACGTGGAGATCGTAGTGGGGCTGGGCGACGACGACGGCCTCTATTTGCGTGAGGTCAACTCAGGTCGGGAGTGGGAAGGGCCAACTCTCGCCGGTTTCGCGGAGCATGTGCTCGCGCAACGTCTTACCGGGTAGTCAAGCTATCCGGCCTCGTGGCTGTTGCGAACGATGCACCGGTTGCTCCGGAGACCGAGCTTTATCGGCGAGTTCCGCCGAGGTTGGGCATCGGTTTGGTGCGCGACGAGGAGCGCGACTGTGTTCGGCTATCGAGTGCCGTTTTCAAGACGAAGAGCCGGCGATTGTCGGTGGCCGTCGAGGACACCTTGCGCGATGAAGGTCGAGAACCGCTGGATACGCTCACCGCTTACCCGGAAGATTTTCTGGTGGCAATCACTGCTGACCTTGCCCTGAAACAGGATCACGCGATTGAGCGGACTCCCACTGACGACGAGCCTGCTCATGCCGAGGTTGTCGGCAAAGTGACCGGAGGAAAGGCGGGGGAAATGTGTCGCGAGGCGAGGTGGGTCAAGGCGCCGGAGAATCTTTGCCCAGAGGAACTGGAAAAGACTCAAACTAGCTAGCCGTCGCTCGCTGGCTTTGTGAGCCGAGCCGCCTTGGCGACCTTGACCGCCGAAACGCCGAACACCGCTCCATCGAAGGCGAGGGTGCCCGTGCCCGCCTTGCCTATCTCAAGCCCGATTAGCGCATGGCGTTTCTGCTGCGCGCCGCCGGCTACTCCTGCGAGATCGCCGCGCATCGTGGCTGGACCTTCTACGACACGAACCCCGACTGATGCTCACCTTCCGCGCCGCCCGAAGCTATGCCCGGCCGGAGCGACCGCCCGCAGCTCGACCACAGCGCGCTTGCGGGCCTGGCGCGTCGGCTCGACTCTGCCCACCTTCGCCTCGGACCGCTCGCCCCATTCCAGCGCGTCGAGGTCGGCGACCAGGACGTTGATCGCGCCGTCCCGGCGCTCAAGCCGGCCACGTGCCCGGACCAACGGTGCAGCCCTGACCAGGGCCCGGCGACGCTCATAGACCGCCGAAGGGACGATCAGGTTGACCGTTCCGCGCTCATCCTCGAGCAGCATGAAGGTGATCCCCTTCGCCGTCTCGGGGCGCTGGCGGGCGACCACCATGCCGGCGACCTCGACCGTGGCACCGTCTTCGATCCGTCGGAGATCGGTGCTCTTGGCGACACCCTTGGCCTAGCCCTTTCCGCAGCAGGGGGCGAATCCCCATCACCTGACTCTCACCCCGTTGTCCGACCGCCCACCCCGCTGCGAGTCACCGCCCCCCGATGCTCGCACGCTCCGCGTGCAGGTCGGGGTAGCGGCTCCCGCAGCGGGCGGGGCCACCGAGAAGGAGGAGGACAGATGGACTTGCAATGCGAGAACCGCGGCGCTTCATTCGCGCCCGAGGGGGCGTTTTCCCCGGCGACCGGGTCCATGCCGCAACGCCGCGCGGCCCCTCCTCAGGAGCTGTTCGTGCTCGACCGCTGCAGGGCCGCGGCCGGTCTCGCCGACCCCGAAGGTGTGATCTCAGTGGTGAGCCCATACAGCGACGCCGACGAGCTGAACACCCTCGTCGACGACGCGCTCTTCGCCGGCGCTATCCGGCGTGCCCGCGCGGAGGTCTGCCTCTCCGTCTACCCGATGTCGCTCGCCGATCCCGAGCCGGTCCTCGCCGTCAGTTCGAGCAATGGACCGACCTTGCTCGGCTTCTCGCTGAAGTTGCGACAGCGCGACGACGAGGACCCGGTCGACTTCACGGTCCGCGTCCTTACCGAGATCGTCGATCAGGCCAACGCGCTTGCGTGCACCTACCACGCCGACAGCGCCCGCCTCGACCGCATCGCCTCCCACATCAACCGCCCCGGGCCCTGGAACGGCGGCGACGTCTGCGAAGTCGTGGCGATCGAGCTGCGCGAGAGCGGCCGCGAGCTGCTCGATAACGCTGAAGAGCTCTGACAAACCTCGGCTCACGCTGGGGCGAAGCAACGTCAGCTGGACGTTCCCTCCTTGCCGCCTTCCGGCTCGCCTGAGACACTGAGAGGAGATGAAGATGCTCGTGGTTGACATCACCAGCGTCGACGCCGCTCACTCGCGACTCGGCCGCTACAAGGTCACCGAGCGCCGCGACGACGGCTCGCTCGTGCTCGCCCCGGAGTCAGTCGACGAGGTCATCGCCGAGGCGGCCGAGCGGCCACTCAGCGGCGATGAGTTCCTCGACGCCCTCGACCGGCTCGACGCGGCGGCTTCACAGCAGCCCCAGCGATGAGCCCCACATACGAGCTGCCCGCGGGCTTCGCCCGCGAGTACGCGCGCCTGCCCCGCGAGCAGCGCCGTGCCTTCCGTGAGGCCGTCGCAAAGCTCATCGATGCGCTCAAGGACGATCGCGACCCGCCCCGCTCGCTGCGCATCAAACGCGTCCAGGGCAGCAAGGACATCTGGGAGCTCTCCTGTTCGGGCGACGGTCGCGCCACCTTTCGCTACGGCGCCGAGGTCAAGCCGGGCAAGACGCACGTGATCTGGCTGCGGGTCGGCGGCCACGAGATCCTCTCGCGACCCGAGTAGCGCAGCAAGAGCGACTGCGACCTCTGCGAGGTGGTGGCCAAGGACCTGCGCGTGAGCGGCCGCGAGCTGCTCCAGGGCTCCGACGACACTGAGCCGGCGTCGGCCCTCGCAGCCGGGGCGAACTGACCCCACCTCCGCCTCACACCTGCATACCGACCAACCGCGCCCCCGCGGGAGCCGTCACCCCGATCCTCGCACGCTGCGCGTGCGCTTCGGGGACAACGGCTCCCGCCGGAGGGGCCACCGAGAAGGAGGACGCGATGAGCAAGTCAACCGTGCAGCCCGACGACACCGAGCCCGACTTTAGCCGCGCGCTACAGGTCCTTGTCGAGGAGAAGACGGCGGCGATCACCGAGCGTGCGATCCGCGGTTCCGAGCAGCTCGACGCCGAGGACTCGCTGACCTACCACGTCCGGCTTGTCCTCGACAACGACGAGACGCTCTACAACACGCGCCGCGAGATTATCCGCGAGCATTTGGCGGCGCGCGAGCGGTGCCCAATGTGCGGGGGCGTGGGGACCCGCACAAATCGTGGTGAGGGCCCGAACGCCCGCATCGCCTGCGAGCGCTGCGGGCAGTCGGGCAAGGTCAGCCGTTCCCCGCACCAGCTCGGCGAGCGGCTCAAGGGGCTCTGCGAAGAGCTGATCGGCCTGGAATGGGAAGGCGACGCCGGATCTGGCCTCGCCCGCGAGGTGCTCTCGACCGCCCTCGCCTGGGTCGATTGGGCCGGGTTGGCTGCGTCCTACATCGAGGACATGAGAGCCGAACTCGAGGCGCTCTGATGACCCTTCTCAAAGCTGAGGGCGAGCGGCCGCTGTTCACGGCCAGGTTTTACGGCCGCGGCAGCTCATCGCGCGTTTTCGAGATGGTCGATGTATTCAGCATCGACAGCGCGACGAGAGAGGCTGAAATCAGCGCCGCCACGCCAAACCGCAAGGCCGGGCGACGAATCGTGCCGGTGGAGAGCCTTTCGAGCTTCCAGGTGTTGACGGAGGCCCCGCCCGAGGTCATCTGCCCGGAGCGCGGCTCCAACGATGTGACAGAGGTCGAGGAGGAGCACTACTGCGAGGCGTGCCAGCACTACTTCGCCTGAGCGCTCCGACCAGGCGCCGCTCACCACGGCGCCTGGTCGAGTCGCAGGGCTCGCGCAAGAGTTCCCAACCGAAAGGGATTCACAGATGGGCTATCACACCGATTTTGACGGTGCGCTGGAGATCAAGCCGCCGTTGACCGCTGAGCAGGTCGCCACCCTGGAGAAATGGTCCAATGGCGACGACACCCCCGAGGATTCGCCGGGCGGTTATTGCCCTTGGGTCGGAAGTGACGGCGGCTGCTTCATCCAGTGGGATGAGCAGGAAAAGCCCTATGACGCCGAGGACTGGATGGTTTATGTCTGCGAGCACCTCCTCGCCGATAAGCAGCTCGCCAACGGCTTGATAGACGCTTGCGGCGAGGACCCAGACGACCGTTGGCAGCTCCGCGTCGAAGACAGCAAGGTCGAAGTCATTCCTGGCCATGTGGTCTTTGAGAAGCCAGGCATCTACACGGTGGCGCTCATCCACACATACGAACTCGGAGCCGATGTTCAGAAGGTCAAGGCCCGCAACGGACAGCACGCCGCCGCTGTGGCGCTTGCCGCTGTCGTCTACGCCGATGAGCCTGAAGAGGTCGTCAACGATGACGGCAACGCCGAGGAAGCGGCCGGCTGGATCGTCGTCGCCGTCTTCGAGGGCGATTGCGTCGAAGCCCCGCACCCGGCGCTGGTCCTATGAGCCGGTGCGGACACGCTTACGGGGCCGACCCAGGGTGTTGAGCTTCCATGCCCAGAAACCAACCGTAATCCACGCTGTGAACCTTCCTTCCCCAACCAAGGGGAGGCGGTCCTGCAGCGCGCCGCGATGATCCTCCTGCTTCAGTGCTCTTCGCTCGAGCGCCGCACCGCTGCCGCGACATCGGGCATCGGCTCTCCGGTCAGCGTCTCCCCCCAGCCCTCGGGCAGCGGCACCATCTTGGACTCCGCCTCTGCCTCCTCAACCACCACGATCCGCGCTTTTGGGACTTGCGGATCGGGCAGTGCGTCCACCTCACGGTGCAGCTGCTCGCGGGTCGCCACCGACCCGACTTTAGCGCCGAGCCCCGCCCCTCGCCCTTACCACCGGAGCGCCCGTTATGACCTGCGCCGAACCGCGTCTGGGTCGCACCGCTGCTTTCGGTCCTACCAGGGTCCGTGCCCGGCCGCCCGTTTCTTCGTCTAGGCGCCCCAGCACGGCGCGCCGCGAGGACTTGTGGACCTCCTCGAGGTCGGCCCAGCCATCGGGCTCGAACTGCGGCGTGCGCTCATACGACTCGACGACCTGCCTGTCGATCTCGCGCTCGCGTAGCAGTCGCGCGTACTCGGCCTTCAGCGAAGGCTCGGAGAACTGGTCCACCAGCCGATCGAATTTTTCACGAGTCGTCATCAACCCCACGGTAGCGCCGACCCCTGCTGCCAAACCAACTCCCGCTCACCCCACATCCCCTGCCCCACCGACGGGAGCCCCCGCATGACCCGTCCCGCGGTCACTTCGAGTTGCGAACGGCTTGCGCTAAGCGTGCGGTGCCGGATCGACGACGCGCAGCTTCACTGCGCACTGCGGCGCTCGAGTTCGTCCCGGCTCTCGCGCACCACCGACGTCTCCTACGCCGGGCGGCGGGCGACCGGCTCGGTTGCCGTCTCCGCCCCGCTGCGGCCGTCGCTGGAACGCCCCAGCCCGACCCGGGGGCGATGCCCCGCCCGGATCGCGACGGCCTTCTCCTCGACCGCCTCTGCGAGCACGGCGCTGAGACTGGCCCCTCGCCTACGCGCCTCGCCTTCGAGCGTCGCGAGCGCCTCGACGTCGGCGCTGAGCGTGGTTCGACGATCCATGGTTCACGATGCTACCCCCGAGCAGGCCCTCTTACCCGCCAGGGAGGGCATGCGGAGGAGGCGGACGAGCGCGGCAGATCTTGCCCGCCGCGGCCGGCCCGCCGACGGCCGCAGGATCGCACGCTTCGCGTGCGGGGCGGCCGCATGGCGAACCGGCCGACACCGACGCAGAGCCTCACCGAGCCCCGCTCCACAGTCCTCGAGCACCTGCTCGCCGCCAACGGTGACCGCCTCCTCTCCCACGCCCGCCGTCACGCCCAGCGAGCCGCCGACGCGGAGGAAGCGCTGCAGACCGCCTGCGCACTTTTCCTGGAGCGCTATGAGGGCGGCTGCGACCCGCTCGCCTGGCTCTACACCACCGTCAAGCGCGAGGCCTGGGCGATCCGCCGCCGCGGATCGCGCCGCCGCGAGTGCGGCTTCACCGGCCCCAAGGACAGCGGCGGCTCCTATGACCTCACCGAGACGCTGAGCGCCGATACCTCAGACCCCGAGCAACGCGCGCTTCGTCGCGAGTTGCACCGAGAACACCGGGGCGCACTCGCGGCCCTGAAGCCCGCCGAGCGCACCGCCCTGCTGCTCCGCGCCCTCGGCTACACCTACCACGAGATCATGGCCCTCCAGGACTGGAGCTACACCAAGGTCAACCGGTCTCTGGCAGAGGGCCGCGCCGCGCTGCGGGCGCTCGAGCGCGAGCAGCGCTGAGACTCCCTGCGCCTGTCACCAACCGACGCTCTGCGGCCCTCGCGAGAGGCCTTCGGGCTGCGAACCGGGCTGCGGCCGAGGCAGAGGCCGCCAGGGTGCGCACCCACTTCGCTTGCCAGAGCCCCCTGAGGCCGAGAAAGTGACGCTGACCCCTCCCCCTCACGATTGTGAGTGAAAGGGGTCAGCGTCACTTTCTGTGTGAGGAAGGCAAGCGAAGTGGGTGCGAGGTGGGATTTGTTTTGTTGTGGGTCGAGTAGCAAGTGCAGTACAGAGTGGGGGAGAGGGGATTGAGACAGATGGGTTGAGATGTTGGTGGTAGTGGTCGTGGTGGGGTGGGTGGTGATCGCGTCGGGCTTTGAGCAGTGCGGAGCGGTGGGTGCTCGGGATCTGGTGGTGGCCGGCGTCTGCACGGCTCGGGGGCGGGCTGGGGCACGGCGTTGGCGGGGCGTCCCTGGGTGTCTCCGGAGGGTGCTTCAGACGGCCTGACCCGGGGACTTTCATCGGTTGGTCGTTGCGGGTACTCGTGGCGCTGCCCACCTGGCCCGTGAGCCGGTGGATCGGGCAGCCCCATCCTCGCGCCGGCACCGAAGACTGCAAGGCCCCGCAAGGGGGCCTCCTTCGGCCCCTTCGTTCCAGGCGGCCGGGGGCGCTGTTACCACGTCGACCACGGCTACCGCGAGGCGGCCGGCGCACTCGGTACTGGCCCGTGACGTGCAGTTGGCGGGGGCCGAGGATGGCGAGGCCTCGCGATGACCGTGGCGGCGGTGGCCGATCGAATCGCAAGCTCGGGGCGTTGCCCGCCGGCATCTGACCCGCCCATCTGGGTGCCCTTCCGAGGCCGGTGGGCGGGCGTTCGCAGCTTCACTCCATTTTGCCCCGCCGGCTCGCCGCGCAAGGTCGCTGCGCTCCCTTCCCCTCGCTGCGCTCGGTGCGCGGCTCACCTTTTTCGGGGCTTTGTCGCTGCGCAAGCAAACACCAGCCCCACCGGGCACGGAAGGAGATCCAGATGAACAAGGTAGAGCTGCAGGGCCGCCTCACCAAGGACCCCGAGCTGAGCGATCGCTCCGGCACCGCCGTCTGCGACATGCGACTCGCGGTCAACGGCCCCGGCAACACGGCGCCGCTCTTCATCGACGTGGTCGCGTTCAAAGACCGCGCGATCGAGTGCGCCGAGAGCCTCAGCAAGGGCTCCCAGGTCGAGGTCCGCGGCGCCCTGCGCTACTCGGAGTGGGAGTCGAAGTCGACGCCCAAGGCCAAGCCGCAGAAGCGCTCCAAGCACTCGGTGATCGCCGTCGAGGTGAAGTCGGCTGCCTGAGCGCAGCACCGCAAGCCCAGAGAGGCCCGGCGCCATCTGGCGCCGGGCCTCTTTGCATGGGGTGTCCCCAATCGTCGCGCTGGCGCGTCTAAAGGAGCGAAGATGCCAGGAGGAAAGAGAACAGATCGGATCAGCCCTCGCGACATCGAGGTGCTGGAGTTCATCGCGCGTCTCGGGGTGGCGCCGCGCAGCGCCGTCGCCCTCTGGGCGGGGACCGCCCGCACCGTGACGATCACCCGTGAGCGCCGCCTGCGCGAGCCGGCCTGATCGAGGTACAGCGAGGCTACGGGCTCAGCGACCGCCTCGTGCTCTGCACCAGGGCCGGTCTGCGGGCGGCCGGGCGCGCCGAACTGAGCACCGCCCGCGTCTCGCTGGCCAAAATCCCCCACGAAGCGCTCGTCGCCCGGCTCGCCGCCTTGCTGGAGCGCCGCGGCGAGCGCGTGCTCTCCGAGCGCGAGATCACCGCCCGCGAGGACGCCGAGGGCAAGCGCATCTACTGCGCAGCGCTCGGCGGCGGGCACTTTCACCGCGCCGACCTTCTCCGTCTCGGAACCGACGGTGAGCCCGCCGAGGCGATCGAGGTCGAGCTCAGCACCAAGGGCGCCGCGCGTCTCGATCAGTTCCTGCGCGCCTGGCGCATGGCGGTCGCCGAACGTCGCCTCAGTCGGGTCATCTACCGCTGCGCGCCGCGCACCCGTCGCTTCGTCGAGCAGGCCGTCGAGCGCACCCGCACCGCTGAAGCGATCACGGTTCAGGGGCTGTAGCGATCCAAAACAAACACACAAGAGAGGAGCAGGAGATGGCACAGACGCAGACCACAACTGCGACCGAGGAGCGAAATGAGGCGGAGCTTCCCCAGTTGCTCGCCGAGTTCTACCGGTTGGCCGAACCCGAAATGGAGAGGGAAGGCGACTTTCTCTGGCAGATCATCGAGCGCTTCATCGACGGCAAGCAGGTCGGCTGGTTCGTCGAACACGACGGCGACGTCTACCAGCTTGACCCCCGCACCGGCGAGGACGGGCCCCACCCGACCCGCGCCAACGCCGTGCAGGTAATGATCGAGCACCTGCGCGACGCCATCGTCCTGGTGCGCAGTTGGCAGGCGTCTTGATCGCGGGCCTATCTGGCGAACGTAGGCCGCGGTGCCGCCTCACCGTCGAGGAAGCTTTCGTATTGGAGTTGCACGCTCGACAGCAGGGGAGCGCTCTTGCCGGTGAGGGTCATCCCGGCGCGCTCATAGAGCCTGCGCGCGGGGGTGTTCTCCCGGGCGGTCCAGACGTCGACCCGCTGGTAGCCCAGCAAGCCCGCGACATCGAGGACATGAAGGACCAAGGGGAGCCCGACTCCGGTGCGTTGCGCGGCGGGACGCACGAACACCATTGAGATGTGCAGGAGCGATGGATCGGATTCGCCCGCGCCGTCCTCGAACCGTCCGGGCTCGGCCAGCGCCATGCCTACGATGCCCGGTCGCAGCGCCACGAACGCCAGGGCATCTGAGGCTGAGAGTTTCGCGCGGATGCGGGCGGTGCGCTCCGGCCCGTGCGGAGCACCACGGGCGATGTTCGCCTCGCGCCACACGCTGACCGCGGCATCAAGCTCATGGGGACGCATGCTCCGGACCTTCACGGGCGGATCGTACGTCCGGCTTCCGAGCCGTCGCCTGGTGAATTTCCGATCTGGTCCGGTTGGTCAAGTTCCAGGACGGAGTGTCGCGCCCCCAGGCGAGATGATGCCTGCATGGCCGAGTCCGCTCTCTACATCTGCGACCTCGATGGGACCCTCCTGCGCTCGGATGCAACCCTCAGTGATTATGCGCGGGGCGCCCTCAACGAGCTGATCGATGTCGGCGCCTACCTGACCGTCGCCAGCGCCCGCGGCACGGCGGGAATGCGCGCCCTGCTGGCCGGCGTCCGACTGCAGCTCCCGGTGATCGAGTTAAACGGCGCGTTCGTTTCTGAGCTGCAGACCGGCCGCCACCTCGCCAGCAGCGTTCTCTTCGAGCAGGACGCATGTGCTGCGCTGGAGGTGATCCTCTCAACCGGCGTTGACCCGGTCGTCTCGACCTGGGACGGCCGCCGCGACCGAGTCCACTTCGGCACTCGCACGAACGACTCGATCAGCTGGTACGTGGAGGAGAAGCGCAGGCACCGCGACCCGCGGCTGTCGCCCTGCGATGACCTCTTGGCCATCGCCAAGACAGAGGCGGTGGCGCAGATCACCACATTCACCCCGGACCGAGAAGCCGCTGCAATGACTGACTGGCTCCGCAGCTCAGTCAGCACGGAAGCGATGGTGCATGGCGCCGCCAACGTCTACCGGCCCGGCTGGAGCGAAGTGACGATCCAGCACCGGGCCGCCGAGAAGGGGGCGGCGGTTCCGGCCCTCCTCGAGGCTTGCGACATTCCCGATGTTGAGGTAATCGCCTGTGGCGATCACCTCAACGACCTCGGCCTGTTCGCCGCAGCGACCCACAGCATCGCCCCGGCCAACGCCCACCCGACCGTGCTGGCGACTGCCACGGAGGTCGTTGGCTCGAACGACGAGGACGGGGTCGTGCGGCACCTGCTCAACCGCCACGCCGGATTCAGGTAGGGATCGCCTGGCGCGAAATCGGCGAGCAGCTCCGGCCCTGCGCCCGACCCTCCTCAGTGCATCGCTTCGTCGCCGCCGCCCAGCGCCAGATCGCAGTAGCTCCCACCGATCACATCGGCATCGTCGATTTCGAAGGCCGTCCGAAGCTGTGTCGCCTGCGACTCCTCCTGACTTAGATCGGAATCCGCCGGCGCAACTGCCTCGAACTCGATGAAGCTGCCAAGTCCCTCGACCTGGTCTAGGTGGATTCGCACGTTGCTCTCCCAGAGGAACAGGCGCCGCTCTTTTGCTACCACCACCTTGATTCCCAGCGCGGCTACGAGGGACGCCTTCAGCTCCTCTACCCGGGCCACCTCGACGATCCGATAGCGGCTCTCTCGCCGCCCGGCTCGATCGGGACGCTCGTATGCGATCAGGTGTGGCGCAGCGCCCTCCTCCTCGCGCAGCTTCAGCCGACCATTGTGAGCATTGAAGTAGGTATCCCTCTGGACCAGCACGCCACGATCCTCGGCACCTAGCGACTCGCAGACCATCAAAGATCGCCCCGGATCGGCGTCCCTTGCCTTCAGCTCGAGGTTTCGCCGCACTCGTGATATGGGCTTAGCTTATGCCTGCGTGTTGAATGAGGCTTTGGCCCCAACGCACGTCGCGCTGAGCTGACCGAACCACCCTCGTCGCTGGCTTTGGGCCGCGCAGTGTGGCACCGGCGGGCGGCCCTGCAAGCCCCTACGGGGCTCCTCCGGCCCTCGCCTTTGGCTCGGGTTCCGGACTGCCCGTCCGGCGCCCTGCGCGGCCTCCTCAAAGCCAGCGACGAGGAGGTCGAGATGTACGCCAGCAGTGCCGAGCAGGACAGGCGCGCCAAGGTCCAAGCTCTCGCCGAGCAGCTCTACCGCGAGCGCTACGACTACCTGCTGCGGATCGCACTGAGGAACGCCGCCAACCGCGAGGACGCCTCTGAAGCTCTCCAGTTCTCGTTTGCCGCGCTGATCGAGAAGTACGATCCCGCCGCGGGCTCCCCGCCCCTCGCCTGGGTCACACTCGTATTACAGCGCCGCTGCTGGGCACTTCGCCGCGAGTCCCACCTCGACCGCCGCGCCGGCCAGGAGGCCACCCCGGAGTCGGCGGGCCGGAGCTTCGCCGCGGAGTCGATTCCCTCCGGCGACACCGGTCCCGAGCAGCTGATCGAGCTCATCGACGACGCCCAGACACGCCTCGCCGCGCTGAAGCTCGCCGAGCGCCGCGCCCTCAGCCTGATTGCCGCGGGCTACAGCTACGCCGAGGTCGGCCAGATCACCGGCTTCAGCTACACGAAGACAAACCGGTGTGTCGCTGAGGGCCGCGCGAGATTACGGGAGTTGCGGGACAATGACGCCATGGGTGGTCGACGCAGCGATCCTCGAACCTAGCTTCCCGCCCTGGTGGTGGGAGGACGTGGGCCAGCGAAGCATCCTGGAATTAGCAAGACCCGCAGTTCCCCCTGTCTGTGGATTCGTTGGATGTTTGAGTCGTGAATGAGGTCGCAGAGCCATCCCGTCGAGCAGGCAGGCCTCCGCGACTGTCACGTGACGCCATCGTGATTGCGGCTGAAGCAATCGTCGATGACCATGGAATCGAAGCCTTGACCATGCGCCGCGTCGCCAAGGAGCTGGAAAGCTCACCGATGGCGCTATACAGGCATGTGCGGGGCAAGGATGAGCTTCTCCTGTTGATGCTCGACCAAGCAGCCGCCGAGCTGCCGCGCACTTCGCTTCCTGACGATCCCCGGGCGCGCATATTGGAGCTGTTCCAGATGCTCTATGACGGGCTGGCGGCGCGCCCGTGGGCAGTCGGCGTGCTCGTCAAAGGCGACTTGATCGCGCCCTCGGTTCTCTGGGCGATCGACGAGATCGTCGGTGCCTTCGTGGCGTCGGGCCTGTCTCCCTCCCAGGCTGGCGCCGCATATCTGGTCGCGTGGCGCTTCACCGTGGGTCATCTCGTGGTGCGTTCCGAAACCGCCCAGCAATCGGCCAAGCAGGCCAGCACTCCTCGGACCCTTAGCACCCTCGCCAAGGTCCAAGATGTTGAGTTCCCGATGCTTGCGGAGCTGAAGGACTTCTGGTCGACGTCACGCAAGCACGACACCTACGCCAACGATCTTGCTGCGGTCGTGAACGGACTACTCATCAGCCCTTGACAAGCAGGGCCCAAAGTGATTGTTTACACGTAAACAAATGCAGCGGGGTTCGATCGGAGCCCGCTTCTCCACGACCTCAGGAGCGCCAATGGCCGACACGTCCTACCTCGTGATCCAAGTTCCAGATAGCGCCCAAGCCCAAGCGTTTTACGGCGGGCTGCTCGGATGGGATTTTGCTCCGGGCAGCGTCTCAGACGGATTCCAGATCCAGGGCGTTACGCCGCCAGCTGGGCTACGCGGCAACGCAGACCGCGCAGCGGTGAAGGTCTACTTCGACGTCGACGACATCCCGGCCGCGGTTGCGCGCGTGCGAGAGCTTGGCGGTGAGGCCGCCGATATAGATGAGAGCCCATCGGGCTACCAGGTGGATTGCCGTGACGATCAGGGCACCGAGTTCAGCCTTCACCAGCACCGCAGTTCTCAATAGATGGCGTCTTGGTCCGCTTACGTTCGGCCCTCGCCCACGCCGCCCGGCGCCGCAACCTCGTACTGATCCCCGCCGGCTTCTCCTACAAGGAGATCGGCCTGCGCCGCGCGGTCGTCATAAGAACCGACGGAGATTGCGGATGACGAGATTGCTAGGCGCAACGGTAGACCCGACTGCCCCCTAACCTCGGCGGATGCCGAGACGCGCCTCAAACAGGCGATCCGATCCTCCAAAGGCATCCCTGTCCTTGGTCGCTAAAGACCGCCTGGTCTTCGGTCGGGAAGTCCACCACCCGGACGCGACGCTCTTCCGAAGGCTCATGCACAAGGCACAGGCCGAAGGCCGGACTGGATTCACCTTCGATTTCACGGCGACGACCTTTGCGGCGCCCGTGGCGATGGCGCAGCTGGTCGTTCAGGCCGAGGCATGTCGACGTGCAGGCATGCACTTCGATGTCATCGATCCACAAGACCGCCCGACTCGAAGCATCTTTGAACACAGCAACTGGGCGCATCACCTCAGCCCGATCAACTACGAGGCGAACGAACGCCAGCCCGAAGGATGGCTCCCCGTCATCCGCTACCAAACCGATGAAGAGCTACTTGACCTCGTCAACCGCACTTGCGAGGTCGTGCTGCGCGAGGCAGATGTGCGCCGCTCGGCCCTACATGGCCTTGAGTGGGCACTGAATGAGATCGCCGATAACGTCTTCCAGCACGCCGATGCGCCCGAAGGAGGCCTAGTCGCAGTTACGGTCGCCGCTCGCCGCCGAAAGGTGCAGTTCGTCGTTGCCGACGCTGGCAATGGGATTCCGGCAACGATTCGCACTGGGCATCCTGGACTCAAGTCTGACCTAAGTGCCGTCCGGCACGCACTCAAACAGGGCGTCACTCGAGACCGCGCCATTGGGCCGGCAACGGGCTGGCTGGGGCACTCCGCATCGCGACAGCGGCAAGCGGCTCGTTCATCGTCCATTCAGGCCGGGCGTTGGTTCGTGCAAGCGCCGCCGATCCGAAGCCGACGGGGCAGCTCTCCCGTGCGGTTGATGCTCTGGACGGCACCGTCGTCTACTTTGAGATCACCGTCAACCGCGACTTTGATCTCGAAGGTGCGCTGCTCCAAGACGGCATCGGGATAGCTGATTGGGACTACCTAGACGTCGTCTACGAACCGGACGAGCATGACATCCGGATATCCGTTCTTGAGGAGGCGACAAGCACCGCAACTCGTATCGCCGGGCGTCCAGTTCGGGTCAAGGTCGGCAACCTCGTCGCGGCCCATCCGCAGGCCAAGGTCATTCTTGACTTTGCCGCTGTCGAGCGCGTTACGGCGAGCTTTGCCGACGAGGTCGTCGGCAAGCTCTACGCATCGCTCGGTACGGATCGCTTCGGTTCTCGCGTCGTTCTGGAGGGTCTTGGTGAGGGGCTCGTGCGAGGCCAAGTCGTTCGTGCGATGGGCCAACGCCGCGGCGAGGCCGAGCAGCGAGAGAAAAGGCGATCCATCGCCGCTCGCCGGAGGCGTCGTCGGCATTCCAGACGCCGCTCCGAGTGACCGGGAGAGCGATCTATCCTACGCGGCTCGTCGAGGCACAGAGTTCGCTTCTGAATTCAGCCCTTCCAGCGCGGAAGCGATCGATTTTGATCGGCGCCCTCCCGGGGGCAACATCCCGCCAACTTCTGCATGTTTCGGAGGTCAGACTATTTCCGAGTGTGCTTCACATCTCTGTTCCGAACCAGTAGCTTTGACCGCTTGGTCAACAACGCCCCTATGGGGCTGAAATGACCGGCATCGCCGTTCCGCAGTGACCTTATCCTCCGGTATCTCCGTAGTGCCGTAACAGCGCAGACTAAACGCACCTCACGGAGCTACTTAGCCACACATAGCCGGTGATGGTCGCCGATTCACCCACCGTCTTGTGGTATGTAGTCGCCGTGACTACGTTCGGTCGGTGCAGACCACCCACAAGATCCCCTGCGATTCCGCGACGAGATATGCGAAGTACCTGACCTCCACCTCGACGCGCGGCGATTACTACACCCGCGACAGCAAAAACGATTCGGAGGCACCCGTTCCGAGCCGCTGGCATGGCTCGCCGGGCCTGCTGTGCTCGCTCGGCCTCGACCCCGAGGAGCCGGTGGCGCGCGACGACCTGCGCGCGGTGATGCAGGGCTTCTCGCCGCTGACCGCCGAGCCGCTGCGTCCTGCAGGCTCCAATGGCACCAGGGTCGCCGGCGTCGAGCTGATGATGGCCCCGCCGAAGTCGGTCTCGGCGCTCTGGGCGACCGCCGGCCCCTACCGACGCGCCCAGATCGAGGCCGCCCATCAAAGGGCGGTGGCGAGCTCGCTTGAGAGGACCGAGCGCGAGGTCGCCTTGGTGCGCCGGAAGAGCGGCGGAGTGGTGCGCTTCGAGCGGGCCAAGAGCCTCCTGGCTGCCGAGTTCGTCCACACCTCCAGCCGCCTCGCCCAAAACCAGGAGGCCGGCGCCGTCCCCGACCCCCAGCTGCACTCCCACCTCGTCCTCTTCGCGGCCGAGAGAAGCGACGGCAAGCTCGCCGCGGTCGAATCGCGCCAGCTCTACCGCTCCGCCCGGGAGAACGGAGCCTGGTATCGAGCCGAGCTGGCCGCGAACCTACGCGAGCTGGGCCTGCCAATTGAACGGAGCACCGGCCGCAACGGACGCTACTTCGAGGTCCGTGGCGTCCCCGAGCAGTTGGCGAGCCGCTGGTCCTCCCGCTCCGAAGATGTCGACCGCGCCGCGCGAATCTTCTGGAAACGGCCACTTGCACTGGCCCCACCGCGGAACTCTGAACTGGCCCTACCCCGCGCTGGTTGTTGGTGTGCGTAGATGATCCCTGATCGACCCCTGCTGTGGAGTCTCGGCGAGCTCTGGGCGAAGCGAAGCCCGTAGGGCGAGCGCAGCCCAGAGCTCGCCGGCGCGTCATCGGGCGGCCCCCTTCGCCTTGCGTTGGATGCCGTGGCGAAAGCGCCATGACTCGGTGCCGGTCTCGATGATGTGAGCCCGGTGGGTGATGCGGTCGACGACGGCCTTGGCCAGACGCGGGTCGGGGAACACTTTGGTCCACTCGCCGAAGGGGAGGTTGGTGGTGACGATCAGGCTGGCTCGCTCGTTTCGCTCGGAGATGACCTGGAAGACGAGCTCGGCGGCACCCTTGGGGAGCGCCAGGTAGCCGAGCTCGTCGAGCACCACAAGCTCGGTGCGCGCGTAGCGGGCCACGACGCGGGCGAGCTCTCTTCGGCTCTCGGCTTCTTGGAGCTCGTTGGCGAGCCCGGCGAGGGTGGTGAAACGCACCCGTCTGCCCTGCTGGCAGGCGCAGACCGCCAGCGCCGTGGCCAGCATCGTCTTCCCCGTACCCGATTCACCGATCAGGATCACCGACTCGCGGTCATCGATCCAGGAGCACTCGGCCAGCGCGGCGATCGCGGCCTGCGAGACCTTCGGGTTATCAGCGAAGCGGAAGTCCTCCAGGCGCTTCATCACCGGGAAACGGGCTTCCAGCAGGCGTCGACGTTCACGGCGCTCAGAGCGCTCTGCCATCTCCGCTTCAAGGAGCGCCGCGAGGTACGTGACCGGTGTCTGCTGCTCGCGCAGGGCCTCCTCGGCGAGCGCCTTGAAGCGCCGTCTGACGGTCGGGAGCTTCAGCTCGATCGCCTGCGCCTCGATCAGCGCCTCGATCGCCTGGGTCTTCGCCGGCGCGCTCATCGGCTCACCGCGGCTTCGAGCAGCTGGTCATAGTCACCGAGGCTCGGCTCGGGTCCACCGATGATCGAGAGCCTCTCCGAGAGCTCGATGCCGGGCGGCTCGGCGCGCTCAGAGCGCCTGGCAAGCAAGGCGACCGCACGCCCGTCGCTTGCACCGGCGGCCAGTGCGCCACGGACGGCGAGCTCGACGCGTGCGGGTCTGAGCTCGCGGGCGAGCAGCAGCACGTCGACCATCTGCCGGGCGGCCTCTGAGGCGCCATAGCGTGCCTCGATCGCCGTCCACAGCTCGTCAAAGCAGGCTGGCCATGAGCCCCGCTCACGCGCCTGGGCAAGGGGCAGCGAGGAGCGCAGCGCCCCCGGCTTTCGCCGCAACAGCTCGAGGTAGTGGTCGAGCTTCCCCGAGACGCCGTAGCGGCCCCCCAGGCGCTCGTGAACGGCGATCAGCTGGTGCTCGTGGAAGACCTCGATCTCTCTAGCACCGATCTTCACGAGCACCTTTCGCCCGACCAGTGAGACCGGAACCGAGTAGCGGTTTTGGCGGACCGTGACGAGCGCCTTGGAGTCGACCCTCGGCGTCGATTGCTCACGCGCGTCAAACGGCTCTGCCGGCGCCGCTCGCAGATCTGCCAGCTCCGCCGAGAGGGCCTCACCGACGGTCACCGCGCGGCCGCTGATCGTGCGCTTCAAATCTGAATTACAGCCGGCGGCGATCAGCACGTTCAGCTCAGCGATGCTCTGGACCTCGGGCAAGGGGACGAAGTGCCGGCGGCGATAGCGGCCCACCTCACCCTCGACGCCGCCCTTTTCGTGGGCGCCCTGCTCGCCGGGCTCGCAGAAGGAGGACTCGAACAGGTAGTGGGAGCGCAGCGCGATGAAGCGGTCTGACTCGAGGCGTCTGCGGCCCTTGAGGATCTTCGTGACCGCAGCCTTCAGGTTGTCGTAGCGGATCGTCTGGAAGACCCCGCCGAACCAGTCAAAAGCACCGGCGTGGGCCTCGAGGAATGCCTGCTGGGTCTGGCGCGAGAAGGCCATCGCGAAGGCGGCGCCGGAGTGACAGGCGCGCATGTGGAAGACGAACACCTTGGTGGGGACTCCCCGCAGGATCACGACCGCCTCGCCCCAGTCGACCTCCGCCTCGACGCCGGGGTCGTGCACTAGGGGCACCATCGCCGCCGGCGGCTCGCCCAGCTCTCTGCGGCGGTGGGCAACCCACTTGCGCACCGCACGCTCAGAGACCTCTGCGCCGTGCTCCTCGCCGAGGCGCTCCCAGATGCGGTGGGCGGTGTGGCGCTGCTTTCGCGGGGCGTCTCGGTCCGCGATCAGCCAGCCGTCGATCAGCTCCCGGTATAAGCCGAGTTTCGGCGCCGGGCGACCCTCAGGGCGCTTGCGCGGTGAAGGCAGCGGCGAGGCAAGCGCCTGACGGACAGCGCGACGATGGACACCGTGGCGCTCTGCCAAGGCCCTGATCGAAAGGCCCTCACGGTCGCGATCTCTTCTTATCTGCTCGAACGTCTCCACTCGTGATCCCATCCCTGTCTGCCGCCTTCCGTTCGAGCTTCATGAGACTCGAACAGTCCGCGGCGGGTCGGACGGGGTGGGGCCATTTCAAGGTTCCGGAGTGGGGCCAAGTGAGAGTTCCGTTCCCATCTTCCGCCAGCGCTACGGACGCGAGCCCCGCGCCGGGGAGCTGGGTTCACTGACGATCTCCACCCGCGGCTCAAAGAACGCCGCCGATCGGCTTGACGTCAACGAGGCTTGGCGAGCGGTGGGGGAGGAGCACGGGTTGAGCGTCGAGCGCACCGAGCAGTTGTTTGATGAGCGCTCGATCTCTAACCAGGAGGACATCGACCTCCGCGCCGAGCTGCTGACCGAGGTGACCCGCGAGCGCGCGACGATCGACAACTGCGACCTGCGCGCCAAGGCCTACGAGCTTGCCGCTGGAGCCTGTCGCCCAGACGAGGGCGACCGCCTGATCGCGGAGCTGACCCGCAGCGGCGAGCTGGTCCGGCTCGAGGACGGCAGGTGGACGACGCGGCGCCTGCGCGAGCTGGAGCAGGCCACGGTCGACATCGCTGAACGGCGCGCCACTGAAGACGCCGCGCCGCTCAGCGAGGCGTTCCTCAAGCAAGCACGCCGCGAGATCGGCAAGGAGATCCACGGCTCGCTCTCCCAAGAGCAACGCGAAGCCCTGGAGACAATCACCGGCCCCGGCGCCATCTCGCAGCTCGTCGGCCGCGCCGGCACCGGCAAGGGCGTGGTGGTCTCTACCGCTGCCCGAGCCTGGCAGCTCGAGGGCTATGAGGTGATCGGCACCGCGGTCGCCGGCGCCACCGCGCAGCGGTTGGGGGAGGACGCAAAGCTCGATCGCTCCTTCACCGCCGACGGTCTCTGCAACGGCGTCGAGAAAGGCCGCGTTGAGCTGGGCCCCAGGGTCGTCGTGGTCATCGACGAGGCCGGGATGGCCGACACCGTGCACCTCGCCCGGATCGCCGAGATCACTTCAGAGAGCAAGAGCAAGCTCGTGCTAGCCGGCGACGCCGCGCAACTGGGCCCGATCGGCGCCGGCGGGCTCTTCGAGCAGCTGCGGGATCGCGTCCCCAGCGCCGAGCTGACCGAGGTCCACCGCGCCCAGCACGACTGGGAGCGCCGGGCCTGGGAGCAGGTACGAAACGGCGAACCCGGTCCAGCGCTCGCTCAGTACCAGGCCCACGATCGCCTCCATATCCACGACACCCGCGCCCAGGCCGCAGAAGCGATGGTCGCCGACTGGGATGAGACCAGACAGCGCCTGCCCGCCGGCCGGGCGGTGATGATCACCGACGCCTCCAACAAAGAGCGCGACCAGATCAACGCGATGGCCCAGGAGCGCCGGGCAGCCGCTGGCGAGCTCGGTGCTCACCGAGTCGAACTGCCCGGCAAGCCCTACGGCCTTGCCGCGGGCGATGAGGTGATCTTCTCGGCCCAGCTCCCCGTCTCTGGTGAGCGGCGGGTCGAGAACGGGATCACCGGCAGCATCGTTGACGCCGATCTCGACCTCGGCCGGGTCACGGTCGAGACCCACGAGCGCGAGCCGCGCGAGGTCGAGGTCGATACCGCGAAGTTCTCCGACCTCAATCTCGGCTACGCCGTTCACGTTTACAAGGCCCAGGGCATCACCGCCGAGACCTCGGGCATCCTCACGGGCGGCTGGCAGACCGACCGCGAGCACGCTTACGTAGCGCTCAGCCGCGCCCGCGAGCAGACTCAAATCTACGTCTCGCGCGAGGATCTCGGTGAGGCGGGCATGGATATCGGCGCGATCGAACGACTCGGGGAGAGGCTCCGCCGTAGCGGGGCGCAGGAGGCGAGCATTAGCAAGGGGGTCGACCAACGGGCCGCGGAGCGCCGAGCGCAACTCGAGCGCGGGATCGAATTGGACCGCGACGTCGACCGTGGGTTCGGGATCGGGTAGCCGCTTCGCGCGCAACCAGCCTATCCATGCGGGCACCCGCTGCCCCTTCGCAGAGCTGAAGAGGCCTCAAGGGTTGGTCCCCGGTGCGTTAGCCATAATCCGTCGTATGGCGGTCCGGGTCGACGTGGCGCCCTCGCTGCTGGCGTGGGCTAGTGAGCGCTCCGGCCGCGATCCGGGGGAGTTGGGTGAGCGCTTTCCGAAGCTGGAAGCCTGGACGAGCGGCGACACTCGTCCGACTCTCAAGCAGCTTGAGAAGTTTGCCCGGGCGACCGACACGCCGGTCGGCTTCCTGTTCTCCAGACCCCTCCGGAGGAGCAACTCCCGGTTCCCGACTTCAGGACGATGCCCGGTGCCGAACCAACCCGACCGAGCCCGAACCTGCTCGAGACGATCTTCATCTGCGAGCAGCGCCAAGAGTGGTATCGCAGCTACATGCAGGCGATCGGCGCCGAGCCCTTGGATTTCGTCGGATCGCTGAAGACCTCGGCCAAAGTCACCGCCGCCGCCAAACGCATCCGCCATGCGCTCGGCTTTGACCTTGCTGATCGAGGCGAGATGGCCAATTGGTCTGAAGCTTTGCGCGAGTTCGTCGAACGCGCCGAGGATGCCGGGGTTCTCGTCATGATCAGCGGGGTTGTCGGGAGCAATACCCGCCGCAAGCTCGATCCCGCCGAGTTCAGGGGTTTCGCTTTGGTAGATGACCTCGCGCCGGTTGTCTTCGTCAACGGCGCCGACACCAAAGCGGCACAGATCTTTACCTTGGCCCACGAGTTGACCCACGTATGGCTTGGCCAGCCGGCTCTCTCCAATCCCCGGCTAAACGTTCGAAGCGACCGAGATGTCGAGCGGTGGTGTAACGCCGTCGCTGGGGAGCTGTTGGTGCCGATCGACTCTCTCCGCAAGGAGTACTCCGGGCAGGGGCCCCTGGCCGAGGAATTGGCCCGCTTGGCTCGCTTCTACAAGGTCAGCACTCTTGTCGTTCTACGACGCATCTTTGACGCCAACTATCTGCAGTGGAACGAGTACGAGGCTGCCTTCGCCGACGAGCTCTCGCGAATCACGGAGGCGAAGGGCGCCAGCGGCGGCAACTTCTACTACACCCAGCCTGTTCGCACCAGCAAGCGCTTTGCCCAGGCAATCCTTGCCGACACCCAGGAAGGCCGGACGCTTCACCGCGATGCGTTCCGCCTGCTCGGCATCCGCAAGTACAAGACTTTCAAAGAACTTGCCGAGCATCTCGGAGCGGCTTGATGTATCTGCTCGACGCCAACGTCTTCATCCAGGCCAAGAACCTGCACTACGGTTTCGACTTCTGTCCTGCCTTCTGGGACTGGTTGGGCCAGGAACACTCCGCCGAGAAGGTCCACAGCGTCGAGAAAGTATTTGACGAGATCAAGGCCGGGGACGATGAACTGACCGAGTGGGCGCAGGCCCGGCCGGAGTTCTTCTTGATTCCAGACGAGCCGGTAGTTCCCAGCCTCCAGACGGTGAGCAACTGGGCTGCAGCCGCAGACTATGAGCCCGCAGCCGTGAACACCTTCCTCCAAGGCGGTGATTACTACCTCGTCGCTCATGCCCACGCACATGGCCTCACGGTGGTGACCCACGAGACCCCTGCGAACTCGGCGAAGAGGATCAAGATCCCTAACGCCTGCATTGCGCTGAAGGTCAAGTGCATGAATCCCTACGAGATGCTCCGGGCGGAGCGCGCGCGCTTTGTGCTCGGACCTTCGAATTGATTTAGCAGACTGGCCAGGTCGGCAGGCTGGGTTGCGCCAACTCCTGCCAACCCGAGGAGATTGTGGGCAGGTCCGCCGTCAACCCACTAGCCGCACTTTTGGGGTCGCTATCGCGGCCTTGCGGGTGACTGGGGCGCGGCTGGTCTTTCCGGTCAGTCAGCGTGAGCCCCAGCTGAGTCGGTTGCTAGACGATGGAGCATCATCAGCCAGCGAGAATTTGACTCTGCATAAAGGCGATATTCGATCGTTGATATCCGTTCAAAACCGCCCCCGCGATCTAAGCAAGCCCGCTACGGCAAGTTTTGCAAGATCTCGCGTGCTTGGCGCACCCAGGGAGCGGGCACCAAACGGGCACCAATTCATTCCCCCGGAAACGGGAAATGCAGCCTCGGCCCAGCCCGCGTCGCGGGCTGGGTCTGGCGCGAAGTCTGAGCGGCGAAAGACCAGGGATCGGATATCGCGCGATTTGGAAACCGCGCTTGGTACAGCCCCAGGGGCGGATACGGCGGTGAGGGTCGGACGAGGAGGAATGCTCAGGGTGCGTATCTCCCGGACCGTTCCTGGTACCAGGTCAAAGTCTCCTTCGGAGACAACTGTTCGGTAGACGCTGTTCGTCTAATAAAACACAGCCCGTCGCTTCCGAGCCACGTCGGCTCCTTCCGCGGCGTACAAGAAACGACTGCCACAGTGCGATCCTCGATGGGCTCAAGCTGAACATCCATTGAAGTCATCACCTCGGGTCCAAGGTCGCGTGAAATCACCTCGTCGAACGTGAGGAGCCAGCCATCACGTGATTCCTCCTTGACCTCGGGGTAGTCTTTCTCGATGCCGATAACGCTGCCACCCTCTTTGAAACCAATGATGAGCTTACCGCCTTCGCTGTTGAGGAATGCTGCGATAGTCTTCGACACCGATTGCTGGATGGATCGCTTGAGTTGTTGTTCACGCGCCTTCCGCTGCTTCTCGTCGAGGTGATCAGGTAGATCCTCATCAGGGACGCACAGGGACGACTTGAACTCGAGCGTCGCCGACTCGTCGCTCTTGAGGAGCGCCTCAAGAGCGGCACGATCGGCGTGTACCTGCTCCAAACTCCGGACTACCTCAGCGGCGTTCGTCGGTCGCTGATTAGGATCGGCTGCGAGCAGTTTGAAGGTCAGTTGGAGTAGATCTTCGGGTAGATCTTCTCGTCCAAGCGGCGATGGTTCGCCCGAACGTCGCGCATCGATAATTTCGGTTCGGTCGCCGACAATGGGTGGGCGCCCGCTGCACATCTCGTAGATGGTCGCCCCGAGCGAGTACAGATCGGCTTTCTCGTCGGCCGGGCCGCCCTCCAGCTCCTCGGGAGCCATGTATGCGACGACGGGTCGGCCTGAGATGTCGCTCATTTCCGACCCATCGAGAGGGCAGGCAGTGTCAAAATCAACCAATCGAATCGCGCTCCACTGATCAAAGAGAACGTTTTGGGGTTGGAGGTCTCGATACACGATTCGATGCTCGTGGATATGCGCCAGTCCGCGTGCGATTTCCGTTGCGATGCGAAGTATCTCCCCTGCAGATAACGTAGTCTCGCCGTCTCGGTGGCCCGCGATCAGGTCGCTGAGACTCCCACCCGATAGGTATCGGCTGACCATGAATGCGGCACCATCTTCCTCCCAGTGATCCAAAACATCTCCGAGGTTTCGATGGTCACCCAGGTTGCCGAGGACTTGCGCCTCCCATGCGCTGACACTCAAACCACCCGACATGACGGCATCATCCGCAAAGACATCAAGCGCAACCTGGCACCTTAGATTCCGATCATGCGCTAGATAGACCTGCTTTTCCGTGCCACCTCGCAACGGTCGCTCGATCTCATATCGACCAGCCCGGAGGGTGGCCCCCTGCTTCAGCGTCGATTTCATCAGTACCTCCGTCTCGACAAACTTCGCGGATTCACGACATCAACAAACAACATCTAGGCCGATAAGCTCGCCGATGCAGCGAAGATTCCGGTGATGCCCGGACACCGATTGTGAAGCCTAGCCAACCTTCGATCCAGGCGCAGGCTCGTCACCCCCGCGCAGCCGCTCGTAGACCTTGCGCAGGTAGAACTCGCCGATGGTCGCGCGGAAGTCGTCGTCGTCGAGGATCTTCTTGAAGATCTCGTCGTTGGCGTCGACGCGGGTGACGATCGTCTGCAGGAACTTGCGGTCGAAGACCAGGCGGAAGTTGTCGATGCTGTTGTTCTGGGCCTGATCGGACAGCTCGCCGTCGGCGACCCAGCTCTCCTCGAACTGGTCGAGCAGCAGCTTGTCGACGTCGGTCAGGTCGGTGCCGAAGCGGTCGTTGAGCACCTCGACGATGCTGGAGAGGTGCTCCAGGTCGAGCTCCTGCTGGCTTCCCTTGCCCTCGCCGAAGAACGACCGCACCTCGCCGACCTCCGACGTCAGCGACGAGCGTGCCGCTGAAGGTCATCTGGTGGCGCAGGTGGGTCAGCTCGACCTCGGTGCCCAGGTCGAGCCGCTCGACGGTGCCCGTGTCGCGCAGATAGAGCGACAGCGCGCGGCAGTAGACGTAGTCACGCTCCAGCGCCGGGTCGGTGAAGGCGGCGATCTGGGAGACGAACGAGTAGGTCCGCACGAAGCGGGTCAGCGCGTCGCGGAACTCCAGGCGCTCCTCGTCGCCCATCTGCTCGAAGCGAGCCTTGGCCGGCCCGAGGGCGGCGTAGGTCTCGGCCGAGCGCTTCTCATCCGAGCGCGCCGGCACCGAGCAGCGCGGGCATCGCCGCCTCGATCTCCTCGGGCCGCAGCACGTCGAAGTCGTCGAGACGTCGCCGGGTGTCCCACAGGATGTTGGGGTCGGTCGGCGGCGCGACCGTGCAGCCGTGGAACTGCTCGAACGCCTCGACGATGTCCTCGGTGTCGTTGCGGAAGTCGAGGACGAAGGTGTTCTCCTTCAGCGGGTGGATGCGGTTGAGCCGCGAGAGCGTCTGGACGGCCGCCAGCCCGACCAGCGGCTTGTCGACGTACATCGTGTGCAGCAGCGGCTGGTCGAATCCGGTCTGGAACTTCTCGGCGACGATCAGCACGCCGTACTCGGGGTCGGCGAACTCCTCGGCGGTCCGGCTTTCGGGGAAGCCGTTCATGTTGGTCTCGGTCAGCGGCTGCTCCGGAGCCGTCATCGATCTTGCCGGAGAACGCGACGAGCGTCTTGATGTCGTTGTAGCCCTTGGCCTTGATGTACTTGTCGATGTTCTGCTTGTAGCGGACGGCGTGCAGCCGCGAGGAGGTCACGACCATCGCCTTGGCCAGCCCGCCCATCTCCTTGGCCGTGTGCTGGCGGAAGTGCTCGACGATGATCTCGGCCTTCTGCGCAAGGTGGTACGGGTGCAGGCTGACGAACCGCGCGATCGCCCGGCGGGCCTTCTTGGCGTCGTACTCCGGGTCCTCCTCGGTCGCCTTCTCGATCTTCCAGAAGGTCTGGTAGGTCGTGTAGTTGGCGAGCACGTCCATGATGAAGCCCTCCTCGATCGCCTGGCGCATCGAGTACAGGTGGAAGGGCTCGTGACATTCCGGTCTCGCGGGTTGAGGCGGCCGAACATCTCCAGCGTCCGGCCCTTCGGCGTGGCGGTGAAGGCGAAGTAGGACAGGTTCGACTGGCGGCCGCTGCGCGCGCCGACCGACCGCGCGAGCGCCTCCTCGACCGGATCGATCGCCGCCGACGAGCAGGCCCGCGTCCTCCGCCTCGGCGGCGGTCAGCTCCTGCTCCTCGCCGGCTCCGAGCGCCAGCCGCAGGTCCTTGGCCGCCTCGCCGGTCTGGGATGAGTGCGCCTCGTCGATCACGACCGCGTAGTTGCGGGCCGGGAACGTCGCCGATCTTGTCGATCACGAACGGGAACTTCTGCAGCGTCGTGATGATGATCCGCGCCTGCTCGCCGGCCAGCGCCTCGGCGAGCTGGCTGGAGTCCTCGTCGATCTTCACGACCACGCCGCGGGCGTGCTCGAACTGGTAGATGGTGTCCTGCAGCTGGCGGTCGAGGATCACGCGGTCGGTGATGACGACGACCTTGTCGAAGACCTTGCGGTCCTCGGCGTCGTGGAGCGTCGAGAGCCGGTGGGCCGTCCAGGCGATCGTGTTGGACTTCCCCGACCCGGCCGAGTGCTGGATCAGGTAGGAGTGGCCGGCGCCGTTCGCGGCTGCGTCGGCCTCGAGCTTGAGCACCGCGTCCCACTGGTGGTAGCGCGGGAAGATCACCGTCTCGGCCGCGCGGCGCGCCGCTGATCGAGCCCTTCTCCGGACGCTCGACATGGATGAAGCGGTGCAGGATGTCGAGCCAGGCGTCCCTCGCCCAGACGCGCTCCCACAGGTACGAGGTCTTGTGGCCGTTGGGGTTCGGCGGGTTGCCCTTCCCGAGGTTGTGCCCAAGGTTGAACGGCAGGAACCGCGTCGACTTCCCCTCCAGCTTGGTCGTCATCGCGACCGCATCGGGGTCGACGGCGAAGTGGACCAGCGCGCGCCGGCCGAGCGTGACGTTCTTCGGATCGCGGTCGGTGCGGTACTGCTCGATCGCGTGCTCGATGTTCTGGCCGGTGAGGTGGTTCTTCAGCTCCGCGGTTGCGACCGGGATGCCGTTGAGGAACAGGCAGAGGTCGACCGTCTTGTTCGACTCGGGATCGAAGGGCAGCTGGCGCGTGACGGTCAGCCGGTTGGCGTCGTAGTGGGCGACCAGCTCGGGCGCGACACCGAACGCGGGCTTGCGGTACGAGAGCCGGATCTCGACGTTCTGATCGCGGACGCCGTGCCGCAGGACATCGACCGTGCCGCGCTCGTCGATCTGCTGCGCGAGCCGCTGGACGAACCGCTGACGGGCGAGCTCCTCGTCACCGCCGTGGGCCTTGACCAGCTTCGCCCACTCCGGACGCTGCGTCTCCTCGATGAACGCGAAGAGTTCCGCGGTGTCGAGGCCGAGCTTGGCATCGAAGTCCTGCCGCCACTCCGGGTCGGTCCCGACCTTGCAGACCCGGTAGCCACCGTGCGACGACCAGGTGGCCGCTGATCTCATCCTCGAGCAGCTTCTCGCTGACCGAACTCATGCTGCCTCCGGGATATCGAGCTGGCCGGTGACCGCAGCGGTGATGAGGGCTTGGCGGCGCTCATGCAGGAGTCGCGATCTGATCGCTCGAGTTTGCGTTGGGCGGTTCGGGTTGCGTGAACGCTCTTTGCCAAATTGGCGAGAATGCGCGCCTGGTCGGCGATGCTAACGAAGGGGAGCGAGATGTTGGCTACGTCGTCCAGACCTAGCTGAGTCTTGGTGCCGCCGTATCGTGCCGCCTCTGTTGAGCTTTTGCATCAGAGCTGCAAAGCGCAAATGCAAGCCAATCGCCAGAGCACAGCCTTGGCGTCAGTAGCGCAACGTGCTGACTCACCGCGCCTCCTGCGTGGGTTGCACGAGCTACGCCGACCGAGCCAATCTCGGCCGTAATCGACACCAGCACATCCCCCGTGCAGACCGATGTCCGACGACGCTCGGCACTCTCCGGTGGCTGCACATACATTGTGTTCGTCATATCGAGCTCCGTGTCGCTTGCGGAGACATTGGCGATACGAAGGAAAAGAACTCCGTCGTTCGCGGCGTATTCAGCCCAGCCCCGCGGTCCACTTGTGATGCGACTTACCAGATGTTTCACCCGGACCTTCGGCCTTCCCAGCATTGCCCCATCGATGACTGCCTGACGCCGATCATCCAACAACTCCACCATCTTTTGCTTCGCCACAATGAGAGCATCAATCCGTGCTGTCTCACGGTGGAGGTAGTCGGCGATTGCACGTTGGGTCGTGAGGGGTGGTAGCCACACCCGGTAGTCGCGAGCGAATTTATCATCAACGCGGCGGACTCCGTGCGCGCCGTAGATGGTGGCAGTACCCAGGCCCGTAAACTCATGAGATGCGGTTACGTAGAACAAGTACCGGGCGTCGATGGCCGACGACGGCTGGAAGACGAATAGCTCGGTTGTTCCGAGGCCCCGGCCACTGGTAAGAGAGGACAGAAGTGCGCCCTTGCCGTTCTCGAAGCACGGCGTTACGCGCGCGCGGACGACGTCGCCTTGCTCAAAGTAAGTGTAGCCAGAATCAACGACCTCAGCTGCTGGTCGCACGCTCTCGCGGTCGTAAGTGCCATCGTCACCGATAGCCTCCATGGGCAGGAACGTGATGTCGCCAACCATCGGAGATGGCGGCGTTTTCGCTCGGAGCGGTGCAACGAACCGCAGGCGGATGCGCTTCGCTCACCCCGCAACCTCACCCAACAACCGTCTGAATCTCATCCTCCAGCGCCTTGATCTCGGCGTCGATCTCCTCCAGCGGCCGCGGCGGCACGTACTTGTAGAAGTGCCGCGTCAGCGGGATCTCGTAGCCAATCTTGGTCCGCGTCGTGGTCAACCCACGCATCTGGAACGTACGGCAGCACCTCGTCGCGCATGTAGTCGTCGACGGCCGTCCGGTACTCCAGCGTCGCGAAGCGCTCGCGTCGGGTCCTCCTCAAACGACACCGGCACCGAGCGGCAGCGGGACGTTCTCGTTGTCGCGCAGGTCGGGATCGGGCTCAGGGTTACCCTTGCGGTCGGTGATGATCGGGGCCTCCTCGTCGCGGACGGCGAGTGCCGACCAGACGGCCTTCTGCGCGGGGCCGGCAAGCCCGAGGTCCGTCGAGCGCGAGCCTCGAACGCCTTGACAAGCTCCGGCTGCGTGGCGAACCGGTCGCCTCGCTGCGTCCTCCAGCAGCTCACGGAGCGCCGTCTGCGCATCGCCGGCTAGCTTCTGGATCGCCTTGGCCGCGAGCACAGCGGCGATCGGTCTCGTCGGTCACCTCCCAGCGCAGCCGCAGCGGCCGCTCGACGGTGATCCGCAGGAAGCCGAACGCCTCGTTGGGGAAGATCTTGACCTTCTCGCCCTCGCTGAACTCACCGTAGAGCCGCGTGATCTCCTCGATCTGCTCGGCGGAGATCTCCTTGCGCTTCTCGCCGAGCGACTTGCGCATCTTCACGAAGTACTCGCGCGCGTCGACGAGCTGGACCTTGCCGCGGCGCTCGGGCGCCTTGCGGTTGGTCACGACCCAGAAGTAGGTGGAGATGCCGGTGTTGTAGAAGAGCTGGTCGGGCAGCGCGACGACTGCCTCGAGCCAGTCGTTCTCGATGATCCAGCGGCGGATCTCCGACTCGCCGGAGCCGGCCGCACCGGTGAAGAGCGGCGAGCCGTTGAAGACGATCGCCACGCCGCGAGCCACCCTCCTCGGGTCGCTTCATCTTGGAGATCATGTGCTGCAGGAAGAGGAACGAGCCGTCGTTGATGCGCGGCAGGCCCGCGCCGAAGCGTCCGTTGAAGCCCTTGCGTCTCCGCCTCCTTGCGGACCTCGTCCTCGACCTTCTTCCACTCCACGCCGAACGGCGGATTGGCGAGCAGGTAGTCGAAGCGCTCGCCCTCGTGGTGGTCTTCGGAGAAGGAGTTGCCGTAGGCGATGTGCGAGGCGTCCTGGCCCTTGAGCATCATGTCCGAGCGGCAGATCGCGTAGGTCTCGGCGTTCAGCTCCTGGCCGAAGACCTCAAGCCGCGCCTGGGGGTTGAGCTCGCGCAGGTGATCCTCGGCGACCGACAGCATGCCGCCGGTGCCGCACGCCGGGTCGCACAGCGTCTTGACGATCCCCGGCTTGGTGAGGACGTCGTCGTCGTCGTCGATGAACAGCAGGTTCACCATCAGCCGGATGACCTCGCGCGGCGTGAAGTGCTCTCCGGCGGTCTCGTTGGAGAGCTCCGAGAACTTGCGGATCAGCTCCTCGTAGAGGTAGCCCATCTCGATGTTCGAGACGACGTCCGGGTGCAGGTCGATCTCGGCGAACTTGCCGATGACCTGGTAGAGGAGGTTGGCCCTGCGCAGCCGCTCGATCTGGATGCCGAAGTCGAACTTGTCGATGACGTCCTTGGCCGCCTCGGAGAAGCCCCCGATGTAGAGGCTGCAGCGAGTCGGCGATCTTGTTCGGGTCGTCGAGGAGCTTCGTGAAGGTCAGCGGGCTCGTGTTGTAGAACTGCTGCCCGGCCACCGCCTGGAGGACCGGCTCGACGTTCTCGATCCTGCCCGGCGAGCTGCTTGTGCTTCGTCAAGGACGGCCTGCCTTGGTCGGCTCGAGCACGCAGTCCAGGCGGCGGATCACGGTCAGCGGCAGGATCACCTTGCCGTACTCGGACTGCTTGTAGTCGCCGCGGAGAAGGTCGGCCACGCTCCAGATGAAGGCGGCGTGGTTTTTGATCGCGGTCTCAGTCATCCTCTCAGATCGTCCTTTCCGCTGCTCGGCGCCCGAGGGCCGAAGCCTATCCACGCAGGTGCCTCGATGATGATAAGCGCTGTGGTTGGCTGAGTAGAGCTATTTCTCGGGTATTCCCAGAGTTTGCTTTGCAGATAGATGTCGTGGACGTCAGGGGCTTCTGCGGAACCACTCAATTCTAGGCGAGTGCTAACTCCTCTCCCATTTGTTTCTCGAAGGACTGCCGCACGAGACTCATGACGTAGGGGATGTCCCCTTCTGAGTCGAGGTGCACCTCGACGCTGCCGTTTCCCCATCGGCCTTTGTTCGTCACATCGATGCAGAGGTCGCGCGGATCGTAAATCTCCGGAAAGTCCATGTTGATCGCGATACGGAGGCGACTCGCCTGGGGCACGATGTCTACGAAGTTGGTCTCCGCCTTGTAGGCGACGTACAGTTTCAGGAATTCCTCGGTGACGACGGGATCGAGGCCTTTGATCTCCGTGCGGAAGGCCTCGAAGAGTGGCCGCATCGGCTTGTCGCTAGCGAGGTTCGGGTGATCGTCGATCGTGTAGGAGGTGGATGCCAATGGCTGAGGCTCATATCCAGCCAAGACCTCCTCCGATAGGTCGGGAGCCGGCCAAACGGACTTAGCTAGATCCGCGAGCCGCCTGCCCCGTGTGACGATTGATGCTTCGTCCCAATCCTCCAGTTGTCCGAGTCCCTCGTTCAGGCGCAGAGGACTGTCGCCGAATCCCCCCCGCATGTCCCTCTTCTCAGAGAATGGCTTGTCGCTGTACTCAGAGTTGTAGCCGGTCAGAGTGAGATTGCCCAGGGTGTGCAGAAGCGTCTCCTGTACCCGCCGCCAATCCGGGCCGAGGCTTGTCTTCCATGCCTCGGAGAGCTCGGGGTTCTGAGGCATCATGTGCTCGATCGTGTATTCGCCCACCGGAACCGGCTCTTTGCGGCCTTGGTTCTCCAGACGGCGCAGCCAATAGCTGCGGGCGCGAAAGTTGTAAAGGTCGCGCTCGCGGAGCTGGCGTAGGAACTCCTGGTCCTTGGGGAAGCGTTTGTAACTGCTGAGGCGCTGGAAGAACGCTTCTACGCTCTCGAGGTAGCGAGCCTTCTGCAGCGACTTGCTCGCCGATGCGAACGTCTTGTTGAGTGAGTTGGTGGGGATCCCACAGACCCCACGCCGAAAGACGTAGGCCTCGATCAGCCGAACGGCAATTAGAAGCTGATCCCTGGAGAGGACCTCTCGGTCGTAGTCGTCATAGAGCTCTAGGAGCAGCGGGTAGGCGACCTCGACCCTGAGCTCCGCGAGATCGATGAATGCGTTCCGCAGCGTAGTGTCGGGCTCGCGCTGTAGCGCCATCCGGCAGTAGTGGCGGGCGTAGATTCCAACGTCGGCCACCAACTCCTCTATCGTCAAATCGTTCTTGTCGTGGCGGAATTTCTTGAACGCCTCATACACGTCTCGGACGTTCGGGATCTCACCCGTCTTCAGCGTCAGGTAGTGGCGCATGAAGGCGTCGAAGTACTTGCCGTAGGCCTCCTGGCCGAAATCGACCTCCATCGGACGCCAGTGATTCTCATAAACCGCGGTCTGGCGCTCGGGCTCGAAATCCATCAGCACGAAATTGCGGATTAGGTCCGCCTGGCTCAGTTCCCGCCCGGTCGAGTTCATGCTCTCGAAGATCAGCTGAGGGTTGTCCTCGCCGCGCTTAAGGGAGACATCGACGACCATCAGCTTCGCTAGGCCCTCGCAGAGGAGCGGCAGGTCCTTGTTCGAATCTCTGAGCCTGGTTTGAAAGTGGGCGAAGTTCTCCCGGATTCGATCGGAGGGATGCTGGGGCATCGTACCGTCCGCGATTAGCGCCAGGAGGGTGCCGCGGTCGGTCTCAGCGAGCAGCAGCTTGTGTGCATCTTCGCCGTGCTCCAGTGGGTTGGAGAGGTAATAGGAACGGAGTTTCTCGGCAGAGAATCCTCGCACCGGTTCCTCTGCGCCGACTTCTCTCGCGATTGCCTCGATCAGGAGCGTGACGGTGGTTAACCGCTGCTGCCCATCGATAACGAGGAGCGGCGACTGTTGAGTCACCTGGCTGAGTGTCTCCTCGATGTAAACAACCGAACCAAGGAAATGGGTCGGGATCTGATCGTCTTTGCCCGCTCGGATCAGGTCATCCCAAAGCTGGTCACATTCGGCTTCCTCCCAGCTGTAGGGACGCTGGAAGATCGGAATCACGAATTGGTGGGCTTTCCGCATGAACTCAAGCAGATTCGCCTCGTTCGCCTTCATGCTCCCCTCACGTGGTCGGCATCCGAACGCCTTGGAGCATATTCCAGCGCCGGGTGAGGTGTGCCGCAATGCTGGGCCCGTTTAGGGATGCCGCAATCCCTGACACAGCTCTACCGCGTGCGGTGGACCGCCTATCGGATCGCGTGATGGGAAAGTGAAGGGCCACTACATGCTCACAAAACTGTGGTCGCAACAGGATGGAACTGAGCAAAGCGACCACCTTTGCTCGCCAGCTCTAGTCCGTGGGAACAATCCAGGGTTGGAGCAGCCGAATCTTCGAGCGGGCCTCCGGGGTCTGATCCATGCCGTTTTGCTTTCCAAATCGCAAGCCACGCAGCGAGCGCGTCATGTTCAACGTCAGGCATCTCCATCTGGAAGTTCGATCACCTGCGCTAACTCGGTTCTTATTTAACAATCGGTTGCAACTCGCTGTAGCGGTCGAACCACTCGCCATAGGCCTCGACCTTCACGTCACGCTCGGAACGGGGATTCCAGAGATAGATGGGCAGCTTGTCGGGGTCGAAGGGCAGATCGGTGCCTTTGACGGCACTGAGCAGGCAGCGACGGCGACGGCCGAGAGCATAGCCGAGCTCCATCATGCAATTGGGGCGGACGCCGGTGAAGTCGACGATCACGAGGGAGGCGTAGTGCAGCGAGCGGAAGATCTCGTGGTTCATGAAAGCCTGCTCGGGCGGGTGCATGCCGATCTCGTCGGGGCGGAAGCCCTTTGCCTCGACGACGGTATCGACGACGTTGCGGAAAAAGGACTCGACAACGTCGAATTCCGCGTGTTCGGTGTCGAGCAGCCGCACGTAGAAGGCGGGCCGCGGCCGCAAATCTGCGAGCAGCTCGGCAGTGTCCGCAGCGAGGGCCTCGGGATCGCCGTCGGCCGTGAGGCGTAGCGCCGAAAGGCGGGAAACGGCATCACCGGAATCGTCGCGGAGATGGAAGAAGGTATCGGGTTCGCTCAGCGCCTTCTCGTGCAGGTAGCGGCTGCCGCCGTTGCCGTCCTTGTTGAGGGCGCCGATCTCGGCGTGGATCGGGATCACCGGCTTGCCGTCCTCGCGGTACTGCAGGGCGAGGAGCTCGGCACCGGCACCGCCGCCGAGCGCCACGAGCACGTCGCCGTGGAGGAGCTGGCGGTCGCGGATCAGGCCTCCCATGCGCCAGCCGGGAGGCGTAAGATCGAGCTTGAAGTCAGAGCGCCCCTTGCAGGAGCGCCAGGTGGCCTGGCGCTCCTCGGGCACCTGCTCGATGCCGCTCTGACTGGCGACAGCGAAATACCTTCCTGACCGCGTCGCTGGCCAGCCGGGGTCGGGGGTGGGGGCGACGGCGATCGCCTCGAGCGTGGTCCAATCGAAAATGCAGGGCAGGCCGGCCTCGCCGTGAGGGTCACTCCCAGCTCCAACGAGGATGCCCTCACCGTCAGCAATCAGGCGCTCACACAGGTGGCGGACGAAAGAGTGGGCGTTGGCGAGCAGCCCGCCGGCGCAATCAGCGGTGGCGCTGCCGGTGAGATGGATGCGCAGTCCCGCCATCACTGGTCATGCATGACAGGCGTCGGCTCGAGCTCAGCGAGGGTGGCAAGGAGGTCCTCGGCCGTCAGCGCGCGAGCCGGATAGGCGCGACCAATGGCGGCCGGCAAGAGCCGGGTCTGGATGTCAGAGAAGGTGAAACCAGGGGCGCCGTCGTGTGAGCCGGTGGCGAGGACGAGGTCCTCGAGGACCTCGTCAGCGATATCGACGCCCTCGAGGTCGGCCAAGAGCAGTTCGCGACGCTCCTTCTCATCGGGTCGCTCGAAGTGCTCAAAGAGGCTCGCCCGGCGCAGGATTGCCGGGTCGAGGGCGCTGAAGCGGTTGGTGGCCAGGATGATGAAGAGGCGCCCCTTGAGCGCACGAGCGTCGTCGATCGCCTGGATCAGGGTGTTGACTCCAACTCGATCCTCGTGATGGGCGCGCTCGGCTCCCCGATTGAAGGCAAGGGCGTCACCCTCATCGATGATCATTGCGACGAAGCGCTTCTTGCCGGCAAGCGTTATCGCCTCGGCGAAGGCGTCGCCGATCAAGTTGCTCATCTCGCCAACATGGCCGACTCCACGGACGCGAGTGCTGAGCTTGAGGAGGAAGCCCTCGGTGTCGATCACCTGGCAGAGCGCCTGCGCCGCTGCTTCGGCGGTGGCAGTCTTTCCGGTTCCAACGTCACCGTGGAATATAACCAGAGGGTAGCGGTCGCCAAGCGCATCGGTTAGGGCCTGATCGGGGCCGTGATGCTGCTCGGCCCACTTCCTGACTCCTTCGAGATCTGTAAGAAGACGCAGCTGCTGACCGATGCGCTCAAAGCGGCGCCGGAAGCCGATGAGGCGATTGCCAAGGGCTTCCAGCTCCAAATCGGGGAGCTCGCGCTTGAGCTCGAACTTGGTCTCCGTCTCAGCCATCGCTCAGCCCGAACCGGAGTAGCGGGTTCGATCCATGCCATAGGCGCGGCTCGAGTATTGGCGGTCGGTGGAACCGGCCATGCCGTCGTATCGCCCATCGAAGTCGCTCGGCCCCCAGCCCTTGAGATGCTTCTCGTGGAAGGCGTCTCGCTGGGCTTCTGTAAGTGCATCCCACTTGTCGCTGTAGAAGACGATGAGGCGCAACTCATCTCCAGGATTCGCGGTCCAGTACACGTCACCGGGGCGATCGCTGGACCATCCCGAGGCGCCAGTGGAGACCGTGTACACAGCGGCCTCGCGAACGCGTCCATTGGAATCGAGAAGGCGTATATGAACCGAATCGAGGCACTGATCTTCGGCCAGTGCCTTGACGCTGGCGATATTGCGAGAAACACGACCATCGGAGAGGAGCCGAGTCGACTCAGCGGCGATCCGGTAATCGGCGGCGAAGGAAGCGTGGACACGGCGGATGTCTTCGCGGTTGAAGGTGTCGGTAATCGTGTCGGTCATCGTCAATCGATAGCGAAACCTTCGCCGAGGAGCTCCTTCCAAGCCGAGACGGTCTCGCCCTTGCCCGGTAAACCCTCGGCCCAGGTGATCGTCTCGTAGGCCTTGCGCGCGGAATTGATCAATGCGTCACGCTCACCGGACTCGATCCGGGCGGTGACGTTGTTCGCGTCGTTAGCTGGGTCGACGATCACGACCGGATCGTTGAAGTCGCCCACGACGGAAAGGTCACGAATGATGAAAAGGAAGAAACGGCGGAAGCTCTCTTCGAGTGAGGGTGCGGGGCCATCGCGGTCGATCAGGTGGCTGAGCATCAGCTCGAGGTAGAAGGACTGAATACCGTCGAGCTCCTGCCAGTGGCGCCAGCGCTTGGCCATGCGCAGGGTCGGGGCAAGGAAGGGGTCGCGCGCGGCATGGTCGCGGTAGTGGTCAAGGTGTATCTTGACGCTCGTTTTGACCTTGTCGCCCCTACGTGAATACTGGTAGCCGTAGTTGGCGTCGGCGTCGAGGGCAACGATCGGGACGAGATCGACCTCGAGCCCGGAGCCCCTGAAGACAACCTCGAAGATCCGGTCGCCGGAATCGTCAAAGTCCTCAGGGCTCTTCTGCGGATAGGCAGCTTCGAGAAGCTGCTTGATCAGTTGCTGGAGGTGGGCGACGTCGAAATTATCGGGGTCATCGACCTCGAAGTAGACGCCGACATCAGCATCTACCGGCTTTCCGACCCGCGGACGGTTGCTGGTTCCCTTCTCCAGCGAGCCGGCGCGACGGAACTTCTTGATTCGATAAGGACCGTCCTCATGGAGCTTCGCTTCAAGCGTTTCGAGCAGGCGTCCGACTTGTTTGCGGAGCTCGTTGCGCTCAAGACCGGGCAGCGCCAGCTTGCTGGAGACGTAGTCGCCGAGCTGTTTGTCGGTTAGCTTGATTGCGGCTCGCCTCCCGACCAAGTAAAAATCCGAGCAAAGACCTCGGCCTGCTCAACCGCGTCGTCGAGAGCGTTGTGGGTGTGCTCCCGCTCCGCGCGCAGCTCGGCGGGCAGATCGTCACGACCAGCCTCGGAGAGAGTGACGCTCGCCTTCTGCTGATACATGGTTTTGATGTCAAGGGCACTGGAGAAGCCGAAGGGAGACTCGCCCGCAAAGCGGACGAAATACCAGTGCAGGAACATCCAGTCGAAGACAACCGGGTAGCCGATCAAGACGGGGCGCTCAGAACCAGCCTGTTTGGCGACCCACGCCGCCGCTTCTCCCATTGCCAACTCCGGCGTGCTGCCTTCACCGGCAAGGCGGTTGCGATCAAGGCCGGAGACCTCCAGGGCTTTGGGGTCAACATCATCTGAGATCGGCCGCAGCTCGCGATAGAAAGTCGTCGCACTCGGATCGGCGGGCTTGAACTCGGTCCCGTCGAAGCGCCCAGCGACCGCGAGGCCGAAAGCCAGCATCGAAAAGGGGCCGGGTATCGGCCCGTCGGCCTCGATATCGGCCGAAATGTAAAGATCACTCCTCACCGCGGGACACCCAGCATGTTGGACCGCCACTTTCGGTCGATTAGTAGAAGCAGCTACATCTAGAAACGATCCTAAGCACTGGGGTAGACGGAAAAATGGCGGAAGCAGTCCACCCGTGAGATTCAGCGATTAAGCAGCCTTGAGCCGATAACGGCCGGAGCGCTTGCCGACGCTCTCTATGGCCTCAGCGCGGTTGATCTGCGCGAGGAACGTGCCGAGCGGATCCTTGCCTCCAACTCGATAGCCGTGATTCTGGAGAAGCTGGAACCAGTCGCGGTAGTGGATTTCCTGGCCGCGACCCACCTGCTCCTCTAGAAGCTTGATCGCAACATCAAGCAGCCGTTGTCCTCGGAGCCGCCCGTCAAGGTCATCAAGCGAAAGCTGCACGGCTCGACCGAGGGCACCCTCAAGCTGCTCTAGAAGATTTCGTTCCCTCTGTGTCTGATCATCGATCCGATCTGCCAGCAGGCGAAGTCTCTCAGCCTGCTCAGCCTGTGCCTCAATCCTGCGGGCCAGGGCCACCGCCTCGGTGAAAAGCGCCTGGTCAAGGGTCTTGGGGGACTCGTCCGGCGCATGAGCGTCGTCAGGCATGCAAGGAGCCTAGGATCTGCGACGGGGGAAAGTCTGGGCTTCCTTGACTGGTATTTGCGGAATATCAGAGGACGCATGCGACGCCTCGGATCGTCATTCCCCAACGCGACGAACCACCCGCTCACCCCTCCGCTTTACTCCCAACCCTCCTCCACGGCTCCCGGTTGCTCCTATGTCAAGCTGCCCCCGCAAATTGCCGAGCCAGGAGTCTCTCTTCGGTTGGACGGAATTCAAAGATCTCTCCCTTTCAGAATCCACCAACAACTTCCAAACCCGGCGCGCGAGGTGGCGTTTAAGGCAGCGAAGCGCTTCCTTTCGTGACTTGCCCTCGGCCTGCTTTTTTTCGAGGTAGAGACGTGCCGGCTCGTGGAAGTTGCCCTGGGTCACCGCGATGCGGTGCAGAGCGCAGTTGAGCTGGCGGTTGCCGCCGCGATCGAGGCGATAGCGGATGCGCTTGCCCGAGGAGGCGGGAACAGGAGCGACGCCGGCCAGGCGGGCGAACTTCGCATCGCTCGCCAGACTCTTCGCCCCGGCCGTCTCGGCGAGCAACTTGGCCGCCGTCAGGATCCCGCAGCCCTTCAGAGCCAGCAGTTCGGGCGTTTGGGCTTTGACCAGCTCGCCGATCTCGCGCTCGAGCTCTGCGGCCCTTCGTGTGCGGCGGCGGATCTCGACAACCAGCTCGCGGGCGATCTTCACCCTGGTGCTCTGCTCGGCACGGGCTAGTAGTGCTCCGTTAGCTCTTGCAGGAACTTCGCACTGAGCTGGCGAACCCCTCCGCCGATGGTCGAGATCGACGGAGGAGGACAGAATGAGTGAGGTGTCGGGACTCACGCCCGCAAAACTGCGAAGAGTTCGCGGCCGCCTGGTCGATTTCGCCGAGCAGATGTTCGAGCCGATGCCGCGCAAGGACCAGCGCCGCTGGGGAGAGGTCTACCTGCGCGGGCTGATGTTGGACGGCAAGCGCAAGTCGATCGAGCCGATGGCGGCAAGGCTCGAGGATGGGGATGAGCAGTGCCTGCAGCAGTTCGTCAACCAGTCCCCGTGGGACTGGCAGCCGGTGCGAAGGGCGCTGGCCGAGCGGATCAGCGCCGAGCTAGAACCCGAGGCGTGGATCATCGACGACACGGGCTTCCCCAAGTTCGGGAAGATGTCGGTCGGCGTCGCGCGGCAGTACTGCGGCGCGCTGGGGAAGGTCGGCAACTGCCAGATCGGGGTCTCGGTCAACGCCGCCTCAGAGAGTGCGTCGTGTCCGCTCGATTGGCGGCTGTTCATCCCCAAGGAGTGGGACGAGGAGGGCGAGTTCAACTCCGATCGCCGCCAGAAGGCGAAGCTGCCGCCAGACATCCACCACACCGAGAAGTGGCGGCTGGCGCTGGAGATGATCGACGAGCTTCGCTCCTGGGGGCTCGATCCGCCGGTCATCCTCGGTGACGGCGCCTACGGCGATACCACCGAGCTGCGCAGCGGTTTGGAGGAGCGAGGGCTCTCCTACGTGCTCGACGTCAAGGCAACGACTTCCGCCTATCGCGAGGAGGTCGTGCCCGAGCAGCCGCCGAAGCCCGCGGGGCGCGGTCGCCCGCCCGCCGCGCGCTACCGCGAGGATCCCTCCTCGCTCAAGGAACTGGCTCTGAGCGCGGGGAAGAAGCAAGCGGTGAGCGTCACCTGGCGTGAGGGGACGCGCGGCAAGATGAGCTCGCGCTTCCTCGTGCTCAGGGTCCGTCCGGCGAATATCGGGCTGCGCCACAAGGCTCACAAGGCCGGCGAGGAGCTGGCGCTCCGCTGGCTGATCTGCGAGTGGCCCTCCAAAGAGTCAGAGCCGACCAAGTACTGGCTCTCCAACCTGGCGCCCGACACGCCGCTCAAAGAACTGGTGCGTCTCGCCAAGCTGCGCTGGCGCATCGAGCAGGACTACCGCGAGTTAAAGGACGCCCTCGGCCTGGACCACTTCGAGGGCCGCACCTACCGCGGCTGGAACCACCACGTCACGCTCGTCTCCATCGCACACGCCTTCCTCACCCTGGAGCGAGAACGCTGCCCTCCAGCCAGGGCGGCAGCCTGACCCTCTTCGGGGTCGTTCGGGAGCTGCAAGGGCTCCTGGCCTGCTGGCAGGGAACCTGCACCACCTGCCGCAGAGAGCTGCCGCCCGATCACCCGCTGCGGGCACCACCGAGCTAACGGAGCACTACTAGTTTCCTGGCGACCCGATCGAGCCAGACGACGCGGTCCAGGCAACCCGAGCGAAGCTCAAAGCCCGGCCAGAGGTCATGCAGGTGCCAGCGCAGCCGCTGCTGGTCGTCTGTGCGGGCCCTGATCAAGTCCTCGCGATGATCGAGCAGGAGTTTGATCTGCAGGGAGCGCTCGTCGAGGTAGGCAACCGGCAGCGTCTCGATCCCCTCTCGCAGGGCGGCACGGGCGATCGCTCTGGCGTCGATCGGATCGGACTTGCCGCGGGTGCGCTCCTTCCCGCGTTCCCGGGCGCTCAGATTTGGCGCAACCCGCACCACCCGCTCGCCCGAGGCGATCAGGAAGCGCTCCAAGGCGCCGGAGACGTGTCGGCAGTCCTCGATCGCCCAGACTCGCTCAGGACCAAGGCGGCGGCCCCAGTCCAACATCTCATCGAAGCCGGGCCTTCTCGCCGCTGCGGTCAGCTCGCCGGCAAGCTGTCCACTGCCGGCAGAGACCGCGGCGACTGTATGGGTGGCCTTGTGGGTGTCCGCTCCAATTACGATCATCTGCACCGTCCATTCCTTTGGTCTGTTCTGCAATGGGCGGATCGCAGGCTGACACGACTCACTTGGGGCGGTTGCCACGCTCCTATCAGGTCAAGCTGGCGATCCTCGGGCGGCGGCGAGCGACACAACAGAGAAAGGTCAGACCTCTGGGTCGACGCTCAAACCAGGAGTCAGCTCGCTGCCGACCCGAGAAACCAACCGTCTCGGTCGGATGTCGCCGCCGAGCCTGCTGCCGAGAATGGCAGTGACTCAAACCACCTGGTCAACCCGATCAGCCCCCAGTCCATCCCCCGCAGGAGCAGCCCCTGCCCTGGCGGCAGCTTCGCTATCTCCCCCGGCGTCAGAACCCGCTGCCTCTGGGTCTGGTAGCTGACCGATTCGTTGTAGTGGTGCGGGCTGAACCACTCGTCACTCTCGCTGGTTCCCAGCGAGGAGGACACAACCTTGCGGTCGTATTCGCCGAGGGCCAGCGAGATGCTCTCCAGGGTTTTGCTGTCACCGATGCCCGACAGCACCGCCTTGGTCTGGAAGAGGCTCATGAATCCCTCGGCAGCCTCAGCCCCCCAGCGGCTCCGCGCCTGGCTTAAGTCCTGAAGCCCGACCATCACCTGCAACCTCTGACCTCCCGCCTGGGAGACCAGTGCCGGCAGGTCGTGGATCGGCGCGATGTTCGCGACCTCGTCCAGCGCCCACAGCATCACCGTCCGGTCGGTGTCCTCATCTGCTGCCCGCTCATAGACCGCGTGCCGGATCTGCTCCAAGAGGCCGACGATCAGCGGTGCGCAGAGCGCCTGGCGATGCTCCGGTGCGGTGATGTAGATCGTGTCCGCCGAGCCCGCGAAGCGGACCGGATCGAAGTTGGGCTGGGCGGCGCTTGCCCTGACGGCGTCGGCGTTATAGGCGGCGAGCACGCCGGCCGTCGCGGAGAAGATCGAGGAGCGCTCGCGGGCATCGGTCCGCTCGATACCGTCGAGCACGTCGGCGGCGATCTCGGAGTCGCAGTCGAGAAGCACCGCCCGCGCCGGGCCAAGCTCCTGGCGCAGCGTCCAGCGCAGCACCTCGGCGATCGGGCGGTCGGTGAGGTTGGCGGCGTAGAGCAGCGGAGCGAGCAGCGCGGCGGCGCGCTCTGTCCAGTGGCTCTCGTTGCTGGTGCCGGCGCCGACCCGCGCGCACGCCGTCATCGCCCTCGCCACCACCAAGGCTTCATCCCATTTGCCGGCCGCCGCGACCGGCGACCAGCACAGCCGCCGCACGCCATCCGGCAGCCGCCGCTCTGAGGCTGCAGGGTCGAACAGCCACGCCTGTCCCACTTCCGAGCGCGGCGCGACCGTGGCCCGCATCACCTCGGGCTTGGTCGAGGTGGCGACCACCGCTCCCGCTGCTCCCATCACGGCCGGGATCATCACCGCGCTCGTCTTCCCCGAGCGCGGCGGGCCGAGCACCATCACCGCGCTCTCGGGGTCGGCGAGGACCCAACCGCCACTCCGCCCGACGCCGAGATAGGCGCCGCCGCCCAGCCGGGCGACCTCGGCCCGCACCGCTTCGCCCGGAGTCTTGTCATGAACATCGGCAATCGCCGGCTCCACCGCGGTCGCCGTCCTTTTCAGCATGGACCAAAGCCAGCCGATCGGGATAAGCCCGTCGGCGACCGTGATCAGCAGCAGCCAGGCGAGCCAGCCGAGAGCGAGCGCCTTGAGGCACCACCCGATCGGGTTGGCGCCCCTAGGGTCGACGATGCCGTGGGCGAAGAAGGCCAGCGCGAAGAGGCCGGCGAGCTTCCACAACAGCGAGGGGCCCCGTTCAAAGGGCGGCTCCATCTGCTGGTGGGAGGGTCCCCAAGATCGCTTCGAGATGGCCCTTGACATTTGCTTGACTTTATATCATGATCTGCCTAAGTCAATAGAAGTCGAACCGGAGACCAGATGCCACCGAAACGCAGCCGCGGGATCAGAGCCCAGATCGACCGCGAAATCGCCGACCTCGACGATGAGCGCGCCCGTCTCATCGCGGCCAGAGCGGCGCTCGATCGCGACCTGCCCCGGCGCTTCTCTCAGGACGACATCGCCGGCTACTTGGCCGATCACCCTGATTCGACCTACAGCGATGTGGCGGACGGTCTCGGCGCCTCGCCGACGAATGTCGCCGCGCACCTGAAGCGCGGACGCCAAGCCGGCCGCTTTCGCAACTCCGCCGGCAAATGGAGCTTGAACTGATGGAGCTGCGGTTTAATCAGGCGGCACGGAGCACCGTCGATGAACGAAAGGCTGAGCGCCCACCTCATACGGCCCGGAGACCTCAATCCCGGCTGGGTGCTCCTCTATGCGGCGACCTGGGCCTTGCAGTGGTTCAGCGCCCCGTTTCGCTACTTCGCCGCCCTGCTGGTGCTGGTGATCGTCAACTGGATCGCTGGCTGGAATCTGCCCGATCACTACCTGGCGCTCGCGGTCGGCTTCGGGCCGCTGGCGCTCTCCCTCGCGACTCTCGTCCTGCCCTTGGGCGGCTGGTGGTTTCAGCAGCAATCGGGCGGACGGCGCCCATCGGAGCGCGAGCGAGCGGTCTTCGAGGCGGCATTCGAGCAGCTGCGGGGCGTCGACCCCCAGCTGCGCCAACCGCACCGCTGGTTTGTCGTCGACGACTCCCAGCCCAACGCCTGCGCATACGCCGACACCCTGATGCTCACCCGCACGATGCTGGAGAGCCCCTCCTTCCCAGCCGTCCTCGCCCACGAGCTGGGGCACCTGAACACCAGCGACGCTCGGGTCACTGCTGCGGTCCATCGGATCACCACGCCGCCACGCAGCCCGGTCGGCTTCCCGTTTCGCTTGCTCGCCTTCCTGATCAGCGGACGGATCGGAATGTTCCCCGTGCGGAGGCTATGGGCGATCTACTGGCGCCGCCGCGAGGCGGTCGCCGACTCCTACGCCGCCAGGCTCGGGCAGGGGCCGGCACTTGCCGGCTACCTCGACACCTATGCCCTGGCCGGCGATCTCCCGATTCCCTTCAAGGACTTCGGCGAGACCTCCCATCCCTGGACCGAGCACCGCATCGACGAGCTCGAAGCGCAGCAGGAAGACAGCTGACTCTGGGGTGGGAGGCGATCGAGGTCGCCGCTTCCCGGCGGCACAGCGGGCCGGGGAAGAGGAACTCGATATGCGCGCGCTGAGCACGATTCCGACCAGGGCAGGGCGCGACTTCTGCCCGCCCCGAGGGCGCGGGCGAGGGGCGGCACCGCATCGGGTCGTGGTTGACCTCTCCCCGCAGGCCGTCGAGCGCGTCTCCGTCCGTGTGGTGCAGCTGCTGCGGCAGCGCCAGCCACAAGGCGAGCCCGAGCTGATCAGCGCCGGCGAGCTGGCCCGCCGCCTGCGGGTCGAGCGCCCCTGGGTCTACCGCCACCGGGCGCTGCTCGGCGGGATGCGGATCGGCGAGGGGCCGAAGGCCCCCTGGCGCTTTGAGTATCGGACTGCGGTCGAGGCCCTGCGAAGCCGCCACGTGGAGCGGGGAGAGGGAGATCGGCAATGAGAGGTCTCGCGACGATCCCGATCCGGACGCGCAATTCAGCGCCCGCAGTGGGACCGAGAGGCGCTCTCGTGCGTCATAGGAGTATGTGCATTCAAACCAGCCCAGTGCAGCCCTTTTCCTGGTTGGCGATGCGGCTTTCGTCTCGAAGCCGCTCCAGTGCAGGACCGGGGAGAGATAGCCGATGCCGCTGATGACGACTGCCGAGGTGGCGGCTGAGATCGCCATGAGCGAGGAGTGGGTGCGCGATCACGCTGGCGAACTCGGCGCCATCAGGGCGGGCCGCGGCGGCCGCGCGCCGCTCCGCTTCGAGCCGGAGTCGCTTGAGATTTGGAAGCGCGCCCACCGGCTCGCGCCTCCGCAGCAGAGCAATCGTTCAGGGCGCCGCGGCCATCGTCGGGCTCCAGCAGGCGTCGAGTTGCTGCCCTTGCCGTAGGTGCGGCTCGTGCGACCCGCCTCCGCAGACGCTAGCTTTGGACTCATGCCCCGGCAGGCGACCGGATACGTCGATTCACACCCCTGGAAGGACGGCAGGACGATCACCTGGCGACTCTGCGTTCGCGCCCGCGGCCAGCGCTCGACGATCACCCTTGGCACCAACCGCGAAGGCTGGAATGAGGACCGGGCCAAGGTCCAGCTCGACCAGGTCATGGAGCAGGTCCGGCGCGGCACCTGGGTCTCGCCGTCCAGGCAGGCGCCACCGGCAGTGTCCGTCGAGCCCGAAAGCGATGAGGACGAGACTCTTCACGTCACCCTGTCGCGCTGGTGGCAGCGCAAGAAGGGAGAAATTCGCCCCAACACCCAGGCCGACTATCGCTGGCGCCTCGGCCTCCTGCTCAAGTTCCGGCCCGAGACCCTCACCGCCGATGTCGATGTCCGCTGGGTCGATGAACTTCGAGACTGGCTCGCGACACAGGAGGCGAGGAATCGCAGGGGCAAGAACCAGTCGCTCTCACCGCGCTCGGTCAACATGGTCCTCGACTGCCTTGCCCAGGCACTCGACATCGCGGTCGACTGGAAGCTGCTTGAGCACAACCCGGCTCGCGGCAAGCGCCGGCGCATGCGGGTGACGCAGGGCGCTCGTTCCTTTCTGGAGCCCGACATGGTCGTCGATCTTCTCGGCATCGCTGGGGAGTGGGAGGACGGCTTGCCCGAGCACCAACGCTACGGCCGCCGCGCGTTGCTCGCCCTCCTCTGCCTGGGCGGCCCGCGAATCAACGAGGCGATCCTCGCCGACCGCGGCGAGTTCGACTTGGCGGGCGATCATTGGCGGATCCCGGCATCGAAGACCGAGGCCGGCCAGCGCACCGTCGAGCTGACCGTCTTCTGCGCCGAGGAGCTGCGCGGCCATGTCGCGACGACCAACTCACTCGGGCGCCCGATCGGTGCTCGCAGGCCGATGTGGCCGACCCTTACCGGTGGTCGGCTGAATCCGAGCAACATCCGCCAGCGCCTACTTCACGAGGTCATCACGCGCACCAACGACCGCCGGGGCGAGGAAGGGAAGATGCTGCTGCCAGCGGTGACGCCGCATGCGCTGCGCCGCACCTTCGCCAGCCTCTGCTTCTTCGCCGGTCGCGATCCGGCCTGGGTGATGGGGCAGATGGGCCATAAGGACGCCCGCCTCACCCTCGCCGTCTACGCGCAGACGATGCAGCGCCAGCGCGTCGATCGTGACCTCGTCTGGCGGCTGATGCGGTTCTCTGACGAGCCCGAAGCGCCCCCCCACGGCGGCCGGTTTGACACCAGGAATGACACCACGGAGTCAAATGAGGCATCTAGTCAACCCGCCAGCGTTTCCAGCGACTAATGGAAACACCAGGAGGAATGCGGGTTTGCGGGGGATGGGCGCGGCTGGTTTCGAACCAGCGACCTCTCGCGTGTGAAGCGAGCGCTCTCCCACTGAGCTACGCGCCCGGGAGGGGAATCATAGGCTTGGCAGTCAGGCGAGGGCGGGGACCTCGTTACCCTGGCTGGGGCCCGCTCTGTTCTGAGCGTCGGCGCGCTTTTTCAGCGCCAGGCCGATGAAGGGGAAGATCAGGGTCGAGAGCATCGCGGCGCCCACCAGGCCCGCCGCGGTCGAGTGACGCATGTGCCCCTCGTCTATTGCGAGGGTCGTGATCGCGACCACAAGCGGCAACTCCGTCGCGCAGTAGAAGGCGAGGGCGGCGCGTTCGCGGGCGCTGAGGACGCCCTGGTAGAGAAGCAGGGCCGGGGTGCCACGCACCACGACGAAGAGGCAGAAGAACATCATCAGCTTGAGCAGGGCTTCGCTCGACCCGAGCGCGCCTAGGTCGAACTCCATCCCGCTGGTGACGAAAAGAAGGGACGAAGAAACCAAAGCCGATCGCGGTCAGCTTCGACTCGAATACGGCCAGCTCGTGGCCCTTGAGGGCCACGCGGGTGATCATGCCGGCGACGAAGCCGCCGAGCAGGACGTCGAGACCGAGGTGGCTGGCGAGTAGCACCAGGCCGAAGACGAGCACCACGGTGATGCGCACCGCGAGCTGGCTGCTCGCCTCGAAGGTGCGTTCCAGCGCCGGCCATCCCTTCCAGGCCAGGCGCACCGAGCTCAGCGCCACTGCGAGCGCAAGCACCACGAAGCCGATCAGGATCAGTGCCTTGTGCAGCGGCTGGGTGGTCGAGAGCACCAGAGTGATGAGCAGGACGGGCCCGAACTCACCACATGCCCCTGCCGCCAGCAGGTAGGTGCCGAAACGCGTTTTCAGCTCACCGGTGTCGCGGAGGATCGGGATCAGGGTGCCGATCGCGGTTGTCGCCATCGCCGAGCCCGTGTAGAGGAAGGAGACGACGATCCCAGCCGGGGCCAGGGCGCCGCCGATCCCATAGGCCAGGGCGAGAGACAGCGCCCAGCCGATGGCGCCCAGCCGTAGCGGCTTTCCCCCGATCCGCTCGAAGTCGATCTCATAGCCGGCGAAGTAGAAGAGCATCCCCAGACCGAGGTTGGAGAAGAAGGCGATGAAGGCGTCGCTGTGGGCGAGGTGGAGGACCTGGGGCCCGATCACGATCCCCAGGACCAGCTCGAGGACGACCGCCGGCGGGGCGAAGCGGCTGGGCAGGGTCACAACGGTGATCGCCGCCAGCGCGGCGACCGTGACGATTGCAAAGAAGGAGGATGTGTCGACGTGGATCACGGGAGTGGTCGATCCGATGCCGGGCAGGGTAGGATCAACAGCGGACCGTGCTAGGCGGGGAATTAGCGGTGCCCTGTAATCCGCAATCCGCTCTAGCGGGGCCGAATTCCGTACTGAGGGGCTGGCCGTCGGGGTCAGTGCGCCGCGGGCGGTGTTGAAGGCCGGGTCCTGCGCGACGTGGGCACGCGAACCAGGTCAGGTCCGGAAGGAAGCAGCCTTAAGCGGATGCCGCGGGTGCCGCAGGTGAGCCCGGCCCGAGCCAAACGCGACGGACACGCCCGGGGGCTTCGCTTCGAGGGCGGGTGCACGGTCCACTTTCCCAAGCCTGAAACCTCCAAGGGCGCGGATCGAGATCGCGACGGCGGTGGCGAGCCAAGAGCTGGAAGACTGGCCCGGTGCTGGATGAGCGCTGGATCAGGTCGCTGCATGTGGAGACGATGCGGCAGGCGGACCTGGATGCGGAGCACGAGCCACACGTCCTCTTTCAGGCGTCGACGATCGGCGCCCTGCTGGAGGGCTCCTACGACGGCGACCTGAGCATCGCCGAGCTGCGCCGGCACGGCGAGTTCGGGCTGGGCACGCTGAACGGGTTAGACGGAGAGTTGATCTGCCTCGACGGCGGCTTCTTCCGCGCCGACGTGAGGGGCGCGATCCACCGAGTCGAGGACAGCGCGAAGACGCCGTTCGCGGTGGTCGCCTGGTTTGCTCCAATGATCGACGAGAGGATCGAGGGCCCGCTCTCGCACGAGGAGCTGCTGGCCCAACTCGACGCGCTCGCCCCGAACGGAGCCACCTCCTTCGCGGTTCGGGTCGACGGCCGCTTCGAGCTGGTCCACGCTCGCTCGGTGCCGCGCCAGTCGAGGCCCTATCGGCCGCTCGCCGACGTTGTCGTCGAACAGCACGTTTTCGACCTGACGGTCGTAGACGGCACGATGGTCGGCTTCCGCTTCCCCAGCTATGCCGAGGGGATCGAGGTAGGGGGCTATCACCTGCACTTCATCAGCGCGGACCGCAAGCGGGGCGGCCACGTGCTCGGCTCGAGGTGCGGCTCGCTGCGAGTCCGAGTCGATCCGTCGAGCGACCTGCATGTCGAGCTGCCGCCGGGCATCGATCTCGCCGACCCCGATCTCGCTGCCGGGACCCATGAGGCGGTCGAGCGGGTGGAGCGCCTGGGTTGATAGGCGAGGTGGGTTTGGGATCGGCGAGGCGCTCGGCCAGCCCAGGTCGCCGAGCGCTTTCCGCTTCTCAGCAGCGCCGGTAGACCTTCCACGACTGGTTCTGGGTGACGAAGTGAAAGCCGCGGGGGGGGATCAGCGAAAAGCTGGTCGGGTCGTTGGGGTCGAGGATGAAGTTGTGGATGACAAAGGAGCTGGCGGGGTCGACGAAGTAGCCGTGGTGGGGGATGCGCTGCTCGCTCGTGCTGATGATCTGGGTCGGCTTTATGTTCAGGCCGAAGGCGAGGCGGGGGACCGCGCGGTGGTTGGGCACCGCGATCGGCCCGCAGAGCGGCTTGAAGGCGCCCGCTTCGACCAGATGGGTGAGGTCGCGCTCGATGTTTCCCTGGTTGGTCACGTCGGTGTTCACCGTCGAGTCGAGGCTCCACTGATTGGGAAGCCAGATCACGAACATCGCGACGACGATCGCCGCGAAGAGCTGCCAGCGCCGCCGCCAGGGGTGGCCGGGCTCCAAGAGGCGCCAGCCGAGCAGAGCCAGCGCGACGAAGACGGAGAGCACCGCCGCCGCGAGCATCGTGTAGCGGGCGATGATCGCCAGGCCGGCGCAAGCGAGGACGGCGAAGGCCGCCCCGGCGAGGAGCGCGGCGGCGATGCCGAGCGCCGCGCGGCGGCGCAGGAAGGCGAAGCCGAGCACAAGGCCCCCGGCGGCGCCGATCATCCCCGGCCACTGGAGAACTTCGCCGAGCCGGCGCGGTCCGTAGAGGACGAGGTCGACCGGGCCGGTCTGGCGCCGCAGCGTTTCCACCGTCTTCTGGGTGCCGGTGAGGGAGTAGAGCGGGTTGCCCGTGGTGGCAGAGTCGAACAGCACCCAGGCGAGCGGAGCGAGGAGGGCCAGCATCGCCAGGGCGGCCAGCTCGCGCGGGCTGCGCTCCTGGCACCAGCACAGCCGCCGGGAGCGCAGCCCGCTCGATGGCGCTCCCGGCCTTTGCTCGACGTCTAGCGCCAGGTAGGCGAGGTAGGCGAAGGAGAAGAGCCACGCCTCCGGGCGCAGCAGCCCCGCCGGCACGAGCAGCGCCAAGACGGGCCATCCACACCGCGGCCGCTTCGTCTCGATCACCAGGGCGCCGAGGCAGAGGGCGATGTAGGGGAGGTCAATGTAGGCGACCAGGCTGTTCGGATAGGTACGGCGCCCTGGTGATCACGATCGCCGCCGCGACGACGCCGATCCAGCGGTCGAACCAGAGCGTCCCGAGTCGGTAGACCAGATAGGTCACCAACCCCACTGAGGCGTAGGCGATCGCCATCGTCACCACGATCGTTCCCGCGTTGCCGATCGGCGTGGCCACCAGGCCTAGCAGGTCGGCGAGCGGGTGTGGAGTGGGGGGAAGGGCCGCCCCGTAGTCGGGGCTCACCCCGTGGGCGAGTTCCTTGCCCCAAAGCAGCGCGTAGAGCGTGTCGTAGTTGGGGTAGCCGACCGGGAAGAACGCCAAGAGCGCCGCCGTCACCGCGGCGACCCAGGCGAGCGGCGTCAGCCAGCTTCGGAGCCTCGATGGCACCGGCGCAAGGTACAGATGCCGGCGTCCTCCCGGCCCCCTCAGGGGGGCGCATGGCCCGCAGATAGACTGGCCCGAGTCCCCGATGACCGAGTCGCACTCCCTCTATCGCCGCCACCGCCCGGGCTCCTTTGCCGAGGTGGTCGGCCAGCAACACGTCGTCCGCACCCTGCGCAACGCGGTCGAGCGCGACAGGGTCCACCATGCCTATCTGTTCGTCGGCTCGCGCGGGACCGGCAAGACCTCGATGGCGAAGATCCTCGCCCGCTCGCTCAACTGCGAGCGTGGCGGGCCCACGGTCACCCCCTGTGGCGAGTGCGAATCCTGTCTGACGATCGCCGCCGGCACCTCGATCGACGTGATCGAGATGGACGCCGCCTCCAACCGCTCGGTCGATGACGTACGAGACCTGCGCGAGCGGGTTGCCTACGCCCCCGCAGCCGGTCGCTGGAAGGTCTACATCCTCGACGAGGCCCACATGCTGACCAAAGAGGCCTGGAACGCCTTCCTGAAGACCCTGGAGGAGCCGCCGCCGAACACCGTCTTCGTCCTCGCCACCACCGAGGCCCACAAGGTGATGGCGACGATCGCGGATCGCTGTCAGCGCTTCGATTTCCAACGCCCCTCGCCGGAGCAGATCTCCGAGGTGGTGCTGCGGGTCGCCGCTGCCGAGCAGATCGAGGTCGAGGACGGGGCGGTGGCGATGATTGCCCGCTCGGCCTCGGGCAGCTTCCGCGACGCGCTCGGCACGCTCGATCAACTTGTCGCCTTCGGCGGTGAGCGGGTGGCGCTCGAAGACGTGCTGGAGCTGCTCGGCGTCGCTGATGCCGAGCTGCTCTTCGAGGCGGTCGACGCTGTGGCTGACGAAGACCCCAGGGGGGTGCTGCTCAGCGTCGAGAGGATGAGCGCCTCCGGCCGCGACCCCACCCAGTTCGCCCGCGACCTGCTCGCCCACCTACGCCACCTTCTCGTGACCCAGACGGTGGGCGAGGTGCCCAACAGCTTCGTGGTCACCGCCGGTGACTCCGAGCGGCTGGCTGCTCAGGCCACCGCGATCGGCGCCGCGGCCCTGCTCCGAACGATCGACGAGCTGGCGGGCGCGCTGAGTGCGGTGCGGGAGGGAGATGACGCCCGCCTGGCGGTCGAGATCGCGCTGCTGAAAGCGGCTCGCCCTGACCTCGATCCCTCGACTGAGGGGCTGCTGCGACGGGTCGAGCGGCTCGAGAGGGCGGCTCGATTCGGGGCTGCGGGGGAGGAGGATCAACCCAAGCCTTCTAGCGCCCGCCCCGGCGAGCACCACACTCAGCGCGATCCAGAAAAGCAATCAGAGCCAAGTTTGACTGAGAGTGGCTCGGCGGAGACAGACGCTCCCGGTGAGCCCGGTGAGCCTGGCCCGGTGGATGGGGACCCGGTCGACCTGGAGCGGATCGTGCATCTGTGGGCCGCGGTCCTCGATCAGTTGCGCCAGTCGAGCGCCCCGGCGCTGGCCGCGCTGTTCGAGGGGGCGCGGCCGGTTGAGATCGATCGCGACGAGGCGACCCTGACGGTCGGTTTTCCGGCGAGCGCCACGTTCAACAAGCGCAAGGCCGAGGTCCCCGACAAGCGAGAGCAGATGGCGGCGGCTCTGGAGGCGGTGACCGGCGAGCGGCTGCGGCCCGTCTACGCCGTGCTCGACCCGCAGGCGGCCGCGGAGGGCCCTGGTGGCGAGGAGGAGATCGACGAGGAGGAGCTGGTGGAGAGGCTGAAGAGCGAGTTCGACGCGGAGGAGGTCGGTTAGGTGGCACGAGGCGGCGGGCCCGGGGGCTTCGACGTGAACGCCCTGATGAAGCAGGCGCAGCAGATGCAGAACGAGATGCTGCAGGCACAGGAGGCGCTGAAAGGCGAGGTGGTCGAGGCGAGCGTCGGCGGCGGAATGGTCAAGGTGAAGATGGGCGGCGACCTCAACCTGCGCGAGATTTCGATCGATCCAGGAGCGATCGATCCCGAGGAGGCCGAGCTGCTCTGCGAGATGGTGCAGGCGGCGGTCAACGAGGCGCTCCGGGCGGCCCAGGAGCTGGCGTCCTCGAAGATGGGCGGGATCACGGGCGGCCTCGGCGGCCTCCCCGGAATGTGAGCGCCGAGGGCCCGGCGCCGCTGGCGCGCCTCGTCGCCGAGCTGTCGCGGCTGCCGGGGATCGGGCAGCGCACCGCGCAGCGGCTTGCCTTCCACATCCTCCGCTCGCCCGATGAGGAGGCGGCGGCGCTCTCCGACTCGATCCGCGAGGTAAAGGAGAAGGTGGGCCTCTGCGAGCAGTGCTTCAACCTCGCCGAGGGGCCGCTCTGCCGGATCTGCGCCGACTCCACCCGGGAGCGCTCGATGATCTGCGTGGTCGAGGAGCCCGCCGACGTGATCCCGATCGAGCGCACCCACGAGTACCGCGGCCTCTACCACGTGCTCGGCGGCGCCCTCTCACCGATCGATGGCGTCGACCCCGAGGACCTGAAGATCGCCGAGCTGCTGGGGCGGGTCGAGGGAGGGGAGGTCCGCGAGGTGATCCTCGCCACCAACCCGACCACGACCGGCGAAGCGACCGCCCTGCACATCGCCGAGCGGCTGCGAGGAGCAGTCGCCGTCACCCGCCTCGCCAGCGGCCTGCCGGTGGGGGCCGACCTCGAGCACGCCGACGAGGTGACCCTCGGTAAAGCGCTAGCCGGCCGCCGCAGCCTCGATTAGATATCGGTCTGGACAAGCATCTGATCGGAAATAGCGAGTTCTAGGCTTGTCCTCGTCCGCCTCGTTCGACAGGGTCTCGTCGTGGCGAGTGGCTTTCGATCTGAACCCGAGTCCCGCACCGGCTCCCAGGCGGGCCAGCTCGCGCGCGAGGTCTCCTCGCTTCAGGCGTCGCTGCTGGAGAGGCTGAACGAGGAGCTGAGCGGGGGCGACGCCGCGCTCTTCGCGGATACCGCGCGCCGCCTGGCGGAGGAGTTCGGCTCGGTCACCGCCACCGCGGTCGGGGCGGTCTGCGAGCGGGCCGGCGCCGGGCTTCACCACGACCCGCTGAGGGGCCTCTACCGGCCCGGACAGATGCGGCGCCGACTCGACCAGATGCTCGAGATGAACAGGCGCTACGGGCACCCTTTCGGGCTGGTCGTGTTCGCGATCGAGGGGCCGGGCGCCCGCGACGGCTCCGGCGGCGGCCGTGAGACGGCGCTCGCCGTGGTCGGCGCGGCGCTGCGCGACAGCATCCGCCTCGTCGATGAGGTCTTTCCGCTCGAGGAGGATGCACTCTGCGTGCTGGCGCCCAACCAGACCACGGTCGAGGGGGTGCAGATGGCGGAGCGGCTGCTGCGCATGCTCGACGAGCTGGAGAGCGCCGGTGGCCTCAGTATCGCGATCTGCGCCGGGGTCGTCGCCTGCCCAGAGCACGGCGCCGAGGCGGAGCGGCTCCTGCACAGCGCCGACGAGGCGATGTGGCGGGCCCGCGCCGTCGGCCAGCCGGTCGGGGTCGGCGCCTTGCAAGATCGCTGACAGATTCTCCGAAATCTGTCCATAACTGGCGTAAACCTGGAATCGGGGTGGGAGAATGGCGCTGGCGCGGCGAATCCCCAGTCGGCGCACCCACTACCTTCTCTAAAGATGCCAGGAATCCGGACAAATGCGGCAGCCGAGGTGCTCGGCGTCAGCCCCAACACACTGCGCAGTTGGGAGCGGCGCTACGGCTTCCCGACGCCGAAGCGCACCCCCGGCAACCATCGCAACTACGAGCTGGTCGAGTTGCAGACGCTGCGCGACGCGCTCGCCCAGACGGGGAACATCTCCTCCGCGATCGAGCTGACCCGCCAGCGCCAGTCGGCGCCGGCGACCGGCGGCGTGCTGCTGGCGGCGCTGGAGAGCTTCGACGAGGACACCGCCGATCGGGCGATCGAGGAAAGCTTGGCGTTGCGGCCGCTGGAGCGCACCGTGGAGGAGTTGCTGCTGCCGGCGATCGACGAGCTGGCCGCCGACCCCGACCGCGAGCCGGAGCTGGAGTTCGCGGCCCGCTGGGCGATGGGCTGGCTGCACGGTGCCCGCCGCCTCGCCTCGTCCGCTTCGCGGCCGGCCGGGGTGCTGCTGCTCGACTCCAGCCGCGGGCCCGACGCCGAGGCGGTCCACGCCCAGGCGCTCGATCTCGCCCTGCGCCGCGCCGGCTTCCGCGTCCTGATGCTCTCCACCGAGCTTGGCGACGAGCGGCTGGAGCGCGCCCTGGGAGCCCTGGATCCGACCGCGATCGTCCTCTGCGGCCCCGGAGCCGACACCGCCGCAGCCGTGAGGCTGGTCCGCAAGATCCGCGAGGTCGGCTTCGACGCGCCGCTGTTTGGCTTCCGCGCCACCGGCCTGATCGGCGACGCGGTCCCCTCCGCGGGCGAGAGTCCCAGCGCGGTCACCGGGATGCTGAACGCCGACCTGCGCCGTCGCGCCTCCCGGGCCTTCGCCTAGGAGCAGGGCCGGCACAGGAGCCGGGGCGCTCTGGGCCGGCTTGCTCAGCCGAGGACCGAGAAGAGCAGGCGGATGGCGAGGGCGATCAGCGCCACCCCGAGGATCCGCCTGATCACTCTGCCAGAGCGGGCTTGCGGGCGCGGATGATCGCCGAGCCGGCCTTATCGTGGACGCGGTGGGTCTCGGTGATCTCCACGTCGACCAAACCGGCGGCGGTCAGGGCATCCTCGAACTCGCGGTGCGTGAGGGCGCCCGCGATGCAGCCGGTCCACTCGGCCATATCGGCGCGGGTCGCATCGTCCATGTCCTCGTCGGCGATCACGTCGGACACTGCAAAACGCCCACCCGGCTTCAGCACTCTTGCCACCTCGGCCAGCACCTTCGGCTTGTCTCCGGAAAGGTTGATCACGCAGTTGGAGATCACCACGTCGGCGGTCTCGGCGGGAAGCGGTATCGACTCGATCTGACCGCGCAGCCACTCGACGTTCTCCACGCCCGCCTTGCGCTGGTTCTCGCGAGCCAGAGCCAGCATCTCATCGGTCATATCGAGGCCGTAAGCCTTGCCGGTCGAGCCGACCCGTTTGGCGGAGAGCAGCACGTCAATGCCGCCGCCGGAGCCGAGGTCGAGAACCGTCTCACCGGCGCCCAACTCGGCGACCGCGGTCGGATTGCCGCAGCCCAGCGAAGCCATCGTCGCGGTGTCTGGAAGCTCGCCTTGGGCGGTCTCGTCGTAGAGGCTCGCGCCGAACACCTTGGCTTCGTCGTCGCTGAGCACGGTGTCGGGGGCGCAGCATGAGCTGCCGGGGTCGCTGCCAGCATCGACGCTCTGAGCGGCCGCGGCGTAGCGGGCGCGGACTGCCTCGCGAATCTTCTCGCCATCGGCTTCGCCCGCCGAGCAGCCGCAGGTGGAGGACTCTGGCGTGCAGCAATCGGCCTTCTCGGAGGGCTCGCAGCAGCCGCCTTGTTGCTCTGGCGCGCAGCAGGACGACGCGGCGGAAGAGGAGCCGGTTTTCGTATCGGTCAGCTCAGCCATGCGGAGAACTCCTTTAGAGCGTCGGGGATCACGTAGTAGTAGGCCCAAAGGCCCTGGCGCTCGGACTCCACGATGCCCGCCTCGCGCAGCACCTTGAGGTGATGGGAGACCGTGGGTTGGGAGAGGTCGAAAAGCGGGACCAGCTCGCAGACGCAGACCTTGCCGGCGTGCTTTCGCAACACGTCGACCAGCTGGAGTCGGATCGGATCGCCGAGCGCCTTGGCGATCGCCGCCATTCGCTGTGCCTGCTCGCGCTGCACGTCGGGATAGACGACCGGCTCGCAGCAGGGCTCACCGGCCGGGCGCTTGGTCTTCGGCACTAGCTCCAAATCGACAGGCATCTATTTACTTATATCTATTGAAATCACGTTTGTCAATGTTTAGGATCGGCCTCGATGAGCATACGCATTGGGATCAACGGCTTTGGCCGCATGGGGCGACTGGCATTGCGTGCGGCCTGGGGGTGGCCGGAGTTGGCCTTCGCGCACATAAACGAGTTAAACGGCGACGCTGCCACCGCAGCCCACCTCCTGATATTCGACTCCATCCATGGGCGATGGTCCGAAAGCGCCGAAGGGCAGGACGGTGCGCTCACCGTTGCAGGCACAAGTCTCCGCTACAGCAGCATCGCCGACCCCGGCGCCGTTCCATGGGGCGAGGCCGGGGTTGACATCGTGCTTGAGTGCTCCGGTAGGTTCCGAACCGTAGAGGCGCTCAAGCCCTATCTCGAACATGGCGTCCGCAAGGTCATCGTGGCCGCGCCCGTGAAGGACGAGGCGGCTCTCAACGTCGTGGTGGGAGTCAACGACGATCAATACGAGCACGACCGCCACGACATTCTGACCGCAGCCTCCTGCACGACCAACTGCCTGGCGCCCGTCGTGAAGGTGATTCACGAGGGGATCGGCATCCATCATGGGGCGATCACGACGCTTCACGACCTGACCAACACCCAGACGGTGGTCGACGCCCCCCACAAGGACCTGCGTCGGGCCCGCGCGGCGAGCCTCTCGCTTATTCCGACAACGACTGGCTCGGCAACGGCGATCGGGCTCATCTTTCCCGAGCTACAGGGTCGACTGAATGGCCTCGCGGTGCGCGTCCCGATGCTCAACGCCTCACTGACGGATTGCGTCTTCGAGGTAGCCCGACCGACCGATGTCGAGGAGGTCAACGGCCTGCTCCAGGCCGCCGCCTCCGGTCCGCTGGCCGGGATCCTTGGCTACGAGGAGCGCCCGCTCGTCTCCGTCGACTATCGCGATGATCCGCGCTCGGGCATCGTTGATGCCCTCTCGACCATGGTCATCGAGGGAACGCAGGTCAAGGTTCTCGCCTGGTATGACAACGAGTGGGGCTACGCAAATCGCCTCGTCGAGCTCGCACGGACGGTTGCCCAAAGCCTTGCGGGTGTAGGTGAGCTCGATCGACCGGACGCGGTCTCCTCGCCTGGTCGGAGTTGAGGCGCATTCTTGCCAACCGCTGAATCAACCTCATCCGCACGGAAGGCAGACCTGCGGAACTACACCCTGGTCACCGGCGCCTACTGGGTCGAGACGCTCACCGACGGCGCGACCCGGATGCTGGTGCTGTTCTATTTCTACGAACTCGGCTACTCCCCGTTCACGATCGCCTCGCTATTCATCTTCTACGAGATCTTCGGCATCATTACCAACCTCGTCGGCGGCTGGCTCGCAGCGCGTTTCGGACTGAGGACGACGCTCTTCATGGGACTCGGCACCCAGATCTTCGCGGTGTCGTTGCTCGCTTTCGCGCCACAGGCGTGGCTCGTCGTGCCCTATGTGATGGTCTCCCAGTCTTTCTCGGGGATCGCCAAGGACCTGACCAAGATGAGCTCCAAGAGCGCCGTGAAGCTCGTCGTGCCCGAGGGCGACGAATCCTCGCTCTACCACTGGGTCGCGATCCTGACCGGCTCCAAGAACGCGCTCAAGGGGGTCGGCTTCTTCCTCGGTGGGCTGATGCTGACGCTTGCGGGGTTCCAAACCTCGATGGCGATCCTGGCCGGGTTCGTCCTCACGGCGCTGCTAGTTACCGCGCGGCTGATGCATGGACACCTCGGCCGCCCCGATGCGAAGGCCAAGTTCAAGCAGATGTTCTCCAACAACCGCGCGGTCAACGTCCTCGCTGCAGCTCGGATCTTCCTCTTCGCCTCGCGTGATGTGTGGTTCGTGGTTGGCCTCCCGGTCTACCTCGAGACCGTTCTCGGTTGGAGCTTCTGGCAGACCGGCGGATTCCTGGCGATCTGGGTGATCGGCTATGGGATGGTGCAGGCTGCGGCCCCCGGGTTTGTGCGCCGGCGAAGCGCTGATGAGGAAGGAGGCGAGCCTGACGGCAGGACCGCGACCTGGCTGGCCTTCGTGCTGGCTGCGTTTCCCGCCGCGATCGCAGTCGGCCTCACGGTCGACCTCGATCCGACCGCAGTCATCGTCGTCGGGCTGATCGCCTTCGGGGTGGTCTTCGCGATGAACTCCGCCGTCCACTCCTACTTGATCCTCGCCTACTCCGACAATGACAAGGCGACGATGAACGTCGGCTTCTACTACATGGCCAACGCCGGCGGGCGCCTGGCCGGTACGGTGCTGTCGGGGCTGCTCTACGAGTGGGACGGGCTGGCTGCCTGTCTGTGGGCATCGGCCGCGTGCGTGCTCGCAGCCGGTGCGCTCTCGATTCTCCTGCCTGGCAAGACACCGAGCCCAACCCGACCCGGTGACGCGCTCGCGACGGTGGGCTGAAAGTAACCGGGCTCGATGCGGCTGACCAACCTCGCTATGAATCTCCGTCATTCGATTGCTGCTATTCCAAGCAAGGCCCCCGAAGGCATCAGGGAAAGGGAGAGCATTGAAGAACGTCTTGTTCGTCTGTACGAAGAATGCCGGCCGCTCTCAAATGGCACAGGCTTTCTTTGAGTGTCATGCACCTGATGATCTTCGGGCGGAGTCGGCCGGCCAAGATCCCGCGGAACGCATCCATCCCGTCGTGATCGACGCTATGGAGGAGGTCAATCTCAGCCTCTCCGATAGGCGTCCCAAGAAATTAAGCATCGAGATGCAGCTGCATGCCGATTGGGCGATCACGCTTGCATGCGGTGGCCGCTGTCCGTACGTACCGAGCGTCGTCGAGGATTGGAGCATTCCGGACCCGGCGGGAAGGTCCATCGAGGAGGTGCGCGTGATCCGCGATCGGATCGAGTATCGAATTGAAGATCTCCTCACAACCCGGATTGAGGCCATTCGTAACGACACCACGCCCCATCAGACTCGCCTGGCCGGACTGTTGCCTTCTCTGATTGAGGAGTTCGAGGGCCTACGCGAGCCCGAGGAGATCCGCGCCTGCGCAGATGTGATCCTCACCGACTACGAAGTCGCCCCGGTGCGGAGTTTTGTGATGAGTCTTGCTACCCGACGAGTACGAGAATGCCTTCGCGCTGATGTGTGCGAGCCGTTTGTCCGAAGGTAGAAGATTGACCCGGCCAACTGCTCACTAAAGTGGAGACCTCGTGATTATCCGACCGACAGAGCAGCGGAAGGTCTGCTCGGCGACCCCAAGGGTCTTTGCCACTTCGGGTATCTGCATTCCCTCTGAGAGCAACTGATCTGCCTCTCTGAGCTTGCGGATGATCTGTTCGGGGGTGTGCTTTCGCCTCTTCACTTGAGTCGGTCCTCCCTTTGCCGATTGTCGCGGGCGGGAAGAAGCATCAAATGGGTCGGACCGATTTCAGGGTTTCGGGCCACCGGCACCGGAGCCTGGGTGGCCTGGGGCGGCTTGCTCAGCCGAGGACCGAGAAGAGCAGGCGGATGGCGAGGGCGATCAGCGCCACTCCGAGGATCCGCCTGATCGAGGGGCCGGTGAGCCGTTGGGAGAGCCTTGCCCCCAGCTGTGCCCCGGGAAGCACCCCGACCGAGAGTGCGATCGCCCGGCGCAGGCCGTTGCCGACGTATAAGACTCCGCCGATCAGATGGGTGAGGCTGGCGGTGCCGGCGATGAAGACCAAGACGAAGTGCGAGGTGGCGGTCGCGATGTGGGTGGGGAAGCCCAGGGCGCCGACCAGGAGCGGCACGTGCATCACGCCGCCGCCGATGCCGAGGAAGCTGGAGAGGAAGCCGACGAAGACGCTGTAGGCCATCCCGCGGCGCACCGGCACGCGGTAGCGGTAGGTGTGGCCGAGCCGGTCGACGAGCTCCCGCGCCTCGGTGCGCCCGCGCGGCTGCGTCCGTTCGGCATGGGGTTGAAGTCGGATCACCGCGATCGCCGCGCTGCCCAGCACCACCGCCATGATCAGGTCAAAGACGCGGATCGGGACGTAGCGCACGGCGAGCGCGCCAAGCACCGACCCCGGCATCGCGGCTGCCGCGAATCGGGCGCCGGAGCGGTAGTCGATGCGCCGCATGCGCGCGTAGGCGATCGAGCCGGAGAGCGCGTTGAAGAAGACGACCAGGAGGCTGATCGAGGTGATCGTCGCTGCGGAGAGGGTCGGGTAGAGGATCAGCAGGACGGGGGTGAGGATGAAGCCGCCGCCTGCACCGACGAGGGTGCCGAGCACGCCGACCGCGAGCCCGAGCAAAGCCAGCAGCACATATGTCACCGGGCCGCTGCCTCGCGCCTCGAATTATCTGACGGTGAGTGAGGAGGCCTCACCGCGGAGGATCTTCCTCCTTCGGCTAAGGAGTGGGCAAGGGCAGGTCGGAACGCTTGATCGCACCCCAAGATTTCTCCCTACAAAAAGACCGGCACAGGGCCCTTGGGGAGCCCTGTGCCGGTCGGTAGCCGCGGCGCCTCCGCCGCTAGCCAGTCTTTTCTTCTAGAGCGAGTTCGCCGTCCGTTCGGATGCCTTGACCACGATCTTGGGCAGTTTCGCGAAGTCAAGCGCAGGTCCGTATTTCTGTCCGGTCGTCAGGTTGTACTTGATGAACTGTTGGAGTTCGCTCGCTTTCGGCGAACCCAGAGGCACGATGCAGTAAGTGAACGTCGATATCGGATAGGCGGTTTTCGCCTTCTTCGACGGGTCCACGATGTGGAGTTCGTTGTTGGCAGGCACATGCTTGACCGTCGCCGCCGCCGCTTCGAAGCCCGCCAGGTTGGGATACACGAAATTCCCAGCACTGTTCTCGATTGCTGCGGCCGGCAAGCCCGCTGCGATGACGTAGGAGGTCTCGATGTAGCCGATCGCCCCCTTGGTCGTATCGACGACCGAGGTAACGCCGGGGTTGCCTTTGGCGCCGACTCCAACTGGGAATTTGACCGAGGTCGCATAGCCGACCGAGCTCCTCCACGCACTGCTCACTTTCGAGAGGTAGTTGGTGAAGGCATAGGTTGTCCCGGAGCCGTCGCTGCGAAAGGCCACAGTGATCGTCAGGCCGGGCAGATGGAGTTTCGGGTTCAGTTTCTTGATCTTGGGGCTGTTCCACTTCGTGATCTTGCCTTCATAGATTTCGGCCACCACCGGCCCCGACAGATGCAGAGCGTTCTTCTTGATGCCCGGCAAGTTGTAGGAGACGGCCGGCCCCGACAGCGCCCACGGCATCTGCACGCAGTTGCCGCAAGCGGCGGCCTGTTCAGGTGTGAGAGGCGCATCGGAGGCGCCGAAGTCGACGGTCCGCGCGGTTATGTCCGCAATGCCCGCTCCGGAGCCGACCGAGGAGTAGGTGACCGGGATGCCTCCGTTTGTATGAGCCTCGAAGCCACTTATCCAGTTAGCCATCAGCGGCGCCACCAGCGTGGACCCCGCGCCCTTTAGTTCGGCGAAGGCACTCGCCGTCGAGATGGTCGCCATGCATGCAACCGTCCCGACCGTCGCGATGATGAGACCAAGCAACCTGTTGCGAATCAAGTCAAATCCTTTCGGCTTGTTTTATCCCGTTGAGACACGGGCGTCGTAGGTCATGGACTGGTGTGCGCTGGAGAATCACGGCAACGGGGGAAGCTCCCGTAAACATCTTGTGAAGACACGCCGAAATAGTTGTAATAATTCTGTGAAACCTGCCGCGCCGGGCGGGAAGCGGAGTTAATCTCCTCTACCCTGCGCGCCATGAGCACCTCGGTCAGCCCGGCGCCTCCACCCAGCGCTCGTGCCCGCTCGCGCAGGCGCCGCAAACAGGCCGACCGCTTCGGAGACAGCCTGCTCTACGGAGTCTGCGCGTTTGCGGCGCTGGTCAGCGCCGCCGTGCTCCTCGTAGTCGGCTATGAGGTGGTGAATGGCGCCGGTCTCGCGATATCTAGGTTCGGGCTAGGATTCGTCTTCCACACAATCTGGCAGCCAAATTTCAAGATATTTGGCGCGGGCTCTTTTCTTTTCGGTACCGCGGTCACCTCCTTCATGGCCCTGCTGCTGGGGGCCCCGATCGCGATCGCGATCGGGCTCTTCCTAAGTCTGCTAGCGCCGGCTGGGGTGCGGGGGGTCATCTCGCCGCTAGTCGAGATGCTGGCGGCGATCCCCAGCGTCATCCTCGGCTTCTGGGGCCTCCTGATCCTGGCGCCCTTCGTCCACGAACACATCGAGCCCTTCCTGCACGAAACGCTGGGCTTCCTCCCGATCTTCGGCGCCCCGGAAACGACCGGCCTTAGCCTGTTCACGGCGGGCCTGATCCTGACGATCATGGTGATCCCGATCATCGCCTCGATCTCCCGCGATCTCTTCCGAACCGTCCCCCGCGAGATTCAGGACGGGGCGAGCGCGCTGGGGGCCACTCGGTGGGAGGTCGTGCGCGGGGTGGTCCTTCCCTCAACCGCCTCCGGAGTGGTAGCCGCCACGCTGCTTGGCCTCGGGCGGGCCCTGGGCGAGGCGATCGCGGTGGTGCAGGTGGCCGGGGACGGCTCCGAAATCCACGGGTCGCTGTTCAAAACCGGCAACACGCTGGCCGCCCAGATCGCTAACCAGTTCTTGAATGCAGGTCCCGGGATTTATCAGTCCTCCCTCTTCTACCTGGGGGTAATCCTTCTCGTCATCGGGCTCGCTTCGAACCTCTGCGCACGCTGGATCGGGAGGCGCTTCAACTATCAGCGGACGGCGGCGCGATGAGTGGCGGTGGCGTGCCCGATCCGACCGCTCCGCTGACGGCCTCGGGCAACCTGCGCCGGCGGCAGTTCGTCAGCCGCCTCGCCGTGTCGGGAGCGACCCTCGCGGCGTTGGCCGCCGTCGCGGTGCTGGTGATCGTCACCTACACGGTGCTGGCGCGCGGGGCCAGCGCCCTCAGCCTCGAATTCCTGGTCAAGGGTGCGCCCGAAGGAATCGGCCCGGCAATCGTCGGCACCGCCCTGATCGTCGCGCTCGCCACCGCGATCGCGATGCCGTTTGGAATTCTCGTCGCTTGCTATTTGACCGAGTTCGCGGGGGACCGCGCGGCTCGCTCGATCCGGCTCGCGCTGGACCTGATGAACGGGCTTCCCTCGATCATCGTCGGCCTCTTCATCTTCGGCCTGCTCGTGGACCACAAACAGCAGTCGGCCTATGCCGCCTCGATCGCGCTGGCGATCATCATGCTGCCCTTGATCGCCCGCGGCAGCCAGGAGATCCTCCTCCTCGTCCCCGCCAGTCTGCGCGAAGCAGCCGATGCGCTGGGGGTGAGCCGCTGGCGCACCGTGCTAACTGTCGTCCTCCCCAGCGCGCTGGGGGGGATCGTCACCTCGACGGTTCTCGCCGTCGCCCGCGCGGCGGGTGAGACCGCGCCGCTGCTCCTGCTCTGCTCACTGGCCAACCAAAGCAAATACAGCCTCAACATCACTGAATCGGTGCCGAACTTACCGATGACGATCTTCACGCTCTCCGAAGAAGCCAGTCCAACCGGGTTCGCCCGCGCCTGGGGGGCGGGGTTCGTGCTGTTGGCGTTCATAGTGCTGTCGAGCCTCGGCGCCAGGGTGCTGCACGCCCGCAGCCAGAGGAAGATGAACTCGTGAGCCATTCCGATTCAACCCCGCAGTTCGGCGGTCCTGTTGTCCCACGCCGCGTCCGGATTCAGACCGGGCCGCAGCCGCAGGCGGGGCTTGGGGAGTCAAACGGCAGGAGCCGCGGATTGGCGCAGGAGGTGGTCTTCGATATCCGCGACGTCTCCGTCTCCTACGGCAGCAAAAAGGCGCTTGAGGGCGTAAACCTGCGGATCTACCGCAACCGGATCACGGCCCTGATCGGCCCCTCCGGCTGCGGCAAGACGACCTTCCTGCGCAGCCTCAACCGGATGAACGACCCGGTGCCGGGCTTCAAGATCGAAGGCCAGATCTCCTACCACGGGCACGAGATATACGGCGAGCGGGTCGATCGGATCGAGGTGCGGCGCCGCATCGGGATGGTCTTCCAGAAACCGAACCCGTTTCCGAAGTCGATCTACAACAATGTCGCCTGGGCGCTGCGAAACCTCGGTCTGAAGGACGGCCTCGACGATCGCGTCGAGCGCGCCCTGCGCGGCGCGGCGCTTTGGGAGGAGGTCAAGGATCGGCTCAAGGACAGCGCCCTAGGCCTCTCCGGCGGACAGCAGCAGCGGCTGTGCATCGCGCGGGCGATCGCGATCGAGCCCGACGTGCTGCTCCTCGACGAGCCGGCCTCGGCGCTTGACCCGGTCGCCACCGCGAAGATCGAGGAGCTCATGCACTCGCTCAAAAGCCGCTACACGATCGTGATCGTCACGCACAACATGCAGCAGGCGGCGCGGGTCGCCGATCAGACCGCGTTCTTCGGCCTCGACCTGAACGGCGCCGAGCGGGTGGGGTCGTTGATCGAGTGCGGCGACACCGAGACGATCTTCAATCAGCCCGCGGACCCGCGCACCCGCGACTACGTGACGGGCCGCTTCGGCTGATCTAGGACCGGAGGATCGAGTCGCCTGAGACCTGCTGGAGGAGCGAGTGGCCGCACTGCCAGCAGTAGGTCGCGCCGCTGCTGTGCGGAGCCCCGCAGGTGCCGCACGAGCCGGCCGTGCCGGTCTGCTCCATGCGCACGATGCGCTCGACCTCGCTGAGCTCGGCGTCGGCGTCCTGAAGGGTGGCGGCGCGCTGGATCAGCACGTCGACCCGGATGCGGTTGCGGATCGCCATCTCATAGACCAGCCCGCCGAGGTCCCACTGCAGCTCCGCGACCCGTCCGGTCAACTGGTCGCGGCGGCGTTCCAGGTCGACGACCAGGTCTGACCCGTACGCCGTCTCCAGGGCCGCGGGTGATGCCGTCAGGGGGGCGCTGGCCTGCGATGCAGGGATCGGCCCAGAGCCGTCCTTCGCCGTCCGGGGCTGTCCGCCCCTCACGCGACGACGATCACGGCGCGGCCGTAAACCGTCGAGGACGAGTGAGATCGGATTTTGCTTCGCCATCGGCCTCGCTCATTCTCCGAAGAATTCGCCGGTGAACTTGCCGCCTTTGCTACAGCCAGCGGTGCCCTTAGAGCACTTTTCGCCTACTTTTGTGGTCGGCGGTGCCAACTTGACGCCGTTCGCCGGGTGGAGGACGCTTTCGGCAGCTTTGCTCTGGCCGCTGCTGCCGGTGGCGCTGGAAGCCTTGGCTTTGGAGACCGTTGCCTTGGATCCCGTTTTCGCGCCAGAGCCCGCGCCCGTTTTGGTCGCGGTCGTGCCCGTCGTTTCGCCGCTGCCCGGCACTTTTACGACCACTGGGGTGCTGCTGGCCGCGTTCGTGTGTTCGCCAGAGCGCCCGATTAGGACGCCGACCCCCAGCGCCAGTAGCAGCGTCCCGATGCCGGCGATCAGGGTGGCGTTGGCGGAGAGCCGCGGGCGCCGCTTGCGGGGGGGAGGAGGCGGGGTTTGGCGGGGCCCCTTCACCACCGTGTCCATCAGCACCACGGCGTCCATGAACGGCAGGCGCGGCTCCCCGCGGCGCTGTCCGCACTCCAGGCAGTAGCGCTGGTCGGCCGCCATCAGGGCACCGCAGGCCGGGCACTGCTCCCCCGTTGTGGGGACCAAGGAGGAGTGGGCCGCGGTTGCCGCGGGGGGGACTGAGGCCATCGGCGCGGTGACCTGTGTCGTGGGCTCCTCGGCCGATCTCGTGGATCCGTTTACCGGCGGAAGCGGCGGCGATGGGTATGCCGAGGGGGGCGCGGTGGATGTGTCGCCCTCCGGCCGGCCTGCTTGCGATATCGAGGTGTCGATGGAGTCCATGGCTCAGTTCTCAGCAGCCGCGCATCTCGCAGAGCGCGCTCCGTGCTGTGGCACACCGTCACCCCATAGAAGAGAAGCCACGTACTGCATGGTCACGCAGAGTCCGCCTCAGATGTTTAAGAGTTGTGAACAGAGCGGCCTTCACCCCTGCGGACTCCAAATCTTCACATCGAGGTAACGAGGCGGCATGAGACTCTATGTTCCAGGGTGACGGCCATCAACGACGACGAGAATCGCGACGCTGCCCGCGCCATGAGTTGTGCGAGCTGCGGCTCGACGCTCGGGAGCACGCAGCGCTACTGCCTGGAGTGCGGGACGCGACGCGCCCCGCTGCCGCCGCTGGTCGCCGCGCGGATCGGCGCCCTGCAGCAGCGGGGGAACCGTGAGGAGGCAAAGGCAGAGGGCCGGCCCTCTGCGGCGGAGGCGGCCGGCGCTGCGGCGGAGGCGGCTGCGGCGGATGAGCCGTCCCTGGAGGACCGCTTCATGCCCGGTCCGCGGGTCGCCGGGGTCGCGGTGATGGGCCTGCTCGCGTTCGGCGTCTTCCTCGGCTCGGCCACCAGCCCGCTCGCGCAGAGCGCCGGCATCGCGCCGATCCTGCTCGATGAGGGGTCCTCCGCGGCGGTGACGCCGAGCAGCTCCCCTGCCTCGACGCCGGAATCGACGCCCCCCGAATCGGCCCCGGCGGCAAGCCCCCGAGCCCCCGTGTCGGCTGCCGCTGAAGCGACATTGCCGCCGGAAGAAGCAGGAGGAGAACCAGAACCTAGCGAAACGACGCCGAAGTCCAAGCCGCCGCCGGAAGCCCTCAGCGAACCGAAGCTGCCACCGGTCAAGCACGTGTTCCTGATCGTGCTCGCCGATCAGGGGTTCAACGAAGCCTTCGGCCCCAATTCACCGGCCCCATACCTCGCAAAGACCCTGCGCGGCCAGGGGGAGCTTTTGTCCAACTACTACGCGGTCGCCCAGGGCGACCTTGCCAACGAGGTCGCCCTGATCAGCGGCCAGGGGCCGACCCCGCAGACGGCGGCGAACTGCCCCGACTACACCGAAATCTCCCCCGGCACGGTTGGCGCCGAAAGTCAGGTCACCGGGAGTGGCTGCGTGTATCCGGCGACGACCCTGACGCTGCCCGGCCAGCTCGCTGCCGCCGGCAAGACCTGGAAGGCCTACGTCGAGGGCATCGCCAACGGCGGTGCGGGGGCGCCGAGCAGCTGCCGCCACCCGGCCCTCGGGGCCGCCGACCCCGACCAGGCCCCGCTCCCTGGCGATGCGTATCAGACCTGGCGCAACCCCTTCGTCTATTTCGACTCGCTCACCACCAGCCCCGAATGCGCCCAGGACGACGTCGGCCTCGAACAGCTACAGCCCGACCTGCAGGCGGAAAGCAGCACCCCCTCGCTCTCCTACATCGTGCCCGGTGCCTGTCATGACGGCAGCGAAACGCCCTGCGAAGCGGGCCAGCCCGCAGGTCTCGCCGCCGCCGAACCGTTCCTGAAGACGGTCGTGCCCGAGATCGAAGCCTCGCCCGCCTACAAGGCCGGCGGGCTGATCGCGATCACCTCCGACCAAGCGCCGCAGAGCGGGCCGAATGCCGACCCGAGCTCCTGCTGCGGCACGCCGCAGTACCCGAACCTTCCCGCCAGCTCGGCTCCGCCGAGCGGCGGCGGCGCGGTCAAACCGAGCGGCGGCGGCGGCCGGGTCGGGCTGTTGCTGATCTCCCCCTATGTCAAACCCGGCAGCGTCGACGAAACGAGCTACTACAACCACTTCTCGCTGCTGCTCAGCATCGAGGAACTCTTTGGCCTGAAATCGCTTGGCTATGCAGCCAACTCGGTGGTCAGCGGGTTCGAAAGCGCCGTATACAACAACGCCGAATCCTAGGTCAGCGCGAGCCCCTTCAGCCCAGCTCGGCGATCAGCGCGTCGACCACGGCGGGGTCGAACTGGGCGCCGGCGTTGGCGAGCAGTTCGCCGGTGGCCGCGTCCTTGCCGATCGCCTTGCGATAGGAGCGGTCAGAGGTCATCGCGTGGTAGGCGTCACAGGTGGCGATGATCATCGCGCCGCGGGGGATCTCCCCGCCGCTGAGGCCGTCGGGGTAGCCACCGCCGTCGACGCGCTCATGGGCGGAGCGAACGAGGGGGGCAATCGGGGCAAGGAACGGGATCCGCTCCAGCATCCGGGCGCCGATCGCGGTGTGGGTGTCCATCTTTGCGCGCTCCTCACGGGTGAGCGGGCCGGCCTTGCGCAGCAGCTCGCCGGGAACGCCGATCTTGCCGACGTCATGAAGTAGCGCGCCGTAGCGGAGGCGGTCCAGCTCGGCCCCGGCGATCCCCATCCGCTCGCCTACCCGCACCGCCAGCTCGGCGACCTGGTTGGCATGATCGGCGGTGTAGGCGTCCTGCAACTCGACGGCGTCGGCGAGGACGCCGAGGGTCGTGAGGAAGGCGCCCTCCAGCTCCTCGACCAGCTGGCAGCGATAGATCGCCGCCCCGACCTGGCCGGCGACGATGTGGGCGAGCAGCAGGTCGGCGTCGGTGAAGGCCTGGCGCTCCTCCTGCTCGAGGTTCATCACGCCCCAGATCGATCCGGCGACCCGGATCGGCAGGGACAGCTCAGAGCCGGGATCGGTGCGTGGGTTGCGTTGCAGGTAGTCGGAGTCGAGCTGGGTGTCGTTGACCATCGCCGGCTCGCCGCTCCGTGCGACGCGGCCGTTGACGCCAATCTCGACCGGCTGGACGAGGGCGAGGAAGTCGCTCATCTCTTCCGCCAAGGGGCCAGCGCCCGCGACGACCCGCAGCGAGCCGTCGGGGTCGAGGCGCTGGACGACGGCGAGGTAGTAGTTAAATGAGTCGTGCAGCTGGCGCACCGCGATCGAGGCGACGTTCTCGGCGCTGTGCGCCTGGGCGAGGTCGGTGGACAGGCGGCTGGCGACGACCAGTCGCTCGTCTTGCTCGCCGGCTCCTGTTGCCGGCGCCACCCGGCGGATGTCAGTCAGGCCTGGCTCCACGCACTGCGCATCGGTTTTTGAGCGTCTGTCCTTTAGGGTGGGTGGGCGCGGGCGTCTATCCTCAGCCACTCCCATGGCTGAAGCCAAATCCGAGATCGTCGTGATGAAGTTCGGCGGAACATCCGTGGCCGGCGCCGAGCAGATCAGGCGGGCCGCGGGGCGGATCGTCTCCGCTCGGGAGGCTGGCAACAAGGTGGTCGCGGTGCTCTCGGCGCGGGGCAAGACGACCGATGAGCTGGTGGCTCAGGCGTTGGAGATCTCCGAGCGCCCGGTGGCCCGGGAGATGGACATGCTGCTGTCCACCGGGGAGCGGATCTCCTGCGCCCTCTGTGCGATGGCGATCCATGACATGGGCCATGAGGCGATCTCCTTGACCGGGTCCCAGGCCGGGATCGTCACCGACTCCACCCACACCAAGGCGCGGATCATCGACGTGCGGGCCGATCGGATCAAGGAAACGCTGGATGCCGATCGGATCGTGCTGGTCGCCGGCTTCCAGGGGGTCTCGACCAAGAGCCGCGACGTGACCACGCTGGGGCGCGGGGGGTCAGACACGACGGCGGTGGCGCTCGCCGCGGCGCTGGGGGCGAGCGTCTGTGAGATCTACACCGACGTCGCCGGGGTCTTCAGCGCCGATCCGCGGATCGTCGCCGAGGCGCGCAAGCTGCCGGTGGTCTCCTATGAGGAGATGCTCGAGATGTCGGCCTCGGGGGCCAGGGTGCTGCAGCTGCGCTCGGTCGAGTACGCGCGCAACCATGGCGTCCGCATCCACTGCCGCAGCAGCTTCGAGGACGGCCCCGGTACCCTCGTGGTTGCCGAGCAGGAGACCGTGGAGCAGCCCTTCGTGACAGCCGTGACCCACTCCGACGGGGAGGCCCGTGTGACGCTGACCGGCGTCCGCGACGAGCCCGGCGTCGCGGGGCGGATCTTCACCGCGCTGGCCGAGGCCAACGTCAACGTCGACGTGATCATCCAGAACGAGCCGGTGGGCGACGACGAGCTTGCCGACCTCTCCTTCACGGTCGACCGCTCCGATTTGAGGACCGCGACCGAGACAGTCACCGGCCTCGGGCTCAGCAACGGCGTCCGCACCGATGAGCGGATCGGCAAGGTCTCGATCGTCGGCGCCGGGATGCGCTCCCACCCCGGCGTCGCGGCCAAGGTCTTCGAGGTGCTCGGCGCCGAGCGGATCAACATCGAGATGATCTCCACATCGCCGATCAAGATCTCCTGCGTGATCTCGGCCGACCGCGTCCCCGACGCGGTCAAGGCCCTGCATCAGGCTTTCGACCTCGGCGCCGACGCCGTGCGCCCCGAGGAGCCCGCCGGCGCCGAGCACCGCCCGACCGTCAAGTCATGAGCTACAGGGTCGGCGTGCTGGGCGCCACCGGGGCCGTCGGCTCGACGATCCTCGGTGTCCTCGCCGAGCGTGAGTTCCCCGCCTCAGAGGTCGTTCCCTTCGCCTCGGAGCGCTCGGCGGGCAGAGAGCTGGAGTGGAACGGTCTGGTGCTCGAGTGCCGGGCGCTGAGCGATGAGGCGATCCAGGGCCTCGACATAGTCCTCTCATCGGCGGGCGGTGCGGTGAGCGCCGAGTGGGCGCCGCGCCTGGTCGAGGCCGACGCCGTCGTCGTCGACAACACCAGCTACTGGCGCATGCAAGACACGGTGCCGCTGATCGTCGCCGGGGTCAACCCCGACGCCGCCGAGGGCCACCGCGGCATCCTCGCCAACCCCAACTGCACGACGATGGTGATGATGATGGCGTTGGCGCCGATCCATCGCGCGGTCGGCCTCGAGCGGCTCGTCGTCTCGACCTACCAGGCGGTCTCCGGCACCGGGCAGCGGGCGATCGAGGAGCTGCGCTCCCAGTCCCAAGCGGTGCTCGGAGGCGAGGCGAACCCGCCCGCCGACGTCTACCCCCACCGGATCGCCTTCAACGTCGTGCCCCAGGTGGAGGTGTTTGAGGACGGCGATGACTACACCACCGAGGAGCGCAAGGTGATGGCGGAGACGCGCAAGATCCTCGACCTCGACGAGCGGGTGGGGATCTCGGCCACCTGCGCCCGGGTCCCGGTCTTCACCGGCCACTCGGAGTCGGTGAACGTCCAGACCCGCGAGGACCTCTCCCCGGAGGAGTGCCGCGAGCTGCTGGCCGGAGCGACGGGCGTCCTCGTGGTCGATGACACTGCCGCCGCCCGCTACCCGATGGCGATCGACGCCGCCGGCCGCGATCAGGTGCTGGTCGGCCGCATCCGCCGCGACCCCGGCCGCGAGCGCACCCTCAACCTCTGGGTGGTCGGCGACAACCTGCGCAAGGGAGCGGCCACCAACGCTGTGCAGATCGCCGAGCTGCTGGTCGAGCGCGGCTTGCTCGGCAGCCGGGGGTAGGCGTCGGACATCGGGTTCGGCGGAGCGCTGCTGCTCTTCGGTGGGCTGCCCGCGATCGTCGCGGCCCTCGCCGCGATCACGATCATCGCCTCGATCGCCGCCCACGGCCTCACCGAGACGATCGGGGCCCGCTGGGTCGGGCGCCGCGCCAAAGAGGAACGCGGCCGAACGGCCGCCGGCGGCCACCTCGGCCCGGCCGGCCTGGACTGAGGCCGAGGCTAGGCGCTCGCCGCGGCGCCGGTGAGGCGCTCCTGCACCCAGGCGGTCGAGGCGATGTGGCGGCTCATCCCGAGCTGCTTTGGCTCGGCGCCGAGCGCCAGGCCGACCAGCTGGGGCAGGTGCAGCACCGCGAGGCCGAGGTCGCGGTTGACGACCTTCGCCGCCTCGGGCTGCTGCATGTCGAGGTTGAGATGGCAGAGCGGGCAGGGGGTGACGAGGCAGTCGGCACCGGCGTCGAGCGCATCGCCGACGTGGGTGCCGGCCTGGCGCAGCGAGGTCTCGCGGTTCATCGTGATCACCGGGAAGCCGCAGCATTTGCGGGCGCCGTCGTACTCGACGACCTCGCCGCCGAGCGCCTCGATCACCTGCTCCAGGTAGAGGTCGCGGTCGGGGTGCTCCGCATAGCCGAGCCGCTCCTTCGGGCGCACCACGTAGCAGCCGTAGAAGGGCCCGACCCGCAGCCCCGACAGCGGCCGCTTCACCTGCGCTGCGAGGCGGTCGAGGCCGTAGTCCTCGACCAAGAGCCAGAGGAAGTTCTTGTTGGTGAAGCCGTCCTTGCCCTTCTCATAGGCAAGGCCCTGGCCGGAGAGCACCTCGTTGATGTGGGCGCGGTAGGCGGAGTCTGCGTCGAGGCGTTGCTGGCACTCTGACTGCGCGCCCTGGCAGGTCGAGCAGATGTTCATCATCGAGAGCCCGGTCTGCTGGGCGAGCGCGAAGGTGCGGGCGTTGAGCGTGTCGGCCAGCTCCTGGTTGTGCTCGGCGATCACGCCGGCGCCGCAGCAGTTGGCGCGGTCCAGCGTCACCAGCTCGATCCCCAGCCGCTCGGCGACCAGCGCCATCGAGCCGTGCAGCTCGGTGGTGAAGCCGCGCGAGACGCAACCGGGCCAGTATGCGACCTTGAGGCCCTCCTCGCTCACCGTGCCGCCTCCTCGCCGGGCTGGGCGGCGGCAGGCTCGAGGCCCTCCTCGACCGCGGCCTCCGCGTCGCCCTCATCGCCCTTGATGTACAGGTTGAATTCCTCGTGGTGTTGCTCGGCGTGCTTGTAGATCGCCCTAACCTCGTCCTGGGCGCCGCCGGGCAGCTTCGGGTGAACGCCGGGGATCAGCTTCGGCAAGGAGCGCATCTTGCCGGTCTTCAGGCCGCGGATCGCGGTCGGGATCGAGCCGAGCATTTCCCTGATCGCCCGTTTGGACGGTTTCAGCTTGCCTTTTACGCCGGGCGCGAAAGACTCCTGCAGTAGCAAGGACTCATCGAGCGTCCCCTTCTTCTCGATGATCTTGACGAAGGCGATCTCGTGGTCGTGGCCGCTGTTGGGGTCTTCGATGCCCTCCTCGCCGGCGCGGCGGCGCAGCCGCATGATCTGGTCCATCGGCGCGACGCCCTTCGGGCAGGCGTCGATGCAGCTGAAGCAGTGGGTGCAGTCATAGATCCCGTGCGGGTCTTCGGCGAGGTCGTGGAGGCGCTCCTTGGTCTCGGCGTCGCGCGGGTCACCGACGAAGCGGTAGGCCTTGGCGAGCGCCGCCGGGCCGATGAAGTCGGGGTCGGCCTCCATCGAGAGGCAGGCGGAGACGCAGGCGCCGCACTGGATGCAGGCCATCGACTGGGTGATGTCGAGCATCGATTCCGGCTCGACGACGTACTCGCGCTCGGGCGCGGCTCCGTGCGGCAGCAGCCAGGGGGTGACGCGGCGGATCTTGGCCCAGTGCGTCGACTCCATATCGGTGATCAGGTCCTTGATCACGGGCATGTTCCCCATCGGCTCGACGACGATCGGGCTCTGGCCACCGTTGCGGCGGTTGGCGGCCGCATCCGCCTCGCCGATCTGGGTTTTGCAGCCGAGGCCCGAGGAGCCGTTGATCTTCATCCCGCAGGAGCCGCAGATCGCGGCGCGGCAGGAGCAGCGGACCGAGAGCGAGCCGTCGTCGCGGTCTTTGGCCTGCAGCAGCCCGTCGAGGACAGAGAGCGAGGGGTCAAGCTCGACCTCGAACTCCTCCCAGTAGGGCCCCGCGCCGCTCTCCGGCTGGTAACGACGGACTTTCAGCGTGTACTCGGCCATCAGTACGTCCTCTCCTGGGGCTCCCACTTGGTGATGGTCACCTCTGAGTATGAGATCTCCGGCCCGTCCTCGCTGCGCTGGAGGTCGATGTGTTTGAGCCACTCCTCGTCGTTTCGCGCCGGGAAGTCGGTGCGGTACTGGGCGCCGCGACTCTCTCTGCGCTCGAGGGCGGCGACGCAGGTGCACTCGGCGTTGTCGAGCATGTAGCCGAGCTCGATCGCTGCCAGGACGTCTTGGTTAAAGACGCGGCCGCGGTCGTCAATGTAGGCCGAGGCGGCCTCCTCCTTGAGGCGGCGCACGATTTCGAGCCCCGCCTGGATGCCGGCCTCCTCGCGGAACACGGCGACCTGGCTGTCCATCGTCTGACCCAGCTCCAGCTTGATCTCCGAGACGCGGCGGCCGGAGCCCTTCTCGCGCGAGGAGATCGCGTCGATCTTGGCCTGCTCGGCCTCCAGCGCCTGCTTGGAGGGGCGCGAGCCGTCGATTCGCTTCGCCCGAGCGGCGGCGTCCACCCCGGAGCGGCGCCCGAAGATCAGCGTGTCGAGCAGCGAGTTGGCCCCGAGCCGGTTGCCTCCGTGGACCGAGACGCAGGCGGTCTCGCCGGCCGCGTAGAGGCCGGGGATGTCGGTGCGCCCCTCGACGTCGGTCTTGATACCGCCCATCGTGTAGTGGTTGCCGGGCTTGATGTGGATCGGTTCGCGGGTGATGTCGACGCCGGCGAAGTCGCGGCCGACCAGGACGATCTCGCGCAGCGCCTCGTGGATGCGCTTGCGCGGCACCACGGTGATGTCCAGGGCGACGGTGCCGTCGGGGAAGCCGCGCCCCTCGTTGATCTCGGTCTGCTCGGCGCGGGAGACGACGTCGCGCGAGGCCAGCTCCATCTTGTTGGGCGCGTAGCGCTCCATGAAGCGCTCGCCCTCGGCGTTGAGCAGGTGGGCGCCCTCGCCGCGGGCGCCCTCGGTGATCAGGAACCCCTTCCCGGCCAGCGTCGTCGGGTGATACTGGATCATCTCCATGTCCATCAGCTTCGCCCCGACCCGATAGGCCATCGCGATCCCATCTCCGGTGCAGATCAGCGCGTTGGTCGTCGGCTTCCAGACCTGGCCGTTGCCGCCGCAGGCGAGGATCACCGCCTTCGCCCCGAACAGCTCCATCGAGCCGTCGGCGATGTTGCGGGTGACGACGCCGCAGCACTCGCCGTCCTCGTCGATCGCCAGCGCTGTGCAGAACCACTCCTCATAGCGGCGCACCGGCTCGGAGTGCTTCATCAGCTGCTCGTAGAGCACGTGCATGATCGCCTGGCCGGTGATGTCGGCGACGTAGTAGGTGCGGGCCGCGGAGGCGCCCCCGAACGCCCGGGTGCCGAGCTTGCCCTCCGCGTTGCGGTGGAAGGTGACGCCGAGGTGCTCGAGGTGGAGGATCTCCTCCGGCGCCTCGCGGCACATGATCTCGATCGCGTCCTGGTCGCCGAGGTAGTCGGACCCCTTGATCGTGTCGAAGGCGTGCGACTCCCAGGAGTCGCCGGGGTTGAGCGCCGCGTTGATCCCGCCCTGGGCGGCGTTGGAGTGCGAGCGGACCGGGTGGACCTTGCTGAGGATCCCGACCGATACCCCCTGCTCGGCGGCAGCCAGCGCCGCCCGCTGCCCGGCCAGGCCGGCGCCGATCACCAGTACGTCATGAGTGGGCACGAGCGCGGATGCTATAGAGCGGAAACCCGACAGCGCGGTCGGGATTTTCCCGGCCGCTTACCATTGAGCGATGCTCGGCGGTGGCTCGATCACCCTCTTCCACGTCCGCGGGATCCGGATCGCGGTCGACTGGTCCTGGTTCCTCGTCCTCTTCCTGGTGATCTTCTGGCTCTCGCCGTTCTACGGGCGGGTGCTCGGGCAGCCCAGCTCCGCCACCGCGCCCTTCGCCCTCGCGGTGGCCAGCGCGATCGGTTTCTTCGGCTCGATCGTCCTGCACGAGCTGGGTCACGCGGAGGCCGCGCGCCGCCACGGGATCGGAATCTCCAGCATCCAGCTCTGGATCTTCGGCGGGATGGCGCGGATGGACCGCGAGCCCGACAGCCCGGCCACCGAGTTCGAGGTGGCGATTGCCGGGCCGCTGGTGACGCTGGCGATCATCGTCGCCCTCACCGGGGTCGGCCTGCTCGCCGCCGGGCCGCACCGCTTCGAGGAGGCATTGCCGTTCGAAAGCCGCACCGGTGTCTCCGGCGTGCTGGCGATGATCGCCTGGCTCGCGGTCATCAATCTCCTCGTCCTCGTCTTCAACCTGCTCCCCGCCTTTCCGATGGACGGCGGCCGCGTCGCCCGCGCGATCGCCTGGTGGCGGACCGGAGACCAAGCCTCGGCGACTCGATTCGCCGCGACGCTCGGCCGCGTCTTCGGCTATCTGTTCATCGCCGGCGGGTTGCTGTTGGTGGCGGGGGGAGAAACCTTTGGAGGGATCTGGCTGGCGCTGATCGGGTTGGTGATCAACGGCTCAGCGCGTGGCGCCACGATGCAGACGGCGATCTCCAGCCGCATTGGGGGGATGCGCGTCGCCGACGTGATGGACCGCGAACCGGTGGCGATCCCGGGCGAGCTGAGCGTCGAGCAGGCGCTCGATGAGTACTTCCTTCGCTACCGCTGGCCCTGGTTCCCGGTAGTCGACGCCGCCTATCGCTTCCTCGGGCTGCTGGAGCGAGATCGGGCCGACGAGGTCCCCGAGGTCTCGCGCGCCACCTCGCTGGTCTCAGAGCTCCTCGAGCGAGACCGGGGAGCGCTGCACGTCAGCGAGGACGCCCCGCTGCACTCCCTCCTGGCAAACCAGAACCTGCGTCGCTTCGGCGCCCTGATGGCGGTCGACGCCGAGGGGCGGCTCAGCGGCGTGATCACCGTGGAGCAGGTGGGTCGGGCGCTTCGCGATGCGACTATGGGCGGTGGCGCTCGATGATGCGGGTGAAGTCGGTGCCGGCAGGCAGAGTGCCGAAGGCCTGACCCCAATCGCCTGAGAGGCGCGACGCGCAGAAGGCGTCGGCGACGGCCTGATCGCCATGGCGGAGGAGGAGGGATGCCTGCAGGGCCAGCGCCATTCGTTCGACTATGCGGCGGGCACGGTGCTGGATCGTCTCGAGGTCGCCGGGGATTTCGTCGCGCAGTGAGCTGACGTATGCGTCGAGCCTGGGCTCAGCCCCCGCGGCGCTGAGGACTTCGGAGAAGAAGGCCTCCACCGAGGCGGGGCTCTTGACCATCGCCCGCAAGACGTCGAGGCACTGGACGTTGCCCGAGCCCTCCCAGATCGAGGCCAGGGGACTCTCTCGGAAGAGGCGCGGCAGGCCGGAGTCCTCGACATAGCCGTTGCCGCCGAGGCACTCCAGGCACTCGACCGCGTGTGATGGGGCGCGCTTGCAAAGCCAGTACTTGAGGACCGGGTTGGCGAGGCGGCGGAACTCGATCGCCTCCTCCTCGCCCGCGGCGACCTCGTCGTAGCTGCGCGCCAGGCGCATCGCGGAAATGGTCGCCGCCTCGGACTCGACGCACAGGTCGGCCAGCACGTTTCGCATCAGGGGCTGGTCGATCAACTCGGCGCCGAAGGCGGAGCGGTGGGCGGTGTGGTGGAGGGCCTGGACGACGCCGGCACGGTAGCCCGCGGTGGCGCCGATCACGCAGTCGAGTCGGGTGTGGTTGACCATCTCGATGATGTTCGGCACGCCGCGCCCCTCCTCGCCGATCAGCTGCGCCCAGGCGCCGCGGAACTCGACCTCGCTGGAGGCGTTGGAGCGGTTGCCGAGCTTGTCCTTGAGGCGTTGGATCTGGAAGCGGTTGCGCTCACCGTCCGGGGTCCAGCGGGGCATCAGGAAGCAGGAGATGCCGGAGTCGGTCTGGGCGAGGACGAGGAAGGCGTCGCACATCGGTGCCGAGCAGAACCACTTGTGGCCGACGATCTCGTACTCGGCCCCTGGGCCGCCCCCATTCAGCGGGGTCGCCGTGGTCGTGTTGGCGCGCACGTCGGAGCCGCCCTGCTTCTCGGTCATCGCCATCCCGCAGAGCGAGCCCCGCTTGCCGCCAGCCGGAGCCGAGGTCTCGTCGTAGTCCAGGGAGAGGAAGCGCGGCTCCCACACCTCGGCCAACTCCGGCTGGCGGCGCAGCGCCGGGATCGCCGAGTAGGTCATCGAGATCGGGCACCCGACTCCGCTCTCGGCCTGCATCAGCTGCATGAACATCGCCGCGCGGGCGACGTTGGCGCCGCTCCCTGGCTCGCGCCAGGGCATCGCGTGAAGCCCGCTGCCCACCCCGATCCGCATCAGCTCGTGCCAGGAGCTGTCGAACTCGACCTCGTCGATCCGGTGCCCGTAGCGGTCGTGGGTGTGCAGGAGCGGCTTGCGCTCGTTCGCCTCAAAGCCCCAGCGGATTGTCTGATGGGAGCCGCATATCGCGGCCAGCTCGCGGGTGCGGCCCTCGGCCCACCCTGCGCCCTCACGGTGCAGCGCCTCGAGCAGCGGGCGATCGGCGTCGAAGGGGTTGTAGTCCTCCAACGGGGGCGGCTGGTTGAAGACCTGGTGTGTGCTGATCTCCGACCGCGCGACGGTTGCCATCGTTTCGATTGTGTCACTTCGAGCCCTCGGTCGGCGCCGTCCGCGACCATGCGCCCCGCCCGGTAGCATCGCGCGGCGGTGGCGAAGATTCCGGTCAAGAACCCGCTCGTCGAGCTCGACGGCGACGAGATGACCCGGATCATCTGGGCCTTCATCAAGGAGCAGCTGATCCTTCCCTACCTCGATCTCGAGCTGGTCTACTTCGACCTCGGGATCGAGAGCCGCGATCTGAGCGGTGACCGGGTCACGGTCGACGCAGCGAACGCAATCAAGGCGCACGGGGTGGGCGTCAAGTGCGCGACGATCACTCCTGATGAGGCGCGGGTCGAGGAGTTCGGGTTAAAGGAGATGTACCGCTCGCCCAACGGGACGATCCGCAACCTCCTCGGCGGCGTCATCTTCCGCGAGCCGATCGTGATCGCCAACATCCCGCGGTTGGTGCCGGGCTGGACCAAGCCGATCGTGATCGGCCGCCATGCCTTCGGAGATCAATACCGTGCGACCGACATGGTCATCCCCGGCGAGGGGACCCTGACGCTCACGTTCACGCCAGCAGGCGGCGGGGGGCCGGTCGAGCTCGAGGTCTATGACTTTCCCGGCGCTGGCGTCGCGCTGGCGATGTACAACCTCGACGACTCGATCCGCGACTTCGCCCGCGCCTCGATGCGATATGGACTCGACCGTGGCTACCCCGTCTACCTCTCGACCAAGAACACGATCTTGAAGCGCTATGACGGACGCTTCAAGGACATCTTCGCCGAGGTCTATGAGGATGAGTTCAGGTCCGAATTCGAGGCTGCGGGCCTCACCTACGAACACCGCCTGATCGACGACATGGTCGCCGCGGCGCTGAAGTGGGAGGGTGGCTATGTGTGGGCTTGCAAGAACTACGACGGTGACGTGCAGTCCGACACCGTTGCCCAGGGCTTCGGCTCGCTGGGGCTGATGACGAGCGTCCTGATGAGCGCCGACGGGCAGACGGTCGAGGCCGAGGCGGCGCACGGCACAGTCACTCGCCACTACCGCCAGCACCAGCAGGGCAAGCCGACCTCCACCAATCCGATCGCCTCGATCTTCGCTTGGACCCGCGGGCTTTTGGCCCGCGGCCGGCTGGACGAGACGCCCGATGTCTCGCGCTTCGCCGAGACCCTCGAGCGAGTCTGCGTGGAGACGGTCGAAAGCGGCAAGATGACCAAGGACCTTGCGCTGCTTGTCGGTCCCAATCAGGAGTTTCAGACCACACAGGAGTTCCTGGCCTCGATCGAGGCGAACCTCCAGGCGGCGATGGCGTAGCGGTCCTAAACCCACGACTCGAGGAGAACCATTCCGTGAGCACACCCGTCAAGGTCACCGTCACAGGCGCAGCCGGCCAGATCGGCTACGCGCTTTTGTTCCGGATCGCCAGTGGCCAGATGCTCGGCTCCGACACCCCGGTTGAGCTCAGCCTGCTGGAGATCCCCGACGCCATCAAGGCGGCCGAGGGCACCGCGATGGAGTTGGACGATTGCGCCTTGCCCCTGCTTCGCCGGGTCGATATCTCAGACGACCCGGGGCAGGCGTTTCAGGGCTGCAACGTGGCCTTGCTGGTAGGTGCCCGCCCGCGTGGGCCGGGCATGGAGCGCTCCGACCTGCTGGAGGCCAACGGCGGCATCTTCAAGCCCCAGGGCGGGGCGATCAACGCCGGTGCCGCCGATGACGTCAAGGTGCTGGTAGTCGGCAACCCGGCCAACACCAACTGCCTGATCGCGATGTCGAATGCACCAGACGTGCCGCGCGAGCGGTTCACGGCGATGACCCGGCTCGACCACAACCGGGCGATCTCTCAGCTTGCAAACAAGCTCGGCCAGCCGGTCAGCGCGGTGAGCAAGATGACGATCTGGGGCAACCACTCGACCACCCAGTACCCGGATCTGGTCAACGCCCGGGTGAATGGTGAGAGCGCCTGGGACGCGGTCGACGACGAAGCTTGGATCGCCGATCAGTTCATTCCTCGCGTCGCCAAGCGTGGCGCTGAGGTGATCTCCGCCCGCGGGGCGTCGAGCGCTGCCTCCGCGGCCAACGCGGCGATCGACCACATCCACGACTGGGTCCTCGGCACGCACGAGGGCGACTGGGTCTCGATGTCGGTTCCTGCCGACGGCTCCTATGGTGTCGAGGAGGGAATCATCAGCGGCTATCCGTGCTCCTGTGAGGACGGGGAGTGGAAGATCGTCGAGGGGCTCGAGGTTCCGGAGTTCTCCCGCGCTCGGATAGATGCCAGCGCTGCCGAGCTGCGCGAGGAGCGCGACGCGGTCAGCCGGCTCGGCCTGATTTAGACCAAAACAAAAGGCCGGCCCCGAAACGGGGCCGGCCTTTTGTAAGTGCTTGCCCGCGAAAACTCCTAAGTGGCGTGGTACTTGCGGCCTTTCTTCGTCACCCTTCCCTCTTTCTCGAGGTCGCCGAGGACCCGGTAGAGGTAGTTGGGCTTGATTTTCATCGTCTTGGCGATCTCCGACGCGTTGATGCCGGGGCTTTTATCGATCAGGCCGACCGCCTGGTCGGCGCGGGTGCCGCCGCGACGACGGCGGCGGCGGGGGCGGGGGGCGCCGGTTTTTTTGGAGGTCGAGCCCCGAGGGCGGCCGGGGCCGCGGCGACGGGTAGTAGTTGTAGTGGTGGAGCCTTTGTTGCCGATCAGGTTCGCGAGGGCGCTCTCAAGCTGATGCCGCTCCTCATCCAGTTCGGCGATCCGCTTCTTGAGCAAATCGCGAGCCTCATCAAGTACGTTGGAAATGCTTGCCATCTCTTCCTTTCCATCGGTAAGACGTCTGCCACGGCGCAGTGTGGCACAGAGTCACAGTCACTGTCACTGTGACTGTGCATTTGATCCAAAAGAGCTTTGCATATAGGCCGGTCGGGCCCTTGCTCAGATCGCCTTCTGGGCTTGACGCTCCGGTGGGATTCTCACCACGTTCCAAGCCAGGCCGAGCTTCTCCATGGTGCTGATCACCAGTGCGGAAGGGTCCAGCTCCCAGCGCTTGAGGCCGTGCGTAGCGGAACGGGGGAAGGCATGGTGGTTGTGGTGCCAGGACTCGCCCAGCGAAGGCAGGGATAGCCAAAAGACGTTGGTGGAGCGATCGTCGGTCTTGAAACGGCGGCTGCCGAGGAAGTGACAGACGGAGTTGACGCTCCAGGTGACGTGGTGGACGAAGAAGATCCGTACCAGCCCACCCCAGAGCAGCCCGGTCGCCGCACCCGCCAGGGTGCCGCTGAGGAGGTATCCGGCCAGGGCGGGGATGGCGAGGCTGAGCCCGACGAGCGGCACGAAGCGGCGACCGATCAGGCGCATCCCGCGGTCCTCGTAGAGGTCCGGCGCATAGCGCTTCCAGTCGGCCCGACCCTGCGTCGACATCAGCCAGCCGGAGTGTGCGTGCCACAGTCCGCTCAGCACTCCACCCAGCCCATCGCCGTGGCCGATGTGGGGGCTGTGCGGGTCGCCCTCTTCATCGGTGTGGGCGTGGTGCTTGCGATGGTCGGCGACCCAGGAGATCACCGGCCCCTGGACTGCCATCGAGCCGAGCACCGCGAAGACGTACTCGATCGGCTTCGAGGTCTGGAAGGAGCGGTGGGTGAGGAGCCGGTGAAAGCCGACCGTGATGCCAATCGCGGTCAGCAGGTACATCACCACCGCGATCACCAGGTCGGCCGGGCTGACCAGGCGGTTCCAGAGCAGCGCGATCGCCGCCAGGGTGGCGAGGAAGGGAACGACCACGGCGCCCAGGTTGGCGGTCTTCTCGACTTTGGTCATCTCGCCCATCGAGACAATTTTACGTGTGGAAGTTGAGAATGAATTAGCCTAGAAGTCAACTTCAAGTCTGAGTTCTTATTAGATTGATGACAAATATTGACTCCGAGCCATGGCGCGGCCTCCCGGCTGAGGCTGCCGACCTGATCGAGCCCGAGCTGGCAGCGGTGACCGAGGAGATCCTCGCCACGATCGCTGGTGAGGTGCCGGAGTACGCACGGCCGCTGGAGGGGAGGTTCGGCCGCGGGATCCAGACCGGGGTTGCGGAGGCGCTGCGCCAGTTCGTGGCCCTGATCCGCGACCCTGGAGCTGGCCGCGGGCCCGGGCGTGAGGTTTACGTCGGCCTCGGCCGTGGCGAGCTGCGCCAGGGCCGGACCCTGGACTCGCTGCAGGCCGCCTATCGGGTCGGCGCGCGGGTGGCCTGGCGGCGGATCGCGGCCGCCGGGCGCCGGGCGCGGCTCGATCCCGAGGTGCTGAGCTTGCTGGCGGAGTCGATCTTTGCCTACATCAACGAGCTCTCGGCAGACTCGGTCGAGGGATATGCCGAGGCCCAGTCCGAGGTCGAGGACCTGCGCCGCCGCCGTCGACGCGAGCTGGCGACTCTCTTAGTCCGGGAGCCGCCCGGCGAGGAGGCCGACCTGCGGGCGGCGGCTCAGATCGCCGGTTGGCCCCTGCCCCGCAGCGTCGCGGTCCTCGCCTGCGCCGAGCGGGACCTGGGCGCCGCAGCCCGGCGGGCGCCGGCCGACTCGCTGGCGGCGCTGCTCGACGAAGCCGGTTGCATCCTGATTCCCGACCCGGCCGGCCCCGGGCGCCTCGCGAGCCTCGAGCGGGCGACCTCTGGGCCCGCGCTGGCGCTCGGCCCACCCGGCCCGCCCGCGCAGCTAGCGACGTCGTGGTCTTTGGCCCGGGCGGCACTGCGGGCCTCGGGGGCGGGGGCCTTGCCGGCCGAGGGGCTGATCCGGGTCGACGACAATCTCGGCGACCTGCTGCTGTTCCAAGGCAGGGCACTGGCCGGCAGGATCGCGGCCAAGCGGCTGGCGCCCCTGGCCTCGCTCACCCCGAAGGCGAAAGGCCGGATGCGGGAGACCGCTCTCGCCTACGTCCGCCATGGCGGCAACTCGGTCGCGATGGCCGCCGCGCTTCACGTTCACCCGCAGACCGCCCGTTACCGGACGGCGCGTCTACGAGAGCTGCTGGGTGACCAGCTCGATGAGCCGGACGCCCGCTTTGAGCTGGAGGCGGCCCTTCGACTCACCCCGGCGCCGGGGTGAGTCTCAGCGGCCCCGCTTGCGCGGCATGGTCCTGAAGACCGCGTCCCAGAGCGGAGAGGAGACGCCGAAGCCGTAGCGGTGATCCTGGAAGTGGTGGCGCATGTGCTGCTCGCGCAGCCGCTTGCCGAGGTCGGACTTGGGCACGAAGTGGTGCACGTAGTAGTGGGTGTAGTCATAGACGAGGTAGCCGCCGATGAAGCCGCTGAACAGCGGGTAGGCGGTCGGCGTCCCAAACAGCAGGATGAAGGCGAGGAAGAAGAGCGCCGCCAGCGGGATCGCCACCGCCGGGGGCATCACCAGACGCAGCTTGTCGTTGGGGTGGTCGTGGTGGATGCCGTGGATGATGAAGTGCATCCGGCGGCCAAGGGCGTTGTCAGGCTCCCAATGGAAGACGAGACGGTGCAGCCAGTACTCGGTCAGCGTCCAGACCACGACCCCGCCCAGGCTGAGCAGCAAAAGCTGGGGCGCGGCGTAGCCGCGCTCGGCGCCCAGCCACTCCATGACGACGACCACCGGCACGAAGACGATCGCCGGGATCGCCGGGTGCACGCGGGAGAAGAAGTTGAGGAAGTCGCTCTCGAACAGCTGTGGCGATGCCGCCAGCTTGTCGGTGTGATTGTGAGCCTCCATCGGTGGCCCAATGGTAGCGACGGCGATCGCGGCCTTCGCAAGACGCGGGGAAGGTGTGACGAGACTGTGTCAAAGAGGTTGCGATTTGCGGAAACGGGGGTCGCGAGAGGCTCGTCCCGCTGCCAACATGCGCCGCCATGCCGCGCAAGCCCAAGCCCCCCACCTGCGAGGACTGCTACTTCCACAAGAACCTCCTCTGCGCCCTCGAGCTGGGCGGGCCCTGCGCGACCTTCAGGCCCAACCGCCCCGAGGGCCTGGTCCCACCTCGCCAGCCCGTGCTGCTGATGCGCTCTCCCCGCTGGGCCTCCGAGTCTCGCGCCGCGTAGCCGCCCTGGCTATGTTTTGAGCGTGCCCGAGCGCGACCTCTTTGCGAACTTCGCCCGTATGCGGCGGGAGATGGATCAGATGCTGGGAGATTCCTGGGGCCGCGGTGGGTACGTGAGCCGCCGCACCACCGGGTTCTCGCCCAACGTCGACGTCTATTACTGCGGCGACCCGCAGCGGGCGGTGGTCAAGGTGGATCTCGCCGGCGTTGACCTGGGCGAGGTCAGCATCGAGGTCAGCGGCCGCAGGCTGGCGATCGTCGGCGGTCGGCCGGTGCAGGAGACGGAGGGGCGGGTCTATCAGCAGGTCGAGATCCCCTCGGGCCCTTTCCGTCGCATCGTCGAGCTCCAGGTCGAGGTCGACGCCGATCGCGCCAAGGCGACCTACGAGGACGGCATCCTGCGCATCGACCTGCCGCTGCGCGACCCTGCCGATACCACCCGCCAGGTCCCGATCGGACGCGATTGATGGAGGGAAGCCCGGTTCTCGAGGTGGTTGAGTCCCCGATCGACGCCGAGGAGGCGATCCGTGCCAACGAGCCGCTGCCCGAGGCGCTGCCGGTCCTGCCCCTGCGCGAGACGGTCACCTTCCCAGAGACGCTGACGCCGCTGGCCGTGGGGCAGGAGCGCTCGATCAAGCTGGTCGATGATGTCCTCGGCGCGAACCGGATGCTGGCGATGGTCGCCTCGCGCGACCCCGAGAAGGAGGAGCCAGGCCCCGATGACCTCTACGAGGTCGGCGTCGTCGGCGTCGTGGCCCGCATGCTCAAAGTCCCCGATGGGACGCTTCGCATCCTCGTCCAGGGGGCGCAGCGGATCCGGCTGGGCCCCTACATAGCCGAGGAGCCCTATCTGGTGGCGCGCATCGTCGAGCTGCCCGACCGGGTTAAGCCCAGCGCCGAGCTGGAGGCACTGACCCGCAATGTCCAGCGCACCTTCTCGGAGATCATCGAGCAGATCCCCTACCTGCCCGAGGAGCTGCAGATGGCGGTCGCCAACATCGAGGACCCGGCGGCGCTCGGGCACCTGATCGCCGGCGCCCTGCGGATCTCCACCGAGGAGAAGCAGAAACTGCTGGAGGAGGCCGACGTCGCCAAGCGGCTGCGCCACCTTTCCCGGATCCTGGCCCGCGAGCTGGAGGTGGTGCAGCTCGGTACCCAGATCCAGTCCCAGGTCCAATCGGAGATCGACAAGGGCCAGCGCGAGTTCTTCCTGCGCCAGCAGCTGAAAGCGATCCAGGACGAGCTCGGGGAGGCGGATGAGCAGCAGGCCGAGGTCAACGAGCTGCGCGAGCGGATCAACCAGGCAAATCTGCCCGAGCACGCCCTCAAAGCCGCTGAGCGCGAGCTCTCGCGGCTTGAGAAGCTGCCGCCGGCCGCCGCCGAGCACGGCGTCATCCGGAGCTACCTGGAGTGGCTGGTCGAGTTGCCTTGGTCAGAGGCGAGCGAGGACAACCTCGACATCGCCCACGCCCGCGGCGTCCTCGACGCCGATCACTACGACCTCGAGAAAGTCAAGGACCGCATCCTCGAGTACCTGGCGGTGCGCAAGCTGAACCCCGACTCGCCGGGCCCGATCCTCTGCTTCGTCGGCCCGCCCGGGGTCGGAAAGACGAGCCTCGGGCGCTCGATAGCCAAGGCGCTGGGACGCGAGTTCGAGCGGATCTCGGTCGGCGGCGTCCGCGACGAGGCCGAGATCCGCGGCCACCGCCGCACCTACATCGGCGCCCTCCCGGGTACGATCATCCGCGCCCTGCGCGACGCCGGCTCGCGCAATCCCGTCTTCATGATCGATGAGATCGACAAGATGGGCACCGACTTTCGCGGCGACCCCGCCTCGGCGATGCTGGAGGTGCTCGATCCGTCCCAGAACGACTCCTTCCGCGACCATTACCTCGACCTCGAGTTCGACCTCTCCGACGTGATGTTCATCGCCACCGCGAACATCCTCGACACGATTCCCAGTCCTCTCCTTGACCGGATGGAGACGATCGAGCTGGCCGGCTACACGCTAGAGGAGAAGAAGCACATCGCCCGGCGCTATCTGGTTCCGCGCCAGATCGAGGCCAACGGGCTGAAGCCCTCCCAGATCGAGTTCTCCGAATCGTCTCTGACGGCGATCGTCGAGGAGTACACGCGCGAGGCCGGAGTCCGCAACCTGGAGCGCCAAATCGGCGCGATCTGCCGCAAAGTCGCCCGCGACGTCGCCGAGGGCAAGCGGGATGCCAAGCTCAAGATCTCCGCGAAGCGGGCCCGCGAGCTGCTGGGGCGACGCCGCTTCTTCGCCGAGCAGCGGCGCCGCACCAAGGACCCCGGCGTCGCCACCGGACTCGCCTGGACGCCGACCGGCGGCGATGTCCTCTTCATCGAGGCGACTGCGATGCCAGGCTCCGGCGCCCTGACTATCACCGGGCAGCTCGGCGACGTGATGAAGGAGTCGGCACAGGCGGCCCTCTCCTATGTGCGCGGTCATCTGGGAGCGCTCGCCCCGGCCCTCGAGGAGGACTGGTTCGCCAAGCACGACATCCACATTCACGTCCCGGCGGGCGCTGTGCCCAAGGACGGGCCCTCGGCCGGCGTCGCGATGACCGTCGCCCTGGCCTCGCTGATCGCCGGTCGGGCGGTCCGCAATGACGTGGCGATGACCGGCGAGGTGACGCTGACCGGGCAGGTGCTCCCGATCGGCGGTCTCAAGGAGAAGTCGCTCGCCGCCCAGCGCGCCGGGATCAAGCGGGTGATCGTTCCAGAGCGCAACGAGGGCGACGTCGAGGAGATCCCCGAGCGCGAGCGCAAAGAGCTTGAGTTCGTCTACGTGGACACTGTGTCAAAGGCGATCGGGGCGGCGCTGGCCTAAGGGGTGGGCCCCGGTGACTAATTCGGGGCTATCCTGAGGGTCCACGGAGAATCCAGCAAGGAGAGGGCATGAGCAAGACACGGGCGAATCAGGCCGCCGTTCTTTATTCCAGCGCACGTGAGAACCCCTACGTGCAGCGTCTGATCGAGGACGACGAGCTGCGCGACAGCCTGCGAAGCGCCTTCGATGCGGCGCGCCACGCCTACGGGCGAGCCACCGGCAACGGCAAGGGGCCGGTCAAGGCGGTGGCCAGCGATAAGAAGGTGCAGAAGGACCTGCGCTCCGCGGCGGAGTCGCTGCGCGAGGCCTCCGAGCGTCTACAGGCGCCGAGGAAGCGCAAGCGGAGCAGGCTGGGCCGGCTCATCCTCTTCGGCTTGGTGGCCGCTGTGGTGGCGCTCGTCCTCAGCGAGGACGCGCGTAAGACGGTATTGGACGCTCTCTTCGGCGCCGAGGAGGAGTTCGAGTACACCAGCACGACCAGCATCAACGGCTCCTAGTCCCGCCTCACCTCTGGGCGCGCCGCTCGCCCTCGCCCTAGACTGGAGACACGTGGAGGTAGCGACCAAAGAGCGCGAGCTGAGCGGCGAGAAGGCCCAACGCATCGTCGATGCGATGCGCGACAGCGTCGCCAAGCGTGGTGCCGCAGGCTCGACCTTCGAGCAGGTCGCAGCGGAGGCGGGCGTCAGCCGCGGCCTGTTGCACTACTACTTCGGAACCAAGGAGCGGCTGCTGGTCGAGGTGGTCCGCCGTGACGCCGAGATCCGCGTCTCGCGGCTCGACGAGATGCTCTCCAAGGCAAAGACGGTCGATGGCGTCCTCGACGTCCTGCTGTCCAACCTCACCGACATGATCGAGAACGAGCCGGCCTTCTTCCTCTTGCTTTACGAGTTGTTCAGCGCCGGGCGGCGCAACCCCGACATCCGCCACGAGGTCGGCCAGCTCTTCCAGCGCACTCGCTCACACGTCGCGGAGGTGCTGAAGGTAAAGGAGCGGGAGGGCGTCCTGAACCTCCGCTACGACGCCGAGGCGGTCGTCTCCTACCTGTTCGCGGTTGGCGACGGCTTCGCCCTGCAGGCCCTCTCCGACACCGAGCGCGACAACAGCGCCGCGCTCGCGGCCGGCGCCGCCTCGGCGCGGTACCTGCTGATCGCCGAGTAGCGTCTGCGCCTCGACCGCCGAGGCCTGAGCCCGGGCGGCGGTTTAGGATCGGCCGATGACCGCAGAGGGCCGAGCCCCTGACCAGGAGATTGCATTCGCGGGCGCGGCGCGGCAGGCGGAGATGGTGCGGGCCCGGGAGGTCTCCCCGACCGAGTTGGTGGAGCTTCACCTCGATCGAATCGAGCGCCTCGACCCTGAGCTCAACTCGTTCCGCGTCGTGCTCGCCGAGCGGGCGCTACTTGAGGCAAAGCAGGCCGAGGCGCGATTGAAGGGGGAGAGGAGCGGCCGCTCCTGGGCGTGCCGATCGCGCTCAAGGACGAAGTCGACCTGGCCGGCGAGCTGAGCACGCACGGCACCGACGCCTACCCCGATCCCGCGCCCGCCGACTCCGAGACGGTGCGGAGGCTGCGCGAGGCCGGCGCGATTGTGGTCGGCAAGACGCTGCTGCCGGAGCTGGCGATCTGCGGCTTCACCGAGTCAGCGACCTGGGGAGTGACCCGCAACCCGTGGAACCCGCAGCGCAGTCCCGGAGGCTCGAGCGGCGGCAGCGCCGCCGCGGTGGCTGCCGGGCTGGTCCCGATCGCATCGGCCTCCGACGGCGGCGGCTCGATCCGCATACCGGCGGCCTCCTGCGGGCTCTTTGGGTTAAAGCCGCAGCGCGGCCGGGTTTCGCTGGCCCCCCTGCTCGAGCATTGGAACGGGCTCTCCGCCAGCGGGTGCGTCAGTCGCTCGGTGCTCGACACCGCACTCTGGCTGGACGTGACGAGCGGCGGCTCCGAGGAGCCGGGGGCGCCGGCGCCCCCGGCTCGCTCGTTCGTCGAGTCGGCGAAGACCGCGCCCGGAAGCCTGCGCATCGCCTTCTCAACCGTGGCTCCGCGCGCCGCTGCCCCACCGACCATCTCAGACGTCGTCAAGACCGCGGTTGCCGAGACCGCCGCCCTGCTGCGCTCGCTCGGTCATGAGACCGCCGAGCGCGACCCCGACTGGGGCGGGATCGGCAACAACATCACAGCACGGTTCCTGCGTGGAATCGCCGAAGACTTCGCCACGGTCCCTCACCCCGACCGACTCGAGCGGCGCACCCGCGGCTTCGCCCGGCTTGGGCAGACGATCCCCGCGGGGCTCTTCGAGCGCTCGCGCGGCGCGCGAGAGGCCGACGCCGCGCGGATCAACGCGATCTTCGACTCCTTCGATGTGCTGATGACCCCGGTGATGGGCGGCACCGCGATTCCGGTGCGCCGCTGGGAGGGGCGGAGCGCGCTGTGGACGGTGCTTGGGATGAGCCGCTTCTATCCCTACTGCATTCCCTGGAACCACCTCGGCAATCCGGCGATGGCGGTGCCGGCCGGCTTCGCCGCAGACGGTATGCCGCTCTCGGTCCAGATGATCGGCCGGCCCGGAGATGAGGCGACGTTGCTGTCGCTCGCCGCTCAGCTCGAGGCCGAGCGTCCCTGGGCCGCCGCGCAGCCGCCGATCTCCTAGCCCGCCGAGCGCCCAACGGGGCGGACCGCGCTCTCAACGCACCTGTTTCGAGGCTCGCTCCATCCGGCGATCGCCCTACGGTTCCCGGTCAGATTGTCAGCGACAGGCAAGGAGATCTCGATGGAGGAGTTGCAAGAGGCCGATGCGACGGCGCGGGACCGAGACGCTGGCGGCACCGACGCCATCGTGCAGATCAAGGTCAAGCTGCGGGGGGTGTCAAAGCCACCGGTCTGGCGGCGGCTGTTGGTGCCTGCCGACAGCGGTCTGGATCGCCTCCACGAGGCGATCGTGGCCGCCTTCGGCTGGCAGGGCTATCACCTGCATATCTTCACCAGCGGTCGCGATGAATTCGGGGTGCCCGATCCGGAGCTCGGGCTGATCGACGAGCGCCAGGTAAGCCTCGGCCAGTTGATCGGTGGCGCCGGTGATCGACTTATCTATACATATGACCTGGGCGATAACTGGGAGCACGAGGTCGTGGTCGAGGGATTGCTCGACCGCGACCCCGAGGTTCTCTATCCCGCCCTGCTCGCCGCGAAGGGGGCCTGCCCACCGGAGGATTGCGGCGGCACCTGGGGATACGCGGAGCTGAAGGAGATCCTCGCCGACCCGACCCACGATCAGCACCAGGAGATGCTCAACTGGCTCGTCCTCGACGACGCCTCTGAGTTTGATCCAGAAGGGCTCGATACGGAGGAGATCGAGGGGGAGCTCGCCCTCAGCAGCGTTGGCCGCTGAGGGCTGAAGCAAGCGGGGCCGGCCCGCTCAAGGCCGCCGATCTCCGACTTTCACCAGCCCGCCTGGGCTCGCGTAGGCACCGCAGTTAGCCGGGGAAGACCTTGCGCAACCGCGCCAGCTCACGGAGGCTGCCGCGGGGTCGGACCCGGCGGCTGAGCACCATCTTCAACGGGTTGCCGTCGGGTCCGGTGAAGGTGACCCAATCGCGCCAACTGGTCTCGAGGACCAGGTCGGGGCTGGGCGCCTCGCCCGGCTCGACTCGGGTCGAGCCGGCCTCGATCACCAGGTGCCAGGGGTCGGCGTCACTGAATCGCCATTGGTAGACGAGCCTGGACCCGTTGGCGGCGGCGGGGTCCGCAGCTCGGGCGACGATGTCGAAGTAGAGGCGCTGCAGCTCAGGCGAAGCATCGGGCTGGCGGCCATTCGGCGGTGCGCCCACGATCCCGGCCAGCAGCAGCTTGATCTGGCGATTGGCGACCTCCTCCTCGGACATCTCGGGATCGAAGGGGAAGACGCCGGGGGGCATCTCCTCGGTGGGGTAGCCGATCGCTCGCCAGCGCTGGCGGATCAGCTTCAGGCCAAACGCGTAGATGTCCTCGAGGCTGAAGCCGTAGCACTCGGTGTAGGCGCGGTCCCAGTTTGGCGGGGTGAAGACGGCGACCCCGTAGGGCAGGGTTTCGCGCAGAAGCGCCACCACGGCGGCTTTGCACTCCTCCGATTCGGCGAGCAGCTCGGAGAGCACCTTGACCCCGAAGCCGATGTGGCGCTGCTCGTCGCGGGAGACGTTCGCCATCCCGGAGCTGAACCCGGGCATCGTCTCCTGCGAGGCGAAGAAGTCCTCGATGAAGTGCTGCCCGGGCTGGGCGAGGGAGCCCTCGACGATCAGGTGGTAGAGCGTGATCGCCTGCGCGTACTTGGGCAAGGAGCGGTCCTTGCGAAGTTCCTCCGCCATCCGGTCGAGCCGGTCAAAGACGCCGCGATAGCCCCAGCTCAGCTGGGGGAGGGTGGAGGAGAGCGTCTCCTGCAGGGTCTCGCCGCCGACACCGATCACCTCCTTGAAGAAGCGATGGAAGAAGACCGCATGGCGCACCTCATCGACCTGCTGGGTGGCGAGAAAGTAGGCCTGCTCCTCGGTCGGGGCGGCGGTGATGTAGGGGGAGAGGGTGTCCGCGACCCGGTCCTCGCCGTAGAAGAACATCGAGTAGATCCACATCGCCGAGCGGCGCTGGATCTCGCTGAGCGCCTCCCAGCCGTTGCGATCCTCGGAGAAGTCGATGTCGTAGGCACTCCAGTTCCCATGCTCCCAGCGGTGGTAGAGGTCCTCGTAGCTGACGTTCTGCGTGGGGCTCTGCGCTGCGACGCTCATCTCTCTCCTTTGTGGTAGGGCCTCCGGCTCTGCTGCTTGAGAGGTTAGCGTTCGACTGGCTGGGCAGCCAGGATGGCCAGTGTGATCTCGGTCACACTGACTCAGGGGCGGGGACGTCGATCTCCCGCTTGAGGATCTTGCCGGTGGGACCTTTTGGCAGCTCGTCGAGGAACCAGACGACGCGCGGGTACTTATAGGCGGCGATCCGCTCCTTGACGTAGGCGCTGAGCGCCTCGGGGGCGAGCTCCTCGCCGTCGTGGAGGACGATCGCGGCGCCGATCTCCTCGCCCCACTCCTCGTGGGGGACGCCAAGGACCGCGGCTTCGCGGACCTTCGGGTGCTCGTAGAGGACCTCCTCGACCTCGCGTGGGTAGACGTTGTAGCCGCCGCGGATGATCATGTCCTTCTTGCGGTCGACGATGTAGTAGTAGCCGTCCTCGTCGACGCGGGCCAAGTCGCCGGAGTGAAACCAGCCGCCGCGCATCGCCTCGGCGGTGGCGTCGGGGCGCTGCCAGTAGCCCTTCATGATGTTGTGGCCGCGGATCACGATCTCGCCGATCTCGCCCTGGGGCACGGGCTTGTCGTCTTCGTCGACGACGCGCATCTCGACCCCTTCGATCGGGGTGCCGATCGAGCCGGGCTTTCGCTCGCGGTCGGGATGGTTGGAGCTGGAGACCGGCGAGGTCTCAGAGAGGCCGTAGCCCTCGAGGACAATGCATCCGAAGGCCTCCTCGAAGCCGCGCAGCACCTCGACCGGCATCGAGGCGCCGCCGGTGACGCAGCTGCGCAGGGTCGAGCTGTCGAATCGCTCGCGATCGGGGTGGTGCAGCAGTGCTCCGTACATCGTCGGCACCCCCTGGAAGTGGGTGACCCCGTCGCGCTGGATTGCCTCCAGCGCCTCGCCGGGGTCAAAGCGGGGCAGCATGGTGAGGCAGGCGCCCATCCGGATCGAGCCGTTCATGCTCACCGTCTGCCCGAAGGAGTGAAAGAGCGGCAGGGCGCCCAGCACCACGTCGCCCTCGCGCACCTCGGTAGTCGTCTCGCCGGAGATCTGCGCGTTGCGGGAGAGGTTGAGGTGGGTCAGCTCGGCGCCCTTGGGCTTGCCGGTGGTGCCCGAGGTGTAGAGGATCACGGCGGTGTCCTGCTCGTCTGTGTCGGCGAGCCCGGGCGTGGGGTCGAGCCGCTCCAGGGTCGCGGCGAAGGTGGCCGGCTCGATCTCGACCAGCTCAGCACCGGCCTCGGCGGCGCCGGCTCGCGCCTCCTGCGGCGAACCCGTGCCAGGCGAGCAGCGCCTTTGCCCCGGAGTCAGCCAGGTAGAAGGCGATCTCGCGCCGCTTCAACAGCACGTTCATCGGCACCACGATGCCGCCGGCCCGCAGCACCCCGTAGTAGGAGATCGGGAACTCGGGAACGTTGGGCAGCATGATCCCGATCCGGTCGCCGGGCGCCAGCCCCCTCTCGCGCAGCAGCGTCGCCAGGCGGGCGCTGCGGTCGTCGAGGTCGGCGTAGCTCAGCTCGGCTTCGCCAAGCCGGATCGCCGCGCTGTCCGGCGCCCGCTCGGCGCTCGCCGTGAGTATCGAAGCCAGGTTGAGGCCCATCTGCGCACCCGAGTCTAAGCTCGCCGCGCCCCGTCGTGCAATGCGTCCGCTAGGCTCGGGCCCGATGGAGGATCTGGGCCAGCCGAGTTCCTACCTCAGCCTCAACAAGGGCCTGCCCGTCTACGCCAGCGACGGCAAGCAGCTGGGCAAGGTCGAGCACGTCATGTCGGTTCCGAACCTCGACCTCTTCGAGGGCATCATTCTCGACAAAAGCGTCCTTCCCGGCGGTCACCGGTTCGTGGACGCCCTCGTCGTCGATGAGGCGTATGAGCGCGGCGTAGTGCTGAAGATCGACGCCGCCGCGGCCGCCAGCCTGCCCGAGCCGAGCGCCAACCCCGGCGAGATCGAGATCGGCGGCGCCGACCTGGTCAAAGGCGACCACGAAAAGCTCCACCGCGCCTGGAACTTGATCTCCGGCAAGGGCTGAGGCCGGACATAACTCCGGCCGATTGGTTTCCCGATTCGCGATGATCGGCGGGTGAGCAGCGGAGCGATCCTCGCCGAGCGGCTGACCGCGCAGGGACTCTCGGGTCCGCCCGAGCGCGACCCGCTGGCGGTGGCCCAGCGACTGCTCGCGATCCAGGGCCAGGATCCGCGCGGTGCGCGTCTGGCGATTCGGGTCCGTACGGCCGGGGTCTCGGCAGCGGACGTCGACCGGGCGCTGAGCGAGGATCGCTCGCTGCTGATCACCTGGCTGAACCGGGGCACGCTGCATCTGGTCCGGAGCGAGGACTACCCCTGGCTGCAGGCGCTGCTCGCGCCGCCCCTGCTTGCCGTCAACGCCCGCCGTCTCGCCCAGCAGGGGGTCGGCGCCGATGCAGCCGAGCGCGGCGTTGCGGTGATCGAGCGCTCCGTCGCGGATGAGGGCCCGCTGACCCGTATCCAGCTTCGTGGGCGGCTCAACTCCGCCGGGGTCAGAACCGAGGGGCAGGCGCTCGTCCAGCTGCTGTTCCTGGCCAGCCTGCGCGGCATCATCGTGCGCGGGCCGGTGGCCGGCAAGCACCACGCCTTCGTCGGGGTCCGGGACTGGCTCGGCCCGTCGCCGCGGGTCGAGCCCGACGCGGCGCTCGCCGAGCTGGCCCGTCGCTACCTCCGCGGTCACGGTCCCGCAGGCGACCGTGACCTCGCCAAGTGGGCGGGGCTGCCGCTCCGCGACGCTCGCGCCGGGCTGGGGGCAATCGCTTCCGAGCTGGCGGAGCGAGACGACGGCCTCCTCGACCTCGCCGCTCGTTCAGCGATCGAGGAGATCCCACCCCCCCGTCTCCTCGGCGCCTTTGACCCGGTCCTGCTCGGCTGGACCTCTCGCGAGGCGATTCTCGGCCCCCACACCCAGCTGGTCAGCTCCAACGGCCTCTTTCGCCCCTTTGCGATGGTCGACGGCCGTGCCGTCGCCACCTGGAAGCTCTCGAGCGCAGAGGTGACGATCGAGCCGCTGGGCCCGATCCCGACCAGGGTCGCCGCCGCGCTGGAGGCCGACGCCGCCGAGGTAGCGCGATTCTTGGCAGGCCCCGCACAGCCGCGGCGGCGAGGTGGCGATTGAGTTGGGAGTCGGGCCGCTGCTGGGTGGTGACGCAAGACCGCCGAGCTTGGACGTCGCCGTCGGTCGGTGTCGGTTAGCTGGGATCAGCCCAGCTTCGGGGTGCTCCAGGGTTGATCCAGCCGTGCGGTCAGGGTGCCGGCGAGGCCCCCGATCGGGACTCGGGTCTGCTCCAGGGTGTCGCGGTCCCTCAACGTCACCGTGTCGTCCTGCATCGTCTGGTGGTCCACGGTGATGCCCCAGGGGGTGCCGATCTCATCCTGGCGGCGGTAGCGCTTGCCGATCGAGCCGCCCTCGTCGAACTCGGCCGAGAGCTTGCGGCGGAGCTCCTCAAAGACGCTGCGGGCCTTCTCGGGCATGCCCTCCTTGGAGAGCAAGGGGAGGACCGCGACCTTGACGGGGGCAAGGTGCGGGTGGAGGCGGAGAACGGTGCGCCGGCGGCCCTCCACCTCCTCGATGTCGTAGGAGTCGACGAGGAAGGCGAGGGTGGCGCGATCGGCGCCGGCGGCGGGCTCGATCACATGCGGGACGTAGCTCTCTTTGGCCTGCTGATCGAAGTACTCGAGTTTCTCGCCGCTGAATTTGGCGTGCTGGGTGAGGTCGAAGTCGCCGCGTTTGGCGATCCCCTCCAGCTCCGACCAGCCGATCGGGAAGAGGTACTCGATGTCGCTGGTGCCCGAGGAGTAGTGGGAGAGCTCATCGGTGTCATGGCTGCGGACCCGCAGGTACTCGGGGCGGATCCCCAACTCGGTGTACCAGCGCCGCCGCTCCTCGATCCAGGCCTGGTACCAGCGCTCCTCCTCTTCAGGGGGGACAAAGAACTCCATCTCCATCTGCTCGAACTCGCGGGTGCGGAAGATGAAGTTGCCCGGGGTGATCTCGTTGCGGAACGACTTGCCGACCTGGGCGATCCCGAACGGCGGCTTCATGCGCGCGAACTGGAGCACGTTCTTGAAGTTGATGAAGATTCCCTGGGCCGTCTCGGGGCGCAGGTAGACCTCGGAGCCCTCGCCTGCCACCGGACCGACGTGGGTCTCGAACATCAGGTTGAATTGGCGCGGCTCGGTCAAGTCGCAGTCCGGCCCCTCGCCGGGCCGCTTCGAGGGCTTTTGCCCGCAGCTGCCGTCCTCGAGCTTGTCGGCGCGGAAGCGCAGCTTGCAGGTCCGGCAGTCAACGAGCGGGTCGGTGAAGCCCTCCAGGTGCCCCGAGGCCTCCCAGACCCGTGGATGTTGGAGGATTGCCGAGTCCAGGGCGACGATGTCGTCGCGCTCCTGGAGCATCGCCCGCCACCACTGCGCCTTGACGTTGCTCTTCAGCAGCACCCCGTAGTGGCCGTAGTCGTAGGTCGACCCCAGGCCGCCGTAGATCTCCGAAGAGGGGAAGACGAAGCCGCGTCGCTTGCAGAGCGCGACGATCTCCTCCATCGAGACTCCGCGGGCCGTTTCCTCTGCCATGCGGGAACCGTATAGGTCGCCTTGCGATAATCCCTAGCCGATGCCGATCTATGAGTACAAATGCGCCAACGGCCACGTTTTCGACGTGATCCAAAGGATGGCCGACGAGTCGCTGACCGTTTGCCAAGAGTGCGGCGCCCACGTCGAGCGCGTCCTTCACCCGGTCGCGGTCCACTTCAAGGGCTCTGGCTTTTACAACACCGACTACGGCAAGAAGAAGGGCGCCGGCAACGGCGGCCCCTCGGAGGGCTCGGCCGAGTCGAAGGACTCAAAGTCGGGCGCTTCGGATTCCAAGTCGGGCGCTTCGGACTCCAAGCCCTCCGGCGGCGAGAAGGCGAAGACGGCAAGCGGCGGCGAGTGAGCCGGCGCCCCTATTCGCCCAGGAACCGCTTCACCGCCTTGCGCCGCGCCGATTCCGGCACTTCGATGCTGCCTTCCGGCCCTTCGAGGTTGCAGCCTTCGCTCGGCTTGCCGCAGAGTACGTCGGCGCTCGAGCCGCCGCCGAGCGCCGCGTCGAGGACCAGCTGCGGCATCGTGAAGAAGCCCATGTCGCTGATGAACGCCTGCGGCGCGTCCCAGCCGATGATCGGCCCCATGATGAAGTTGTAGGGGAGGCGGAGGGGTTCGGTGAGGCGTTCCTTGATCGCCGTGATCACCGACTGCTGCGCCGCCTCACGGTTGAGGTCGTTGTAGCCGAACGAGTAGGCGCTCTTGCCCGGGCCGGGGCATTCGCTCGGCTCGCGCATCCGCGCGTAGGCCAAGGCGGTCTGGCCGTTGAGCGAGTTCTCACCCTTTTGCAAGTGCAGGGTTATCCCGCCCTGCCCGTGGCCGGCGCCGCCGGAGATTTCGCCGCAGAGCTTGTGGGGGACGTTGACTTCGATCCCGCCGATCGCGTTGATCAGCTTTTCGAAGCCGGTGAAGTCGACGATCGCGAGGTGGTCGATCTTGATGCCGAGGAACTTTTCGACCGTCTTGACCGTCAGCGCCGCCCCGCCGAAGGAGTAGGCGGCGTTGATTTTCTGCGATTCCTGACCGGGGATTTCGGCGTAGCTGTCGCGCGGGATCGAGAGTTTGTTGAAGGTGCCGCCGCCGGCCCGGATCAGCATCAGCGTGTCGGAGCGGAATTCGCCCACGTTGCAGGCACCCTTTGGGGCGTCGCCATGGGACTGGTTTTCGAAGCACTTCGAGGAGGGGGCGGCGCCGGGTTCCTTGCTGTTTGTCGGGCGGGCGTCGGTGCCGATTACCAGGATCGTCTGGGCGCTGGGCAGCAGGAAGGGGTTGCCGTGTAGCGCCGACTTCGCTTCGCCGGAGAGCTTCATCGCCTGCAGCTGGGCGGATACGGCGAAGGCGAGGACGCTGAGCAGGATCCAGCCCAGTGCCGCCAGCGCCACCCATTTGCCGACGCGGCGGGGGGTCCAGCGGTGGGCCGTCTTGCCTCGCTGGCGCCCCTCGCGCCGAGGACGCTTCGAGGATCGCCTCGACCGCTCTCGGAGACCGGAGAGGTCGGGGGTCCGCAACCGGGACAGGAGGCTCCTGCGGGGTCGGTAGACCTTGTAGTCGGGCGGCCTCGGGGGCTGCTGCTCGCCATTGGTGGGCATGAAAGACTCCGGAATCATGCCTATGCTCTCGGTCGCCTGCCGCCAGCCTCTCCCGAGTTACTCGTGAGCGCAGGGGAAACGATCGGGGTCGACCTGGGCGGGACGAAGATGCTGATCGGTGTGCTCGGCTGCGGCTCCGAGGTGCTCTGGGAGAGCCGCGAGGGCTCCACCGGGCAGACTGAGGACGATCTGGTCGAGCTGCTCTTGAAAGAGGTGATCGGGGCGCGAGAAGCCTGCCCGGGGGTCGCCGCGGTCGGCCTCGGCATCCCGGCGACGATCGATCGGCCCCGCGGTGTCGCCGTCTCCGCCGTCAACCTGCCGATCCGCGACCTGCCGATCCGCGACCTCGTCGCCGCGCGGACCGGGTTGGCGACCTTCGTCGACAACGACGCCAACGTCGCGGCGCTCGCCGAGCACCTCTACGGTGCGGCGCGCGGCGCGCGCAACGCGGTGATGATCACCGTCGGCACCGGGATCGGCGGTGGGCTGATCATCGGCGGCGAGGTCTACCGTGGCGCGACGGGAGCCGCTGCCGAGCTCGGTCACATGGTCATCGACCTCGACGGCCCCCGCTGCCAGGGCAACTGTCCGGGCTATGGCTGCGTCGAGTCACTCGCCTCAGGGACGGCGCTGGGCCGGGAAGGCCGTGCGGCGGCCGAGCGTCAGCCCGGCTCCGCTCTGGGCAAGCTGCTGGCCGAGGGCCGGGAGATCGACGGCAAGGCGGTCAGCGATGCGGCGCTCGCGGGCGACGGCACCGCGGTGGGCGTGGTCGAGGGAATCGGCCGCAACCTCGGGGTCGCGCTGACCAGCTTTGCCAACATCTTCGAGCCCGAAGCGATCGTCGTCGGTGGCGGCGTGATCGCGGCCGGCGACCTGCTCTTGGAGCCGGCCCGGCGCGAGCTGCGCGAGCGGGCGCTGCGACCAATGAACCTGACCCCGGTCCTCGCCGCTGAGCTCGGCCCCGACGCTGGGATGATCGGCGCGGCGGCGATGGCGCGGATCGAGCTGGCGGGGAAGCCGGGCTGATGCCGGGGGCGCTGATCGTCTGCCCGACGCCGATCGGCAACCTCGGAGACGTGACCCCGCGGGTCCGCGATGCCCTGGTCGCCGCCGACTACATCGCCTGCGAGGACACCCGCCGCACCGGCGGCCTGCTCGACCGGCTCGGCATCAGCCCGGCGCCCCGCCTTGTCTCCAACCACGAGGGCAACGAAGCCTCGCGGGCGACCGAGCTGGCGCAGCGGATCGAGCGCGGCGAGACCGTCGCCCTCGTCTCCGACGCCGGAATGCCGACGATCTCTGACCCAGGCTTCCGGCTGATCCGCCGCTGCATCGAACGCGACCTTGACGTGACGGTCCTACCGGGGCCATCGGTGGTCCCGGTGGCGCTGGTCGCCTCGGGACTGCCCACCGACCGCTGGCGTTTTGAGGGCTTCCTGCCGAAGCGCGCCGGCGAGATGGAGCGGGTGCTGCGCTCGGCGGAGACCGTGATCGCGTTCGAGTCCCCGCGCCGGGTCGGCGAGTCGCTCGCCGCCCTGGCTGCGATCGCTCCGGACCGCCCGGCCGCAGTCTGCCGAGAGCTGACCAAGATGCACGAGGAGGTTGCGCGGGGCTCTTTGGGGGAGCTGGCGCGGCGATTCCGCGGCGACGTCAAGGGGGAGATCGTGTTGGTGATCGGGCCGGCCTCCTCCACCGAGCACGACTCCGACATTAGCTTCGCCGTCGACGCGCTGCGCCACCTGGTCCAGTCGGGGGCGCGGCCGCGCGCCGCCGCAAGCGTCGTCGCGGCGCTGACCGGCACCCGGGCCAACGACCTCTACAAAGCGCTGACCGGAAGGGAGGCGCGAAGGTGAGCTACTACGTCACCACCCCGATCTACTACGTCAATGCCGAGCCGCACCTCGGCCACGCCTACTCGACGATGGCCGCCGACGTGCTGGCCCGCCACATGCGCCAGCGCGGTGAGGACGTCTTCTTTTTGACCGGGACCGACGAGCACGGCGAGCCGATCGAGACGGCGGCCGAGCGCGCCGGGATCTCGCCGCAGGAGCTCGCCGACCGCAACGCCGAGAAGTTCCGGGCCCTGATGCCGATCATCGATGCGACCAACGATTTCTTCATCCGCACCTCGGACCCCCGCCACACGGAGAAGGTCGCCGAGATCATGCAGCGCGTCTTTGACAACGGCTGGGTCACGAAGGGGGTCTATGAGGGCTGGTACTGCCCGCGCTGTGCCGACTTCAAGACCGAACGCGAGCTGGGGCCCGGGCAGAGCTGTCCGATCCACGAGATCCCCCTGGAGCGCGAGCGCGAGGAGAACTGGTTCTTCCGGCTCTCCGCCTTCCAGGAGCGGCTGGAGCGGCTCTATGAGGAGCGCCCCGACTTCGTCGTCCCGGACTTCCGCCGCAACGAGGCGGTCGCCTTCATCGGGCAGGGACTCGAGGACGTCTCGCTGTCGCGGCCGAAGCTGAAATGGGGGATGCGGCTGCCCTGGGACCCCGCGCAGCGGATGTACGTCTGGTTTGACGCGCTCCTCAACTACGTCACCGCGCTGACCTTTGCCCGCGACGGGGAGGACCTGACCGACCGTTTCTGGCCGGCCGACCTGCACGTGATGGCCAAGGACATCCTCAAGTTCCACGCGGTGATCTGGCCGGCCCTGCTCTGGGCCGCCGACCTGGAGCCGCCGCGGCGGATGGCGATCCACGGTTACCTGCTGATGGGCGAGAAGAAGATGTCGAAGTCGCTCGGCAACGTGCTCGACCCATTCGAGGCGATCGAGCGCTTCGGTGCCGACGCGCTGCGCTTCTACTGCTTCCGCGAGGTCAGCTTCGGCCAGGACGGCTCGATCTCCACCGCCGGCTTCGAGGCCCGCTATGAGGCCGAGCTGGCGAACGACTACGGCAACCTCGCCAGCCGCGTCACCGCGATGGTCGAGCGCTACCGCGACGGCACCGCTCCGGTGGCGGCGCTCGACGCGGTGCTCGCCGAGGACTTCGAGGGCGCCCTCGAGCGCTTCTGCGAGCTGCTCGACCGGGCCGAGCTGAGCCAGGCGCTGGACGAGGCGTGGAGGCTGGTGCGACGCCTCAACCGCTTCGTCGAGGAGAGCAGACCGTGGGAGTTGGCCCGCGAGGAGGCCGACCCCGAGCGCCTCGACGAGGTCCTCTACAACCTGGTCGAGGGCCTGCGGGTGACGACGCTGATGCTCGTCCCCTACCTGCCGCGCAGCAGCAAGCTGGTGCTCACGGCGCTCGGCGAGGACTCGACGGCGTTGGCCGAGCTCGGCTCTCGCCCCGGCGGTCAGAGGATCGAGCGCATGGCGCCGCTCTTCCCGAAGATCGAGCCGCCGGCCCGATGATCGACTCCCACACCCACCTGTTTCTCTGCGAGCGGCCCGAGGCCGAGGTGGTCGCGGCGGCGCTCACCGCGGGGGTTGGGAGGATGCTGAACGTTGGCCTCGGTGCGGAGGCCAACGCCGAGGCGATCGCCGGGGCCGAGCGCAACGAGGGGGTCTTCGCCTCGGTCGGGCATCACCCGACCGAGGCGGCCGGGTTCGACGAGGCGGCCGCGGCGGGGATCGCGCGGCTCGCCGGGCACGAGAAGGTGCGGGCGATCGGCGAGACCGGCCTCGACTACTACCGGGAAAGCGCCTCGCCCGCCGAGCAGCGCCGCGCCTTTAAGGCCCAGATCGAGATCGCCGTCGACCTCGGCCTGCCGATCGTCATCCACGCCCGCGACCCCGACGGCGGCGGCGAGGCGACCGACGAGGTCTTCGCCACCCTCGACGCCCGGGCGCCTGGGCACCCGGTCATCCTGCACTGCTTCTCGGCGCCGCAACGGGTCGGCGACGCAATCGAGCGCGGCTGGTACTGCTCGTTCGCCGGCAATGCCACCTACTCGAGCGCCGAGGACCTGCGCGCCGCGGCCGCGGCGCTGCCGGACGAACTGATCCTGGCCGAGACCGACGCTCCCTACCTCACTCCGCAGGAGATGCGGGGCCAGGGGAACGAGCCCGCCAACGTCATCGCCACCGCCCGCGTCCTCGCCGAGGCCCGCGGCACCACCTACGAGGAGCTGGAGCGTACGGTCGAGGCGAACGCCCGCGCGGTCTTCGGCTGGTAGCCGAAGTTGGTCCGACTCGGCCAGAACTTCCTCGCCGACCCCAACCTGCTCGACGCGATCGTCCGCGACGCCGACCTCGCGCCCGAGGACGTCGTGCTGGAGGTCGGGGCGGGGGAGGGGGTGTTGACCGAACGGCTGGCCGCGGTCGCAGTTCAGGTCCACGTCGTCGAGATCGATCGCGGCCTGGAGGCGGCGCTCGCCCCGATTGCCTCCCGCCCCAACGTCAGCCTGCACTGGGCAGACGCGATGAAGCTCGACCTCGCCGCCCTGCGCCCCTTGCCGACCGCCGTCGTCTCCAACCTCCCCTACGCGGTGGCGACCCCGGTGATCCTGCGCACGATCGAGCAGCTTCCCTCGGTGCGGAGCTGGACGGTGATGGTCCAACGCGAGATCGCCGAGCGGCTGCGCGCGGCCCCCGGCAGCCGCGCCTACGGCTCGCCGAGCGCAGTGGCGCAGATCTCCTGCGAGGTCGAACTCGTGCGCCGGGTCGACCCCGCCGTATTCAAGCCGCGCCCACGGGTCGACTCGGCGATCCTGCGCCTGCGGCGGACCGGGCCCGCGGCGGACGGGGAGACGCGGGACTTGGTGCGCGCCGGCTTCGCCCACCGCCGCAAGTCCCTGGCGCGGTCGCTGGAGCACGCCCGCCCGGGCTCGATGGCCACCGCCCGCGCGGCCTTGGCGGAGCTCGGCCTGCCGGAGGACGCCCGCGCCGAGACCCTGTCGGCCGAGGACTTCGTCGCGCTTTCGGCGAAGCTCCACCCCGACGCCTGACCCGCTCCGATGCTCGTCCACGCCCCCGCCAAGCTCAACCTCTGCCTCTACCTGGGGGCACGGCCGCGAGGACGGCCTGCACCGACTCTGCTCCCTGTTTGAGCCGCTTGCCCTGGCCGACCTGATCGACGTCGTCGAGGGCGAGCGCGACGAGGTCCTCTGCCCCGGGATCGAGGGCGAGAACCTCGCCGCCCGGGCGCTGGAGGGCCTGCGGGCCCGGGGCTGGGACCATCCGCCCCTGCGCGTGCGGATCGAGAAGCGGATCCCGGTCGCGGCCGGATTCGGTGGCGGCAGCGCCGACGCGGCCGCGATCCTGCGCCTCGCCGCCGGGGCGCTCGACGACCTCCCCGCCCTCGCCGCCGAGATCGGCGCCGACGTGCCCGCTCAGCTCGTCCCCTCCCTGGCGCTGGTCCAGGGCGCCGGAGAGCGGGTGCAGAGACTTCCCGAGCCGGTGCCCCACGCCGTCGTCCTGTTGCCGGGCGGCGGCGGGTCGAGGACCGCGGATGTCTTCGCCGAGGCGGACCGGCTCGGGCTCGGCCGCGGCGGGGACCGAGCTGGAGGAGCTCGCCACCCGGCTGCGCGCGAGCGCGGGTGCGGGAGCCTCGCCGCTCTCCTACCCCGACCTGCTTGCCAACGACCTCGAGCCGGCCGCCCGCGCGCTTCGTCCCGAGGTCGGCGATGCCCTGGACGCTCTGCGTCGCGCCGGTGCGCCTGCGGCCCTGCTTAGCGGCTCGGGGCCGACCGCCTTTGGGCTGTTCGCCGACCTCGCCCCCGCCCGCGCCGCCGCCGCCCGCATCGACCGCGACGACGCGATCGTCTGCACGGCCGGGATCGCGCCGTGAGGCTGCCGGGCAACCGCCGCCGGCTAGGCCTGGCGATCGTCGCGGCGGCGATCGCCACCGGCTACTACCTGCTCAGCCGCCAGCTTGGCCACCTCGACCTCCACAAGCTGCTGGCAGGAAATCTCCGACACGCTCGGTGCCTGGACCTACCTGCTGGTCGGCGTCTTTGCCTTCGCCGAGACCGGCGCCTTCGTCGGCATCATCATCCCCGGCGAGACGATGATGCTGCTCGGCGGCGCCGTCGCCGGGCAGGGGGCGATCGACGTCTACCTGCTGATCGCGATCGCCTGGTTCGCCGCCTGGGCGGGAGACACGGCAAGCTTCTTCATCGGCCGCCGCCTCGGCCGCGAGTTCGTCCTCCAGCATGGCCCCCGCTTCGGAATCGGCCACGAGCGCTTCGAAAAGGTCGAGGATTACTTCTCCCGCCACGGCGGCAAGACGATCTTCATCGGGCGCTTCATCAGCCTGGTGCGTGCCTTCTCGCCCTTCATCGCCGGCAGCTCGGGGATGCGCTACCGCAACTTCGTCCCCTACAGCATCCTCGGCTGTGGGCTCTGGGCCAGCGCCCACATCCTGGTCGGCTACTTCTTCTCGCGCAGCATCGATACCGCCGCCAAGTACGCGGGCACCGGCGCCTTCCTGCTCGGCGTCCTGATCGTCGTCGTGGTCGGTGCAGTCGTCCTCGTCCGCCACCTCCGGGTCGCGGAGAACCGCCGTGCCGCGGTCCGCTGGATGGGGCGCCACGCGGCGACCCGCTGGCTGATCGTCGGGGGCCGTCGCTTCCGGCCTCAGCTGCGGTTCCTCTGGGACCGCGTCACGCCTGGCGGCTCCTTCGGGCTGGAGCTCACCTCGCTGATGGCGGCCCTGGCCGTCTCCCTCTTCGTCCTCGTTGCCTACTCGGTCGTGGTCGGCCACGAACCGGGCCCGACGCCCGGCGATATCACCGCGATGGAAGTCGTCGAAAACATCCGCACGGGTTGGCTCACCGAGCTGGCGAAGGTGATCACGGTCCTGGGCTCGGGCGCGGTCGCCTGGGGCCTGACCGCCCTCTGCGCCGCCCTCTTGGCGATTCGCAGGCGCTGGACGGAGTTCGCTGTCCTGATCGCCGGGATGACGCTGACCGCGGTCGGCTTCCACGCGATCAAGGCGGCGGTCGACCGCCCCCGCCCGCCCGACCCGCTCGTCGGCTTCTCCGGCTCCTCCTTCCCCAGCGGGCACGCGGCCTACTCGGTCCTCTACCTGTGGGTGGCGGTGACGATCGCGATTCGCCTGCGACCCGTGATGGCGCGCGGCGCCGCGGTGGTCGCGACCGGGATCGCGCTGACCGCGGTAGTTGGCCTTTCCCGCGTCTACCTCGCCGTCCACTACCTCAGCGACGTCAGCGCCGGTTGGGCCCTCGGCGTCGCGGCGTTCTCCTCCTGCGCGGCGGTGGCGCTCGTCATCTCCCAAGTGCGCCAGAATCCAGGGCAGTGACTGCTCTCGCGCTGGCGAAGATCGGCAACCAGTACCTGTTGTTCGGGGCCGCGGGGCTGATCAGCCTCGTCGCCTTCGTCACCCTGATCCTCGTCCCGGCCCTCAGCTCCTACGGTCGGATCTGGGAGAAAACCGCCGCCGGCTTCCTCTCGCTCTTCGTGCTGTTTGCCCTGGTCGTGGTCGGGGTCGTGATCGGGCTTGCATTTGTCTACTACTACAACGACATAGTCAATCTGCTCCACGGCAAGTAGCCGGGGATAATGGTCGGCGTGTCGGCGACCGCGAAAGGGCAGGAAATGCCTGCAAAGGGCGGAGAGAGCGGGCCTCTAGACCAAGCGGCCGGGGCGCTCGATGGGCTGGCCGAGGCGGTCGAGTCGGGCGCCGGGCTGCCCGCTGTCGCGCGCGCCGCCGCCAAGGTCCTCGACGCCAGCGTCGCCCTGATCGACCGTTCCAGCGCGGTGCTCGCGGTGGCCGGCGCCTCAGCGGACCAGGAGCAGAAGCTGCTCTCGGGCGGCGAGGGCGTCACCGCGGTCGAGCTGCGGGTCGCTGACAGCGCGGTCGGTGAGCTGCGCTACCGCGGCAGGAGCACGCCTGACCCGGCGATCGCCCGCATGGTGAGCGCCCTGCTGGCGCTGGAGCTGGAGCGCTCCCGCTCGCCGGAGTGGGAGAGCGAGGAGGTGGCCGGGGCTTTCGTGGAGGCCGTCCTCGGCCGCGAGGTGACCGACCGCGGCGACATCGTCGCCCGCGCCGCCGAGCTGGGTGCCGACCTCGAGCGGGGCGCGGGGGTGCTGATCGTCCGCGCCGCGCCGCGTGCTGCGCAGACCGGCGAATGGCGGGCGCGGGTGATGACCCTGGCGCTACGGGCGCTACGGGCGCTTGCCTCCGGCTCGCTGGCGGCCGCCAGGGGTGGCGAGGTCGCGGCCGAAGTCGCAGTGATCGTCCCGGCCTCCGGCGATGAGCAGCTCGCCCGCGCCGCTACCGGGCTGGCCCGGGAGTTGGGTGACAGCCTCTCGGGCTTTCACCTGACGATCGGTCACAGCCGCCGGGCAGGTGACCCGGCGGACCTCTACCGCGCCGGCAGCGAGGCCCAGCTGGCGGTCAACGTCGGCGAGGCCGAGGGCCGCTCGCTGCTCGCCTTCGAAGACACCGGGGCCTACCGGCTGCTGCTGCCCGCGATGAGCGAGGACCCGCGCGAGCTGGAGCGCTTCTACGCCGAGACGATCGAGCCGCTCTCCGCCTATGACGACCAGTACGAGACCGAGCTGGTGACGACGGTCGAGGCCTACCTCGACAACGACGGCAACGTCGCCGCCACCGCCAAACAGCTCTTCACCCACCGTCACACGATCCGCTACCGCCTCGAGCGGGTCAAGGAGCTGTGCGGCCACGACGTCTCCGCCACCGAGGGCCGCGAGAAGCTCGGCCTCGGCCTCAAGGCGATGCGCGTCCTCGGCATAGCCTCCCCCCGTGGCCCGGCCATGGAGCCCGGCGCCGAGGCGGGCCAGGTGCCGCGCTCCTCGGAGGAGTAGCGAGTGCTCCAGAGCGATCGACGCTCTCGAGCCGACCTTGTCCGTGCATCTCTCACACCAGGAGGCGGTCATCCGTGGCGGGCCTGTGCAGGGGTTCGGTAAGGCGAACGCGAACGTCGAGCTGGCGACGCTCACCTGCCGCCTTGTTGTCGCTGCCTGCCTTGCGGGGAGCCTGTGCGGGCGTCCAAAGTCGGGAGCAATTCCGGGGGGAGGATTCGAACCCACCTCTCTCAGGACCAAAACCTGATGTGCTACCGATTACACCACCCCGGATCGCAGCTCGACCTTAGCGGTCGCCGGCCGCCCAGGTTCCGTCCGGTAAGCGAACCAGTGTTCGTATATGCCTCGGTACAGCTCGGAGGAAGCTCGTGCAGCGGTCGCCGCGTCGAGGTCATATAGCGAGGTGCTCCGCCGGCTCGGCATGCGGCCCGCCGGAGGCAATCACAGCCTTCTCCGCCGTTACGTGGACGACGTATGGAAGATCCCGACTGACCACTTCGATCCAGGCGCCGCTGCTAGGGCAAATTTACAGAAGCCGCTCAAGCCGATCGAGGAGATCCTTGTCGCCCACTCCTCCTACTCGCGCGGAAAGCTCAAGCGGCGTCTCTTCGCTGAGGGCTTCAAGCAGCGACGCGGCGAGATATGCGGCCAGGGCGAACGGTGGCGCGGCCGCTGGATGTCTTTGATCCTCGACCATGTCAACGGTGTTCCCGACGACAACCGGATTGAGAACCTTCGGATCGTCTGCCCAAATTGCGCGGCGACGTTAGACACACACTGTGGCCGCAAGAACAGGCAGGAGCCGTCCCGGCGCTACTGCAGGCACTGCGGGCGCGAGTTCGTGGCGAAATACAGGCGCCACCACTACTGCTCGCGTGCCTGCGGATGCCGGTGGGATCGCTCACCGATAAGGGGTAGACCAAACCCTCGCGCCCGCAAGGCGCAGCGTCCGCCGTACGAGCAGCTGCTCGAGGAGATCGTCGCGACGAGCTATCTCGCTGTCGGCCGCAAGTACGGAGTCTCGGACAATGCGGTTCGCAAGTGGGTGCGCTTCTATGAGCACCAGCTCGAGCGCCAGCGAGCTGAAGTCGAGAACTGGATGCGCCGGGTTGACCGCATCCGGGTGGGCGCCTAGGGTCCGCTGCATGGAGATGGGGAGGGTCGAGATCGCCCCCGAGGTCCGCGAGGGGCTTGCCCGGAGCTGGAAGGGGCTGATGGTCGTCGGGGTCTTGGCGATCGCGATCGGGTGCACGGCGATCATCGTGCCCGCCGTCGCCTCGGTCGGCACGGCGATCTTCATCGGCTGGATCCTGGTGATCGCGGGGGCGTTCCTGCTCGCCGGCGCCTTCACCGCCCACTCGATCGGGACGGTGATCCTGCGCCTGATCTGGGCGGCGCTGACCGTGATCGTCGGCCTCTATTTGATCGTCGAACCCCACAACGGCACGCTCACCCTGACTCTCGTGCTCGGCATCTACTTCCTCTTCATGGGCGTGACGCGAATCGCGGTTGCCCTCGCCTCCCGGGGCCAGCGCAACGCCGGCCTGGTCGGCCTCAGCGGTGTCGCCGGCCTCCTGATCGGCATCCTCGTCCTCGCCAAGTTCCCCAGCTCCGCCGACTGGGCGATCGGCCTCCTCGTCGGCATCGACCTCATCTTCGCCGGCTGGACGCTCACCAGCGTCGCCCTCCTGGGCAAGGAGCTGGCTCGAGCAAACTGACAGTAGCGCCGTGCCGCGTCTACGATCCCGGGGTGAGTTCGCCCCTTGTCCTGGTCATGGCGGCGGGCGAGGGAACGCGAATGCGCTCCTCGCTGCCGAAGATGCTGCATCCCGTCTGCGGGCGGCCGATGGTCGCCTGGCCGATCATCGCCGCTCGCGAGGCCGGGGCCGGCAGGGTCGCGGCGATCGTCTCGCCCGGGCGAGACATCTCCGCAGGGCTGCCGGAGGGCGTCGAGGCCATCGTCCAGCCCGAGTCTGATGGCACCGGCGGTGCCGTCCGCGCGGCGCTGCCGCTGATCGAGGAGAGCGAGACGGTGCTGGTCCTCTCCGGCGACGTTCCATTGCTCTCCGCCGATGTGATCTCCGGTCTGCTCGAAGCCCACCTGGCCGCCGGCGCTGCCGCGACGATGCTGACAATCGAGCTTGAGGATCCCGGTGCCTACGGACGTGTCGTACGTGGCACTTCGGGAGAGGTAGAGCGGGTGGTCGAGTCCAAAGCCGCCGGCGATGCCAGTCCCGAGGAGCTGGCGATCCGCGAGATCAACGCCGGCACCTACGCCTTCGACGCGGCGCCCCTGGCGGCGGCCCTCGCCGGCCTCTCCAACGACAACGCCCAGGGCGAGTACTACCTGCCAGGCGTCCTGCCGGCGCTGCGCGCGGCAGGCCACTCGGTCGCCGCCCACCTCGCCAAGGACCCCGCGGTGACGATGGGGGTCAACAACCGCGCTGACCTCGCCGCGGTCGAGGCAGAGGCGCGCCGCCGCATCCTCGAGGCCCACATGCTCGCCGGCGTCACCGTCGTCGACCCGGGTTCGACCTGGGTCGACGCCGGGGTCGAGATCGCCGCCGACGCGCGGGTCGAGCCCGGCACCAGCCTGCGCGGTCGCACCGAGATCGGTGCCGGATCCGTGGTCGGCCCGCTGAGCACGCTGACCGATACGCGACTCGGCGAGCGCGTTTTCGTTCCCCACTCCTACCTGGTCGATTGCGACGTCCTCGACGGCTGCTCGGTTGGCCCATTCGCCTACCTGCGCCCGGGCGCCGCCCTGGAGCGGGGCGCCAAGGCCGGCTCCTTCGTCGAGATCAAGAATTCGCAGCTCGGCGAGGGCGCCAAGGTTCCGCATCTCGCCTACGTGGGGGACGCGGAGGTCGGCGCCGGCAGCAACCTCGGCGCCGGCACGATCACCGCCAACTACGACGGATTCCGCAAGAACCGGACCGTGATCGGCAAGAACGTGCGGATCGGCGTTGACACGATGCTGGTCGCCCCGGTAAAAGTCGGCGACGCCGCCTACACTGGCGCTGGCGCGGTGATCATGGGCGATGTGCCCGAGGGTGCACTCGCCGTGAGCGACAACGAGCAACGGAACATCGAGGGATACGCGAAGCGCAAGGCGACCGAGGAGCAGAGCACGTGAGCACGATCGAGGAGCGTCCCCAAGCGGCAACCGCCATCCCGCACGATTACTCGAAGCGGCTGATGGTCTTCGGCGGGCGCAGCTCGATGGAGCTGGTCGCCAAGGTCGCCGGCAAGCTCGACCTCGACGTCGGCCAGGTGACGCTGAAGACCTTCGCCAACGGCGAGGTCTATTGCCGCTATGAGGAGTCGATCCGCGGCGCCGACGTCTTCCTGGTCCAGTCCACCTGTGGCAACGAGCAGGCCGGGATGACCCCGAACGACTCGTTGATGGAGCTGCTGACGATGATCGACGCCGCCCAAGGTGCTTCCGCCCACCGGATCATCGCCGTGATGCCCTGGTACGGATATGCCCGCCAGGACAAGAAGTCGGCGCCGCGCGAGCCGATCTCGGCCCGCATCGTCGCCAAGTGCCTGGAGGGGGTCGGCGTCGACCGGGTCCTCACCATGGACCTGCACGCCGGGCAGGTGCAGGGCTTCTTCCACGTGCCGGTCGACCACATGACCGCGATGCCGATGCTGACCCAGTGGTTCGTTGACCAGAACCTCACCGAGGAGCTGGTGATCGTTTCTCCGGACGCCGGCCGGGTAAAGACGGCGCGCAACTTCGCCCGCCGCATTGGCACCCATTGGGCGGTAATGGAGAAGGAGCGCCCCGCCCAGCAGGTGGCCGAGATCGGCTATGTGGTCGGCGACGTAAGGGGTCGCACCGCGGTGCTGGTCGACGACATGATCGACACCGCAGGTACGCTCTGCGCCGCCGCGCAGACTGTGCTCGACGAGGGAGCGGCGCGGGTGATCGCCTGCGCCACCCACGGCGTCTTCTCCGGCCCAGCATTCGAGCGCCTCGCCTACGAGAGCTCCGGCATCGAGCGGATCGTCGTCACCGACACGGTGCCGCTGCGCCCCGGTGCCCCGGACAACATCACCGTGCTCTCGACCGCCAGCACCTTCGCCGACTCGATCCGCCGCATCTTTACCGACGACTCGGTCTCCGAGATCTTCGCCGGCGAGAACCAGCTCTTCTAGTGCCGCCCGACGGCCTGCGGCTGGTCGGCCACAAGGGCGCCGACCTGATCTCGCCGGGCAACACCCTGGAGAGCTTTGCCGCCGCGGCGGAGGCCGGGGTCGACACGATCGAGCTGGACGTGCTTTGGAAGCGCGACGGGCACCCTCGCCTCGCCGCCGCCGAGCGCTCGCCGCTCGTCGTTGCCCACGACTGGCAAGACGCGGAACGGCGCACGCCGCTGACCCTCGAGGAGGCGCTCGACGCATTCGCCTCGCCGCCGCTGGACCGGGTCGAGATCGATCTCGACATCAAACTGCCCGGCCGCGAGGAGGAGCTGGTAGAGGCACTGGCAGGGCGCGACCTGCTGGGGCGGGCGATGGTCTCGACGATGGAGTTGTCGAGTCTGGCCCGGGTCCGCGAGCTCGAGCCCGACTTGAGACGCGGCTGGACCTACCCCAGGGTGACTCGCGACTGGGCTTCGAAGCGCTGGGCGAAGGGGCCGATGCTGGCGGCGCTGATGTTGATGCGACGCAACCTCCCCGGGCTCGCCGCGCGCGAGCTGCCCAGGCTGGGAGTCCAGGCGCTGTGGGTCTATCACCCGCTCGTCACCCGTCGGCTGGCGCGAATCACCGAGATCGGTGCAGTCGAGCTGATCGCCTGGACGGTCGATGACCTCGACCGGATGAGGGGCCTGGTCGAGCGCGGCGTCGACGGCCTCTGCTCGAACGACCCGCGCCTCTTCGCCGAGCTTTAGACCGTGGTCGGCGCCGGGCCCGCGCCGCCGCGCCGCCGCTTCCTGCGCACCGCAGAGTCAAGATCCTCCGCGGTGAAGCCGCCCAGCGCCTCGCCGTCGAGCGCGTAGCGGTAGAGCGCCACGCCGAAGATCCCACTCAGCGCCCGGGCGATCAGCAGCGCGAGCGCCAGCCCGATCGCGCCGATCACGACGAGCAGCGCCCCGGCGAAGCTGGTTGAGGGCCAGATCGCGATCCCGAGCACGATCAGCGCCGCAGCCGGCAGCACGCCGAGCAGGAATACCGCGCCGCCGATCGCGATGCTGCCGGTCACCTGCTGGGCCCCAGCGGGATTTGAACAGGCTCGCCGAGCGTCTCAGCGTCTCCAGGGGACCGGTGCCCTCCAGCGCGATGACCGGCACCGCGAGGAACGTGATCAGCGACCAGCCGATATCCATGAGGCGCCCGAAGATCGCCCCAGCGAGGCCGCCCTGGTCCTCGAGCAGGCCGAGGACGATGCCGACCACGGTGGAGACCGCCGCCCAGCCGGCGATCTGGGAGAAGCGGCTGCGCGAGACCGCGAGCCCGTCGGCGACGGTCGCCTCCTGGCCGCGAAAGATCATGTCGGCCGCTGCGGCCAGCCCGACGCTGAAGTAGATGCCGATCACCGCCAGGAGGTAGAAGCCGATCACGGCCAGCGGGGCGCCGACCGCGGCCTTTTGATCGGCGATCAGGTAGAGGCCCGGCCCGAGGACGATCACGGCCATCAGGATCGTCGCCGCCGCCCCGTAGAGCGGGAAGCGGATCAGCGCGCGGTGCTCCTGCAACAGCGCCCAGCTTTTCTTCGTCAGCGCCCAGCCGCCTCGCATTCTGCGCATCGCAGCTCTCCGCTCAGGCGGGGCTTGCCAGTCCGGGGGTTCGCGCCACGCCTCTTCCCTCAAAGTACTCCCACTCCTGCTCGCCGAGCTCGGTCGCCGGCGGGTCGGCGTAGACCCACTCGCGGGCGATCCGGTGCCAGTTGCGCTTGGCGCGGAGCTGTCCGAGAACGGCGACGACGCCGATCTCCATGCGGCGCCCCATCAGCTCGTCGGCCGGGATCGACTCGCGCCGCATCAGGTCGAAGTACTCCGAGCGCGGGTCGTTGGTCGACTCGATGATCTTCATCACCCGCCGCGGGGTGATCTCGATCTCGCGATCCTCTACGTACCAGCCGCCCACCGCCCGCATGTGGTCCATCAGCCGTTCGGCGTCGAGCTTTGAGGGGTTCTTGACGAAGCCGAGCACGTGCAGGGCCTCGCGGAACGCCTCGGGGTCGTTTCGGGAAGCGGCGTCAAAGGCGCGCTGCTCAAGCAGGATCTGCTCGCGGTCGAGCTTCTTCGTCATCCCGAAGTCGAGGAAGGCGACCCGCCCGTCGCCCATCAGGATGTAGTTACCGGGGTGGGGGTCGGCGTTGAAGTGCTGGAGGTGGTAGATCGAGCCGAAGCTGCCGCGGTAGATGATCTCGCCGAAGCGGCTGCGCTCGGCGTGCGGCAGCTCCTTGATCTGCTCGAACCCCATGCCCTCGACCAGCTCGGTGACCAGTACCCGCCGCCGCGAGAGGCGGGTCACGACTTCGGGCACGTAGACGAACGGGTGGTCGCGGTAGGCGCGGGAGAAAGTGCGCTGGTTTTGCGCCTCGTACTCGTAGTCGAGCTCCTCCATCACCCGCTCGCGGATCTCCGCGGCGATCGCCTTGGCATCGAGCCCGGGGGCGAGGGCGCGGGCCAGCCGCACCAGCGTCCCGGCGTTGCGCAGATCGGCCTCCAGCGCCTCGGCGATCCCCGGGTACTGGATCTTCACCGCGACGACGCGTCCGTCAAGCAGCTGGGCGCGGTGCACCTGGCCAATCGAGGCGGCGGCGAACGCCTCGGTCTCGAACTCGGCGAAAAGCTCGGAGACGGGCTCGCCGTCGTACTCCTCCAGCAGCACCTTCTCGACCTTCTCCCAGGGCATTGGCGGCGCCTCCGTGCGCAGCTTGGCGAGCTGCTCCTGGTAGAGGTCGCGGTACTCCTCGGGGATGAACTCGGTGTCGATGAAGGAGGCGAATTGGCCGAGCTTCATCGCCGCGCCCTTCATCTGGCCGAGCGCCCCGACCATCTTCATCGCCGTCTCCAGGTGGCGTTGCTCGAGGCGCTCCTTTCCCTCCTCCTCGGACCGGGCGACGTTCGTCGCCTTGGTCCCTGCGTAGCGGGCGCCCTGAACGCCGACGATCGAGCCGAGCTTGGCCGAGCGCCGGATCCTTCCCTGCGGGATCTTCGAGTCGTCGGCCACAGTGGAAGGTTGCCACAGGCTCCCGCTGCGCCCGGTTTCTCTATCCTCTCCGGTCCGATGGCCCCCAGTGAACGCGCAACGTTGAAGGTCGCTCCCCGCGCGGAGTTCGGCTCCCGGACATCCCGCCGCCTGCGACGCCGGGGCCTCGTGCCTGGCGTCGTTTACAGCGGCGGCTCGGAGGCGCGGGCGTTTCAGGTTGTCGAGCGCGAGGTGCATACGGTGCTCGCCGACGGCCACGCGCTCTTCGACCTCGAGATCGAGGGCGCCACGGCGGTGCCGGTGGTGGTCAAGGAGCAGCAGCTGCACCCGGTGCGCGGCAGCCTCCAGCACATCGACCTGCAGGAGGTGAAGCTGAACGAGGCGATCCAAGCTGAGGTTGCGATCGAGCTGGAGGGCGTCGAGGTCGCCCCCGGCGTCAAGGGCGGAGGCGTGCTCGAGCACGTCACCCGCGAGATAACGGTCGAAGCGCTGCCCACCGAGATCCCCGACCGGATCCTCGTTGACGTCTCGGCGATGGAGATCAACGACACCGTCCAGCTCTCCGCGGCTACCCCGCCAGAGGGTGTCAAGTTCGTCGCCGAGGACCTCGAGGAGGTCACGATCGCCACCCTTTCCCCGCCACGGGTCGAGGAAGAGCCGGAGCCGGCACTCGAGGAGGAGACCGAGCTGGTCGGCGAGGCGGGCGAGGCCCTTGCCGGCGAGGAGTCGGCCGCCGAGCAGGCCGAGGGCGCCGAGCAGGCCGAGGGCGGCGGGGAGTAACCGCTGTCCCTGTTCCGCCGCCGGGCCGGCCGCGGCGAGGGGGGCAGGGCGGGCGACCGCATCCTGATCGTCGGGCTGGGCAACCCCGGGCGGGAGTACGCCGGGACCCGCCACAACGTCGGCTTCGAGGTTGCCGAAGAGCTTGCCCAGCGCTGGGAGCTGCCGCGCGCGGGGCGGAGGTTCGGCGGCCTGATCGCCGAAGGGCGCGCCGGCCCCGGCGGCCCGCGGGTGGCGATCCTGCGACCACAGACCTACATGAACGAGTCGGGCGACTCGGCGGGCCCGGCACGCGGCGCCCTGAAGGCGCCGCTCGACCGGGTGGTGGTCCTGCACGACGAGATCGACCTCCCCTTCGGCGAAGTCCAGGCCCGCCTAGGGGGCGGCCTGGCGGGCCACAACGGCCTGAAGAGCCTCAAACGTGGGCTCGGTGATGCCGCGTTCTGGCGGGTGCGGGTGGGGGTGGGGCGGCCCGACTCCAGCGATCCCGAGATCGTTTCCTCCTACGTGCTGGGGCGCTTTCGTGAGCCTCGCGAGCAGGTCGCCGCGCTGATCGATCGTGCCGCCGGGGAGGCCGAGCTACTGGTCGAGGAGCTAGGTTCCGGATGACGGTGAGCGATTCGCCAGATCTGATCGGCTACGCGGTCGGCGAGCAGGGGGTGGGGGTCTTGCGCCTGCAGCGCCCCGAGGCGCGCAACGCGATCAATACCCAGATGCTCGCCGAGATGCTGGAGCACCTTGCGGTGGCCCGCGCCGATGACGCCGTCCGCGTCCTGGTCGTCACCTCCTCCGACCAAATGGGCCTCTCCGCCGGTGCCGACGTCAAGGAGGAGCTGGAGGAGGAGGAGGGCAAGGTGCGCCGCATGCGGCTCTTCGCCGACCTCTACGACGCGATCGTGGCCTTCCCGAAGCCGACGATAGCCGTCTGCCACGGCGACGTAGTTGGGGGCGGAGCGGAGATCGCCGTCGCCTGCGACATGCGGGTCGGCGGCTCCAACCTGCGGATGCGCTTCCCAGGGGCGGCGCTGGGCGTGCCGGTAGGGCCGGCGCGCCTGGTGACGCTCTGTGGCCTGGCAGCCGCCAAGTACCTGCTGCTCTCCTCACGCACGGTCGGCGCCGATGAGGCGCTGCGGCTGGGCCTCGTCAACCGCGTCGCCCCGGCGGCGAGGACCGAGGCGGCCGGGCTTGAGCTCGCCGCCCAAGTCGCGGCCCACCCGCCCGAGGCGGTTGCCCGCCTCAAGCGGATGTTGCACGAGTGGGACGACGTCGAGGGGCGCTCCCGAAGCGAGGGCGAGGGCCAGGTGGAGTGGCAGAGGTCGGGGCCCGGTCTGCCCTACGGGAGATAGCCGCCTCCTAGAATTGACCCCCCCGGACCAGGTGCCCGGGCCTTTCGCATGCCATGAGCCTTCGCCCCCTGATCGAGATCGCCGCCGAGAACGAGCGCGTCCACGCGCTCAGCGGCCGCGCACGCGATGCGGTGGCCGGAGGCGAGAAGGTCGCGGTGCGCGCCGCGACGATGCTGCGGCCACTGCTGCTGGCGGCGCTGCTCGAGGACGATCGCGGCCTCGCCGGTCGCCCGGTGCTGCTGATCAGCGCCGACGACCGCTCCGCTCGCGACCTGGCCGCCGACCTTCGCGCCTACCTGGCGCCGCGCCGCGTCCGCTTCTACCCCTCGCGTGGGACCGGCTATGCCTCCCACATAACCCCGCCGCCGCATCTGGTCGGGCTGCGGATCGACGCGCTCGACGCGCTCGGCCGCGAGGACGACGCGGTGGTTGTGGCGAGCGCCACGGCCCTCGCCGAGGCGGTTCCCGATGCGTCGCTGCGGCCCGCGGGTTTTACGGTAACGAGCGGCGAGCAGCTCGACCTGAGCGCGGTATCCGGGGACCTCGCCGGCGCCGGCTATGAGCGGGTCGACCAGGTGACCGAGCGCGGCCAGTTCGCCGTCCGCGGCGGCATCCTCGACATCTTCCCGGCGACCGAGGAGCGGGCGGTGCGGGTCGAGCTGTTCGGAGACGAGGTGGAGTCGATGCGCTGGTTCTCGACCTTCACCCAGCGCTCGCTCGGCGACGCCGAGCGGGTCGAGCTGGCGCCGGCGGCAGAGCTCGACGCCGAGCACCGCGAACTCGCCGAGCTGGCGGCGATGGAGGCGGCCGAGCAGGGCGAGCCGCTCTCCAACCTGGCCGATCTGCTGCCGCTCGACCACTTCAGGGCGCCCCTTGACCTCGTGCCCAGCGATGCCGCCGTGGTGCTCGCCGCCGCCGAAGAGATCGAGCCGGCGCTGCGCGACCACTGGGAGGACGTGACGACGGCGATGCACGCCGACGACGCCCGCCACCTCTACGTCGACGTCGCGGTGCCTCTCGCCGCGCGCGCCACGCTCTCCCTGACCGGTGCCGGCGAGGACGACGAGGACGCTTTCCGCGCCGCCCGCGCCGAAGTCGCCGGCGCGCAGCATCAAGGAGGCCGAGGCCGAGCTGGAGAAGCTGATCCGCTCCGGCTACCGTACCGTCGTCGCCTTCGAGCGCCGCGGCGAGGCCGAGCGGGCCCGCTACGGGCTTGACCGCCTCGACGTCTCGCTGCTCGACGGCGGCCGCCTCTCACCCGAGCCCGGCCTCGCCTTCGCCGAGGCACGCCTGCGCGAGGGCTTCGTCAGCCCCGAGCTGCGCCTCGCCGTCTTCCCTTTCCGCCGCCTCGTCCACCGCCGCCGCCGGGTCGAGGACCGCGTCCCCGGCGCCGCCCGCGGCCGTCTCGCCTTCGGCGACCTGCGGGTCGGCGACTACGTCGTCCACGAGGACCATGGCGTCGCCCGCTTCTCCGGCTTTGAGACCCGCGAGGTCGGTGGCGTCACCCGCGACTACCTCTACCTCGAGTACAAGGGCGAGGATCGCGTCTACGTCCCCACCGAGCAGCTCGCGAAGCTGAGCCGCTACGTCGGCGCCGGCGGCGAGCCGACCCTCTCGGCGCTGGGCGGCAAGCGCTGGGAGAACATGAAGGCGCGCGCCCGTCGCGCCGCCGGGGCCCTCGCCGGCGAGCTGCTCAACCTCTACGCCGAGCGCCGTGCCCGCAAAGGCCACGCCTTCCCGCCGGACGGCGAGTGGCAGATCGCGATGGAGGCCAACTTCCCCTATCGCGAGACTGCCGACCAGCTGCGAGGCGATCGAGGCGGTCAAGGGCGACATGGAGGAGGAGCGGCCGATGGACCGGCTGCGTCTGCGGTGATGTCGGCTTCGGCAAGACCGAGGTCGCCCTGCGCGCCGCCGTCAAGGCGGCGGCCGACGGCAAGCAGGTGATGATGCTGGTGCCGACGACGATTCTCGCCCAGCAGCACCTCGGCACCTTTCGCGAGCGCCTCGCCGACCTGCCGTTCACGGTCGAGGGCGTCTCCCGCCTGCGCAAGCCGGCCGAGGTGAAGCGGGTGCTCGCCGATTTCGAGGCGGGCGAGGTCGACATCCTGATCGGCACCCACCGCCTGCTCTCTCGCGACGTGCGCGCCAAGGACCTCGGCCTCGTCATCGTCGATGAGGAGCAGCGCTTCGGCGTCAAGCAGAAGGAACTGCTGCGCCAGCTCAAGCTCAAGGTCGACGTGCTGGCGCTCTCGGCGACGCCGATCCCGCGCACCCTGCAGATGAGCCTCGCAGGCCTGCGCGACATCTCGGTGATCGAGACTCCGCCGGAGGGGCGCCGCCCGGTTCGCACCTACGTCGGCCCCTATGACGAGGATCTTGTCCGCCGCGCGATTGAGCGTGAGGTCGAGCGCGGCGGCCAGGCCTTCTTCCTCCACAACCGGATCGACTCGCTGCCCGAGGCAGCTGAGCACTTGCGCGGCCTGGTGCCGAAAGCGCGCTTCGCCGAAGCGCACGGCAAGATGGAGGAGGAACGGCTGGAGGAGACGATGCTCGACTTCCTGCGCGGTGGCGCCGACTGCCTGGTGACGACGACGATCATCGAGTCCGGGCTCGACATCCCCACCGCGAACACGCTGATCGTCGAGCGCGCCGACCAGCTCGGGCTCTCGCAGGCCTACCAGATCCGCGGCAGGGTGGGACGCTCCCGCGAGCGCGCCTTCGCCTACCTGCTCTACCCCTCCCCCGAGGCGCTGACCGAGGAGGCGGCGGCGCGGCTCTCGACCCTCGCCGACCACACCGAGCTCGGCTCGGGCTTTCGGATCGCGATGCGCGACCTCGACATCCGCGGCGCCGGCGACCTGCTCGGCGACGAACAGTCCGGCCACGTCGCGGCGGTCGGCTTCGAGCTCTACTGCCAGATGATCGACGAGGCGGTCGCCGAGGCCGGTGGCGGCGAGCGGGCCGGGGAGGAGGCGCACGAGCCGGTCCGCCTCGACGTCCCCGTCGACGCCTACCTGCCGGCGACCTTCGTCCCCTTTGAGGCGGCGAAGATCGACCTCCACCGCCGCATCGTCGCGGCGCGCGAGCCGGGCGAGCTGCGGGCGATCCGCGACGAGCTGCACGACCGCTTCGGGCCGTTACCGGCGGAGGCCGAGAACCTGTTGAAGCTCCAGGAGGCGCGGCTGGAGCTGGGTCTGGCAGGGGCACGCAGCGTCGAGTTCCGCGGCGGGCGGCTCAGCGTCGCCGGGGTAGAGTTGGACTCCGAGGGGGCCGGAGTGTTGGGGGAGAGGGTTGAGGGCGCGGTTTATGAGTGGCGGGAGAAGACCGCGGCGCTCCGCGTTCCCGACGAGCCCGAGGCACGGCTCGCCGCCGTCCTCGCGATGGCCGAGGGTTTAAGGGATGCGAGGCGGTCTTCAGATATGCTGCCTGCGGCGTGAGTCCGAGCCAGCGCAAAAGACCCACGACGGGCCAGGGTAAGAGCGGGAGCGCCGCAGGGCGCTCGTCCGGTTCTGCGCCGCTGCAGCGGCTCGGCCTGGTTGTCTTCGGGGCGGTCTTCGTGCTTCTCTTCGCCGGCTTCGCGATCGCCCAGGGGATCGGCCACCCGAGCATCCCGGCCGGAGACGTGGCGCTCGTGGAAGGCGTCCCCTCCGATGTCGGCCATGTCTCCGAAGCCGAATACAAAAATTCCCTCCTGCAGGCAGCGTCTCAGACGGGGCTGAAAAAACTCCCGAAGCCGGGCGAAAAACAGTACGAAGAACTGAAGAAAACGGCGCTGGGCAACCTCTTCGACACGATCTGGATCCAAGGCCAGGCCGAAGAAATGGGAATCACGGTGACGCAGAAACAGATCGCCACCGAACTTGCCCAGATCAAAAAGCAAAACTTCAAAACCGCAGCCGCCTACAAGAAATTCCTCAAGACCTCGCATTACACCCAGAGTGACGTCGACGATCGGGTGAAGCTGAAACTGCTCAGCACCGATATCCAGGAGAAGATCGGCAAAGCCGCGTCGGCGCCTTCGACTTCCCAGGTCCAGCAGTACTACGAAGCGGCGAAGGCCACCCAGTTCACAACACCGCCTTCGCGCGATGTCCGCCTCGTCCTCAACAAAGACAAGGCCAAGGTCGAAGCGGCGAAGGCCCAGCTCGAAAAGGACCACTCGACGGCGAGCTGGGCGAAGGTCGCCAAGCTGTACTCGACCGAAGTGACCTCGAAAAGTAGCGGCGGCCTGGAGGCGGGAGTCACCGAAGGCCGGTTCCAGGAACCGCTGAACAAAGACATCTTCAGCGCGCCGAAGGGCCAGCTGGTGGGGCCGATCAAGACCTCGCTTGGCTCCTACCTGTTCGTGGTGGAAAAAGCGACGCCGAAGAAAGTCGAGCCGCTGACCCAGGTGAAATCCCAGATCAGTTCCCAGCTCACCCAGCAAAACCAGCAGGAAGCCTTCACCCTGTTCGTCAGCAACTACAGCAATAAGTGGCAGTCGCGCACCTTCTGCGCCTCGGGCTACACGATCGAACGCTGCGCCAACTACCCCGGGCCCGCACACCCGGCTAGCGCCCCGCCCGGCTGCTATGAAGCGCACCCGAAAGGCGGCCTCCCAGCCGCGTGCCCGGCAGCGGTCCAGCAGCTGGCGCCTGCCCTGCCCGGCACCGTCACCGTCCTCGCGCCGAAAGGTCAGCAGCTGCCGCAGCGCCCGCAGCCGGCTGGCCTCAAACCGGCGACCGCGACCAGCGGCCTGAGCGGGCTTCCCGCGGGCGTCAGCGGAGCTCCGGGCGCGACCGGGGCTCCGCCGGGCGCGACCGGGACATCGACCGCCCCCTAGCCGCTTCCTCTTCCAGCGCGGCCAATAAACTGCCGCGCCTGCAATGAGTGCGATCGCCTCCATCCACGCGCGCCAGATCCTCGACTCGCGCGGCAACCCGACGGTCGAGGTTGAGGTTGGGCTCGAGTCAGGCGCTCGCGGGCTGGCCGCGGTTCCCTCTGGCGCCTCGACCGGCGAGTTCGAGGCAGTCGAGCTTCGCGACGGCGGCGAGACCTGGGCCGGAAAGGGTGTCTCGCGGGCCGTCGCCAACGTCAACGGCGAGATCGCCGCGGCGCTGACCGGCGCCCGGGTCGCTGAGCAGGGGGCCCTCGACGAGACGATGATCGAGCTGGACGGGACGCCCAACAAGGGCCGACTCGGCGCCAACGCGATCCTCGGCGTCTCGCTCGCCGCCGCCAAGGCCGCCGCCGCGGATTCCGGCCAGCCGCTCTACCGCTACCTGGCCGAGCTCTACGGGGGCGGCGAGCCGACCCTGCTGCCGGTGCCGATGATGAACGTCCTCAACGGCGGTGCCCACGCCGACAACTCGGTCGACTTCCAGGAGTTCATGATCGTGCCGGCCGGGGCTGCCAGCTTCTCGGAGGGCCTGCGGGTCGGGGTCGAGGTCTTCCACGCGCTGAAGCGGAGCCTCGCCTCAAAGGGGCTCTCGACTGCGGGAGGCGACGAGGGCGGCTTCGCCCCTGACCTCGACTCCAACGAGGCCGCGCTGCAAGCAGTGCTTGGCGGGGTGGACGCCGCCGGGTATGAGGCCGGTGTAGACGTCTTCATCGCGCTGGACCCGGCGAGCAGCGAGGTCTTTAAGGACGGCGCCTACGTGCTCGAGCACGAGGGCCGCGCCCTCTCCCCCGAGGAGATGGCCGCCTACTGGGAGGAGGCCTGCTCGCGCTACCCGATCGTCTCGATCGAGGACGGTATGGACGAGGAGGACTGGGACGGCTGGAAGCTGCTGACCGAGCGACTGGGGGAGCGGGTCCAGCTGGTCGGCGATGACCTCTTCGTCACCAGCCCGGAGCGGCTACGACGCGGGATCGAGCTGGGGGTCGGCAACTCGATCCTGGTCAAGGTCAACCAGATCGGCACCCTGACCGAGACCCTGGAGGCGATCCGCACGGCGCGCGAGGCGGGCTATACCACGGTCATCTCGCACCGCTCGGGGGAGACCGAGGACACGACGATCGCCGACCTCGCGGTGGCGACCGGGGCCGGCCAGATCAAGACCGGCGCCCCCTCGCGGACCGACCGCGTGGCCAAGTACAACCGGCTGCTGCGGATCGAGGAGGAACTCGGCTCGGCAGCTCGGTTCCCTGGCCTGCAGGCATTCGTCCAGCGGTCCAGGTAGATGCAGGAATGTGGGGCTCGACCGCAAAGGAGCGGGCATGGCTGCGCGCGCCCCGGCGGGAAACGCAAGCATCCGCCGCGCGCGGCGACGCCCGGCCGCTCGCAGGCGACCCGCCGCCCGACGCGGCGCCAGCCGCATCCACTGGGACCGAGTTGGGCGGATCGCGCTGACCCTCGTCCTCGCGGCCGTCCTTTACTCCTATCTGAACCCGGCGATCAACTTCGTCAAGACCTACACGGCGACCACTGCGGCCAAAGCGCAGCTACACGAATTGCTGAAGCAGAATGCGAGCCTGCACGATCGCGTCCAGGGGGCCGAAGACCCGCTGGTGATCGAAAACAAGGCGCGCTCGCAGGGGATGGTCGCAGAAGGCGAGACCCCGATCGTCATCCGCGGGCTCAACTGAGCAACCGAGGAGCCCCCGGTGGTTAGCGCCGGCTCCTATCTGCTCGGCGCCGCGGCGCTGATCGCCCTCGCCCTCTCGCTCGGCTTCAGCGCCGTCTGCCTGCGCCGACGCCTGCTGCCTGCCTGGGAGGGCGCTCCGGCTCGCCTGGTCGAGGCGATTGCCGCCATAGCTCTGCTGATCTGGATCTCCGAGCTGCTCGGCACCTTCAGCCTCTTCTACGCCTGGACCCTCCTCCCAGCTTGCCTCCTGCTCGCGGCGATCGTGGCCTGGAAGGCGCCGGCTTCAGCCGCGACCGACCGACTCCGAGGGGAATCGGGAGGCGCTGCCTCGCCCCCGTCCCGAGGCGGGGGGACCCGCAGCCGAGCGGCGATGTCGCTGGTCACGGTCGGCGTCATCGCTGTCGTCTTTGCCAACTGGGGCCTGACCACCAAGCAGGCCCTGGACCAAGGCATCTTCAACTTCGACTCGCTCTGGTACCACATGCCGTTCGCCGTGGACATGGTGCAGAGCCACTCGGTCACGGGACTCCACTACAACGACACGGTCTTCACCAACTGGTTCTACCCCCAGAACTCCGAGCTGCTGCACGCAGTCGGCATCCTGCTCACCCACCGCGACACGCTCTCGCTTTTCATCAACTTCGGCTGGCTGGCGATCGCCTTCCTCGCGGCCTGGTGCATCGGGCGGCCCTATGGACGGGGCCACCTCACCGTGCCCGCGGCGGCGATCGTCCTCGAGTGCCATACGCTGGTCGTGCGCGAGCCTGGCGCCGCCAAGAACGACCTGGCCGCCGCGGCTCTGCTGCTCGCCTCGATCGCGATCCTGGTCAACGCCTGGGCCCAGCGGCGGGCCGCTGCGGCCGTGCCGGGAGAGGGGAGAGGCTCCCTGCCGGTCGGTTGGCCATTGGCCCTGGCCGGACTGGCGGCCGGTCTCGCGGTCGGGACCAGGGACACGGCGCTGGCGATGGCAGCGGCGTTGACCGTGGCCGTGGTGGTGCTGGCGGCGCCGGGCAGGCGCCGGGCAGCGGCGGGGTGGTGGTTCGTGCCGGCCCTGCTCGGGGGCGGCTTCTGGTACCTGCGCAACCTGATCGTGGCGGGCAATCCGCTGCCCGAGGTCGCGCACCTGGGCCCGATCTCCCTACCGCACCCAGAACAGCTGCAGACCGCCCGGCCCGGCTTCAGCATCTCCCACTACGCGACAGACACGGCGATCTGGCGCGAGTACTTCGCCCCCGGCCTTCATCAGGGCTTTGGAGTGCTCTGGCCGCTGGTGGTGGGCGGGGCGGTCCTCGCTGCTGTGCTGGCGCTGCTGCGCGGCCGCGATCGCGCCGTGCGTTGGATCGGCGGCGTCGCCCTGTTCGGGATGCTCGCCTATCTGTTCACGCCGCTCAGCGCCGCCGGGGCGCAGGGCGCCCCGGTCGCCTTCGCGATCAACGTCCGCTTCGTCATCCCCGCCCTGCTGGCGGCGATCGTGCTGGTGCCGCTGGCGCGTTGGATCGAGGGCGAGCGCCGCCAGTGGGTGCTGATCGGCGCCCTGCTTCTCGTCCTCGTCCTCACCGATCGCCCCGACGCCGCCCTCCGCGATCCCGCCCGGGTCTTTGCCTGGCTGCTGGTCGCGCTGGTCGTGGGGGTGCCGGCGGCTCTGCTTCTGGCCCGGCGCCGGGGCGCAGGGCGAGGCGCGCTCGCCGCCGGCTTTGCCGGCCTCGTCCTCGCCGTGGTGGCGATCGGCTACCCGGTGCAGCGCGAATACCTGCGCGACCGCTTCCGGGCTGGACTCCCCGGCATGCACCTCGATGCCGCCTACCGCTGGGCGCGCCACACGAGCGGCATCCGCATTGGCCTCGCCGGTACCACAGCGGGATTCCTCCAGTACGGCTTCTACGGCACCGATCTCTCCAACCGCGTCATCTACCTGGGCGTCAAGGGACCGCACGGGGCCTTCAACCCGATTCCCACCTGTCGAGAGTTCCGGGCGGCGGTCAATGCCAACGGCCTCGACTACCTCATCACCTCCCCGTTCCTGAACTTCATCCACACCAACGACCCGATCTCCTCCCCCGAGGCGGGCTGGTTGCGGGGCGAGACCGCCGTCGTCGCGGTCCAGCGTAGCGGGCCGGTGACGGTGTGGAGGGTGCGGGGGGCACTCGACCCGAGCGGCTGCGGGCCCGCCAACGCGCCGCTGCGTCGGATCCCCAACGCCCCCGTGTGAGGGGGCCGCGGCTGCCCCTGGGTACCCTGGCCGGATGAGTTACCCGTTCGCGAATGCACTCTTCCAGTGGGAGGAGGGATGGCGGGTCCTGCAGGGCCTTCCCGCCGACCCCGCCACGCGACGGGGGGCGGACCGGGTTATCGACAGCGTCCGCGCGGGGCTGCGGCGGCGAATCGGGCCGACCTTCACCGCGGCCGAGCTCGCCGATCTCTACGGGCGTGGCACCGATTGGTGCCTTCAGGCTGCGCTCGATGCGGCACCGGGCCTGGAGGCCGATCCGCAGTCGCTCGCCGACGCAGCCTTCTGGCTCTACCTGCGCGGCGCCAGCGACTTCGCGGGCGGGCCGAAGCTAGTCGTCTGACTCAACGGGCTCCTCGCCGCCGGCGCGGCGGATCACGATCTGGTCCGGGTCGATCCTGACCGTGACCTCGCGTTGCCCGGCCCAGTGCTCGACGTACACGGGGTTCCCCTTTACCGCCGGGTCGAGCCAGAGGCCGTAGCCGTCGGTCTCACCGTGGTCGAAGGTCGCCTCCAGCTCTTTGCGCCGGCCGCGGCCGCCACGCCGGCCCCGGCGCCGGCGGCGGCGCGGACGGCTCTCGGCGCCGCTATCCACGCCGCCCTCAGCCGCTGCGGCCTCCTCGTCCTCGTCCTCGTCTTCCTCCTCGTCATCATCCTCTGCGGTCTCCTCGGCGCCGACCGCGGCGGTGGCGGCTTCGATTTCGGCTTCGATCTCGTCACGGAGATCGATTTCAGAGCCCGTGTCCTCGGCGTCGGGGGAGAGGTCGTACTGGTCGCGGAACTCACGTAGCTCGGTGGTGCTGATCTCGAGCTGGTGTGCGATCCAGGCGTCGGTCCGTCCTTGCCGCACCCAGGCGCGGATCTGGTTGAGCTGTGGCTTCAGCGAGCGTCTGGCCATCGGCGGGCGAGTCTATTCAACCGGGAAGCTCCTCCGCGGGTCGCTACGCCATCAGCAGGCCGAGCGCCTCGAACATCGCGAAGACGACGGCGACGACGGTCACTGTCAGGCAGACGGCGAGGACGCTGAACCGTACCTTTCCCTGCTGCTCGGTGCGGTTGATGCGGCGGGCGCGCGAGCGATTCGCAGCCCGCCTGCGAAGCTGCTCGCGCCGGCGGCGCTCCAACGTGGTCTCCTGCTCGAAGGCCGTCTCGAACTGGGAGATGCTCTGTCGCATTCGCATGGGTCAGGTGGCCCGGGGCCGCGGGCACCGTAGCAAAGCGCGGTGAAGGATTCAGGGCGGCGCCAGCGTCTCGGAGCTCCGCCACTAACCCGATGCGCCGCTCCTCGCCGCTACGGGGTGCGGCGGACGCTGGAGAGCAGCGTCTCCTTGATCTGGCCGATGATCTCCAGCGCCTCGCTCCACTCGCGCTGCCAGACGTTGCGGCCGAAGATGACGCCGGAGCCGCCCGCCTCGAGCGCCATGCGAGTGTGGGCGAGCACCGTCTCGTCGTCGACTTTGGAGCCCCCGGAGAGGACGACCAGCGAGCGGCCGGCCGACTGCACGCACTGGCGGATCGCCTCCTCCTGGCTGATTTCCATCTCGTTGTAGGGGGCGGGGGCGTCCTTGTCCTTCTCGGAGAGCTCCGGCATGTTGAGCTTGACGATGTCGGCCCCCATCTCCATCGCCATCCGCGCGGCGTAGTCGATCGCGTAGAAGGACGCGGCGCCGCCCTTTGCGTCGACCGCCTCGCCGCGCGGGTAGGACCAGATGACCAGCGGCATCCCGAAGCGGTCACAGTCCTGGCGCACCGTGCGCAGCTGGGCCAGGTCCTCGTCCTGGCGTGGCGACCCGACGTAGAGCGTGTAGCCGACCGCCTCGGCGCCGAGCCGCACCGCGTCCTCGACGCTCGCGTTGCAACTAGAGAAAGCCCTGGCGCCGGAGGGGATGTTGGTCTTGCCGTTGACCTTGAGGATCAGCGGCACCGCTCCGGCGTAGTCGGGGTAGTACTTCTCCGCGATCCCGATCTGGCAGGCGAGCCCCGAGTAGCCGGCCTCGGCCGCCAGCCGGAACTGGTAATCGGGGTCCTTGGACGCCGGGTTGGGGAAGAAGTCGCGCGGGCCGTGCTCGATTCCCTGGTCGATCGGCAACAGCATCAGCGTCCCGTTACCGGGACCGAACTCGAACAGCAGCCGGTGCAGGCGGGCGCGCTTGCCGGCCGCCAAGGTCGCGAGCAGCGATTTTTGCTCGGTCAGGCTCTTCAACTCCACGCTGATTCCTCCTCAGAGATGGGTGCGAACGCAGTATGTCACCGGCGAGGGAGGCGGGAGGTTGGGGCAGGGGGGTTATTCTCGGATGGTCATGAGCGAGACTGAGCTCAGCGTCGTCTGCAAGAACTGCGGCTCGGAGGTAAGTCCCTACGTCACCGAGTGCCCCTACTGCGGCGCGCGGTTGCGCAAGCGGGCGCCGAAACTGGAGCGCCGCGGCGACGGGCTGGAGCCAAAACTCGCGCGGCGACGGGTGCGGCGCCCGAGCTTCCCATCCCTGAGGCGCTCCCCGCACGACCCGACGCGGCCCTACGCGACCCTCGCCGTGATCCTCGGCTCCGCCGCGCTGTTGCTCGTGCAGAAGGCGAGCGGCGACGCTCTGGCGACCTTCGGCGGGCTGATCGTCCCCTACCAGGGCGAGTGGTGGCGATTCCTCACCGCGCCGTTCGCCTACGTCGACGTCGGCTACCTCTTCGTCGTGGCTGTCGGTCTGGCAATCTTTGCGAGCGGGCTTGAGCGGCGCCTGGGGAGCCTCCCCACCGGCCTCCTGCTGGTCGCCTGCGGATCGCTCGGCATGCTGGCGGCAAACGGGATTGCCGAAGCTCAGGGTGAAATCGTGGTGCTCGCCGGTGGCAACGGAATGGCGCTGGGCGCGGTTGCGGCCTGGTTCGCGATGCGGCGCGCCGAAGCGCACCACGCGATCGCGGAAGAGTACGACTTGATCGGGGTCATCGTCGCGGCCGCCGTCTTGCTCGCGCTGCCGATCTTCGCCTCGACCGCGAACGTCTTCGCGGGCCTGGTCGGCGGCGCGGTCGGCGGCCTCGCCGGGCTCGCGGCCTCGGCGCTGCGCCCTTCCGATTAGGCTGAGCAGTCCGTGGCCCCCAGCGACAGCGAACTCGAGATCGCGATCGAGCGGCTGATCGACGCCGAGCGCTTCGCCGAGGCGGAGCGGATCGTGGCGCGAGCCGCGCCCCAGCTGCAGCGGGTGCTGGCCGCGGCACTCGCGGAGGGCGGTTGGTTTGGAGAGCCCCACGAGGCCGAGACGTTGAGGACCGCCACGCTGCCCGACCCCGAGGAGCGGATCGCTGCGGTCGGCGGCCTGCTGGCCGAGGAGGCGAGGATGGGGATGATGGTCGGCGTGGCAGTTGGCTGGGCACTACATGAAGAGTTGACCAAACCCGCAGACAGTGAAGGAGAAGGCTGAGCCATGCAGATCAAGTTCCACGGACATTCATGCTTCGAGCTGAGCGAGGGCGACGCCGCCGTGCTCGTCGACCCGTTCCTCAAGCCCAGCAACCCAAAGGCGGTGGCGAGCGCCGAGGAGGTCGATCCGACCCACATCGCGCTCAGCCACGGACACGTCGACCACATCGCCGACGCCGTGCCGGTAGCCAAGCGCACCGGTGCCCACTGCGTGGCGATCGTCGAGCTTGCCAGCTGGCTCCAGGCGCGGGGCATCGAGGCGGTCAGCGACCCCAACCTCGGCGGCACCGTCGAGTTCAACTGGGGCTGGATCAAGCTTGTGCCGGCCTGGCACACCAACACGATCCCGGGATCCGCGGAGGCCCCCATGAGCGCCGAGCACGGGACCGCGATCGGGACCGCCGCCGGCCTTGTGATTGAGATCGGCGGCAAGACCGTCTACCACGCTGGCGATACCTGCCTGTTCAGCGACATGAAGCTGATCGGCGAGCGCAACCCGATCGACGTGGCCCTGCTGCCAATCGGCGGCCACTACACGATGGACCGCCATGATGCCGTGCTCGCGGCGGAGCTCGTCGGGGCAGGCACGGTGATCCCGATGCACTACGACACCTTCCCGTCGATCGAGACCGACGCCGCGGCCTTCAAGTCCGAGCTGGAGTCGAGGACCGCGGCCCAGGTAGTCGTGCTGCAGCCGGGCGAGATGCACGCGGCATGAGACAGAACTGGCTGACTGGCCAGCCCCGGTGGTAGTCTCGCCCTGACCGCCACAGCCCGAGCGAGGAGAGCAGACAGTGGAGATGAGCGAGGCAGCCGGGACGCAATCGAGGACCGAGCGCGCCGACTTCCAGGCGACGACCGACCCGGCGCTGATCGAGGCCGCCGACCGCACCGCCGACGTCAAGCTGCTCAGTTACGAGGAGCTCTACCGGCTCTGGGAGCGCCAGCAATGGCAGACCCAGGAGCTCGACTTCAGCCGCGACCGTGAGGACTGGCAGGAGCGGATCAGCGCCGAAGAGCGCTTCCAGCGCATGTACGGGCTCTCCTCCTTCTTCATCGGCGAGCAGAAGGTGGCCGAGGAGCTCGGGCCGATCATGCGCGCCGCCCCGACCGAGGACCAGAGGATCTTCCTCTGCACGCAGATCGCCGACGAGGCTCGCCACGTCCGCTTCTTCGAGCGCTTCTACCGCGAGGTCGGCGTGCTGGAGGCCGATGGCCTGACCGAGATGCTCGCCGAGACCTCCGAGCACCTCAATGAGAACTTCGGCCTCCTCTTCGACGAGATGTTGAAAAGGCGCACCGATCGGCTCTCGAGCGAGCCCGAGGACACCGAGATGCTGGTCGAGGCGATCACCCTCTACCACATGGTGATCGAGGGCATGCTGGCCCTCACCGGGCAGCACTTCATCATGGACTTCAACGAACGGGAAGGGACGCTGCCGGCCTTCGTCGAGGGCTTTCAGAACGTCGCTCGCGACGAGCACCGCCACGTCGCCTTCGGCTCCGTCTTCCTGCGCGAGAAGGCCCACGAGGACGAGCGCTACAAGCAGGCGATCCAACGCACCCTGGAGGAAGCGCTGCCGGTGGCCGACGGGGTGCTATCGCCGCCCTGGGCGGAGGACGCCGACGACTGGGACCTGTTCGGCTACTCGCTGGAGGACACCCGCAAGTTCGCCGGCACCTGCCTGATGCGCCGCCTCAAGGTGATCGGCCTCCAGTAGGGGCTTGCGGCGAGCGGCTGGAAGTCGCGCCGCGCTCAGGGAGCGGGGGGAGATTCTTCTGCCGGCACGGTCGTCGCTTCGGCCGGAGCCGGGCTGAGTTCCTGTTCGGGCGCCGGTTCGGCGGCTGGCGGCGGTGGCGGCGGTGCCGGCGCGCTCGATTCGCCGACCGTGACCACGACGGTGCCGCCGCTCGGGTGTGCGCTGGGGGCGGGGGTGGAGGCGGCGGTCACACCCTCGGTGGTGGGTGTCGTAGTGTCGGTCGCCTGCCCCACCGCGTCGACGGTGGCCGGTGGCGTCGAAGCCTGTTTGGCGACCGGCGGTGTCGTCGGGGGCACCGGTGCCGGCGGGACAACCGCCGCCGCCGGTGGCTGCGTTGCCGCGGGGGAAGGCTTCAGGACATGGGCCGGGGCGATGGAGGGGGCGGGGGATCTGCGGCTCACGCGGGCGATCGGCGTGCCGCGGCGGATCGGTGCCGGGTTTTCCTGAGGCTTGATCTCGACCGCGCCGGCAGTCAGCACGGCCGCAGTCACCACGCCGACGGCCGCCTTGGTCCCGATCGCCCCGCCGATCGCGCCGATCCCGCTGGCCGCGCTGCTTCCGCTGAGCGCCGCACCGACGGAGGAGCCGACTGCTCCCGCCCCGGTGGCGCCCGCGCCCGCTCCTGCCGCGCCAGCGCCCGCCGCGCTCGCGGCGCCTGCTCCGGTGCCTGCCCCCGCCCCGCCGAGGCCGAGCTTGGTAGCAAGGAAGCTCTTCAGCGCCAGCAGCGGCCCGATCGGCGAGAGCGCTGCCAAGACCTTCTCGTTGGAGCGGATCTGTGAGCGGAAGGCGGAGCACTCCTCGCACTCGCGGACGTGCCGGCGGACTGGGCCGGAGACCTTGCGCAGCCCCTCCGCGGCCTCGGCCAGCTCAAGTCGGACCTCACCGCAGGTCAACAGACGCGCCTGGCTCGCCTCGGCGAGGGAGATCCGTGCCCTCACCAGCAGCGACTTGACCGATGGCACGCTGGTGTCCATCGCCTGCGCGATCTCCTCGTAGGAGAGAGCGTCCATCTCGCGAAGCATCAGGGCGGTGCGCTGCGTCTCGGGAAGCTTGCCGACGTCGGCGAGGAGCTGGCGGAACTCCTCGCGGTTGTGGACCTTCTCCGCGGTGGAGGAGGCTTCGACAGCGGGCACCATGTCCATCGATTCCTGCGCGTCGGCGGTCGGCTTGCGCAGCTGGTTGAGGCAGCGGTTGCGGGCGATCCGATAGAGCCACGGCCGCAGGTTGATCTCGCGCTCGTCGGCGAGCATCGCCCTGTAGGCGTTGACGAAGACCTCCTGGAGAACGTCCTCGGCGTCCTCGGTGGAGCCCAGCATCTGGCGGCAGAAACCGAGCAGGCGGCCCTGGTAGCGATCGACGATCGTCTCGAAGGCGCCGGCGTTGCCGCCGCGGGCCATCGCGATCAGGCGCTCGTCGCCCTGCAGCTTGAGCAGCGGCGAGCGGCGGGCGAGCAGTCCGCGTTGACTGGCATGTGTTAGTGCGGATGCCTCCAAGTTCTCATCTCCAGGGAAGGCGTTGTTTCCTGTATCTATAGACACCGTACCAGCGTGGTAGTTGCGCTCCAAGACGAATTCTTGTTCTTTTTGGCGTGCTCGCACGGGGATACCATCGCCCTGCCCGGGTGGCGAAACTGGCAAAAGCGGCGCCCTTAAAAGGCGCTGCCCCCTCGGGGGCTTGCGGGTTCGAGTCCCGCCCCGGGCACTCGCGGTAGGCTCGCGCCGATGGAGCACGGGGGGCGTCTTGTCGCGAAAGTTCTGAGGTCGAGGGGCGTCAGCCACCTTTTCACGCTGTCGGGGGGGCACCTGTTCTCGATCTATGACGGCTGTTGCGCAGCGGGGATCGAGATCGTCGACGTGCGCCATGAGCAGTCAGCCGCATTTGCCGCGGAGGGGTTCGCGAAGGCGACCCGGCTGGTCGGGGTCGCCGCGTTGACGGCGGGGCCCGGGGTGACCAACGGGATCAGTGCGATCGCCGGGGCACAGGCGAATGGCTCGCCGGTCTGTGTGCTGGGCGGACGAGCGCCGGAGATGCGCTGGGGCGCGGGCTCGCTGCAGGAGATCGACCACCTGCCGTTTGTCTCGCCGCTGGTCAAGGCGGCGGAGACGGTGAAGGAGCCGGGGCGGATCGCGGCGATGACCGCGGCGGCGCTCGACCTGGCGATCGAGGCTCCCAGTGGCCCGACCTTCCTCGACTACCCGCTCGACGTTGTCTTCAGCGAGGCCGCGTCGGAGGTCCCTCCACGGCCCGCGGTCTCCGCGGCAATCCCCGCCGCGGGGGTTGAGGAGGCGGCGGCGCTGCTGGCGTCGGCCGAGCGTCCGGCGATCATGGCCGGCACCGGCCTCTACTGGTCCCACGGGGAGGGAGAGCTCCGGCTCCTCGCCGAGGCGTTCGGTATCCCAGTCTTCCTGAACGGCCTCGGCCGCGGCTGCCTCCCGGCCGATCACGAGCTTGTCTTCAGCCGCGCCCGCGGCGCCGGGCTGAAGGGCGCCGACCTGGCGCTCGTCGTCGGCGTGCCGATCGACTTCCGGCTCGGCTTCGGCGCCAGCTTCGGCGAGGAGACGAAGATCGTCAGGCTCGACCTCGCCCCAAACGAGCTGACCGCGAACCGTGCCCCTGACCTGGACCTGGTCGGCGACGTCGCGGCGAGCTTGGCGGCGATCCGCGACTCGGCCCCCAACCTCGACCCGCGCAGCGGGACCTGGCTCGCGGAGCTACGCGCGGTCGAGGAGGAGAAGCGTCGGGAAGAGCGCGGTGAGCTGGAGGACCGGCGCTCGCCGCTGCACCCCGTCCGCGTATACAGGGAGCTGGGAGAGGTGCTGGACCGCGACGCGATCGTGGTTGGCGACGGCGGCGATTTCGTCTCCTACGCGGGGCGCTTCATCGATACCTATGAGCCCGGCTGCTGGATGGACCCGGGGCCGTTCGGTTGCCTTGGAGCTGGCCCGGGCCAGGCGATCGGCGCCAAGGTCGCCCACCCCAACCGCCAGGTCTGCCTTCTGCTCGGCGACGGCGCTTTCGGTTTCGCCGGAATCGAGTTCGACACAATGGCGCGTCACGGGCTCGGCGTGGTCGGCGTGATGGGCAACAACGGGATCTGGGCGCTGGAGCACCACCCGATGAAATTCCTCTACGGCTACTCGGTCGCGGCCGAGCTGCGGCCCGAGACCCGCTACGACCAGATGGTCGAGTCGCTTGGCTGTGACGGCATCCTGGTGCGTGAGCCGGGCGAGCTGCGACCGGCCCTCGAGCGCGCCTTCGAGTCGGGGCGTCCGACCTTGGTGAACGTCCTCACGGATCCCGAGGTCGTCTACCCGCGCAAGTCGAATTTGGCTTGAGAAGCAGGGATCCGTTATGTACGGGACGGTCGGGGAGGCGCCTGAACGTGAATCGGCCGCCTTGTGGGGCGACCGATTCAGACTGGTCCCCCAGGACGGGCAGGGGTACGTCTTCAGGGACCATGTATTCGATGGGCTCAGACGGCGGGAGGCGCCATGATGCGGCAATCGCCCGAACCCTGTGCCGGGGGCCTTGGTAGGGATCAATCCCCGCCTCATTCCCACGGTGCGACGATTATCGGCCCGCCTGTCCGATGCGTCTAGTCGCCTCTTTACCCGCCACTTGAAAGTAGGTAATGAGATCTACCGACTTTTATGGGTTCGAGGATAGGCTTAACCCATCTGTCCCGCCGCCTCCGGTCGGGATGTCCATCGAGTCCTGGGGTTCGCCGGACCCCGGTGCCGTAGTTAGCCGCAATCCAAAGCGGCGGAGATGGCGGTTCCGTAGAGGATGTCGTGCTCTGAGACCTCGATCTCATCGAGGCCGAATGCCCGCATCGTCTCGACCAGGATCACGACCCCGGCGACAATCGTAGGGGCGCGGTCGGGGTGCAGGCCGGCGATCTCGACCCGCTCGGCCAGCGGGGCCGAGGCGAGCCGCGAGAGCATCCGCTGGATCGATGGGAGGGAGAGCCGGTGGCTGTGGACTCGCTCGGGGTCGTATGGGTCGAGCTCCATCTCGATCGCCGCCAGCGAGGTGGGGGTGCCGGCAACCGCGATCCCGGCGCGGGCCTCCGGTCTGATCTCGCCTCCCAAGATCGCGCTTTCGATCAGCCCCCGCACGCCGGTCGCCAGTGCCTCGAGCTCGACGGCAGTGGGTGGGTCGGAGGAGAGATGCCGCTCGGTGTGGCGGACGACTCCGGCCTGCAGGGAGGCATGGAAGGAAATCTTGGCGGCGGTGCCGACGATCAGCTCGGTGGAGCCACCGCCGATGTCGACCACCAGAGTTGGCTCGGCCGGGGGGTGCTCGGAGGTGGCGCCGATGTAGGTCAGCCGTGCCTCCTCCTCGCCGTCGAGCACCCGGGCCGAGAGCGCGAACCGCTCCCGCAGCTCGGCGACGAACGCGCCCCCGTTGGTGGCGTCGCGGACGGCACTGGTGGCGATCGCCTCGACCAAGTCGATGCTCGCCTCTCGGTAGATGGCGACGTAGTCGGCGATCGCCTCACAGGCGGACTCGATCGCCTCCGCCGAGAGCTGCCCGGTGAGGTCAACGCCGCGGCCGAGGCGCGTGACTCTGCTGCGTCTCTCGACCTCGGTGACCCGATCGCTGGCAACATCGGCGATCAGTAGCCGAGCCGAGTTGGTGCCGATGTCGATTACTGCGACTCTTTGGGCGTCTCCGCTCATGAGGCCGGCACTCTAGAGAGACGATCCGCGGGTGCCCAATCACCTACCGCCAAACTCTCCGTTGCTAGCATAGGTAGACCGCCGCGGGGTGGAGCAGTCAGGTAGCTCGTCGGGCTCATAACCCGAAGGTCGCGGGTTCGAATCCCGCCCCCGCTATACGAAAAGGGCCTGCACAGCAGGCCCTTTTCGTATTCTCGGCTCGTTTCAGATTCTCCTCGTGGTTCCAATATGGTTCTATTTTCTGCACGGACCTGCACGTTGGGGCTGCTGCGTTTCGGTCAGAAGTCGAAAGTCTGGCGTGCTCTTCGGTCCACGAAACCGAAGGCCACAGGTTCGAATCCTGTCGGGCGCGCTCGGTAAACCGCCGCAGATAATGCCCTTTCTGTAGCGTTCAGCTCCAGGCCTCCACAGGACCCGATCTGCTCAGCCCAGCGAAGGAGCTGGACTCGCGCGGGAGGAGGCGGTGAGTGCCTTGGGAACGGAACTCTCACTTGGCCCCACTCCGGAACCTTGAAATGGCCCCACCCCGTCCGACCCGCCGCGGACTGTTCGAGTCTCATGAAGCTCGAACGGAAGGCGGCAGACAGGGATGGGATCAAGAGTGGAGCAGTTCGAGCAGATCAGACGTGACCGTGATCGCGAGGGCCTGTCGGTCAGGGCGCTGGCCCGCCGCCACGGTGTTCACCGCCGCGCGGTTCGCCAGGCTCTGGCCTCGCCCTGGCCGCCGCCCAAGCGAGCGCCGCAGAGTCGCCCGGCGCCCAAGCTCGGCCCCTACCGGGCCCTGATCGACGGCTGGCTCAAGGCCGACCGCGAGGCCCCGCCCAAGCAGCGCCACACCGCGAGGCGGATCTGGCAGCGGCTGCTCGAGGAGCAGGGCGCCGAGGTCGCCGAGACGACGGTCCGCCAATACGTGCGCCGGCGCAAGCGCGAGCTGGGCTTAACGGTCGATGAGGTCTTCGTGCCCCTCTCCCATGAGCCCGGTGCGGAGGCCGAGGTCGACTGGGGGCAGGCGCAGGTGACCCTGCGCGGCGAGCGCAGGGCGGTGCACCTGTTCCTGATGCGCGCCTGCCACTCGGGCGCCTCCTTTGTGGTCGCCTTTGAGGCCGCGACCCAGCAGGCCTTCCTGGAGGGCCATGTCGCCGCCCTGGAGTTCTTCGGCGGGGTCTTCGAGCTGATCCGCTACGACAACCTGCGCTCGGCCGTGGCGAAGGTCCTGAAGGGCCGCCGCCGGGTGGAGTCAGACCGCTTTATCGCCCTGCGCTCCCACTACCGCTTCGAGTCCTCCTTCTGCCAGAGGGGCGAGCGGGGGGCCCATGAAAAGGGAGGAATCGAGGGCGAGGTCGGGCGCTTTCGCCGCCGCCGCCTGGTGCCGGTCCCCAAGGTCGACTCGCTCCAGGAGTTAAACGAGCTCCTGGAGGAGGCCTGCTGGTGTGACCTGGAGCGCACGATCAGCGGCCGCGCGGTGACCGTCGGTGAGGCCCTCTCGGCGGAGCTGGCAGATCTGCGAGCGGCGCCGGCAGAGCCGTTTGACGCGCGTGAGCAATCGACGCCGAGGGTCGACTCCAAGGCGCTCGTCACGGTCCGCCAAAACCGCTACTCGGTTCCGGTCTCACTGGTCGGGCGAAAGGTGCTCGTGAAGATCGGTGCTAGAGAGATCGAGGTCTTCCACGAGCACCAGCTGATCGCCGTTCACGAGCGCCTGGGGGGCCGCTACGGCGTCTCGGGGAAGCTCGACCACTACCTCGAGCTGTTGCGGCGAAAGCCGGGGGCGCTGCGCTCCTCGCTGCCCCTTGCCCAGGCGCGTGAGCGGGGCGCATGGCCAAACTGCTTTGACGAGCTGTGGACGGCGATCGAGGCACGCTATGGCGCCTCAGAGGCCGCCCGGCAGATGGTCGACGTGCTGCTGCTCGCCCGCGAGCTCAGACCCGCACGCGTCGAGCTCGCCGTCCGTGGCGCACTGGCCGCCGGTGCAAGCGACGGGCGTGCGGTCGCCTTGCTTGCCAGGCGCTCTGAGCGCGCCGAGCCGCCCGGCATCGAGCTCTCGGAGAGGCTCTCGATCATCGGTGGACCCGAGCCGAGCCTCGGTGACTATGACCAGCTGCTCGAAGCCGCGGTGAGCCGATGAGCGCGCCGGCGAAGACCCAGGCGATCGAGGCGCTGATCGAGGCGCAGGCGATCGAGCTGAAGCTCCCGACCGTCAGACGGCGCTTCAAGGCGCTCGCCGAGGAGGCCCTGCGCGAGCAGCAGACACCGGTCACGTACCTCGCGGCGCTCCTTGAAGCGGAGATGGCAGAGCGCTCTGAGCGCCGTGAACATCGACGCCTGCTGGAAGCCCGTTTCCCGGTGATGAAGCGCCTGGAGGACTTCCGCTTCGCTGATAACCCGAAGGTCTCGCAGGCCGCGATCGCCGCGCTGGCCGAGTGCTCCTGGATCGATGACCGCGAGTCGGTGATCCTGATCGGTGAATCGGGTACGGGGAAGACGATGCTGGCCACGGCGCTGGCGGTCTGCGCCTGCCAGCAGGGCAGACGGGTGCGTTTCACCACCCTCGCCGGGCTCGCCAACGAGCTCCAAGAAGCCGAGAGCCGAAGAGAGCTCGCCCGCGTCGTGGCCCGCTACGCGCGCACCGAGCTTGTGGTGCTCGACGAGCTCGGCTACCTGGCGCTCCCCAAGGGTGCCGCCGAGCTCGTCTTCCAGGTCATCTCCGAGCGAAACGAGCGAGCCAGCCTGATCGTCACCACCAACCTCCCCTTCGGCGAGTGGACCAAAGTGTTCCCCGACCCGCGTCTGGCCAAGGCCGTCGTCGACCGCATCACCCACCGGGCTCACATCATCGAGACCGGCACCGAGTCATGGCGCTTTCGCCACGGCATCCAACGCAAGGCGAAGGGGGCCGCCCGATGACGCGCCGGCGAGCTCTGGGCTGCGCTCGCCCTACGGGCTTCGCTTCGCCCAGAGCTCGCCGAGACTCCACAGCAGGGGTCGATCAGGGATCATCTACGCACACCAACAACCAGCGCGGGGTAGGGCCAGTTCAGAGTTCCGCGGTGGGGCCAGTGCAAGTGGCCGTTTCCAGTGCCTCGACCAGGAAGCCGACTAGCGATCGTCCCCTGCAGCTGGCAGGTCTGTGAGACCGAGAGTATCCGCTCGGCGAAGCGCTCGCCCGTCTCGGACTGGCCGTCGAGTCGAGCGAGACCTTTCGGTAGATCGCAGCCCCCGCTCCGTGCGGTTGTTGTTGTTGGTCGGCTCGATCCCGTTGAGGCTGGGTACAGCGTCGAGCACCAGATAGACCAACTGTGCGTAGATCCAGTAGCGGGCACCCGGCCCCCTCGGGCTGCGCCGAGTCACGCCGTCACCTCTACGGATTACAGAAAACGGAGCCTTTATCTCCAGCCCTCGATTTCAGGGCCTAAAGCTGATGAGGCTGAGTAGTGTCCGACTCCGCTCTTAATTTAGAAAATCTATGCCCGACGAGCCGCGGGACGAAACTAGCCAGCAAGTTGCCACTCGCCTGAGCGAGACGCAAGAGATACTTTCGGAAGCCAAACGCATCCTCGCCGAGGAAACCACTGCTCAACACAGAACCCAATGGCCCAATGTCTTCCGGCTTGAAAGCGCGACGAAGCGCGCCCAAGAAATTCTGGCGCTAGCCGACCCACGCATAACCCAGGTAGGCGCGGCCGACGAGGTAGTGGCCTCGGCCACACAAGCGCGGGATGCAATCCGCGCGGCAGTGGACTCGGGTGGTGGGGACCTCATTGGCTCGGCAGACCGGCTTCTGAACGCAACTGCGCAGATCAAACCGCGCCAGTTCTCACCGGAGGAGGCAGACGCCGTTGGTAGAGCAGCGGTAGAGCGACTCGATGAGATCGAACGGGAGATTGAAGGCAGAAAGGCAGCATTGAACGCCGCCTCCCAAGACCTTGAGCGGGCTCAGGAGGCCTTCGAGACTAGGGGGAGGACCCTCACTAAATTTCTCGACGATCTCACGAATGTTGCGGCCGAGTCTGAGTTTGAAAAGCAGGCAGAGCGGTACGAGAAGGAAAGTCGCAATTTCTGGATAGCCGGCATCGTCATCCTAGTTGGCGCGGCATGCGCGGCATTGATGCCGCTGATCCTCTACTACGCCAACCCGCAGCACCACGGCCTTCAGGGCCAAAGCAACGTCTCCGCGCATTTCGGCGCCGCCCTTGCCTTTGCCGCAGTCGCGGGGGTCCTCCTTGCCAGGGCTAGAAACAGGGACCGTAACCGCCAACGCAATCGCGACCTTTCGGTCGCCCTTATCACAATGTTCGCCTACAGCGAGCAGATCGCAAATGAAGAAGAGAAGGAGCGATTCAAACACGACATGGGCCGCCTCGTCATCGAATCCTTCCTTCGCCAGGAACCGCCCAATGAGGAGCGCTCCTCCAGCATCATTAGCGAGCTCACGGCACGAGCCGCTCCGGCTGGGCAGGCAACCGCTTCGTAGCACCAGACGCCCGCGTCGCTAGCATTCGGCCTATTGAAGCCCCGGAGGGGTGCCGGAGGGGTTGAACGGGGCAGTCTCGAAAACTGTTGGCGTCGCAAGGCGCTCGTGGGTTCGAATCCCACCCCCTCCGCTTTCTTGTGCGGATTCCGCGGTCCCATGCCGGAAGCGCGGGTATCGGGCGTTTTGCGGAGCCGGCTCGCGTTGCCGGTCAACGCCGCTCAAGACCGCCTTACCAGGGAAGCTGCGATCTCAAGCCGATCGCAAGAGGTAGCGGGCGCACCGGGTAGTTGGCGTTCGGAGAAGAGGTAGCTGGGTCGGGGGATCGGAGGGCCGCCAGCGCTTGAACCGAGGGCCTCAATTGCTCGTGATATCGCGGAATCCGCGCGACTGACCTCAAGCGGAACAGGCCCGGAGCCTTCGATCGGCTTACCGCCATAGAGTGTGCTGTCGTGGGCAACGGACCAGCCTGGGCAGACGATTTGAAACCGCGTGGGGCGGACTGGATCCGCTGTGCATTGCAAGTCAATCCGTACGGATACGTCGTTCGACATGGCCATCCTTGCGAGCAGACCAGCGAGGTTGAGTACAACGAGGCGATGGTGGCAGCATTTCGAGAGGCTGACGTTCAGCTAATCGCAGTCACTGATCACTATCGGATTGACGAAAGCAGCTCTTTGCTGGCCTGCGCGGCCGAAGCAGGGTTAACCGCGTTACCTGGATTCGAGGCCGCAACCGCTGAGGGGCTGCACTTTCTTGTGCTCTTTGAGCAAGGTACTCCGCATGGCGAGGTCGAGCGCGCCATTGGTAGATGTCGTGTGAAGGACTTGGGAACTCAGTCGCCGCAGGGTGAGATACCTGCGCTTGAGCTCCTCGGTACTTGCGAGGAGCTCGGCGCTGCATGCATTGCTGCTCATATCACTCAAGGTAATGGGCTGCTTGCGCACTTATCAGGTCAGGCGCGACTCGCGATCTGGAAGTCTGAGCTTCTGAGCGCTGTCGCTATCCCAGCCAGCATAGATAACGTTTCGAATAAAGCCTATCGCAGCATTCTCAGAAATTCCGATAAGACTTATAAACGCACGGTTCCACCGGCAATCATCAATGCGCGTGACGTCTCGTCGCCAAAGGGTGTCAGTGCGCCGGGGGCAACTTGCGTTCTACGCCTCTCGAACTGTAACCAGCTGGCCCTTCGACACGCATTCCTTGATCCGCAGCTCCGTGTAAGGCTTGACTCAGACGATGCATCCACTTCAAGCTCTCGATTAGTCGCATTGCATTGGGATGGCGGATTCCTCGACAACCAAACCATTCCACTTGCTGACGGCCTGAATGTGTTGATCGGTGCCCCGGGTTCAGGAAAGTCGACCGTGATCGAGAGCCTTCGCGCTGCGTTTAATTTGGAGCCTAAGGGATTACGCGCGAAGGAGGATCATCAAGGGATTATGCGAGATGTCCTTGGGCGCGGAACCACGATTTCAGTCGTATTGGAGCAGACGTCGCCGGCCGCGACTAGATACGTAATCGAACGGCAGCTTCCCAATCCCAGCGTAGTTCGATTAGCTGACAATTGGGAGGTCTCCGGTCTATGCATTGATGACCTCGAGCCAATACCGCAGATATTTGGTCAGCATGAGATTGCCGACCTTGCAGAGGATCCAGAGAGAAGAACGATGCTTCTCGAGCGATTCGTAGGTCGCGACACCGAACGAGAGTCAAAGGTGCATGAAGTGGCGATAGACCTTGCATCCTCTCGGGCAGGTATCGAGAGGCGCATGGAGGAGGTGGAGGATCTCAACGCCGAAATGTCTTTGCTGCCAGGCGCAGAAGAGAGATTGCGTCAGTTCGAGGATGCGAATGTTGCGGAGCGACTGTCGGAACAAACGACGTTGGATCGTGAGTTCCGCGTCATCGAAAAGGCGCGACTCCACCTTGAGGATCTCCATGCTCTGTTGACGGAAGTCGAGCCCGCGAGTCGAGACGAGCTTCTAGGGTCAGAGTTAGACAGTTCGCCGTTCCAAGGCCAGCTCAAGACCGTGGAGCGGGCCATCGACAGTGCCGAAACAGAGGTCCGAGACGCCGTCCACGTGGCAAATGCGGGTGTTCAGAAATCCCGTGAGGTTGTCGACGAGATTTTCGGCAAGTGGAAGAAGCGGCGGGCCAAAGCCGACTCTGACCTCGCGGCAACAAAGGCGGAGCTCGACGCGGAGAGCATTGATTACAACATATTCCGCGAAGTCCAGGGCCGGGTGGATGAGCTGAAGGGAACGAAGCCCAAGCTCAACAGCGCCACGAAGGGTCTTGCGTCCGAAGTCGCCGATCGTCGAAAGCAGCTCATAGAACGGGAGAAGCTGGAGGGTCAAACGATCAAAGCGCTGAAGAAGGCAGCGAGTCGCGCCACGACTTCCCTCGCTCCCTCGGTACGCATCGAGGTGGAGGCAGCAATCGACCACGGTCGAGTAGGCGAGATCCTTAGGTCGAACGGTGGTCGGCTTGGAGAGGCCCTGAGAATCTTTGAAGATGATTCCGGATTCTCTCCGCGGGAACTTGCCGAGCTTGCGCGCGAAGGCGTAGGCAGAATTGCGACTCGTTGGGGAGTTACATCAAGTCAGGCGGCACTTATCTCGGCATTGCCTCCAGATGCCTTGATGGAACTTGAAGAATTGCCCACACTCATCGAGACCTCAATCCTCCTCAATACAGCTGGAGAGGGCGGTGATCCAAATTGGGTTCCTCTCGAAAGGCTTTCGAAGGGGCAGCGCGCAATCGCCGTCCTGCTATTGCTCCTTTTGGACTCCGGGTCAATTCTGGTTGTCGACCAACCTGAGGATGATCTTGACAATAGGTTCATATCTAGTCGCATCGTGCCGGCTGTCCGAGCGGCGAAGAGACATCGGCAGTTTCTATTCTCAACCCATAACGCCAACGTCCCGGTGCTCGGCGACGCTGAGCTCGTCGCGGGCCTAACCTTTCGAAACACAGATACCTCGGAGGGGGCGTGCGTCGAGCCAGAGCACGTGGGAGGGGTGGATAAGCCAGGCGTACGCAAACTCATCGAGCAAAGGCTGGAGGGGGGTCGGCAGGCATTCGAGGCTCGACGTAAGCGATATCGATTGTCGTGAACGCAAACTCAGTGAGGGCTATTTCGTCATTTCCTGGAGTCCGCCATTGCGATCTCCCAGGTAGGCGTCGAGGCGGCCCGCAGCTTCGGCCTCACTCCCCGGCATCAGATGTCCGTAGCGATCCATCGTGATCGCGATCGAGGCGTGGCCAATGTAAGTGGATAGGGCCTTGGCGTTTACTCCAGCAGCGATCATCAGCGAAGCGAAAGTGTGGCGGCACTCATGAAGACCGATCGGTTGAAGGCCCGCCACCGCCCAGCGCCTTTTCGCCTTGGCGGTCAGGGTTGTCGAGTCGCAAAGCCGGTTGTTCGCATCGGCCAGCACCCGGTACTCGCCCCGCCCGCCGTTCCTCAGCTTCTGCTCCAACAGGTAAGTCCGCAGCACTCTGGCAGTCGGTACACGGCGGATTCCCGCGCCGCTCTTTGGCTCGATCTCCCCCTCATGCACGTCCCAGCCTCGCCTCACGTGGATCACCCCAGCATCCAAATTGACGTCTTCCCAGCGCAGTGCCCACAGCTCCCCGCGTCGCAGTCCCGAGTAAAGGGCCAAGGCCCAAAGCGGTCGTTCGGCAGGCCGCAACGCCTCGATCAGCGCCGCCGCCTCGATGGGGTCGGCGATCCTCTGGCGGCGCCCACGGCTGGCTGGAAGCTCAAGGCCGGCTGTCGGGTTGATCGCCACCTCTGAGCGGGCAAAGGCTCTGCGGTAGATCACCCGCAGCGGGATCAAGGTGTTCTTGACGCTTGAAGGGTCAAGGCCGGTGGCGAGCAGGCGATCGGCGAAGTCCTGCACCTCGACCCGCGTCAGCGAGGAGAGCTTCTTGGGGCCAAGCTCGGGGCGGACGTAGATACGGATCGAGCGCTCGTATTGGCGGATTACAGAAGGCTTGTAGGGAGTGCCGGAGCGATTTCGGATTGAGCCCTCCTTCATCCCCACGACCAAGGCTGCTCCAGCCTCGGCGATTGTCACATCGCTTGGCCCCCGCAGGGTGCCGCGGCGGATCTGCGTCTGCGCTTCAGAGCGCCAGGCCTTGGCCGCGGCTAGGGTGGGGAAGGTCTTTCGCAGCGTCTTGCCGTCTCGGCGCGAGTAGGCCTGTGCCTGGTAGCCGGGGTAGCAGTTGCAGCGCTTGCCTTCCCGTGAGACGCATCGGCTCGAGTGGCGAATGGTGATGCCCTCGTGGCGCGGCTTGGAACGCTGATCTCGGCTTGTTGCTGCGGTGCTCATAACTCCCGCTCTGAGCGGGTCGCGACGATAGCTCTGGTCGGCCGAGAGATCGAGTCGCTCAGGCACCCGGGATCGCGCGCTCGGAGTGCTCGGCGAGCCAGCGCTCAAGCTCGACCACGGGGATCAGAACTCGGCGCCCGGCTCTGACGAGGCGAAGTTCGGCGAGGATGTGGTCTTCGAGGAAGTCAACGCTGACGCCGAGCGCGAGGGCCGCCTCGCTCTTTGAGAGCGCCAGGCGGCGGGAGCGGGGGTCTGTGTGCACGCACTGAAGCCTGCCCTGGCATTGGCGCTTGCGGGAGGGCGTTTGATGGGCTCAACTTGGCAAGTAGCCGCTTCCGGAGCTCAGGCGAGACGCCGCCGTCCGCCGCGGCCGCGTCTTCAGCCATCTTGCGCACCGACCTCGGGATATGGCGCCAGTAGCGCCGCAAAGTCTGCTCAGTGACCGTCCTCGTTCCGTTGGTGAGCGCCCGCCACTCCTCGGCCTGATCTTCCTGCAACTTGAGCAACGCCTCGATCGCCTGCTCGACCGTGAGGCTTTCAAGGCGCCGTTCGAGCAAGAACCGCATACAGGCGTCCTCGCGCGCCGCGTCTTTGGGGCGGCGTTTGGCAAGCGTGCGCCGCCTGTGTTGGCGCAGCCACCCTGCAAAGCCCCCCGCGCGGATTTCGCCGTGGACATATGCGTCGATTGCCGGGCCGATCAGCTCCTCGGGGGTCTCTGACGCCCGGATCTCAGCGGCCAGGGCGCTGTTCTCGGCAAGCCAGCGCTCCCGAGTCCCCGGATCGCTGAAGTCAAATAACAGGCCGAGCAGGATGCGCTGCGGAGGGTCGCAGAGGAGGCATTCATAGGAATCGTGTTTCTTGCCGCCCCCAGGCAGATAGGTGATGCGGGCTTCGTGGCGGCTGTGGTTGGCGTAGGAGATGTGCAGGCTGGGGTCAAGGGCAGCCCCGTGTTCGCGGTGGCAGTGGTCGCGCATATCGGCGAGCGCCTCCTCGTTTGGCCCGGCCAGCTCCCAGCTTTCGTCTCTTGCCATCGGAATTGAGCCCCTCAACAGCCCTGCCCACGAGCCTAGCCCTGTGCATGGATGTACATGTGGATACGAACGAAAAGCCCGGGCTTAGCCACGGCAAAGGGGCAGACAGCCCGGGCATTGGGCTCTTTCGCCGCCGCGTCGTCTTTGAGCTCGATGCCGAGCAACTGCCCCTGCTGGAGGCCGCGGAGGCCCGCCACGGCTCAAAGCGCGCCGCGCTGATCGCCGCCCTCGCGGCAGATGGGAGCGCCGTGGAGCTACTTGAACGAACGGAGCGGGCAGAGGCCCAGGTTGCCAAGCACCACCGGGGCAGCGAGGCGGCAAAGAAGGGCAAGGCCGAAGATCAGGCGAAGCTGAAACAAGAGCTTGCGGCGGCCAAGAAGAAGCTCGCCAAGTCAGAGAAAGATCTGGCTAAAGAACGGGAGCACGGCGGGAAGACCGAGGCAGAGCTGCGCGAGGGCCTAGAGGAGCTCCGCGAAGCCATCGAGGAGCGTGACGAAGAAATTGAGGAGCTCCAGACCCAAGCCGTCGCGTACCTGCGCTGTCTGCGTTGCAAGCGCTGGGTTCCTTCCGCGGAATGGAGCTGGGGCGAGCTTGAGGACGGCGGCGCCTATGCGTTCCACGAGCCCTGTGGCGATCACGAGGAGGGGCTCAAGGGTTCTAGCTGGCTTGCGCTGCGCGATTGATCAACGGGAAAGTTGACCCCCTCAATAGCCCTGTTGGGATCGATTGAGCCCACCTACGTTCGCTCAGATGTCTGGGCGGGCAAGGAAACGGCGGCAGAGCAAGCGCGAGGTGTCACGCACCGAGCGCTGCGCGGTCTGCAAGCGGAGCTTCCGCCAGCCGGCCCGAGGCCGCCGCGGGCGCTACTGCTCAAATGCCTGCCGCCAGATTGCCTACAGGCGCCGCAAGGGAGAGGGCCTTAAGCGGTCGCTAGTGCGCTTGGTGCAGGTCGATGCCTCTGTCTTCCTCGCGAGCCTCCCAGACGAGAGTGCCGATCTGATCGTCACCGACCCGCCGTATGAGTTCGATCGGGGCGGAACTCTGTTCCGTGAGTGGTTCGAGATGCTTCCAGACGCCGCTTGGCCGGAGATCTTCGCCGAGCTTTATCGAGCGCTCGCCGCCGACTCCCATGCCTATGTCTTCGCCGATCGCCGCATCCGGCCAATCTTTGAGGCTGCGGCAGACGCGGCTGGATTTCACGTGCATCAGGCGCTTATTTGGGACAAGGGGTCGATCGGTCCCGGGCAAGGCGTCTGGCGTCCCCAGCACGAGTTCATCTGCTTCCTCTCCAAAGGCTCGCGCCCCGGCAACTCGCGCAGCCTGGGTGACGTCCTGCGTGCGCCACGACCCCGCGGGTATCCGACCGAGAAGCCTCTGGCCGTCCTTAGGGCATTAATCGGCCAGTCGAGTGAGCGGGGGGAGCTTGTGCTCGATCCCTTCTGCGGATCGGGGAGCACCGGAATGGCGGCGCGGGCGCTCGGGAGGCGGGCGTTGCTGTGTGATGTGGATGCGGGGTTTGCGGCGGGGAGGTTACGTCTTGATTTCGTTGCATTTGAACATGCAAGGCCGTGACGAATTGCCAAGCCGCCGAGAGCCATCAGCGCAGCGAAATAGAGTTCGCCGTCTGATGCCCACCTGCCAATCGATATGAACCTCAAAGAGATCGAGGAGCGGGTCGCGGCCGTAGGTGCCGCCGAGGAGCCCGAGTTCCTCTTTGAGCTGTTGCGTGCCTACGGCCTGCCCGCCGCGTCAGTCACGCGCCTCAGGAACGGCAGCTACAACAAGGCCAAGGACGACAACGAGGTCCTCTGGCGCGACAAGGTCTTCTATCGCTACGTGGACGACGGCGAGGACATCCACGCCGTCGATCGACGCAGCGCGCACTGACGAGTCGATCACCAAGCAGCGCCCGCGGTTCCTGATCGTCCGCAACCGCGAACAGATCGTTGCCGTCGACACCCGCACCAGCGACACGCTCGACACGCCGCCTCACCGACCTGCCCGGATACTCAGCGTTCTTCCTGCCGTGGGCTGGAATCGAGAAGACGCAGATCGAGAACCTGCAATCTACGCCGACGTCAAAGCCGCCGAGAAGATGGCGCGGCTCTACGACGAGATCGTCAAGCACAACGCCATCGAGACCGAGGAGCGACGTCCACGACCTGAACGTCTTCTTCTCGCGCCTGCTGTTCTGCTTCTTCGCCGAGGACACGGGCGTCTTCGAGAAGGGCAGCTTCACCAACGCGATCGGCATCGCTCAGCTCGACGGCGGCGAGGACGCTCGCACGGACTATCTCGACGCAGCTCTTCGACGTTCTCGACACCCGAAGCCCGAGAAGCGGAACGGTGTTCCCGCCCACTTCGCCGAGTTCGGCTACGTCAACGGCAAGCTCTTCGCAGCGCATGCAAGCCGCGCCCGACCTTCTCGGCGAAGGCTCGGCGACTCGTCCTCGAGTGCGGAACGCTCAACTGGTCGGTGATCAACCCGGACATCTTCGGGTCGATGATGCAGGCCGTCGTCCACCCGGGCCAGCGCGAGAGCCTGGGCATGCACTACACGTCGGTCGAGAACATCATGAAGGTCATCCGACCGCTGTTCCTCGACGACCTGCAGGACGCCTTCGACGCCGCAGACACCAAGGCCAAGCTGACGCGGCTGCATCGAGCGCATCGCGCGATCAAGTGCTTCGACCCGGCGTGCGGCTCCGGCAACTTCCTGGTCATCGCCTACAAGGAGCTGCGCAAGCTCGAGCACCGCATCCTCAAGCGAGCTCGCAGGAGGTCGATCCGAACGCGCCGGTCGCGCTCTTCCAGGACTCTCAGATCAAGCTGGAGAACTTCTACGGGATCGAGATCGACGACTTCGCCCACGAGATCGCGATCCTCTCGCTGTGGCTCGCCAAGCACCAGATGAACGTCGAATTCCGAGAGCTGTTCGGCACGAGATCTCAGCTCATCCCGCTGCGGGACACCGGCAACGTGCGTGCGCAAACGCGTCCCGTCTCGACTGGGAGGAAGCCTGCCCGTCCAGGACGGTGACGAGGTCTACCTCCTCGAGCAACCCTCCGTATCAAGGTGGCACCGAGCAGAGCGGATGCAGCAGAAGGCTGATCTGGCCGTAGCTTTCGGCGATCGCTCGATCAACCGCTACCTCGACTACGTCTCAGCTTGGCTGATCAAAGGAGCCCGATTCGTAGTAGCTCACGACGCGCAAGCTAGGTTTCGTCACGACGAACTCGGTCTGCCAAGGCAACCACGTTGGACTGCTGTGGCCCCACATCCACGCTGCCGGAGCGGAGATTGGCTTCGCGTACACAGTCGTTTCGGTGGTCCAATAGCGCAAAAGCGAACGCGGGCGTGACCTGCGTGATTATCGGACTCACCGGGCGAGGACAGCGATCTGTCAAATGGCTGTACACCGGCGGGACCAGACGACGCGCGTCAGCGATCAACAGCTACCTCGTTCCCGACGCCCCCGACGTCATCGTCACGGCTACAGACGACAGCGCTCAACGAGCTTACCGAGAATGGCATTCGGAAGCATGCCCCGCGACGGTGGGCACCTGCTCTTGGGCCGCGCGCAGCGCGACGAGCTGCTGGGCAACTATCCGCAGGCGCGCAGCGTTTGTCAGGCGGTATCATCGGCGCAAATGAGCTGCTTGAACGGGCACCGAGCGATACTGCCTTTGGGTCGACGATGACGCCGCTCCGAGAGGCCGCAGCCGTCCAATCGCCCTCGAGCGCATCGCTTCGACAGGTCCGAGCGGAGCGCTTGCAAAAGCAAGGCGGACAGCACGCGGCAGGCCGCTGCAGACGCCCTACCGGTTCGTCCAGATCGCCCATCGAGAAGGCACGGCGATCGTTGTTCCGCGACACTCCTCCGAGGGACGCGACTACATCCCGATGGGCTTCCTCGATGGCAAGACGGTCGTATCCAGACGCCTGCAACGTCGTCTACGACGCGGAGCCATGGCTTTTCGCGCTGCTGACACTCGCGGATGCACAACGTCTGGGTCCGCGCGGTCGGCGGGCGCGCTCAAGACCGACTTCCGGTACTCGGCGACGCTCTGTTACAACACGTTCCCGGTTCCAGCGCTGTCTGACGAGACCACGCGAGCTGCTTGACGGAGCGCACGTTCGCGGTGCTTGAGGCGCGCGAGCATCACTCGGACATGACGCTGGCGCAGCTGTACGACCCGGACAAGATGCCGGACGATCTGCGGGAGGCCATCGAGTTACTCGACGCGGCGGTAGATCGGCTGTATCGCAAGCGTCCGTTCGCAGTCAGATGACGAGCGGCTGGAGTTGCTGTTCGACATGTACGAGGCAGCGACCGCGGCATGCAGAGCCCAGCGACAGAATTGGAGTAGCGGCCGATGCCTAATCTCGTCGACGTCACCTATGCCCGCACGGGTGAGAGCACGAAGACCGACTCGCTCGGGATGCGCGAGATGCAGGCGCAAGGCATTCGCCGCACGTGACGAGCCAGTACCTGCTGCTGAAGGCGCCTCCTGCCTCCGGGAAGTCGCGGGCGCTCATGTTCCTGGCGCTGGACAAGCTCTTCAACCAGGGGCTGAAGAAGGTGATCGTCGCGGTTCCCGAGCGGTCGATCGGGGCGTCGTTCGCGAGCACCGAGCTGACCGAGCACGGCTTCTTCGCGGACTGGGAGATCGAGGATCGGAACAACCTCTGTCTGCCTGGCTCGGACCAGGGCAAGGTCCAGGCGCGTGATCGACTTCCTCGAAGGGCGACTGACACGACCCTCGTCTGCACGCACGCGACGCTGCGGTTCGCTCATGACGCGATCGACGAGCGAGTTACTCAACGGCACGCTGCTCGCGATCGACGAGTTCCACCACGTCTCGGCGTCGGAGGGCAGCCGCCTCGGCGAGCTTGCTGCGGTCGGTGATGCGCAACACCGACGCGCACATCGTCGCGATGACCGGCTCCTACTTCCGCGGTGACGCGATCCCCGTGCTCGCGCCCGAGGACGAGGAGAAGTTCACCAAGGTCACCTACAACTACTACGAGCAGCTCAACGGCTACACGTACCTGAAGAGCCTCGGGATCGGCTACCACTTCTACCAGGGCCGCTACACCGACGCGGTCCACGAGGTTCTCGACACGGACAAGAAGACGATCCTGCACATCCCGCACGTGGGGTCGGGCGAGTCGACTGAAGGACAAGATCGGCGAGGTCGACTCGATCCTCGACAGCATCGGCGAAGTCGTCGAGCCAAGACCCCAAGACCGGCGTCCTCACGTCGAGCGCACGACGGACGGCAAGGTCCTCAAGGTCGCGGATCTCGTAATGGACGACCCGCGCGAGCGCGACAAGATCGTCGAGTACCTCCGCACGATGGACTCGCGCCGACGACATCGACCTGATCATCGCCCTGGGCATGGCGAAGGAGGGCTTCGACTGGCCCTGGTGCGAGCACGCGCTGACGATCGGCTACCGCGGCTCGCTGACGGAGATCATCCAGATCATCGGTCGCGCGACCCGGGACTCGCCGAACAAGACGCATGCGCAGTTCACGAACCTGATCGCGCAACCCGACGCCGCGGACGACGAGGTCAAGGTCGCCGTCAACAACATGCTGAAGGCGATCACCGCCTCGCTGCTGATGGAGCAGGTGCTCGCGCCGAACTTCAACTTCAAGACCAAGCGGGCCGACGACGACGAGCCGCCGAAGCCCGGCGACCTGCACATCAAGGGGTTCAAGGAGCCATCGACCGAGCGGGTGCAAGGACATCGTCGAGGCCGATCTCAACGACCTGAAGGCCCAGATCCTTCAGGACCAGACGATGCTCAAGGCGATGCCGGGCAACATCGACCCCGAGGTCATGAACAAGGTCCTGATTCCGAAGATCATCCGCGAGCGCTACCCCGACCTCGACGAGGCGCAGGTCGAGGAGGTCCGCCAGCAGGTCGTCGACCGACTCGGTGATCAAGAACGGCGAGATCAAGGAGGTCGGCGACAAGAAGTTCGTTCTGATGGCCGGCAAGTTCGTGAACATCAACGAGCTGCAGCATCGATCTGATCGACCAGGTCAACCCGTTCCAGAAGGCGTTCGAGATCCTGTCGAAGAGCGTCACCAAGCAGGTGCTGAAGGTGATCCAGGACGCCATCGACACCACCCGGATCACGATCACCGGCGACGAAGCAGCGCATCCTGTGGCCGAAGATCAACGAGTTCGTCAAGGAACACGGCGGCCAGCGACCCGACATCCGCTCCCACGACCCGCTGGAGCGCCGGATGGCCGAGGCGCTGCTCTACATGCAGCGTGAGCGCCGCGAACAAGGCCTATGAGCCTCGACGCGGACACGCTTCGGCAGATGCTCGCGGAGGATGAGTTTGGCCTCCTCAAGCCCGCCCGAGAAGCGCGCTGCCGTGACCGCCGACCAGCGACTCGCAGCGAGCTTCCAGGAGATCACCGAGTTCGTCCGGCAGCACGGGCGGCTGCCGGAGCGCGACCCCGCCGACATGACGGAGGCGCGACTTGCGATGCGCCTGAGGGCAATCGCCGAGAACGAGGAGCAGGCGTCCGCGCTGCGGCCGATCGACGAGTCTCGGGCTGCTGGGCGAGGCGCCACCGGAGATTGTGATTCCGACAGAGCCCCCGAGACGATCGAGGACGCGATCGCCAACGATCCGTTCGGCCTTCTGGACGACGCCGACAGACATCTTTGACCTCAAGCACGTGCCGAAGACGCAGACCATGCCTGAGCAGATCGCTAGACGCCGGCCAGCTGAGGACTTCGAGCAGCTTCGAGCCCCTGTTCAAGCAATGCCACGCGGATCTGCGTTCCGGCGCGCGCAAGCTCCTCCCGTTCAAGAACCCGAGCGAGATCGAGGTCGGCAAGCTCTTCGTCCTCAACGGCGTCCTGCTGTACGTCGCCGAGATGGGCGAGCGGGAGCTCGACAAGATCCGGAAGGCCAACGCGCGCACTCGCTGCATCTTCGAGAACGGCACGGAGTCCGACCTGCTGATGCAGTCACTCGCCAGCAACCTCTACAAGGACGGCCGCCGCGTTACCGAGCCAAATGAGGTCGACGCTTGAGCGCATGGGCCTCGCAGCCGGAGACCAAGATGGGATACGTCTACGTCCTGCGCTCGCTGTCCGACGATCGAGCAGCTCGCGCCGTTCGCCGACGTCCACAAGATCGGATTTACGACCCGTACGGTGGAGCAGCGGATCGCTGGCGCGGAGACCGACCCCACGTTCCTGCGAGCGTCAGTCGAGACGATCGCGCCTACAGTCTCCCCGCCGTAGCCGCCCAACGGTCGAGGCGATCCTGCATAGCTTCTTCGCCCCCGCCCGCCTCGATATCTGGTTCGAGCAAAACCACCAGGTCGTCGCCGATGCCAGCGAGTGGTTCGACGTCCCGCTGCCCGCCATCGACGAGGCGATCGAGCTAATCCAATCGGAGGGCATCCAGAGCTACGAGTACGACCCCGACGAGCGCAGGATCGTGTTGCGATCATAGGCGACGTAATCCCTGGAGACATTTCAGGAGACTTGGGCTCGCCCGATTTTGTCTCACGGTCAGGGCTTTCCTGCTGTGATTTCGAGACGAAAAACGGGCAGGTTTTATAGCTGATTTTTCGATTAAGCTCAGTTCACTATGGAGGGGTTTGAGACATTCGTCGCGGTTGCCCTTGAGGCCGATGACTTCGTGGTCTCACCCGCCATCAAGTTCCCAGTCGTGATCGAGACCAGGCGCGGGCTCCAAGAGCATGGGTTTGAGGTTGACCTGGTCGGGGCCAACGGTGATCGGCTCATCCTTGCCTCGGTCAAGTCGTTCTTCGGATCCCGTGGAGTCGCGGCCGAGTACGTGACGGGAGAGAGCAAAGATGTTCGACGGCGGAAGCTCTACGCGTTACTGAACGATCCGCACGTGCGTCGCCAGGTGATGCACGGTGCGGCCCACCGATACGGCTACAAGCTGAGTCAGGTAGAGCTACGGCTCTACGTTGGGCGCTTCGCGGGGCAAACCAAAGGCGAGCACGAGGAGAGGATCCGGCGCTGGGCGAAAGGGCAGCGGGTCGGAGCAGGATCAATCAAGGTGTACGGGCTCGATCAGATCGTGGGCAAAGTGCGGGAAGTCGCTGCGAAAAAGCAGTATCGAGACAACCCTGTCCTGGCCACTCTCAAGGCCATCGAAGCGACTCATGAACTCACCACCTCAGCCCCTGGAACTTCTCCTAGCGCTGGACCGTAGAGCGATGCGGAGAATGGCGGTTAAGCATCGAAGGTGGAGACAGTTAGCTCAAAAGCTTCCCGAAGATCCTTAACCAGCTTTCCGGACTCATCTTGACGTTCGGCTTCCTGCTTCGGCCAGTACCGGTAGATCTCAAAGCCCGGGCGCACGTCCGCCTTGTTGCGGTTCGTGCGGACGAAGTCCCGATCAAATGCCTCGCGTGAGGCGATGATGCCCGCCTCTGAAAGGCGATCCAGGAGGCCGTCCCAGTCATGGTCCGGATGCTTTGGATCTTTAGGGCGATAGACCGTGGTGATCAGGTCCTGGTGCTCATGCCAATACTTGAGGTAGGTGGAGATATCGGTCTGCTCGGGCTGCGGGAGCCATGCATAGCCGCGCTGGAAGTGCCCGAAGTGCATGTTGGGCGACAATCCCCAGCCAGGCTGTTCGCTCAAGGCCAGCACGCTGTCGATCAGCGTTTGACCAGAATAGAAGGCGCGGGCCTGAGTTGGCGTGTCCGCGGGCCAAAAGGAGAGACGCAAGTTTGAGCCGGAATCATCCAGATCGAACGCGACACGACGGGGAAGGCTCGGCGGTCCCTGCATTTCGACATATGGCCCGTGAGACTGTGAAGGTCCCTGCGCTTCTCGATCGGTTGCCTCCGCAAGCAGCGCTCGGCAACGACGCCGGATCCTCTCCTTGACGCCTGCACAGCGTCGCAGTGTGCTGTAGGGGCCGACCTCGCGGTAGTAATGATCGACGAAGTCGAAAAAATCCAGCAGTAGTCGACGTTCGGAACCTGACGGCGCGTCGAGGTCGACCAGCTCCCAAAGCTCGTCGATTAGGGTCGACCAACGCAGCTCAACCGGTTTCGGAGGATCCCAAACGGGACTGAGGTCACCGAGATTGATGTCGCGGGCTTGGAGAGCGTCCGCTGCTTCGCGGACCTTGCTCTCGACTACGACGACGATTGGAACGTCCGGACCCGAGTAGGTGATCAGCGCATCTGGGATCTGGCGTCTTGTGCTCTTGGTGATCGATCCGCTGTTGTAGGCCTTCTCTCTCGTGATGAACACCGAGATCCCACGCGGGGGCTCCATCTGATGGTCGAGGGCCAGTGCGGCCGATGTCTTGCTTTGGAACGTGTAGCTGGACTCTCCGGCACCGGAGAGGCCGAGATCGCCCATGCCAATCTTCCGAAGCCAGACCTCCTGGGCGAGGGGGCATAGGCGCAAAAGAACGAGGAGCGCTCGGGTTAGGTGATTCTCGTTTCCTCGCTCCTGAGACGAGAAGACCTCGAAGGCATTGGTCGGCAGTTTCGGCAAGACGGGAACCCTATCTCCGCCCGCACTGGTCGTTGGCGGCAGTTCTCAGCTACGGCTGGCCGCCGACCGGCCGTCTGCCTAAGCTAGTGATATGCACCTCATGTTGGAGCAGCAGTGACGGATCTTCCTCGAAATCTCATCAACGAGGATGGTGAGCCGTTCGACGGTGAGATTGAGGAAATTGAGGGGATTCTTGGTGGCCTCGGCACCGAGGGTCGAACTGCCTACAGAGACCAGATTTCACACGCAGTTGCTACACACGATGGGTCTCGCATGCTCGTCGTCTCTGGTCCTGGCTCCGGAAAGAGCTTTCTTTTTCTCAGACGCATCGAGTATTGGCTGGGTCGCCACGACGACTTGCGGGTCTCTGTTTCAAGCTTTGTTCGCAAGCTCGTCAAAGACCTTGAGAGCGAGGTCTCGGTCACCATTCCGCAGGAGGACCAGGGACGCGTCGCCGTATCGACTCTCCACGCCCTAGCCCGGGGAATAGTCGAGCGAAATCTTGGAACCTCCGCTCACCGGCTCAACCTAAACATCAAGGTCATTCCGCCGAACTGGACCAAAATGGTATGGGCCGACGTGCTCGAATTTCACGAGAACCTAGAGTCAAAGGACTACTCGTTCGACGCCTTTCAGACCCAATTTTATACCGAGGAGTTTGCGTCGGAGGACGGCTGGGGAGACTTGCGCGACACCTATTTTCGGTTAGGGCGCTTCTACAATGCGGTCGGCTTTGCCGACATGATTGTGCTGGCACGAGAAGCAGTTGAGCAAAACCCGGGATTGAAAGTACACCAACTCTGGATTATCGACGAGTTCCAGGATTTCAACCGGGCTGAGGAGCACTTGATTCGTGTTCTGACCAGCAGCGTAACAGGCGTTCTCATTGCAGGCGACGACGATCAAGCCCTTTATCAAGCGCTCAAGGCAAGCCACCCAGAGATAATCTGTTCTTACTATGGCGACCAGAATTTTGCCAAGGCGATGCTTCCTTACTGCAATCGGTGCAGCTACTTCGTTTGCAAGGCCGCATCGGCCTTTATTGCTCAGAATCGGGAGGCGACTTCGATTCGGAAGATCTATTTGCCATTGAGGGAGGACAGCTCAGCAGCGAAAGTACAGGTCATTGGCACAGCAGCTCCTGCCTCGGCGGTTGACTACATCGAAAAATTCGTCGCGGCGCACAAAGGCGACCTAGAGGCCCATAAGGCTGAGATGGCCGATGGAAAGGAGACCGATCCCTTTCTACTGATTCTGACGCCGATCAAAGACGCAAGGTTTTACGCACTCAACGGCGCTAAAGAACGTTTACAGAAACTGGTCTCGGAATGGTCGGCGGTCCCAGTCCGGCATAGCCGCGACTATTGGAAAGTTGTGGACTACTGTGCGGCTGGCTGGAACAGCAAAGACAATTTCGCCGTTCGGAAGATCTTAAGCCATGAGGGCCTTGGTTCGGACGTCGTTCACGGCATGCTTGTTGAGGCTCTGGACCGGGGGTGCGGGCTCGTGGACGTTGGCAATGAGTCAGTAGATGCTGCGCTGGCGAAAAGCTCAGAGGTTGTCGGGATTATCGAGTCCGATGAGCTAGGTCCGGCCGAAAAGGTTGCAGAGGCGAAGAAGGTTCTCGCGCTGGAGGATGCCGAGCGCTTGGAGGCCGAGCTTACGGAGGTGCCGATTTCAGGCCACGGTGTCACCGAAGGTGACGAGGGGGATGAGGCGCTAGAGACGGCAGGAGCGTTGTCACCCGTCGAGATGCTGACATTGGTTGGAGCTAAGGGACTATCTGCAAAGCACGTCATTGTGATCGGGTGCGATGATCTGAACATGCAGCGAACGACGGCGCTGACGTTCTTCGTCGCTCTGACACGTGCCCGGAAGACGCTTCACCTCATAGCGTCGCTGAAGGCTGGCGGAGCCAATGCGCCGCACGGCTTCGTCGCCCAGCTTCCCGACGACTGCTGCGAGTACACGGTCCACAAGAAAACTGGTACCTCAGACCAGTTCGCAACCTTTCAGCAGTTTTCCAACAAGCTTGGGCGTCTGGCCCAAGGGGCGCGCGGGGGTTGGCGACGGCGGTAGCGCGATTTGACGGCCTGGTGGGCCAAGGGCAGTACTGGCTTCAGACGGCTTTAGGCGGGATCACCGAAGCGTTTCGCGTTGACCGCCGACGTTGGCTGGAAGGGCCGTCGAGATTCGTCTCGCTATTAGTGGGCGGATTGGGCGGCTTCGAGACGGATCTGAGCGCCCGCCGCTGGCGGCCCGGCGCAACAGGAAGCCTGGAATTCGTGGCGGCCGATCTCAGAATCGATCGCCCGCAGGGACGGGAGCGCCGCTCTGGTGGCTTAGCAAGGCCCTTTTTCGGTAGATCAGGTCGAGCGCTCGAAAACCGTTGGCCGTCGCAAGGCGGCTCGTGGGTTCGAATCCCACCCCTCCGCTTTGGAATGCGCAATCCCGCTCTGGGGGCGGGATTGCGGGACACCCTGCCTCTCCTTGCCGTGGGGTCAACGGAGTTCAGCAGGGGTCAATAAAAGGCCCTTTTTGACCCCTTTCGTTCCCCCCACGTTCCCCCGAGCAGACCTGGCCCGAGTCAAGTCGCCGGTATTCACACACCACAACCGCCTACTTGACTCGCGGAGGGGATGGGCTCGCCAAGCGCCAAGCCTGACCGGCGAGCTGCATCGCCAAGACGCCAGGTTCTGCGTGCGCTGGAAGCAGGCGGTGGGCAGCACGTGTCCCGCTGTCCAGGTTAAGACACATGGAATGCACAGGCGTGACCGCGAGCACAACGTTTGCTACCCCCGAGCTCCGACGAACAGGCCATACGGGCTGTCGGCGCCCGGCCCGGCGTGAGAGCATGTGCGACGTGCGCCAAGGCCTGTGGACCAGGTTGCCCGTACGTGTGGAGCTTGCTGCCCCCGTCGCACTGCTGCTCGCGGGGCTCACGTTTGGGCTGTGCGCGTCGGCGGCCCTGGCGGATGAAACGAGGACGATCAACTTCGAGACGCCGGTCATCCCGGGCACAGCCTCGCCCGAACGTGGGCCCGCGGTGAGCAGCCAGTATCTCTCTGAAGGCGTCGAATTCCTTCCGCCGTCCTCAAGCCCGGTCAAGCACCCGCTCGGGTTCGCCGAAGCGGAGTTCGAAGAGCTCTACCTGTATCGCGACGAGGCGAATGCCCACTCCGGAAAGCAGGTGCTGTGGGGCTACGCCGGAGATGAGTTCGAGGGATGCTCTGCAGGCTACGCCCAGATCTTCGGGCGACTGAGCACCGAAACGACCCAACTCGAACTGTATGCCGGCGCCCAGGGGGGCGCGCCGGTCGAGCTTGCCGGCTACAACGCCAAAGGCGAAGTCGTGGCGCATGCCACCGCCGAACTGGAAACCAAGGACACCACGCTCCTACAGATCAAATCCTCCCCAGCGGACATCGCCTACTTCTCGCTGGCCATCACCGACGGGGGACCCTGCTCGACGCCGGCGCTGGAGCTGGATGACCTCAGCTTCGTCGTGCCGGCCGCGCCGCCGCCGCCCGCGATCGTGCTGGAGCAGAGTGTGCTGCCCAGCGGGCCCGCCGGCGCGCAGGGGACCAGCGCGAGCTGGACCGTCGCCGCCCAGCGTTTCAACAAGGCCGAAGAAGCGATCGAACTGCATGTCTCGGGGCTGCCCAGCGGCGTGGTGCTGAGCGGCGGTGAGACGATTCCAAAGGGAAGTGATTCCACCGCCCTGACCTTCTCGATCTCGCCAAGCGCGCCGCTGGTGAGCGATGCGCCGTTCACGATCTCGGCGAGCAGCCCCGGGGTCAGCCCTCCGGCACCTATCCAGGCGGACTTTTCCATCGAACCGCCGCTGCGGATCGAGCTCGATCTGCCCGGTTATGGCTACGGGGACAGCCAGATCGTGGCGCTGACACCGTGCTCGGGCACGACTGCGGAAGTCTACGTGCAGCCGGGCCGCGGGACCGCGCCCGTCCCAACCAGCCTCGCGCTTAGCGCGAGCGGTGACACCGGCGGGCTGGAATATTCACTGGCCAGTCCTACGGTGCCCTCCGGCGGTGGGCCGGACAGCTTGAGACTATCGCTCTCAGAAGCCGCCAGTGGCGGCTTCGGCGCAGCGGTAATTACCGTCATAGGCACCAGGGCCGGCTACCCGCCCGCCTCCGCGACCGTCGAAGTCAAGCGCGAAGCCGGATATGTCTCCAGCGTCCTCAACACCGCCAGCTCCTCCACACCGACCTCGGTGCGCACTCCTGCGCTCGACGCCGGCGGCTCGCAACTGACTCTCAAGGGGGCGGGCTTCTGCCCGGGGACCAGGGTGGCAATCGGCGGACGCGAAAACGAAACAAACTCCGAAATCAAAGCCACCCCCGAAAACGAAGCCGGCGCCGAATCGGTCGGTCCCGATGGGAACTCGCTCACGTTTCGCGTCCCGCCCGGGGCGAGAAGCGGTCGAATCGACGTGCTCTCCCCTAACGGTCAGGAAAAATTCAGCGGCCCAGAGCTGACCGTGCGCTCGTTTCGCAACACCTACGGCTTCAGCTGGCCAAACCAGGACGGGATGCCCTTGAATCAAGAAATGGTCGACGAACTGTTCGGTAAGGAAGAAACGAACGTCAACGTGGCCGGCTGGCTGATCCGAAAGCCCGAAGCCGACCTGTTTGAAGAAGCGGTCAACAAGGCCATAAAAGGTGGCCTCTGCTTCGGCATGGCCTACTCGAGCATTGAGTTCTTCGACCTCCCGGGCGAACTGGCGGCCTTTCCCAGCGAAGGCGAAAGCGATCCCTGGCACCTGAACTCCCCGTCAGGACCCTCGCCCTCGCTACTGCGATTTGTCAGCGAGCGCTGGGCGCTTCAGGACACCGAAAACCTGATCCCGGCCGAGGTCAACGCGGTGATTGGGGTCCACGGCACCAACGACGACATCAACGAAATCAAACGCGGTCTTGCCCAGGGTCAGCCGGTGTTGATAGCCATGCTGCATTGGGAAGGGACCTCCCTCACGGGGCACGCGGTGCTCGCCTACGAAACCCACCCGGAACCTGACGGCAGCACCGCGGTCGATGTCGTCAACTCGAACGAGCCCTACCTGACTAAAGAGGAAGCCAACGCCGCAGAACACGATGAACGCGAGTTCACCAAGTCGCAGATCATCCTCAAGGAAGGCAACTGGGAATTCCCGCAGGGCGCCGAATTCGAACATTCCGGCGGCGTGCCCTGGCGCGGATCGGAGGCGGATATGGTCGTTTACAAGCACTCCGAATTGCCGATCATCAACGGCCAGAAACCGAACCTGCCCAACCTTGCCGATGCGCTCGGGATGGTCTGGTTCGGCTCCGCCGGCGACCGCGTCACTCAGCTGAGCGACGGCCACGGCTCGCTGTTTACCGGCCAGCAGCTTGCCCCACAGAGCTCCTGGCCGAAGGCCATTGCGCCGATCCCCGCCTACACCGGCCACCCCGCGCCATTGCAGTCTGTCTCCTTTGAGCCGAAGCTGAGCGCACCGCTGACGGCGACGGTCGACCGCAGCGCCGGTGGGGGGGCGATGAACGTCAATCTGCCCGGTCTGCAGGCCAGCCTGCAGACCGGGGCGCACCCGGGGCAGATCGATCACGTCACTATCGATCCCCACACCGATGCGATCGGGTATCGGACCAGCGCCGCCAGCACGCCGTTAGGCGGGACCCTTCTCGCGGCGCCAAGCGCAACGCTCGATGCCCGAGCGGCTCGGCGCGCCACCAGCGCCTTGTCGGACCGCCTTGTCCAGTTCCAGACCAACGCGCAACACAGCGGCGAGGAGAAGCTGGCCTTTCCGGCCGGACGGGAATTCCTGCTCGACCACAGTGGGTCGCCTACCACCGTGTCGCTGACGCTCTCGGCGTTTGGCGCCGGCGGGCGGCCGATCGCGGTACGGCTGCCGGCTGTGCGGGTCGCGAGCGGTGAGACCCTGCGAGTGGCGCCGCAAAACTGGCGCGCGCTCGGCTCTTCGTCGGTGCGGATCAGCGCCACCAAGCACGGCCACTCCGATGTTCACCGCCTCCGGGGCCGGCGGATCGGACGGCGCTTTGCGACCGTGCGGCGAGCGGCCCTGGAGTACCTCGGGCGGGGGCGCTATCGGGTCGATCTCGCGCTTCGTCTGCGACACGTCCCCGCTCACGCTTGGTTATCGGCGACGGCGACGGTCCTGCGTGGCAGGCGCGCAGTGGAGCAGGCTAAGCCGATCCAGCTCGTCGGATCTGCGCTGAGAGCCGGAGCTTCCAAGCTGGCTCTCACCAGGTCGCTGCCCGCTGGCCGCTACTCATTGCGCATTCGGCTGCTGGAGGCGACCGCCAATGGGCCCGCCCAGGGCTCGCTGATCGCCACCAGGACGCTGGCCGTGTTCGCCCGAAAACGATGAAGGCGTAAAGCGTCCGGTTTCGCCGCAGGCAGTGTCCAAGCCCGACTGAACCCGACGCTTCCCCTCCGCTCATCCCCATCGGGGGGAAGACGCCCTTCGGGGGCTTAACCCTTCGATGGGCCAGCTCCTGATTGAGGCCGTCGCCGCGGCGCCATACACCTTGATTCGCGGGGAGTTCACCTCGCGCTGCTCGGTTGGGGTGGGATGAAATGACCTTCCCCGTATGGAGCGCTTCGTATCGCCCACGTCCTCGCCGGCTCGACCGATTGCGGCCAACGGTGGGACGAATCGTCCCTCCGCTGCGTCTTGTCCTCGATGGCCCGCCATCTCCTCATCGCCGACGATGTCGCCCACCTCCTCAGCGCGGCTCAGCTCGCCCACTGCGACGCGAATATCGACGACCCCGATCTCTTCTGCTGCGCCTGCATCAAGAGGATCGCTCCCTCGGCAGACGCGTCCCTCACCGTCCTCACCGATGAGACGTTCACCCTTATTACGTACGCCCACCCAGCCTGTAGGCGCTCCGGCGTTTACCCGACGCCCGGTCTCCGTGATGTCGGCCGCAAGCACTTCGCGGCCAAGGTCGCCGCCGGCATCGATATGGCCACGCTCCTGGCCCTGCGCCCCGCCGAGCCCTGCGCCCTCCTCTTCCTCGAGTTGCCCATCTTGGTTCCGCTGCCTGGAGCCGACCCACTTGCCCCCTGGGCCGAACTCCTCGGTCTCTCGCCTGTCTCCAGCTCGATCGAGCAGCTCTCCCCACCGCCGACCGACGTCTTCACCATCTTCCGCCGACCCGACGGTCTCGCCCTCCGCCACCCCCGCGGCATCGACTCGGTCTTCGCATCCCCCTCCGAGGTCGAGACCTGGTCACGCGCGGCCAAGGGCCGCGCCATAGTCATCGTCGCTCGCGGCCTCGGCCTCAGCCGCGCCGAGCCGACCATCGACGAGGCCCTCCAGTTCCGCCGAGCTTGGGCCGCGGTAGCTTCGATCGAGGATTCCGTCCCGCCACCGCGCCCGCACGGAGCGCTCCGCGGCCTCGCGCGGAAGCTGCTCCATTCCGCTCCGCGGTAACGCCGGGCGAGGCCGTGGACTTGCCGGTTGAGATCCACCGGCGGCGGCCTTCCCCGGGCCAAATCCGATCACCTGCGTCAGTCCTGCCGCATCAGCGGCACCATGCAGCGGTTCCTGCGTTGGTCGCGACATCGTTGACCGCGAGGGTTACGTGATGAGGCGCATCGCATCCCATCCCATGAGCCGCCTTGCTCGTTCGGCTCTGCCTACGACCAGTCATTCTTAGCGCAGCGGCTCGCCTCGCGCACAGGCTTGTGCAGGACGGCTAGCCGAGGCAAAACCGGGGATCGTGTCGCTTTCGTCACACTGTCCCGCTCCTATGTCCACAGTTGCCGAAGCCAGTCGCTGGCGTATTGCCTGCTTCGACCTCGACGGGACTCTCATCCGCCGCACGAGCGTAAGCCAGCCAGGCTCAGCGACATCGCCTGCATCGAGGGCATCGACTCCACCCTTGCGGCTCTCAGCGATCGCGGCATCGAATCGCTACTGGGCACAGTGACGTGGAGTTTCGCGGCGCAAGAGTTCGGACGCCGGTACGGGTTCGCCGCCGTCTCCGGAACCGAGATCGAGCTTGACCGCGACGGAATCCCGACCGGCGCAGTGAAGCGCCACTTCGACGAGTGGGACAAGCTGGAGTTCGTCCGCTCTGAGTGCAATGCGAACGACGTAGATCTTTCCGAATGCATCGCCATCGGTGACTCCCGATCGGACATTCCGCTCTTTGAGGCGGTCGGATTCTCGGTTGCGCTCAACGCCACGCCCCAGGCTCGCGAGTCGGCCTCAGTTGCCCTCGACACCGAGGACTTGACCGACGTTCTTGATGTCATCCCGGGGTGACGGCGCTCGCGCTTGCGCCGGCAATGCCTGTTCAAGTGAGAAACTCGATCAGTGCGGATCCGACCGGCCCGTCCCGCTGACATCTCGGTCATCTGCGACCTCGTGCAGCGCGCCTACGGCATCTACATCGAGCGCATCGGTCATCGGCCGGCGCCGATGGACGACGACTACGTCGAGAAGGTCCGCCAGGGCCACGCCTTTGTCGCCGAGGACGCCGGAGTTGTCGGGCTCATCGTGATGATCCCAAAACTCGACCACGTGCTTGTCGAGAACGTCGCCGTCGATCCGGACCGCCATGGCGAGGGGATCGGCCGGGGGTTGCTCACCTACGCGGAGACGTCTGCGCGAAAGGCCGGCACCCCAGCGCTGCGGCTCTACACCAACGCGGCCATGAGCGAGAACCTTGTGCTTTACCCCCGGCTTGGCTACCAGGAGGTCGGCCGCCACAGCGACAACAGCTTCGAGCGCGTCTTCTTCTCCAAGCGCCTTGATTCTAACGGCACGGTCTGAGCGGTCACGATGCCGGCACGATCCTCACTCGCGGCCAACGTTCGGCGATCCGCTTCGTCGCGAGCCGCCGCTCGTACTCTTCGACGCTGGCCCGCGCGGGGTTGCGGCGATGCACCTGGCCGGGCAGGTCCTCTAGGCCCAACGGCGCTACGACCACCAGCTCGTCGTCATCTTCCAATCGCACCGCAACCGAGGTGGCCGTCTCCGGCCACGTTCCGACCCCGTCGGCTGTCGAGCTCAGCGGCTCGACCTCATAGCCGAACACCTTCGGGAACCAGACGTGAACGGCCGCTTGGTTCTGTGCCTCCCACGGCACCCCAGGCAGCCTTTCGAGAAGTACCTCTTCGACCCGGCGGTTGCGCTCGGGCGAGAGGTCGGTCGGATCAAAGAAGGCGGGGTCGATGTCGGCCAACGGCGTTGGCTTGTTAAATCCATGAAGTCGATCCCACACCGCATTTCGCATCGCGCCGCTGCCGATCGGCCAGTCCGGCGCAGCGACCTCCGTCGCGGCGATCAGCGCTTCCATCAACCACGGCGTACCTCGAACGATCGCCTCAAGCTGCCCTGCGCCACGCATACCCTGAAGCTTCCCCAAGTCCGTCCCTGCCTGACGCTACACGGCACTCCTATCGACCCTCCGACGAATCAGCCGAAGAGGAGTCGAGAAGGCGCTCATAGACCCGGTAGCGCTTGACGACCTTCCCGCCCATCCCCTCCATACCCCGGTTCATCGCCGTGTTGGTCTCCAAGATCCAGCCCATCTCGCCGCCACTCTGCGGCCGCCTCTGTGCCGCGTTGAAATGTTCGACGTAGAGCTTCGCCGCCACCCCGGTGTGCTGGTAGGAGGGCTTGACCCCGAGGAAGCCGACGCGAACGCGATCGATTGTCCTTCCCTTGGTGAGGAAGTGCCACCACCCGAGCGGTAGCAGCCGCCCCTTCATGCGGGCCAGCACCTGGTTGACGTCGGGGACGGTGATCGCCATGCCGACGACCTCGCCGCTGTCTTCTCGCTCGGCGATCATGAACCAGTGCTTGTCGAAGACAAGGTGCAGCTCCTGGGCGTAGGCGTCGAGATCCTTCTTGGAGAAGGGCACGAAGTCCCAGTTCTTTGACCAGGCGGAGTTGTAGACCTCTGCGAAGGCGTCCAGGTCCTTGCGCAGCTGGCGGCGGCGCATCGGGCGCACGCGGATACCGTGCTCGCTTTGCACTTTCTCAGCGAGCTCGAAGATCACCGGCGCCACCGCGGAGCGGTCTGAAACCTCCAGGTTCCACATCAGCAGATCCATCGCCTTGGTCATGCCGGCCTGCTCGATGCGCTGCTGGTAGTAGGGCGGCTGCCAGGGCTGGCGGATCATCGGCGAGCGCTCGAAGCCCTCGATCAGCACACCGCTCTCGTCGTTCATCGAGAAGTCCGCGGGACCGACCATGCGCTCACAGCCGCGCCCACGCAGCCAGTCCTCGGCAGCGCCCAGCAGCGCCTCTAGAACCTCTTGGTCGTCCTCGAACTCGAAGAAGCCGAACCAGCCCCACTCTTTTCCCTGGTATTCGTTGAAGGCGTGGTTGATCTGGGCGCTGACGCGGCCGACGACGCGCCCGTCGCGGCGAGCAAGGAAATACTCGGCCTGGCCGTGGCTGAAGTAGGCGTTCAGGCGGCGGTTGAGGAAGAGCCGCCGCTCGAGTTTCAGCGGCGGGACCCAAGGCGTCCCGGCGTGGAGGCGGAAGGGGAGGTCGATGAAGCTCCTCAGGTCCCTCCCGCGGGACACGGCTCGTACCTCAACGCTCACTGGCGGGGCACGCTATAGGGGGGTCTGGGTCTGACGCTTCGCCGCATCGGCGATGGCCTGTGCCCACCAAGGACTTCGCCCCGCCGCTGGCCGAACGCGCCTCGCTCCGCGAGGACATAGACGGCTGAGCACTGAGCGTGGGGGAGAGGTCAGATGCCTCGACTCAGCCCCCGAACGTCTCGCTTCTCGCCACCAGCTCCGACAGCGGCAGCTCCAGCGCCGCCGCCAGCTTCACCAGGTTGCGGTAGCTCGGGTTCCGCAGGCCCCGCTCGATCCCACCGACGTAGGTGCGGTGCATCCCTGCTCGCTCGGCAAGGGCCTCTTGGGATATCTCCCGCTCGGCGCGGCGCTCGCGAATCGCCCTGCCCAGCTCTTCCACACTGCTACCCGGCATCTGCTGGAACGTCCCAGCTTGACAACTATAAGTCTACAGAATATAAGTACCCATACTATAAGTATCAGCCTGAAACGGTTCGTCCAAGCCGCGCTCAGATTTAAACGACGGCAAAGCAACCCCATGGCATCGTCATCAACCTCCACAACCGAACCGCTTCGCTCTATCATGCAGCTTGCAGCACAAGGGCAAAGGGAGGCTCCGACTCAGAAACGCTAGCGTGCGCGCGGGTATCACCGCGTTCACGCGATTAGCTATGCCACAAGCCCTCCCCGACCCAGAGCCGCAGCGCATTTACAAGCCCTCCCTCGTGCCCGTGGCGCGACTCCGCTGCCACCACGGACGGGCCGAGCCTTGAACGCCGAGACGAAGCAAGTCGGCGATGCTCCCGGCAACGGCGAGCTGGAGCGCCAGCGCATCTGCGAGGCGCTGATCGCCCTCGTCGCCGAGCATGGCTACGAGCCGACCACGGTCGAGATGATCGTCGAGCGCGCCGGCGTCACGAAGGTCGACTTCGAACGCCACTTCGCCGATCGCCAGGACTGCTTCGACCAGCTCTGGGAGGAGATGAACGTCGACTACATCGCCGGGCTTCGCAGCCGCTTCGAGGGAAGCGCTCCCTGGCGCGAGCGCTTCCGAGCTGCGGCCTACTACATCGTGCGCTACTTCCTTGAGGATCTGACCCGCGCAACCTTCTTCCTCGTTGGCGCATTGGGTGCCGGCGAGATCGCGGTTGCCCGCCGCGACCGCCAGATCCAGATCGGCATCGACATGGTGGACGCCGCTCGCGCCGAGCTCCCCGACCCCGACTCCATTCCGCGTGCCCAGGCCGAGGCGATCGCCGGCACGATCTACGAGGCGGTCTTCGGTGCGGCGCGCAAGGCTGACCCGAAGCGTGCCGTCGAGCTCGTCCCGCAGCTCATGTACATCGCCGTCATGCCTTACTTCGGTGTGCAGGCGGCCGAAGAGGAGCTTCGCCGCGGCCCCGACGATGTCGTCCGCTACGAGCGCGGCGAACTCTGAGCGACTCCTCCGCCCACCCGCTCACCTGCCGGCAATGCACGCAGCGCTGTTTTGGGGCCGGCCCCCTGACCGGTATCCTGAGTTCTGTGGAAACCCTACCGGGCCATCTGAAGCGCATGCCCGAGGGCGGCGATCGCTTCCAGGCCGAACTCCTCTCTCACGACCAGCGCGACCGCATCCTCGCCGCGATGGCCGAGGTCATCGCCAAGCGCGGCTACCAGGGCACCACCGTCGAGCACATCGTCAAGCGCGCCGGCGTCGCCCGAGCCACCTTCTATGAGAACTTCGAGAACCGCGAAGACTGCCTGCTCGCGGGCTTCGCCGCCGCCGAAGCAGAGGCCCGCCGTCGCATCCTCGCCGCCACCGCGCTTCAGGAGAGCTGGCCCGACAAGGTCCGCGTTGGCCTCGCCGCCTACATAGACTACGTTGTCGCCGAGCCCGCCATCGCCCGCACCTGCATCGTCGAGTCCATGACCGCCGGACCCGCTGCGATGGAGCGCTACGAGCAGGCACTACAGAGCTTCACGCCGCTTTTTCGCTACGGTCGCAGGCTCGCTCCCCCCGAGCGCAAGTTGCCCGAGACCCTCGAGGACTCGATCGTCGGCGGCATCGTCTGGATGATTCACCAGCGCCTTCTGAGCGGCGAGGTCGACCAGATACCCGGCCTCCTGCCGACCATGCTTGAGTTTGCCTTCGTTCCCTTTCTGGGCGAGCAGGCGGCGGCAGAGATCATCGCCAAGGCCTGATTCTCCTCCTCCTCTCCTCGCGGCCTCTGCGCCCGCCCCGATGGCGCTGCTGGTCTGGAGCCTCGCACCTCGCTGCCCTGCGCGACCCCTCTGAACGCGCCGTAGTCACCAGGAACGCTAGCGTGCGCGCAGGTGACGCTGCGTTCCGAACAGCAACCCCAGCTTGACCCCTATCGCGCCCGCATTCGCGAGGCCTTGGTCGAGTTAGTCGCGGAGCGCGGTCTCGACGCGGTCTCCCTTGAGATGGTTGCCGATCGCGCCGGGCTGCCGAGAGCCGACGTCCAGCGCCGCTACCAGACTCTCGAGCGCTGCTTCGATGACGCCTGGGAGCAGATCGCGACGACTTCATGAGGCGCCTCCGTGACTCCAACCTCGGAACCGCGCCCTGGCGCGATCGCCTCCGCGCCTCGGCCTACTTCGTGCTTCGCTACTTTCGCCAGGACCCAGCACGAGCGGCCTTCTTCGCGATCGCGATGCGCTCCGGCCGCGACATCACCCAGGCGCGATCTACCGGATGATCGAGCTCGGCATCGAGCTCGTCGATGCCGGTCGCCAGGAGCTCCCCGATCCCGACTCCGTGCTGCGATCCCGCGCCGAGGGGGTGGCTGGGGCGATCCACGAAGCGATTCTCGCCGCCGCCCGCAAGCGCGCCCCCGAGCTCGGTGCCGAGCTCCTGCCCCAGACTGATGTACATCGCCGTCATGCCCTATCTCGGCCTGGCGGCCGCCGAAGAGGAGCTGCGCCGCGGACCCGCGGACCTCAGCCGCTTCGAACGCGGCGAGATTCGAGGCGCCCAACCCGCTCCGATTGTCCCTCCTCGCCACCCCGGACTTCCCGCCCACGTAGGCCTACCGCCGAAAACGCCACCGTTACCGCGACTCCGTCGCGGCGATATCGTCTGTCGCCTTGCCAGGCAACGGCCCCGACGCAGACAGCGAGGATCCCGCCGCAGCTGCGGCCCCTTCACGGTGGCCGCCACAGCCTTCCCCGCTGAGGTCGTCGCCTTCAACCAGCGCGAGCGCCTCCTCGCTGCGCTCGCCGCCACCGTCGCCGACAACGGCTACGCGAAGACCACGATCGCCCAGATCACCGCCGCCGCCTCGGTCTCGCGGCGCACCTTCTACGAGCACTTCAACGATAAGGAGGACTGCTTTCTCGCCGCCTATGACGTCCTCGACTCCCACCTCGACGAGCTGGCCACCAAGGCCGCCGAGGCCGAGGCTGAGTGGCCCGACCAGATCGCCGCCGCCCTCCTCGCTTACCTGCGTTACTTCGCCTCCCACCCCCAGTTCGCCCGCCTCTACATGATCGAGGCGATCAGCGTCGGAGAGGCGACCAGCTCTCGCCGTGAGGAGCGTGCCCAGCGCCTCATCTCCCTGCTTGAGGCCGGTCGTCGCAACCGCAGCGCCGACACCGAGCTCGCCGAGGGCATCGAGGAGGCGCTCGCCGGCGGCGTCATTACCCTGCTCTTCCGCCGCGTCCGCGACGGCGAGGCACCCCAGCTGGAGCGCTTCGCCCCCGGGCTGATCGAGTTCGTCCTCTCGCCGTATCTCGGCCCCGACGCTGCCGCCGCGATCGCCGCGCGCCACGCCGCCGGCCCGACGCCCTGAGCCCCTCGCAGCCGTAGTCGTACCTGGCCTTGAGCGCACCAGCTGAGCCGCCGCAATGATGCCCGCAACCCCCCTTCTAGTCTGGTCTAAAGGTGCGTTCTTTTTGAAACGCTCACGTTCATCCAGGTATTATGAGTTGACACGCCAGCGCGTCTGTGCCACTATCCGCTTGCTCGTCAGGGGGTGAGCAAGGTTGCAACTTCAACCGGGTTTCGCCAAGGGGCCGCTTCGTGAAGCGGTCGGCAGAAGGAGAGTTTCAGTGAACGCTTTGAGCAGGGACCACGAAGAGCCACCGGCTTGCGCCGAGCGGCCCGGGCTGCGCCCCTTCGCGCCGGCTTCCGGCTCGCGCCTTGCGCTCGCCCCCATAGCCGCGCACACCGTCCCCAAAGCTGCGCCCCTCGCCCCCTGTCCGCTCGACGGCGCATTCGGAGCCCGCCCGTTCCCTACCCCCGGTCGGGCTCCCCGCAACAGCGGCAGAGCGGGTGGCCCTCATGACCTCGGGGTGCTCCCTGCTCACGCCGTCAGGGCCGCCCGCATCTGTTCGCCTTCGTTTCCGATCGGCGCCCGTCTCTCTCCCTGGCAGACGGCGTCTACCGAGCGGCACGCGAGCGACCCCGAAACCACCGGGCACTCCTCCCACAGGCACGGGGCCGCTCGCCGCTGCTCCACGTCTATCTCGGTCGGCGCCCACCTGTTCACCGCCAACGCCCCGGGGGCCACAGACCACTTCTCCTCCCCACCGCCCCCGAGCTCTGCATCCCCAGGCCACGCCGCAGTCATCAGCAGGGCGGCCGCAGACCGAGGCCGAGGAGTAGGCGCGACGAGTGCCTTGACGGCGTCCGTGGCTGACAAACCCCTCAGTTCTGCGCGCCTCCCCGTCCACCTACTTGCCTCAGTTCCCGCCCCGCACGATCGAGCCGCTACGGGGACCAGCGCTCACCCCTCGTTCTTCACCCCCACAGCTTCCGCCTCCCCGCTGCCCACCGCACTTGCAAGTAGGTGGGCAGCGGGGACGCGCACCGCATCGCCCGTCGCGGCCAGCCCCCGTGTCGGCCTCATTGAGCAGTCAACCCGGCCGCATGGTCTCTCCATCCGGCCGCCGTCAACTAAGGCCGGCCGGGACATCCCGGCGGGCATTACGCAAGGAGAAAGAGACTGATGTTCTCGAAGCTACAAAACCAATTCGGCAGCGCCGGCCTGGTGCTCTCGGTCGTCGCGATCGTCCTCGCGCTTGGGGGCGGCGCCTACGCGGCCAACAACTCCGCCACCGCCTCAAAGGCAAAGGCCGGCCCCCGCGGCAAGACCGGCAAGACCGGACCCCAGGGTCCCGCCGGAGCGGCCGGGGCGACCGGCGCCGCTGGCCCCGCCGGCTCGACCGGCCCCGCCGGAGCTAAAGGCTCTCCCGGCGCCCCCGGCCCCCAGGGCCCCGAAGGGAACATCAAAGCGACCCTCCCCTCCGGCTCGACCGAGACTGGCACCTTCTCCCAGTACTTTACGGGGCAAAGGTTCAATGGCGCAGGGCAGCCAATAGTTGCAACAGAACAGGGCGAGATCCCGATCTCCTTCCCCATCCCCCTCGCCTCTGAACTCAACTCCGCGCACGTCCACTACGTTCCCCCGACCCCGAACGCCACCGGCACCGGTGACCTCACCAGCGGCTCCACCACGGTCGAAAACCTCACCGTCGCCACCGGCGAATTCGAAAAGGACCAGGAAATCTCCGGCGAAGGCATCCCCGCTGGCACCACGATCGCCGCCTGCTCGCCCGAATGCGGGGGGCAGGGCCATAATGTGACCAGCCTCGAACTGTCCGCCGAAGCCACCTCGACCGAAGCCGAAGTCGAACTGACCGCCGCCCCCGCCGCGGCTTGCACCGGCACCGCGGCAGAACCGAAGGCGCTCAAGGGAAACCTCTGTATGTATGCAGGGCTAGTTAGTAACGCCCACAATGATCTAAACCCGTTGGTTTTTCGCAAGCCCGCCGCCCTCGAACTCGGCGCTGCCAAGACGGGGGCTGTTTTCATCTTGGACTACACCCCCGCGAGCTTTCAAGATGAAGCCGGCGTCTGGGGAACCTGGGCGGTGACCGCCGAATAGCGCGCACCTCACTATAACCAACCACCTGCTCCCCGGGGCCGAGTTCCGCTCCGGGGAGCCTGGCCCGCCCGCATCCAACTCCACACCAGACCGACCCCGCCCTACAACACACACCGCCCCCCGACCCGCACCCACACCAGACGAGCAGATGAGCCACACACCGCACAGAAAGGCACCAAGGTGAACCACCCCGAGCGCAGCGCGCAGGAACCGTCCCTCCGGACCGGCCTCCTCGCCACGCTCCGTGCCCTCCTTCGCCACCGGGGTACCGGTGCGCCCTCGTTCGCCCTGGTACCAATTTCAGCGCCGCTCGCCGCAACGAGGGCGTCGCACCGCCTCGCGTCCAGCGCGATCGGCGCTGCGACTCTCCTGGTTGGAATGCTCCTCCTCGTCCCCACCGCCTCCGCCGATCCCCGCATCGGCGCCAGCAACTCCCTCGGCCCCGGCGGCATCTCCCAAACCTCCGGGGTTGCCGTCAGCGACCGCGAAGCTGGCGACCTATACGTCCTCGACGGCAACTATAGCCAGCGCGTCGACCAGTTCAAGCCAAACGGCGAATTCGTCCGTGCCTTCGGCTGGGGCATCGTCCCCGGCGCCGCCGCCGGAACCGGCGACCTCACCCAGGGCTCTACCTCGATCACCGACGTCACCACCACCACCGGCGCCTTTGCCACCTCCTACTACAAGGGGGCCGGCAAGTTCATCACCGGCCCTGGCATCCCCCCTGACACTGAAATAGCCGGCGTCACCGCGAACTCGATCGAACTCTCCAATCCCGCCGAAGCCACCGCCACCGGCGCCCCCCTCTCCGTCGCCGCTGGCCCCGGCAACGTCCCCACCAACGAGGTCCAGAGATTGACCGTCCACGCCACCTCTGGCCAATTCCAACTCACCTTTACCAGTCCCAAACCCGGCTCGACTTCTCTCGGCACGACCGGCATCTCCTTCAATGCCCCGGCATCAGGTGCCGGCAGCGTTCAGGAAGCGCTCGAAGGCCTCGCCGATCTTGGCCCCGGCAGCGTCTCCGTCAGCGGTGGCCCCGGCGGCGAAAGTGGCGAAAGTCCCTACTTGATCGAATTCAAGGGCCGCTACGCCGACACCAATGTCCACCCTCTCTCGGCCACCAGCCTCAGCCTTACCGGCGGCAGCCCGTCTTCTGAAGCCATCCTCACCACCAAGACCGAAGGCGCCGGTGCCCTCGAGACCTGCACCACCGTCTGCACGGGCGCCAGTGCCGAAGAAGGCACCACCGAATCGGGTAACGGCACGACCGGCTCCGAACCCGGCCAGCTCGACTATCCCGACGCCATCGCCGTCGGCAATGACGAAAGCTCCGCCTCCTACGGCGACGTCTACGTCGTCGACACCCGCAACTTCCGCGTCGAGCGCTACAGCCCCGAAGGCCGCTTCGAACTCATGATCGGCGGCGAAGTCGACAAGACCAAGACCGCGGAATTCAACGAACCCGGCAACCCCCACGGGATCACCGAAGCCGAAGAGAACCTCTGCACCGCCGCCGACCTCACCGCCGGCGACACCTGCGGCGCCGGCGTCCCCGGCACCGGCCCCTCCCACTTCTACGAAGAAAGCCCTCCGACCGGAGGCGGTGGGTCTTTTGCGGTCAAATCCTGGGACGGAGAAGGCAACAACTCGATCGCCGTCGGCCCCGACGGCACCGTCTACGTCGGCGACTACGGCCGCATCCAGGAATTCACCCCCGAAGGCGCCTTCGCCGGCGAATTCGTCCTCCCCCTCGAAGCCGGCGAAGAACCCCAGTTCGTCAGCTCCCTCGCCCTCGACTCCGCCGGCGACGTCTACGAGCGCAGCGCAACCCAGTACCGGGACGGCATCCCCACTACCCAGGTGCCCGGTGTCCGCGAGTACAACCCGGCTCACACGCTCGTTAGCACCTTCGACGCCGAAAGCGGTAGCGAACCCACCCACATCGCCCTCGACCAGAGGGCGACCTCTTCGCTCAGCGACTTCCATAGTGCCGAATTTCCCAAGTCGGGATGCGGCATCAGTGAACTCAGTGGCTGCCCCGAAGAGACCTTCCGCGCCTTCAAGCCAGGCGGTGCCCTCTACGCCGAATTCTCCTCCGACCAGGTCAGCTGAGATTACGCCGGACCCCAGGAGCCCGGCGGCATCGCCGTCGGCGATGCCACCGCCGTGCTTTACGCGACCGAGAAATAGGCGACGGTTCCTCCGGCGCCCATGTCGCCGTCCATCCTCTTCCCCAGCCCGGCCCCCCCGCCGTCACCGAACTGCACGTCACCGACCTCGAGCCCGAAACCGCCACCCTCCACGCCGTCGTCAACCCCGAGCAGTTCGACACCGAATACCACTTCCAGTACATCGCCGACTCCGCCTTTAAAGCCGACGGCAACAGCTTCAGGCGCCGGCACCCAGCTCCCCCCGCTCACCGACCTTGGCTCGATCAGCCGCGAAGACCACGTCCAGGCTGCCGTCTCCAGCCTCACTCCAGCCACCGCCTACCGCTGGCGCGTCATCGCCCAAAACGAACGGTGAACCGGTCGAACCCCGGACATCTGCGTACCGACGGCGGACAGACCGTCGAAACCCTCCCCGCCGTCTCTGTCCGCGACTTCGACACCCAGACCGTCGGCCCCGAACTGGTCAGCTTCAAGGCCCAGCTCAACCCCAACGGCAAGTCGACCGACATACACGATCCGCTACGGCACCGACGCCGGCTATCCTGTGAACCCGGCAACACCTGCTCCGCCCAGGGCACCCTTCCTCCCCGGCAACGAATTCGTCCAGCTCAAGGAAAAGCCAAAGAAGAAATCACCTTCTCCGGCCTACAGCCCAACACCACCTACCATTACCAGCTCATCGCCCACAACGAATACGGCACCACCGAAACCCCCGACGCCACCTTCACCACCGAACCTTCCCTCGCCGAAGAACACGCCGAAGAACAGCGATGTCCCAATGCCAACCTCCGCGAAGAAGACAGCGCCGCGACCCTCCCCGACTGCCGCGACTGGGAGCAGGTCAGTCCCGCCGATAAGAACGGCTACTCCGTAGATCCCGAAAGTTTCCTTGCCCCCTCCGGCGAACGCGTCGCCTTCCAGTCCCAGGGCGCCTTCGCCGGCGCCGCCGCGATCTCTAACCTCGGCAACGAATACCTCGCCCATCGCACCGCCTCCGGCTGGGTCACCCAGCCCGCTGGCGGCTCCTTCTTCGCCGGCCCCGACCAGCAGCCCCGCTTCGAGGGGTTCAACGCCGAACTCGAAAGCTGGCTCTTCCAGTTCCTTCCCGGCCCGACACAGGAAACGACGGAGGAAGACACCAGCGGCACCCTCTACCGCGAAAGCACCGACGGCTCTCACCTCCAGCTCGCCCCCGCCATCTCCGACTTCGAAGGCCAGGGCATCGCGGATCAGTTAGAGCCGATCGCCGCCTCCACCGACTTCTCCCGCCTCTTCTTTGCCACCAACCGTCGCTTTCTCGAATCCGACCCGCGCCCCGAACCCAACCCCGTCGACGAAGATGCGGAACGTCTCGACGAGTTGAGTGGCGCTGGCGGCTCCGAACCGAAGCTCAGCCTCATCGCCGAGCTCGCCCCCGACCTCCCGTCAGGGGGAGGAGGATCAGACTGCGAAATCGATCAGTCCAACTGGCTGCCGGCGCGTTGGGCCTCCTCCGACGGCTCTACCGCCTTCTACACCCTTCCCCTCGACCTCGTCCTCACCAGCCCTGCGAAGGACAGACTGGTTTCCGCAGTGGCCAGCCCAACAAGGCCGCCCTCTTCGCCTGGCACGAAGGCAGCGCCACCCAGCTCTCCGCCCCGCCCCCCTCCCAGTGTCACTCCCCCTCCCCCTGCGCCTCCGCCGCCACCGCCACCGCGATCTACGACGGCGCCTCCCCCTCCGGCGAACGCGCCTGGTTTACCACCCCCCAGCCGCTCATCGACTCCGACACCGACTCCGGCAATGACCTCTACCTCGCCAAGCTCAAACCCGACGGCGAACTTGAAGAACTCGTCCAGGCCTCCAAGGGCGAACCCGGCCCCGGCACCGCCAACGGCGACGGCGCCGGCGTCCAGGGCGTCGTCCAGATCTCCCCCGAAGGCAACGCCGCCGCCTTCGTCGCCACCGGCGTCCTCACCACCGAACCCAACTCAAACGGCGCCGCCAGCGGCGAATCCGCCGCCCAGGGCGCCGACAACCTCTACCTATACGACGCCGAAACTGCCAAGACCAAGTTCGTCGCCCGCCTCTGCTCGGGCGACGAACAATCCGGCTCCCTCGCCGACCCCGCCTGTCCGGGCAGCGACCGTGAATCACTCTGGGCAGCCCATACCAACACTGTTCCGGAAGCTGAGCTCACCCCCGACGGCCACTTCCTCCTCTTCACCAGCTACGGTCGTCTCACCCCCGACAAGACCTCCGAAACCACCGCCGCCTACCGCTACGACTTCTCCACCGGCCAGCTCATCCGCATCTCCGTCGGCCGCGACGGCAACGACGCCAATGGCAACGGCAGCGATGGCGGCGTTCCCCGCGAAGACGGCCAATTCCCCGTCTTCCTCAACCATGAGGAGGGGGGCGCCGGTAAACGACTCGTCTCCGGCGCCGCGCTCGCCGGAGACTTCAATCGCTCGATCTCCGCCGACGGCGCAGTCGCCATTTTCTCAACCGCCGCCCCCCTCGTCTCCCGTGACACCAACACCGGTCCCACCCCCGGCTGCTATGGCGCCCAGAACTCCGTTGGCTATGGCGTCGCCGGCACCGGCTGCGATGTCTATGAGTGGGAGGAATCCGGCCACGGCACCTGCCATGAAGCAGGCGGCTGCGTCCGCCTCATCTCCGATGGCCTCCAGCCCTTCGGCTCCCACCTCCCCCTGATCGACGCCTCCGGCGAAAACATCGTCTTTTACACGCCCCGCGGCCTCTACCCCGGCGACACCGACGGCGTCGGCGATATCTACGACGCCCGCGTCGACGGTGGCTTTCACTACACCCCCTCTGAACCGATCTGCCACAGCGCCGAACGCTGCCGCGGTGAAGGCACCCACGAAGCCTCCCACCCCAGCTTCGGCACCGAACAGTTCGCCGGTCCCGAAAACGAAAAGGAAGTCGAAAAGCCCCACAAGCACTGCAAGAAGGGCTACCTCCTCAAGCACAACCGCTGCCTCCGCAAGAAGACGACAAAGAAGCACCACAAGGCAAAGCACAAGCGGGCCGACCGCCGAGCCGCCGGCCACAACCGCGGAGGTGCAAAGTGAACCTGCACCGATACGTCCACCGCAGTGCAACCACTATGGCACCTCAGGAGAACACCGACGTGAACCAAGAGAACTCATTTACGTCCCGCCTGGAGCTGAGGACGCTCAGGACGGCCCGCACCAGGCTCTTCGGTCTCTTCTCCTCTAGTCCCCTTTGCGGCGGGGAGGTGCATCCCCGAGTCGACAGGTGCGCAGTCGAGGAGCGCCGCGCCAAGCGGGGCAAGGACGCAGGGAGCGTGAATAGCAGCGCTATTCGCGCGACTGAGGACGCCGGCCCGCGCAGCTCCGTTGCGAGCGCGCTCCTGCGCGCTCGCAAGCGCGCCGCCCTCGGATGCGTGGCTGTCGCGATGGGGCTGCTCCTCACCGCCGCGCCGCAAGCCCAGGCGGCAGCCCCCAAATGGAAGCTCACCGTCACCCCCTCCGCCACCTACTTCCTCCCCGCCCCCGATGAAAACGCCGTCTACACGATCGAAGCCGAAGACGTCGGCGCCTCCACCTCGGCCTCCGAACAGTTCGCTATCGAAGACACCCTGCCCGCCGGTCTCAGCCCCTACGGTCCCGGCGAGGAAGGCGTCGTCGACTTCTACTCCACGCCCACCGGTTTCGGCCACGGCAACGCCGGAGTCAATCCAGCGGAAAACCTTGCCGGATACGGGCTCTGCCCCACCGCCCTGCGCTGCGAATACCCTGGCCCCCTCACCGGCCACCTCCCCGCCATCAAGCGCGGCGAAAAACTCGTCATGCAGGTCCGTGTCGCCGTCCCCGCCGAGGGCTTCCCCCTCGGAGCCCTCGAAGACAGCGCCAAGATCTCCGGCGGCGCCGCCCCCACCGCCGAAGCCTCCACCACCAACGAAGTCAGCGCCGCTCCTCCCTACCGCATTTCCGGCTTCTCCGCCTCCCTGACCGAATCCGACTGCGAACTTACCGAAGAATCCTGCCGCTCCTTCACCCAGGCTGGCGGCCACCCCTTCCAGTACTCCACCGAATTCAACTTCGCCGACGCCACCGAAGCGTACCGCCGAAATCTGGGTGAAGGATTTACGGACCCCGCAATCCACCCCGATCATGATCCTCAAAGCATCGTCTCCGAACTTCCCCCCGGCCTCATTGCCAACCCCCAGGCCGTCCCCCACTGCGAACTTGCCGCATTCTTCATCGACGAATGCCCCCGCTCCACCATCGTCGGCACCGTCGCCATCAACCATGAGGTGAGCGAAGCACGCTACTTCTACGTTATGGCTCCCCTCATCAACCTCCAGCCTGCCGGCAACTACCCCGGCCTGCTCGGCTACGACTTCAACGGCATCGACTTCCTCATCACCACCGGCCTCCGCACCGCCACCGACTATGGCGTTACCGCCACCTCCTCCGGCCTCCTCGCAATCGGTCTCAACCGCGTCCGCGTCACCCTCTGGGGCATCCCCGCAGAACATTCCCACGACAACCTCCGCGGCAAGGAGTGTCCTTACGGGACCTATGAAATTGTAGGTTTCGAACGCTCGCCCGCAGTCGAGTTCCACAAGTGCGAACTACAGCAAGACGGGCTGGGGCTCTTCGGCTACCCCGAAGGCGGCCCCGCCGAAGTTTCGCCCACTCCCTTCGTCACCATGCCCACCCAGTGCACCGGCGAACCGCTCGAAGGCCGCGGCCGCTCCAGCGCCTGGCAGTTGCCCGGCCAGGAAGCGACCGCCTCCGCCGACATCCCCCCCATCGACGGCTGCGAAAACCTCCGCTTCGAACCCCAGATCGAAGCCCGCCCCACCACCGACCTCGCCGACAGCCCCTCGGGTTTCAATTTCACCCTCAAGGTCCCCCAGCACGAAGAAGTCAACGAACTCGCCACCCCCGATCTCAAGGAAGCTGTGGTAAAGCTCCCCCAGGGCCTCACCGTCAACCCCTCCTCCGCCAACGGCCTCGGCGCCTGCTCCCCCGCCCAGATCGGCCTCACCACCCCGGTCGGTACCACCCCCGCCCACTTCACTGCCGCCCCCGCCGAATGCCCCCGGGACTCCGCCCTCGGCGAAGTCGAAGTCCACACCTCCCTTCTCCACAACAAACTCGAAGGGTCCATCTACCTCGCCACCCCTCACCAAAACCCCTCTGGCTCCCTCCTCGCCGGCTACATCGTCATCGAAGGCGAAGGGATCATCGTCAAGCTCGCCGGCCAGTTCCACACTGACCCCGCCACCGGCCAGGTCACCGCCAGCTTCCTCGAAAACCCCCAGACCCCCTTTGGCGAATTCTACTTCCATTTCTTCGGCGGCGCCGACGGCGCCCTCCGCACCCCGGCCGTCTGCGGCAGCTACGAAACCACCTCCGAACTTACCCCTTACTCGACCCCCTACACGCCCGACGCCACCCCGACCGCCCAGTTTGAAACCGAATTCGGCCAGGCAGGGGAAGGCAGCTTCTGCCCCCACAACTCCGCCGAAGAGGAAGACAAGCCGGTCTTCCACGCCGGCACCGAAACCCCCCGCGCCGGCGCCTACTCGCCCTTCTCTTTCCGCCTCGCCCGCGAAGACGGCTCCCAGGAAATCAAGCAGATCGAAACCACCCTGCCCCCCGGCCTCGTTGGCCGCCTCGCCGGGGTTGAAGAGTGCCCCGCCGCCGACATCCAAGCAGCCCGCACCGAGACCGGCGCCGAAGAGCGGGCCAACCCCTCCTGCCCACTTGGCTCCGAACTGGGCACCGTCGAGGTCGCCTCCGGCGCCGGCCCGACTCCCTATTACGTCCAGGGTCATGCCTACCTCACCGGCCCCTACAAGGGCGCCCCCATCAGCCTCGCGATCATCACCCCCGCGGTGGCCGGCCCCTTCGACCTCGGCGACGTGGTGGTCATGACGGCCCTTTACGTCAACCCCGAAACCGCTCAGATCACCGCCAAATCCGACGAAATACCCACCATTCTCGAAGGCATCCCCCTCGACGTCCGCCAGATCACCGTCAAGATGAGCCGCCCGGGCTTCACCCTCAACCCGACCAGCTGCGACATGTTCGCCTTCACCGGCTCGGCCCTCTCCGTCCTCGGCGCCTCGGCGCCGCTCTCCCAGCACTTCCAGGTCGGCGGCTGCCCCGCCCTTCCCTTCGCCCCCCACCTCGCCCTCTCTCTCACGGGCGGCACCAAGCGCGCCCAGAACCCGGCCCTCACCGCGACCCTCACCACCAGCCCCGGCGAAGCCAACGTCGCTGGCGCCCAGGTCACCTTGCCGCCCTCCGAGTTCGTCGATAACGCCCACATTCAGGATCCCTGCACCCGCGTCCAGTTCGCCGAAGGCTCGACCCCCGGCGAAAAGTGCCCGCCCGGCTCGGTGCTCGGCTTCGCCAAGGCCGAAACCCTGCTGCTCGAAAAGCCCCTCGAAGGCCCGGTCTATTTGCGCTCCAACGGCGGCGCCCGAAAGCTCCCCGACATGGTCGCCGCCTTAAACGGCGAGATCGACGTCGCCCTCGACGGCCACATCGATACCGGCAAGGGCGGCGGCGTTAGGAACACCTTCGAAGTCGTCCCCGACGCCCCGGTCTCCAAGTTCACCCTCCAGCTGAACGGCGGCAAGACGGGCCTCCTGCAGAACTCCAAGAACCTCTGCCAGACCACCGACAAGGCGATCGTCGACCTCACCGGACAGAACGGCAAGCTCCACAACTCCGAACCGCTGATCAAGACCTCCTGCAAGAAGAAGAAGGGCAAGAAGCACGCCAAAAAGCGCCACCGGGCTCAGAGGAGGCACCTCTGATGGCCTCCACGACCACATCGACAACCCCCCAGTCGCCACGCGGCTTAGGACGTCTCCCGTTAGGGGGCGTGCCCCTGGGACGGTTCAGGACCAGGCGGGGCGGCTCCGGCGTGGATTCCGCATGGCAGCGCCATGTGGGATTCGCGACGGGGGCGAATCCGCACCGGTGCTGGCCCGTATCCAGGGGTGCGATCCCCTATCGGGAGACGTCCATTGCATCCCCGGCCGCCGGCCCCACCCACCTCCTCGCCTCCTCACCCGCCCTGCGGGCCGTGGGGTAGGGGCGAGAGACGTGAGCAAGCTGCATCGCCGCCCGCTCGCGGCGGTTCATGGGTCCCCGCTTTCTCGGCGTTGGCGGCTCCTCTCCACCCTTGCCCTTATTACCGCTGCGCTAGCCGTCTCGCCGACGTTCGCCGCGGCGGCCGAACCCCAGATCGCCGCCACTTGGGTAACCGAAGTCACCGCCGCCTCCGCCACCTTTCAGGCCGAAGTCAACCCCGAGGGCGAAAGCACCTCCTACCGCTTCGAATACCTCACCGAAGCCGAATACCAGAAAAACCTTGCTGCCAGCCCACCCCGCGAAGGCTTCGCCGGCGCTGCCCGGGTTCCGGCGGGGACCGAAGCGAGCCTCGGTTCGGAATCTAGCCTCCAGCCTGCGCGTCAACATGTCAGCTCCCTGCGGGCAGCCACGACCTACCGCTACCGCATCCTCGCCACCAACGAATCCGGCCCGGCCCCCGGCCCCGCCCGCACCTTCGCGACTCAGGAACTCTCCGGCGCCTTCGCCCTCCCTGACGAACGCGCTTGGGAGCTGGTCTCCCCGCCCGAAAAAAACGGCGGCGCAATCCAGGGCCCGGGCCAAAACCACGGCGGCGACGTTCTCCAGGCCGCCGCCGACGGAGAATCGATCACCTACACCTCCTCCTCCTCCTTCGGCGAAGACCCCGAGGGCGCGCCGCCCGCCAGCCAGTACATCTCGCGCCGCTCAGAAAACCCGCCCGCTTGGTCGACCCAGAACATCTCCACCGCCACCGTCTCCGGTGCCTACGGCAACCAGCCCGACGGCGTGCCCTACCAGCTCTTCTCGCCCGACCTCGCCCGCGGCCTCCTCTTAAACGGAGTCCACTGTCGTGGCGAAGGCACCGGCTGTCCGGTGGACAGCCCGCCTCTGCCCGGAACCGAAGCCCCGCCCGGCTACCAGGACTACTACCTGCGCGACGACGAAGATGGTTCCTTCACCGCGCTGCTCACCGAAGCCGACAAGGGCGCGCTCGCCTTGAGCGCCGCCCAGTTCAACCTCGCCTTCGCCGGCGCCAGCCCCGACCTGCAACACCTCGTCCTCTCTACCTGCGCCGCCCTCGCCCCCGAAGCCACCGAAGTGCCGGGCTCAGAAGGCTGCGATGCAGCCAAGGCCAACCTCTACGAGTTCTCCGCAGGCCACCAGCCCGAACTCATCAACCTTTTGCCAGGCGAAGCCCACGGCACCCCCGGGGCCACCCTTGCCGCCCAGGGCGCGGCCGTCTCTGAAGCAGGCACGCGCGTCTACTTCAAAGACGAAGGAAACCTGTACGTGCGCGAAGCGGGGACCACCTCCCAGCTCGACGAATCGCTGGGCGGCGGCGGCGCCTTCCAGACTGCCACCCCCGACGGCTCGATCGCATTCTTCACCAAGCAAGGCCACCTCTACAGCTACGACGCCATCACCCACACAGCCACCGACCTCACTCCCTCCGGCGGCGTCATGGGTGTCCTCGGCGCCTCCGAAAGTGGCTCCTACGTCTACTACGCGACCGCCTCCGGCCTCTACCTCTTCCACGAAGGGGCGACCACCGAGCTGGCCCCCGGCGCCGGCGCTGCCGATCCCACCGACTACCCGCCCACCACCGGCACGGCTCGCCTCAGCCCCGACGGCACCCGCCTCGCCTTCCTCTCCGAAGCGTCCCTCACCGGCTATGACAACACCGACCAGAGCACCGGCGAGCCCGACTCGGAGGTCTACCTCTACACCGCCCCCGCCGGCGGCGCCGAAGGCGCCCTTGCCTGCATCTCTTGCAACCCCACCGGCGAGCGCCCGCTCGGTCCCTCCACCATCCCCGGCGCGATTCCCAACGGCGAAGGCCCCGAAGCCACCGATTCCTACAAGCCCCGCTCCCTCTCCGCCAACGGCCGCCGCCTCTTCTTCGACTCCTCCGACGCCCTCGTCCCGCTCGACACTGACAACCGCCCCGACGTCTATCAGTGGGAGGCCCAAGGCGAAGGCACCTGCCGGCGCCCGGGCGGCTGCCTCAGCCTGATCTCCAGCGGCAGCGGCGAAGAAGGCTCTTCCTTCATCGACGCCTCGCTCAGCGGCTCCGATGTCTTCTTCCTCACCGGAGCCTCGCTGGATAAGGCGCGAGACCCCGGCTCGATCGACGTCTACGACGCCCGTGTGCGGGGCGGCATCCCCCTGCCGCCTCCGGGAAAAATCTGCGAAAGCGAAGAATGCGCTCCGCTCCCCATCCCGCCCGAAGACCCCACGGTCGACACCCGGATCCCGGGTCTCCCCAATCCCCCGCTGCAATACCCCAAGGTCCACCACACAAAGCCCCACCACAAGAAGAAGCCCCACCACAAGAAGCATAAGCGGGCCGTTCGCCACAGGCTTGGGGGTTCCAGGTGAGTCCCCGCCCGCATTGGCACACCGAAGCTCCTTCGCCCGGGCGAAGGACGCTGGCATGCGCCGCCCTGTGCGGAGCCCTTGCTCTCCTCCTCGTCGTCCCCGCGGCCTCCTCAGCCCAAGCGGCCGGATTCGGCTTCCTGCCCGGGACCGAAGGCTTTAATTTTGCCGCCACCAACCAAGACGGTAGCCCGGCCACCGAAGCTGGCACCCACCCCTATGACCTCATCTCCACCGTCAACTTCAACCAGGGCCCCGAATCCCCAGCCCAGCCCGGCGTCCCCTTCCCCGCCGCCGATGTCAAGGACATGCGCTTCGAACTGCCCTCGGGGCTGATCGGCAACCCCAGCGTTCTGGGTCGCTGCACCCTGGCCCAGTTCAACACCCCGCGCTCCTCCCCCTTCGAACCGAGCGCCTCCGGCGAGAGCTGCCCGGACAAAAGTCAGATCGGCACGGTGGCGTTTCGCACCAGCCTGCTCGGCGGCTCCACCCGCACCTTCGGCCTCTTCAGTCTCACCCCCCCGCCCGGCGTCGCCGCCGAGCTCGGCGTCGCCCCCTTCGGCGACCCGATCGCCTTCGGCGCCCAGGTCCGAAACGTTGCCGGCGAATACGGCCTCGACATGGAAGCCCGCAACTTCCCCCAGGGCCTCGCGATCGACGGCGTCAAGATCACCGTCTGGGGCACGCCCTGGGTGGCCTCTCATGACACCGAACGCGGCAACTGCCTAAACGAGGTCGATCCCGCCTCCCCCTGGGCCAAATGCTCGGTCGGCACGCCGAAGAACAACCGGCCCCAGTCCTTCCTCACCTTGCCCAACTCCTGCACCGGGCCGCTGTCCTACTCGGCGAGCGTCGACTCCTGGCAGTACCCCGGCGCCTTCGTCTCCGACCGCTCGCTGAGCCGCGACGCCGAAGGCAACCCGCAGGGCCTTCAGCGTTGCGATCAGATCCACTTTCAGACCAGCTCCTTCTCCCAGCCGACCACGGCGCGCGCCTCTACCGCGACCGGCTTCGAATTCGACCTCAAAGTCGACCAGGAAGGCCTGCTCGAACCCGAAGGCCACTCCGGCTCCCAGGTCCGCAAGGCGGTGGTCGCGCTGCCCGAAGGCTTCACGATCAACCCCTCGGTCGGGGCCGGCCTCGGCGTCTGCACGCCCGGACAGTACGCCTTCGAAACCGCCACCTCGACGCCCGGCGCTGGCTGCCCGAGCGAATCGAAGATCGGCAGCTTCAGCGTGCAAAGCCCGCTCCTGATCGAAGAAACCAACAGCTTCGAACAGGTTATCGGCGGCTCGATCTATCTCGCCGAGCCCGACCCCGCCCCCCAGGCCACCTCGCCCGGTGCCGAGAACCCCTTCAACACGCTGCTCGCCTTTTACCTGATCGCCAAGGCACCGGGCAACGGCATCCTCGTCAAAGCCGCCGGCGAGCTGATCCCCAACCCGCTGACCGGCCAGCTCGTCGCCGTCTTCGAAGGCATGCCCCAGCTCCCTTACACCAACCTCAAGGTCCACTTCCGCGAAGGCCAGCGCGCCCCGCTCGCTACCCCGGCCGCCTGCGGGACCTACACCACTGACGTCGAACTGACGCCCTGGGAGGCCTCCGCCCAGATCCAGCCCACGATCGACTACCAGAACTTCGAGTTCCCGATCTCCCAGGGTGCCGGCGGCGGCCCCTGTCCCGGCTCTGGCTCGCCGCCCTTTAACCCCGGCGCTCAGGACGGCTCGGAAAACTCCAACGCCGGCTCCTACTCGCCCTACTACCTGCACCTCACCCGCACCGACACAGAACAGGAGATCACCTCCTACTCCGCGGTGCTGCCGCCGGGGCTGACCGCGAAGATCGCCGGCGTCCCCCCCTGCCCCGACGCCGACATCGAAGCGGCGAAGGCGAAGACCGGGATCGAAGAGAGAGAACACCCCAGCTGCCCGGCGCGCTCGGAAATTGGCCACACCGTGACGGGCTATGGCCTCGGCGGCGTCCTCGACTACGCCCCCGGCCGGCTCTACCTTGCCGGCCCCTACCACGGCGCCCCGCTCTCGATCGTCGCCATCGACTCCGCTCTTGTCGGGCCCTTTGACCTCGGCGTCATCGTCATCCGCTCTGCGATCGACGTCAACCCCGAAACGGCCCAGGTCTCGCTCAATTCCGCCGGCTCCGACCCGATCCCCCACATCCGCGACGGCATCCCCCTTCACCTGCGCGACATCCGCGTCTACATCAGCCGCAAGGACTTCACCCTCAACCCGACCAGCTGCGAACCCTTCCAGGCCTCCTCGACCATGAACGGCTCCAGCCCCCCCTTCACCAACCCCGACGACATCGCCGCCACCGCCACCGGCCTCTACCAGGCCTCCAACTGCTCCTCGCTCCCCTTCGCCCCCAAGCTCAGCCTCAAGCTGGCGGGTGCCACCCACCGCGGCGCCTACCCCTCTTTGCACGCCGTCGTCACCGAGCGCCCCGGCGACGCCAACATCGGTAAGGCAATCGTCGCCCTGCCCCACGCCGAGTTCCTCGCACAAAGCCACATCCGCGAAGTCTGCACGCCCAAGCAGTTCGAATCCGACGCCTGCCCGCCCAGCTCCGTCTACGGCTATGCCAAGGCCTACACGCCGCTGCTCTCCGAACCGCTCGAAGGACCTGTGTACCTGAGAGTCACACCCCCAACCCTCTGCCCGACCTGGTCGCCGCGCTTCACGGCGACGGCGGCCTCAGCTTCGACATCGCTGCGCGGATCGACTCGGTCAACGGCGGTATGCGCGGCAGCTTCGAAGTGCTCCCCGACGCCCCGGCCTCCAAATTCGAACTTACCCTCTTCGGCGGCTCCAAGGGCCTCATCGTCAACTCCAACAACGTCTGCGCCGCCCCCTCCTTCGCGACCGCCCGCTTCGCCGGCCAGAACAACCTCGGCGAGACCCTCAAGTTACCGCTCGGCAACGAATGCGGCAAGCACCGCAGGGGCCATTCCAAGCGCGGCCGAACGCGCCCGGGAGGGCATCGCCGATGACACGCCACCTTTTACTACTGCGCCTCTGCCCCCCCTTGCTGGCGCTTGCCCTCCTTGCCCTCCCCGCACCCGCGCTCGCCTCCGCCAGCCACCCCTTCCTGGGAGTGATCAACGGCGGCTACGAAGACGCCTGCGGCGTCGCCTACCACTCTGGCGGCCTCTACGTCTCCGACTACCACCATGACGCGGTCGACTTGCCCGCCGGTAAGATCTCAGGCGAGGATCCCGGCAACGGGCCCTGCGGTCTCGCCCTCGACTCCGCGGGCGACCTCTACGTCAACAACTGGCGCAGTAGCGTCGTCGAGTTCGAATCCGCCGAACTTACCTCCGGCTCGCCCGCCACGATCGACCCCGGGCCCGCCACCGGCATCGCCGTAGACCCCGCTACCGGGGACCTCTACGTCGATCGCGGCACCTACGTCGCCGAGTACGAAGCTCCGGTTCACTCCGGCGAGACACCGGTCCAGATTGGCCTCGATGCTCACGCCGAATACTTTGGCGTCGCCGTCTCGGACTACCCGGCCACCAAAGGCGATCTCTACGTTGCCGATGCCGCCACCGACACGATCGAGGTCTATGACCCCTCCGAATCCACGGCGACCCCGAAGGCGGTGATCGACGGCTCCGCCACCCCCCAGGCGGGCTTTCACTACTTGGGCGAATCCGAACTCGCCGTCGATCAGACAGACGGTCACCTCTTCGCCCTCGACGAGGTCGGCCACGACCTCTCCGAGCACCCCGAAGTGGTGGTCGATGAGTTCAACGCCGAAGGCGATTACCGCGGCCAGATCGCCGCCGGGATCATCGACGCCGAACCCTCCGGTATCGCGATCGACGAGTCAGGTGGCGAATCCCAAGGCGACGTCTACGTCACATCCGGCGACTCCGAAGACGCGGGGGTCTACGTCTTCGGCCCCACCGCCCCCGCCGACACCCTCACCGTGACCAAGTCCGGCAACGGCGGCGGCACGGTCACCAGCCTGCCTGCCGGCATCGCTTGCGGCACGTCCTGCGTCGCCGAATACAACGAAGGGCAGACGGTCACCCTCTTTTCCGCCCCCGACGCGCACTCGGTTTTCACCGGCTGGACTGTAAGCGGCGCCGAACCGTGCCCCGGTACCGGCTCTTGCACGGTGCTGCTCGACCGCAACGTCGAAGTCCACGCCGACTTCGAAGAACCCACCCAGCACACCCTCGGCGTCTCGGTCACCGGCCCCGGCGAAGTCACCAGCAAACCCGCCGGGATCGAATGCCGCGCCGCCGGCGCGGGGAGCTGCTCAGAACACTTCAACGAAGGCCGCATCGTCACCCTCACCGCCACCCCTGAACCTCACAACCGCTTCCTCGACTGGGGCGGCGTCGATTGCGACGAATCCACCGCCACGACCTGCGAAGTGACGATGAGCGAAGCGAAGTCTCTCAGCGCAAAATTCGAAGCAATCCCGCAAAAGACGCTGAGCGTCGAGGCGAGCGGCGAAGGCACGGTCACCAGCGAACCCGCCGGGATCGCCTGCACGGCCGGCGAAGGGACCTGCTCTGAGAGCTTCGACCAAGAAGGTCCCGACAGTACCGTCACCCTCACCGCCACGCCCGCGCCCCGTAACGAGCTAGCCGCCTGGGGCGGCTGTGAAGCGCAGCCGGCCCCCAGCGAATGCAAGGTGACGATGAGCGCCGCGAGGTCGGTGACCGCCGCCTTCGCCCCGATCCACCACACCGTCACCGTCACCGTCGTCGGCGAAGGCTCGGTCAGCGCCGATCACGGCGCCGTCTCAGGCTGCACCGCCACCGCCGGCGCCTGCTCGGGCTCCTACCTGGAAGGCGAAGCGCTCACGCTCGCCGCCACCCCGGCTGAGGGTTCCTCGCCTTCGCCGGCTTCTCGGGTGGCTGCGGGGGCACCGGCCCCTGCCAGCTCACCGTCGGCGTGAACCTCGCGGTGACGGCGAACTTCGCGGCCGTCCCGCCCGCCGCAAAAAGCACCACCACCAAGCTGACCTTCGGCAAGCTCACCATCAGGGGTGCCGCTGCCACCCTCGGGGTCAGCGTCTCGGGACCCGGCAACCTCAGACGCGACCGGCAAGGACTTGAAGGGCGTCAGCGTGGAGCCGGCCGCCGCCGGTCCCCTCACCTTGCGCCTCTCGCTGAGCGGTGCCGGTAAGCGGGCGCTGCGCAAGGCCAGACACCGCAAGCTCACGGTAAAGGTCACGCTTACCTTCACGCCCACCGATAGCGTCGTGCCCGTTGTTGACACGCAAACTGTGACTTTCAAGGAAAAGGCCAGATGAGCCGCACCGAACCTACCCCAGGTGTGTTTTACAGGCTAAGAGTCAGCCTCTAAAAGACGAAAGATGAAAGAGAGTCATCAGTGAAGTTAAGGAAGGTCCTGGCAGTCCCCGTTCTAGCGACGAGCGTGGTGTTTTTTGCTGTTGTCTCCCTCGCCTACGCTGAAGGGGTCAGCCGCGAAGAATACGTCGCCAAGGTAGAACCGATCTGTAAGGCCAACACCCTCGCCAACGAAAAGACCTTGAAGGACGTAAAGAAGGAGGTAAAGCAGGGCAAGCTGAAGCCCGCCTCACTTGCCTTCACCAAGGCGGCCAAGGCGCTGGAGGGGACTCTCGGCGAACTCCAAGCTGTCCCCCAGCCGGAAGCCGACAAGGCGACGCTGACCAAGTGGCTCGCTCAGATCAAGACCGAGATCGGCTACTTCGAAGCGGTCGCCAAGAAACTCAAGCAGGCCAACAAGAACGGCGCCGAGAAGATGGTGATCAAGCTCACCCACAACGTCGAACTCGCCAATGACACGGTGCTCGGCTTCGACTTTCACTACTGCCAGGCCAACACCGCGAAGTTCAGCTAGACGATGAACACTTCTACCGAGACGACCCGCATCCTCATCCGTCGCCCGGAGATCGTCGCCCTCGCCCTTTTGCTCGCGCTCTGCCTCGGGCCAGCCATCGCCCAGGCCGCAATCACCCAGAAAGGAAAACCTGCGAGTCACCGTGAGCGGCAAGCTGTCGCCCCACTCCCTGCCGCGCTCCACGCCGGCCCCGATCGCGGTCTCTGTCGCCGGTCAGATCTCGACCATCGACGAAAGCCCCCCGCCCCAGCTGAAGCTGCTGACGATAGAGATCAACCGCCACGGTCGCCTCGACTACACCGGCCTGCCGCTCTGCCGCTCGGCCAAGATCCAGCTCGCCTCCAACGCAGCGCGCCCTCTCCGCCTGCCGCTCGGCCCTGGTCGGCAAGGGCACCTTCTCCTCGAACATCGTCATGCCCGGCGAGCCGCCCTATCCCTCGACCGGGGCAGCCTGCTCGTCTTCAACGGCCGCGAAGGCGACCACCAGGTCCTCTACGGCCACATCTATGACTTCCAGCCCTTCCCCACCTCCTTCGTCCTCACCTTCGAAATATCAAGACCTGCCGCCACGGCACCTACGGCACCGCACTGATCGCCCACGTCGCCAAGACGCTCGGCAGCGGGGCTACGTCACCGGGATCGAAATGAACCTCTCGCGCCGCTTCTCCTATCGCGGTGCCCGTCACAGCTACATCAGCTCCGCCTGCCCTGCCCCCGCCGGAGTCCACGAACGTCATCTTCCCCCTCGCCCAAGCGAGCTTCGGCTTCGCCCAGCAAAAGCTCTCCGCGAGCCTCACCCGCACCTGCGAGGTGCGGGGGTGAGAGCCCTCCGAGGGGCTTGCACCCTGTTCGTCGCTCTCCTGCCGGCGCTTGGCCTAGCCGCTTGCGGGGGCAGCGGCAGCTCGACTTCTTCGCCAACGGCTCAGGGTCGCCCGAGCACTGCCGCTACCACGTCCACTCCCACGACTCCGGCGCCCGCCACCCCGACCGGCTCGACCAAGCCCACGCCCCCGCGCAAATCCGCCCAGTCCCGCCCTGTCGCAAAGAGCGCTGGGCGCGCCGCCCCTTTCCTCGTGCGCGAGGGCGACAACAGCATTCCCACCTACGGCGCCGAATCGAGCGCAGCGCAGCGCAGCTCCGCCACCGCTTCGCTCCACGCCTATCTGATGGCCCGCGCATCGGGCAGCTGGAGCACAGCCTGCTCCTACCTCGGTTCCACCGTGCGCAGCCAACTGGCGGGGCTCGCCGCGGACTCTCCGGGCCAGCACACGGGTTGCGCGAGGTCCTACGCCAAGCTCTCGGCGCCGACCCCGGCAGCGCAGCGCGCCAACCCCCTCACCGCCGCCCTTGCCGCCTTCCGCGTCAAGGGCGAAAAAGCCTTCGCCCTCTTCTACGGCCCCCACCACCAGAAGTTCATGATGCCGATGGAAAGGGAAGCGAGTACTTGGAAGGTCACCCAGATCGCGCCGATCGCCTATCCGCCCGGCATCCCTACCCCTCCCACCGGGTGATGCTCCGCAAGACCCTGATCGCCGCTGTCCTGACCCTGGCCCTGCTCCTCGCGGCGAGCGCCGCCTACGCCTTTCAGGTGATCCGCGTCGGCGACCTCATTATCAAGGCCGAAGGAGGCTTCTCCCCGACAGCGTTGCCAAAGCACGAAAACGCCCCGATCGAGCTGCACGGCGGCGGCAGCCTCTCGACCGTCTCCGGCGCCCTGCCGCCGATCTTAAAGACCCTGACGATCGACTTCGATCGCCACGGCTCGGTCCAGACCACCGGCCTCGAAGTCTGCACCAAGGGAAAGCTGGAAGCGACCACCACCGCCGAGGCCCGCCGCATCTGCCGCGGCGCGATCGTCGGCGAGGGGGAGGGCAAAGCGATCGTCGCCTTCCCCGAATCGGCGCCGTTCGGGGTCTCCTCGCCGATCACCATCTTCAACGGCCCCAAACGTCACGGTGATGACACTGTCCTCGCCCACGGCTACCTCTCCGTCCCCGCCCCGACCACCTACATCGTCCCGATCGTGATCGAACGCATCCACGACGGCGTCTACGGCTACCGCACCAAAGCGACGCTCCCGCCGATCGCCGGCGGCGCCGGCGTGCCGATCTCCGGCCACCTGCGGATCGGGCGCAAATGGACCTACAAGGGCCACCACTACAGCTACGTCAACGCCCGCTGCGAAACCGGGCGCCTTCAGGCCAAGGGTGAATTCACCTTCGACGACGGCACCTTCCTCTCCGGCAGCTTCTTTCGTCCCTGCACGGTGCGGCGCTGATCCCGGAGTGGGGGAGACCCCGTAATCGAACCCTTCAATCTCAAGCCACGCAAGAGAAACGGAGCACCGAAATGAAGACACCCCGACGCAAACGCACGATCAGCGCCGCGATCATCTCCGCCGTAGCGATCGGCGCCCTCGCCCTCGCCGCCGTCGCCTCGGGCACCACGGTCCAGGCCGGCAACCTGATCCTCACCTTCGGCGGCAAGGTCACCCCCAGCGCCCTGCCCAAGACAAAGAAGGCGCCGATCGCCCTCACGGTCAACGGCACGATCTCCACCGCCAACGGCGCCCAGCCTCCGGCGACCAAGGAAGTCGTCGTCGACACCGACAAGAACGGCGAAGTGAACGCCACCGGCCTTCCCGTCTGCAAATCAAGCCAGCTGCAGGCCGAGGACACCAAGGAGGCCGAAAAGGCCTGCCCGAAGGCGATCGTCGGCAAGGGCTCGACCGAAGTCAGGGTGGAATTCCCCGAATCGACCCCCTTCACCGCCAAAGGCCCCCTGGTCCTCTTCAACGGCGGCAGCAAAGGCGGCAAGACCCTGCTCCTGATCCAGGCCTACGTCTCGGTCCCGACCCCGACCGCGCTGGTCACCACGGTCGAAATCTCCAAGGAGCACGACGGCGTCTACGGCACCAAATCGGTGGCGAAGATCCCGACGATCGCCGGCGGCTCGGGCTCGGTCACCGAGTTCAGCTTCGTCCTCCACCGCCTCTTCACCTACAAGGGTAAGAAGGAGAGCTACCTGGTGGCCCAGTGCGCCAACGGCCATTTCGACGCCCACGCCACCGCCAAGTTCGTCGACGGCACCGAAATCTCCGGCAACACCGTCGTGCCCTGCAAGTCGAAGGGGTGAGGCCGAGACAGCCAAGGCAAAACGGGGAGCGGGACGGCCTCTGACGCCCTCCCGCTCCCCGGTGTCGCCTTCCCCGACCTTCCCGGTGCGCCGTTGAGAGGACCTCTCCCTCCGGCGCACCGACGACTTCGGCGCCTCTACCCCGGCGTCGAGGAACCGGCCCCGCCCATATCCCTCCAGGAGGGGCGGTGGTCGAGCAGACAAAGACGGGGCGGCCGGGTTTCTCGTTGCCCCGGCCGCCCCGCCGTCACGGTCGCGACGCCTTCCGCAGCCCCTGGCAAGCGGCCGCGAGAGGAGCCCAAGCGCCTGCATGTCCGACAATCATTTAGCGAGCGTTGGACGTTCAGATATGAGAGCCCCGATGCCACCACCTTCGCCCGTGCCTCTGATTCGACGATCCTCCTCCGTCGCCGAAGCGACGCCTGTCAGCTCCTCATAGTCGCCCTGGGGCCTTGCAGACGCCGATCGGCACCCTTCCTTTCCTCTGGCCTGCTCGACATATAAAGCGCTCAGCGCCAAGGCAGCCGATGCCGGCCTTCGAGCTTGGGCTCTTGTTGCCCGCACCCACAGTCGAAGGACCGCGACTTTCCTGGAACACATATGTTCATCCAGGTACTAATATGTACATGGGACATGAGGTGCCCAGTGCGGTCGGTGTCTGCACTTCGTCGCCCGCGCCCGGATTCAACGCAAATGCCGCCCCGAAGGGCTTCCCACTCTCTCCGGGCCGATTGCGGCGCGAAAAGCAACAGACCCGAACAGATGAACTCGCCCCAGCCACAAGCCCCCTCTCTCCCGCCGCATCTCTCGGGCCTTCCCGTCGGCGCCGATCGCCTCTCCCACGAGGTGATCGCCGCCCACCGTCGTCAGCGGGTCCTCACCGCGGCGACGGTGGTCTTCGCCACCCGCGGCTACCGGGCTACGACGATTGACCATCTCGCTGCCTCCGCCAAGGTCGGCGTCGGCAGCTTCTACGCCCTCTTTGCCGGCAAGGAGGATTGCTTCCTTCAAGCCTATGACCGCATCGTCGCCGAGAGCCAGGAGCGGATCGAAGCCTCGATCGACCCGAGCGCCGCCTGGCCTCAGCAGGTCCATGCCGCTCTGCGGGCGCTGCTCAAGCTGATCGCCACCGAGCCCCTTGCCGTCCGCCTCGTCCTGGTCGAGGCCCAGACTGCAGGCCCCGCCGCGCTCGCCCGCTATCAGGCCACGCTGGAGCGCCTCGCCTCCCTGCTTTGCGAGGGACGGATGCACAGCTTGGCGGGCAGCCGGCTTCCGGCGAGCTTCGAGTACGCGACAGTCACCGGCGTCGCCTGGCTCCTGCGCGAGTGGCTGGTAAGGGGCGAGGCGAGCCGGATCGAGGCTCTGCTGCCTGACCTGGTCGAGATCGTCCTTGAGCCCTACTTCGAGGGCGAGGCCCAGACGACCCCAAAGGCACCCGGCCTCCAGCCCGACCACCGCACAGCCTTCGCTGAGATAGGCGCACTCATCGCGCAGGCGGGCACACCGTGACCGCGATCCTCGGTGTCGTCCAGATCGTTAGAGCCCGAAACAGGCTGGGCCGACAGTCGCCGCGATATGTCGCGACCCGACGGTTCGACATCAGCGCCATGGCACGCGCCGCGAGAAGAAGCTTCCCTCGAGCACGACGGGACATCGCTTGAGGAGATTGTCGCCGCCCCCCTCCCTGGCTGGCGGCGGCAAAAGGGGCATCCCGACTTTCCCTGGTCGGGAGGCGCCAAGGCAGTAACCGAAGCGGTCCCTGGCCTTGGAGGTGCTCTCTCTGCCTCCGTGCCCGACCGCGAAGGCGCAGTGGTTCCCGGGCGCCAATGGGGCCGTCCCAGCCTCGGCGCCCGGGGCCGCTGCATTTCGGCTTCCCGCACAGTGGTGCCGGTCGCGACTGTGACCTTCCACGGCTGTTCACCTCTCCTCGAGCTCGGTGCAGGCGGCTGCCCGTGAGCGCTGTGCCGACCTTCAACACGGCTTCGCCCGATGCCCGTGAGCGCTGTGCCGAGCGCCTCCACGAGGCGATCTCCGCTGCCCACGATCCCGATGCCGACTTTCCCGAGCAGGTGCGTTCCGCGATCGCCGCCGCCCTGGCGCTCTTGGCCGCCGACCCCGCCCTCACCCGCCTGCTTACCGTCGAGCCCTGCCCCGGGGACAAGGCGGCCATCGGGTGCCACCAGCGTTGGAAGAAACGCTACGGCGCCCTCCTGCGCAACGCCGCCGCCGATAGCCCCCAGGCTCTCACCCACCCTCAATTTCTGGAGCCGATACTGATCGACTGCATCCGTGCCCGGATCTCCCGCAGCGTTCTCGCCGGGGAGGCGGCGGAGCTGGAGGCGCTGCTCCCCGATCTCCTGGAGTTCGTCCTCACCTACTACCTGGACCCGAAGCAGACGGCCAGCCACGTCCGTGTCGTCCGGGCGATGCCGCAGTAGGGCAGGCACCTTTTCAAGGATCAAAGAGGAGTAGACGAACCCGTAGACCAACCCCCAGATCGCCCGTCTACCGCCTCGCCGCTTGCCAGAGCGCTTTGAGCAGGTCCGATCGCCGCCGATCCCACCCAACCACCATTAGTGGTCGGATGGGATCGGCGGCTGTGTGAGAGGAGGGGAGAGGCAAGCGGCGAGGCGGTAGACGGGTGTGGGTGAGTGAGTCCAGGTTGAAGCAGAGAAACCAAACAGAACAGGAACCGAAAACAAAAAGAAGAGGAACCGAAATCTAAAAAAGACAAGGGGGGTGGGACGAAATCGGGATCTGCAACGTCTTGCGGTTGGAATGACAACGGCGACAGGACAGATTGCGGTTCAGGGCGAGCAGGGATTCCAGGTCCAGCTGCTCGCGGTGGGGCGAGGTCGTGACCGTCAGTTGGTCGGATTCATCGGCCGTCACGGCGTCGTCTGCATCGAGCACGTGATGAGCGCCCTCGGGGTGAGGCGCGCCCAGGCCTACCGCCGCGTCGCCGCCTGCATCGAGCGCGGCCTCTTGGAGCGCCTCGACCTGCTCACCGACGAGCCGAGCCTATTGCGCGCCACCCGGGACGGTCTTCGCTACGCCGGACTCGGCCTGCCGCTCGCGGTCGTCTCGCCGGGAGGGGTCGATCACCGCCTCCGCTGCGCCACCACCGCGCAGCGCCTCGGCGAGCGCTACGGCCACCGCAACATCCTCACCGAGCGCGAGCTCCTCCTCACCGAGCAGCTCGAGGAGCGCCTGATCGCCTCCGCCAAGCTCGGCGAAGACCCGGGAGGGCGCCAGCACCTTCACCACCCCGACCTGGTCATCCTCGCCGAGGATCGCCCGATCGCGATCGAGGTCGAGCTGACCCCCAAGGCCCCCTATCGCCTCAGGACGATCATCCGCGCCTGGCGCCGCGCCAACTGGGTGGCCGAGGTCCACTACCACTGCGCCCCCGGCCCGACCCGCCGCGCGGTCGAGCGGGCGATCGCCAAGATGCGCGCCGAGGAGCGGGTCCGGGTCATGGAGGTGGTGGCGCGATGAAGCACCACCGCGACAAGCTCGGCCAGATCAGCTTCCACCTCTGGGGGCTGGTGATCCCGGTCCTGATCGGCGCCGCCGCCGGCGCAGCTCTCTTCTTCGCCCTGCGCCAGGCGAGGTTGCGCTGGACATGGGCCCTGCTCGGAGTGCCGCTCGCCTACCTGCTCTGGTTCGTGCAGTGGCACCTCGGCCTCGCCATCGCGGCCGCCACGGCCACGGCTCTCTACCTCGGCGTCAAAAGCCACGACGAAGCCCTCCAGCACGGCGGTGAGGAGGCGCGGGCGATCCGCGACTCCCGCGGCCCGCTGCGCTGGGTCTGGGCAAAGAGCGCCACCCGCCGCGCCACCAAGAACCGCGTCAGGAAGGGCCGCCTGACGATCGGGATCAACAGCCGCGGCGGACCCTGCCGGGTGCCGATCGGCAGCGCCAGCGGAGTCCACGCGCTGATCAGCGGCGCCACCGGCTCGGGCAAGACCGTCTGTGAGGCATCGGCCTCCCAGGCCCACATTCTGGGCGGCGGGGGCGTGGAGACGATCGCCCCCAAGTACGACGCCCTCCTGCGCGACACCCAGAAAGCCGCAGCGGAGCACATGGGGGTCGCCTTCTTGGAGTGGAGCCCCACCGGCCCGCTGGTCTATAACCCCTTCGCCAGGGGAGGGCCGTCGGAGATCGTCGACAAGATCCTCTCCGGTCAGAGTTGGACCGAGCCCCACTATGAGATGGCGACCCATCGCCAGCTCGGCCAGGTGCTCTCCACGATGAAGGCGGCGGGGCTGTGGCCACCGACGATGTCGGGGATCGTCGCCCACATGGACACAGAGCGCCTCGATCACCTCGCCACCAAGGTCGGAGGGCAGACCGAGGAGCGCGTCCATGCCTACGTCGACTCGCTCTCCGAGCGCGCCAAGGCCGACCTCGGCGGCGGCCGCGACCGCCTCGCCGCGCTCGCCGAGTCTGAGATCGGCCCCTGGCTCGACCCCTCCCTCGGCGCGGGGGAGACGCTCGACGTCGCCACCGCCCTGCGCCGCGGCGACGTCGCCTACTTCAACCTCGAAGCCGACCGCTTTCCGAAAGCTGCCGCTCTGCTCGGCTCGGCGCTGATCGTCGATCTGATCGGCCTCACTGCCGAGCACCAGCGTAACCCCCTCGGCGCCTTCCTCTTGATCGATGAGTTCGCAGCACTCTCCGCCGCGCAGGTATCCCAGCTCTTCGCCCGCGCCCGCTCGGCCGGGTTGAGCATCATGCTCGGCACCCAGAGTCCCGCCGATCTGCGCGCCGCCCGTCCCGAGGATCGGACCGGCTCCCTCGCCGCGCAGGTGCTCGCCAACATCTCCTACGCGGTCATCCACCGGGTCGGGGACCCCGAATCCGCCGAGCTCTTCGCCCGAGACCGCCGGCACCGATCCCTCCTGGTCGGTGACCCAGCGGATCGGCGGCAAGGGCTCTGGGTTCGGAGTGGGGGAGGGGACCCGCACCCGCGAGCGAGAGTTCCTGGTCGGCCCCGACCAGTTCAAGCGGCTTCGAATCGGCGAAGCGGTTGTGATCAATCCCGCCGCCAAGCACCCGGCCCAGATCGTGCGGATCTTGCCGCCGATCCCGCCTGAGCAGCTCCTCTAACCGACTCTGCCCGCGGAACCCCCGCCGTCGGCTTTGGGCCGCGCAGTTGGCGGGGGCCGAGGATGGCGAGGCTTCGCGATGACCGTAGTGGCAGTGGCCGGTCGGATCGCAGGCTCGGGTCCTTGCCCGACGGCATCTGCCCCGTCCATCCGGGTGCCTTCCGAGGCCGGTGGGCGGGCGTTTGCAGCTTCACTCCATTTTGCCCCGCCGGCTCACCGCGCAAGGTCGCTGCGCTCCCTTCCCCTCGCTGCGCTCGGTGCGCGGCTCACCTTTTTCGGGGCTTTGTCGCTACGCAAGCAAACCCCAGCCCCACCGGGCACGGAAGGAGATCCAGATGAACAAGGTAGAGCTGCAGGGCCGCCTCACCAAGGACCCCGAGCTGAGCGATCGCTCCGGCACCGCCGTCTGCGACATGCGCCTCGCGGTCAACGGCCCAGGCAACACGCCGCCGCTCTTCATCGACGTGGTCGCGTTCAAAGACCGCGCGATCGAGTGCGCCGAGAGCCTCAGCAAGGGCTCACAGGTCGAAGTCCGCGGCGCCCTGCGTTACTCGGAGTGGGAGTCGAAGTCGACGCCCAAGGCCAAGCCGCAGAAGCGCTCCAAGCACTCGGTGATCGCCGCCGAGGTGAAGCCGGCTGCCTGAGCGCAGCATTGAAGGATCAGAGAGCCCGGCGCCAGATGGCGCCGGGCCTCTCTGATCAGTCCCGCGGCTCGATTTCAACCGAGCCGCGCTCCCCCTCGAAGTATTCGACGCCGTCGCTGCGCCGGAAGAACGCCCGCAGCCCCCCGCCCTTCGGCAGTCGCTCCCCGACTCCGATCTTGTCGGAGTCCGGATAGATGACGACATCGGGGCGGCCGTGGCTGCTGATCGCCAGAAATCTCGCCACCTCGTCCGCGCGGTTGAGAATCTGATGCGCCCCCTCCTCGCCCAGGCAGAAGCGCAGCGCTTCGCCCTCTTCCAGCTCACGAGTTCCCTCCGGCGTGCGAAGACTTGGGCGTCCAGAGAGGACAATCAGCAGCTCCTCGTCGGAGTAGTGGAAGTGGTACGGGTAGGCCGCCTCGCCGGGCGGCAACTCCCAGAGGCTGGCCCCGATCAGCTCGGTGCCGAGTTCATAACCGATCCGAGCGCGTCGTCCTCTGAATCCCTCGGGTCGCTCCCCCTTCTCGAACGTCGGCTTGTAGATGTTCGGCATGCAGCCAGTCTATGAAGCGGCGGTCAAACATGAGTACCTCCAGCGCTGGTTTTGCGGCCACGAAGCATGGCACCGGCGTCGAGCCCTGCAGGCAGCCAGCGCGCGTACGCGGAGGTGATGCGTTGCGCACGGCGCGCGGGGGGTCACAGCGGCTCGGATCAGGCGCGAAGAATGTTCAAGACGCACGGGCCTCGCAACGTTGGGCGGCGGGCGACCGCGGTCGAGCGCCAATTGTTGGCGCAGCCTACGGGGCCAGCACGCGGGCGAGCGCCCGCCAGCGGGCTTGGCGATAGCGGTACATCAGCGCCGCGAACAGGTCCGCCAGGGGCGTGAGCGCGCGCGTCCGTGCTTGGATCTCGACGGCATCCGTGTTGCAACAGCTTGTTGGGGAGGTCGGTACGAACGTGAGCCGGTGGTTCCACACTGCGATTGGCCCACCGTACTCGTGGGAGACGATTTCCTCAGGCGTGAAGCGCTCAATGCGGATCTCATGCGTCCAACCGGGGATCCACCCCGCCTGAAGCCCCTGAAGGAGCCCAAGCAGGCCCGATCGCGCGAGACCTTCGAGGCTATCCTCGGGGCAGCGGCTCAGGTTTTCGAGCGCAAGGGCTATGCGGGCGCGACCACCAACCGGATCGCGGAGCGAGCTGGCGTCTCGATCGGCTCGCTCTACCAGTATTTCCCCAATAAGGATGCGATCCTCGTCGAGTTGACTGGGCGTCACGTGCAGCAAGGCAGCGAGCACCTCGCACCGCTCGTCGTCGCCTTCACGGCCGATCCGCCGCCGGTGCGCGAAGGCCTTGAGCTGCTTGTTGGCGCGATGGTCGAGCTGCACGCCGACTCTCCCCGCCTGCACCGTGTCCTCTTCGAGGAGTGTCCTCGCCCAACCGCGCTACAGGAGCAACTTGATGTCATCCAGCGAATCGCAGTAGAGGCGGTGCAGGCGTGGATCTCGAGCCGCCCTGAAGTCGATGTTGCGGACACGTGCCTTGCGGCGGAGCTGGTCGTGCAAACCGTGGAGGGAGTGACTCACCGCCTCGTGATCCACCCTCAGTCTGGCCGGGATCCCGCCGATTATGCGGCGGAGACGGTCACTCTCCTCACGCGCTACCTCTGTCCGCGGGCTCGCCACTGTGACAACTGATCGGGCGCCGCCCAACTCGCACCCCGTCACCACAGGCAGAACGCTGGCCTTGAGTCCACGCAACTGCTTTTCGCTGCGGCACTGACTCACTCCTCCGTCGCTGGCTTTGCGGCCGCGAAGCATGGCACCGGCGGGCAGCCCTGCAAGCCCCTACGGGGCTCCTTGCGGCCCGGGCCTCTGGCCCGGGTTCCGGGCTCGCCGTCCGGCGCCCTTCGCGGCCTCCGTCAAAGCCAGCGACGGAGGAGGTCGATGATGTATGCCAGCAGTGCCGAGCAGCAAAGGCGCGAGCAGGTCCAGGGGCTCGCCGAACAGCTCTACCGCGACCGCTACGACTATCTCATGCGGATCGCCAGCAGGAACGCCGCCAACCGCGAGGACGCCTCTGAAGCTCTCCAGTTCTCGTTCGCCACGTTGATCGAGAAGTACGACCCGGCTGGTGGCTCCCCGCCCCTGGCCTGGGTCACGCTCGTGTTGCAGCGCCGCTGCTGGGCACTTCGGCGCGAGGCCCATCTGGACTGCCGAGCCGGCCAGGAGGCCGCCCCGGACTCCACCGGGCGGAGCTTCGCCTCGGAGTCGATCCCGTCCGGAGACACCGGCCCCGAGCAGCTGGTCGAGCTAATTGATGACGCCCAGACACGCCTCGCCGCCCTGAAGCCCGCCGAGCGCCGGGCCCTCAGCCTGATCGCCGCGGGCTTTAGCTATCGGGAGGTCTGTGAGATCGCAGACTGGTCGTATACCAAGACGAACCGGTGCCTCAGTGAGGGTCGCGCGGCGCTGCGGAGTAGCTGACCGTCGAAACGGTCGGCAAGGCGTTGACCGGGTCCGCTCCGCACGATGCGGCAGCGCCATGTGGGTCGGGACGGGACGCCTCCTTCTCGTCCAAGGCAGGCGTCTCGCAACCGCCGACCGAGACGCCCGCATCCCCCCAGTGCAGGAAATGTGGAGGACGGCACCTGCCACTTGCAGGTCGGTGATCAGCGCTCCTTCGTGGATGACAAATCGGCACCCATATCAGTAGAGGGTGGCCGACCGAGTTTCGCCCGCATCGGTCCAGGTCAGTGTCAAGCCATGTAGCGAGAGCGAGCGGAGGTCGATCCCGGGACCACTATCGAGGAGGCGCTCCCCCTTGGAGTCACAGGCGACGACCTCGCGGGGTGGAAATTGCCCTGCGACTACTTCGCCGATGCGGGCGTGGCCAGCCCACGCGAGGCTGCCGTTGCGCTTGAGCGCGATGCTCGTCACGCTTCCTCTGGAGCGGGGGGAGTGATCGCCGGAACCGACAAAACAGCTCTTGCGCTGGCCGGAGTGGAGGTTGCGCGCGGTGACCGACAGCCTGTGCGAGTCACGTCCAGTCTGCTGTGACACCGCACCAGCCGCCCAGGGCGCATCAAGGGCAAAGGGGCGATACATCCAGGGGGCTCCCCAGCGGGAAGTCTTCGGTAGCGGGCTAAGCTTGATCGAATGGCCGGTGGAGACCAGACAGCCGTAAATGCGTTCGGGCCTCTGCGGTTCCTGCGAGTTCGATTCGCCCAACGAGTAGATCCGGGCCTTTCGTTCCACGAGAAGCGTGGTGCCCTTTGCCGGACCGCAGCTTTGTGACCGACGACTGTGAGGTACGCGGGACTTGGTCGGAGAGCGGACCAGTCGCGGCCGCGGGCCGGAGGGCAGCGACTGGATCGTCGCTGAGGATTGTGGATCGGTGCTGCCGCTTGGTTCGGTGAGTGGTTCCGTCCCTGCTTCCGATGGCGTGGTGAAGCGCTTAGGTTCTCCTCCTGTAGTGCCAGCAGCACTAGTCGCACGAATCGAGTATTCATAGAAATTGTGGCCTGGCGAGAGGATCACGCCGGCGCTGTTCAAGTCGAGGCTGACGGTCTGACCGACGAAGGAGCCGAGCAGCTTGTCGGCCGGTAGTCCGAAGAACGTCTGGAGCCCCGGACGCAGGCACCGTGGCTCGACTTCTTCGCACCTCCAGCGTTCAGAGAGGTTGAATTCATAGGTCGTTTCAAGGCCCTCGGTATTGATCTTGGCTTCGAGAGTGGCGTCGGTGGGCGTGATGCTTGAGACCGACTCGCTTTCGATCACAGGGGCCGAAGAAGAGGTCGTGAAGGTCTGTTTGAAAACCTGCGCTTCTTCCTGCTTCGTCGATCCGGCCGAATTGGTCGCTGCGACGCGGTAGCGGTATTCGGTGTCAGGACGCAGCGTCACGCCGGCAGCTTCCAGATTAACCCTCACGGTCTCGCCTTCAGAGGAGGGTGGGATCTGGCCGGGCGGCACGGACGTTCCAACTATCACCATGCATGTTGCGTGGCCAGGTTCTGGCTTCTCTATGCCGCATCCCGATTCCAGCTCAAACCGGTAGGTCGTTTCGAGTCCGTTCGGGTTGATCTGTGCTTCCAAGGTCGCATCGGTCGCCGTAATGTGCGAGACCGACTCGCCTTCGATCAGCGGTGCGTTCGTGGGCGGGGTCGTGAAGCTTTGTTCGGGTCCGCTCGCCGTTCCCTGGGGGTTGGTGGCGAACACGGCATAGTGATATTCCTTGCCGGGGGTTAAGGTCAGGCCAGCGCTGGTCAGGTCGAGCTTGACCACCTGTCCGCCTGACGCAGCGGCGATCCTGGCGGGCGGCGAGGGGTAGTCGGGCCCCGATCCGGGCGGTATGAGGCAGTTAACAGGCTCGGCGCGGCAGGGAGCCCCGATCACACGGAATTGGTATTCCGTTTCAAGGCCACCCGGATCGAGCCTGGCTTCCATAGTTGCGTCGGTCGCCGTGATATTCGATACCGACTCGCTTTCGACCGAGGGGGCTGAGGCTGCTGAAGCGCTTGCGGTCCAAGCGAGCGATGCGAGGGCGACCCCGACGACCACAGTGATCACCTGGGAGATGCGGGTGACACGAGTTCGGATCACTGTGCTCCTGCCCGAAGTTTCCTGGGGCACCGCTCAGGTTACCCAACCGTCCAAGCTACTCCTTGCTGGTGGCCCAGTCAATCGGCTTGATTCAGGCCATGTCGCGAACCATTGACGCCGAATACCTAAACTGACGGCATCAGGAGTGGCGACAGGGCGTGGTTGCCACCGGCGCGTCAACCCCCCAGCGGCAGACGCTCGCTCGGGACGAATTTCGAGTGCGCCGGGAGCGGCGGAGCAGACGCACGCAATCTCCGGACCGAGCGAGCACGAGCGAGCCGGCGCGTGGGACTGCTCCAATTCGTCCATCAGGAGAGAAATATTGACTGACGACTACGGTTGCAGCCTCCGTAAGGCAGGAGCGCGATCCTGCTCAATCCCAGGTGCTGTTCCTCCTCAGTGGCGTGACAAGATCGCATCGATGCGTATCGTGATCAAATCGCTTTATCTACCGGGCGCGACGTCGCCCAGGAGGCTCAGATGAACTCAACCAGACCGCCCATCCGCATCGGAGCGTTTGCGATCCGCTTTCTCGTCGAGGCCGAGGACTCGGGCGGCAGCGTTACGGTGTTCGCGTGCGACGTCCCAGCCGATGCCAAAATGCCCCTTCCTCACAGCCACGACGGCTTCGAGGAGACCGTCTACGGCCTGGCGGGCGTCACGACCTTCACCGTTGACGGCGAGTGGCACGAGCTAGGACCGGGCGGGTGCCTGTGCATACGTCGTGGCCAGGTCCACGGCTTCGATAACCATGGGCCCGCTGACGCGAAGTTCCTCGCGATCGCCAGCCCCGGTGTGTTCGGACCGGCCTATTTTGAAGAAATGGCCGCGATCATCGCCGCCGCCCAGGGCGGCCCCCGAATCCCGCCAAGGCCGGCGAAGTGATGCGCCGCCACGGGCTTACACCCGCAAAACCTGTCACCGCCTAGCAAGGTGAGGAGCGGCGAACACCTCGAAGAGCCATTTCTAGAGCTCGCACCGAAGCGTCTTCCCCACCAACGCGAGCGTCTTGAAGACACCGCTGAGTGGACCTGTCACGCAGATCACATCCGGATAGCGGTCGAACAGCATCGCTGCGTAGATGGCGGAGCGAGGCTCTTTCGGCGGCAGTCGCTTGATCTTGCCCGCGTGGATCAGCCCGTTCATCTGGCGAAAGAATGCCTCCGAGCGCCCCGCCGGCCGAATTCGGGTGACAGTCTTGGCCGGCTCGTCACTCGCGTTTCGAAGCGTGTGCGGGACCCCCGCCGGAACTGTCGCCGTGGCGCCCGCCGCCAACGTCGTCCACTCCCCCTCGCTGCAGACGTCCAGGGACCCCTCGATTACCTCGAAGCTCTCCTCGCTTTCGGGATGCACGTGAGTGGGCGGCCCCGGCATTCCCGGATCGAGCCAGTTCGTGGACTCGAAGAGCTCGCCGGAGCTGTCCTCGGTGCTTCGCGTGATCTCCCACCGCATCGCCATGCCCGGATGGAAATCGAGTTGACGGTCCGCGTCCGCGGCGGCTTCACTCTCCATGTGAGGGCCAAGGGTATCCCCTGACGCGACCCCGTGTTTCCAGCGCCGACGCCCCGAAGCAGATGATCTCGCTTCCGCGAGAACTGGATCGTGAAGGATCGCTCGTGAGTCGATGGCGCAAACGACAAACCGCCGCCTGGCACCCTCTACCAGGAGCTCCTCCGGGCTCCCTCAGCACGCCGGCGCGGACATCCGCGCCGTGGCGGCCGCTCTCGTTCCCGGTCCACGGGCTGAGGCCAGCGGGTCTCGGGCCAAACTAGGGTCACGTCCCGTCATGCGGCCTGTGGTCTTCCCAGCGGGTCGGCGGCTAAGCGCTGCTTTCGCAGCATTGCGGGCGCCTAGGAGCCCGATCCGGAGCTGTCGCTATGGACGAACAGCGAGTGTGCTTACACGATTCCGGTCGAAGTCATGCTGAGCTGAGTCCCTTGGGAGGCTTCCGTCCTGTCGTCGGCGGCCGCGTCCTCGGCGATGCCCGCTATGCCAGCTGAGATCTCACCTGCAATCGCCTGACTGAGCCGGTTCGGGCGGCTCTCCATCCACTCGCGAAGCCGTGAGCCGTTGATGAAGACGCACTTGTCATCTTCGGCCACGCTTTCTGGGAACTCCGACCAGAAGACGACGACCGCCTGCACCCAGGTGCGATGGCCGGTCCGCCGCTCGATGTCTTCCTTGAGGCGCGCCGCGTCGGCCAGGGCTCGCGGCCGGATCTGCTTCCACGGCTTGTCGTCTTCGGGGTCCAAGCGGCGGCGCAGGTGCGGTACTCCGTCGCGCAGCTCGACAACACCTTGGAGGTTTTTGCTCTCCAGAAGGAACACGCCCGCGTGTCCCACGGCAATGTGGTCGTAGTTGCCGCAGCGCTGCTTGACGTCGTGGACGATGTCCCATCCCGCCCGCTCGAGTGGCTTCAACGCCGTTTCGGTCTCACGCTCGCCTTCGGCACCGTCGTGCCACTGCTCGACATAGCGGGGCGGCATCTCGCGGAACGTCATCCAGACTCCTATGCAAAGGCCGCTAAGCATCCCTGCAAGCCACGACGTTGTATGCCCGGTGAAAAAGAGCACTACGAGTCCGGCCACGATGAGCGGGCCGAAGATCGCAGCGGCGATCGGGCGGAGCTTCACTCGCCAGTTGCGCAGCCCCCGTTGGTAGCGCTGATCCGCATAGGTGCCCGCCGCACGAGCAGTCGTCGTTTTGATGGTCATGGGCGACTATCGCCCGCAATCCCACGAGCCTGAGCTTCGCAGCGCTCGGTGCAGCGATGGTCGAAACCGAGGCTCAGCTCGGCCTCATCCCAATGAAGGGGGCGAAACACGCCTCTCGGGGGCTTAACCCTTCGATGGACCAGCTCCCGATCGACGCTTCCGCCATCGCGCCACGCACGCCGATTCCCGACGAGTTCGCCGCGCGCGGCTCGCTTCGGGCGGGACGAAATGACCTTCCCCTGCGTCTTGTGGGCATGAGCGGATCTCTTCTCACCGCCGATCAGGTCGCCGAGAAGCTCGGAGTCCCGAAGACCTGGGTCTATGAGCAGTCGCGAAAGGGCCGCATCCCCACCGTCACCCTCGGTCGCTACCGGCGCTATCGCGCCGATGCGATCGAGCGCTGGGTGGAGCAGCTGGAAGCCAACGAGACGAGGGTCTGATGGCCCGCCGCTCCTACGGAAGCGGTCGGATCTACGCGCGCACTGACGCGGGTGGGGGTGAGAGCTGGTATGGCACCTGGTATTCGGATGGCCGGCGGATCAAGCGCAAGCTCGGTCCGAAGCGCCAGCAGGGAAGTCGAGACGGCTTGACCGCCGCACAGGCCGAGCGTGAGCTGCGTCGCCGCATCGACTCCGAGCGACCGGTGCTGCGCTCCCGTCTTACGATCTCCGTAGCTGCCGAGCGCTACCTCGAGCACCTCGAGCACGTCCTGGAGCGAAAGCCGACGACGCTCGGCGACTACCGCTCGATGCTTAACAAGCACTTTGAGCCATTCTTGGGCACTGTGGCGCTGGAGCGGATCGACGCCGATCAGATCCGTCGCTACCTCGCCGCGAAAAAGCGCGACGGCCTGGCGACGAAGACGATCACCAACCAGCTCGTCTTCCTTCACGGCCTCTTCGCCTACGCCGTCAAGCGAGGCTGGGTCCAGCTGAACCCGGTGGCAAGCGTTGATCGCCCCCGCGCTCCCGTCGTCGATCCCGACATCCACTACCTCGACTTGAATGAGCTCGACGCCCTGCTCCGCGCTACCTCCGAGGACGATCTTGGACTGACCGATCATGCGCTCTACCTGACCGCGGCGATGACCGGATTGCGCCAGGGCGAGCTTGTCGCCCTGCGCTGGATCGACGTCGACTGGCAGGCCAGCCGGATCAGGGTGCGGCGCAACTTCACCCGTCAGGCCTTCGGCACCCCGAAATCGAAGCGCTCCTCGCGCTCGGTGCCGATGGCCGATCGCGTCGCCGGTGAACTCGAGCGCCACTTCAAGCGCTCCGCCTTCAACGGTGACGAGGATCTCGTCTTCTGCCACCCCCACACCGGCGGTCCTCTCGATGCCTCCAAGCTGCGCAAGCGCTACAAGCGGGCGCTGGAAGGCGCGGCGCTGCGCTCGGTTCGCTTCCACGACCTCCGCCACACCTTCGGTACCCACTGCGCCGCGGCCGGGGTGCCGATGCGCACTTTGCAGGAGTGGATGGGCCACCGCGACATCAAGACCACCCTGATCTACGCCGACTACGCGCCGAGCGCCCAGGAGAAGGCGATGGTCGAGCAGGCCTTCAGCCGCTCAGAGAACTCAGTCCCTGGCGAGGCATCTATCCAGGCCGCTGGGCGAGCAGACTGTGAACCTGCGAGTGAGACTTGAGCCAGGCCTGAGCGGCGGGGTCAATCCACCCGGCGATTTCGAGCATGTCGTCAGCGCGCTTCTCGATGTCCTGCGTCAGAAGGCAATCGTGGTGGGCGACGCGATTCCGAAAGCGCTGGATCAGCCGCATCGGCTCTGTTAGGTCTTTGCGCATTACAGACCCGTAAGGAAAGGCATGGCGCAGACGGTGGCGCCACAGCTCCTCGTAGCGCTTGCTGAAGAGTCCAGCCCAGAAGCCAAATGAAACCCCGGCGACGACACGGCTGCGGGTAATGCCCTTACCTTTCTCCAGCCGCTCGACGGCGACGATCACCTGCTTGACTCCGTCTGGCTGCAAGATGTCGAAGTCCACGAGCCATGTGTCCTTCAGTGGCTCCTGTGGCCGGCCTTCGCCAAGGACACCGTCAATGGCGTTTCTTGTGAGAACCTCGAAGTGATGAATCATCCCGAAGCACGCCGCCGCGGTTTCGGCGTGCCAGTCGTAAAGTACGAGGGCACGAGCGTGATCACGTTCCGCTGCCGCCAAGAACGGCTTGAATCTGGCAGCGGAGAGCCACGCACTCGTTTGTTGCGGGTCCATGCCTGCGCTACCCTACTTCTGACGCCCCGGTACCGCCTAGGGCTCTCGCAAGGGAGCTATGCGGCCGGGGCTTTGCATTTGCCGGGACGGGCATTGGCTGAATTTGCCAGTAGAAGGCTCCCCTGTCGGCAAGGCTAATCTTCGGCGAGCGCGGCTTGAACCTGCTCGTCCGTCAGGTCTGCGTTGCGCTCGTCGGACTTCGAGTGATCGGCGGCACGAGCTAGGTGCCGGCGACCTTGTGAGTTCTCTTCATGGAGACCCTGATTGGGCATAGCAAGATGCGGCAAGATTCTGCCTCAGCTCTTCGCCTTCTGCGCACTGTGGTATGGCAGATCGGCTCCACGTCACAACGTCCGCAGGCCGCTCCGGGGCTGGGCTCATAGCGCTCCTCTTTCAATCCGGCAACTAGGCGGTCGACCTTCGCGCGGGCGCCTTGCAGCGCTTTACCATCGACGGCGACAGGAATGCGATCCCGGGCCACCAGATCCTGATGTAGGCGCCGACAACGCTGAGCCCCTCTTGGTTGCCGGCCTCTCCATAGACCTGTAGCTGAAACTCGAACGCATTGTTGGGTTCGTCGCGGCCCGACGGGTTCGCTGTCTTGTAATCGACGATCGTCAGGTGGGCCTCATCGCTGTCGGACTGATCAAGGATCACGTCGGCGCGTCCAGAGATGAGGGCATCGGCGGTCCGCAGCTCGAACGGGCGCTCCACGGCCCACAGGCTGCGTAGATCCTCAGCGTGCTGCTCGATGTAGCGCTGCACATGACCCCGAGCCCGCTCCTTCATCTCGCGGTGGGCGGCCTTGGTCGCTAACGGTAAGAAGAATTCCTCATCGAAGAGCCGGTTAAGCTCCTTCGCCATCCGGGGGGTTGCCAGTCCTTTGCACATGCTCGGCCACGGCTCGCATGATGTGGTGGACCGCTCGCCCATAGCCCAGTTCCCTGGCCAGCACCGGCTGAAAGCCAAGCAGGGTACGGAGGCGAAAGCTCATCCCACAGGAGGCATAGAGCTGCAGATCGGAGAGTGTGACCTCGACCAGCTCTTCAGTTGGTTCGGAGCCGGCGGGCGGAGGTGGCACTGGGATCTGTGGTCCGCCGATTGGCTCCTGCTCGCCGAACACCTCCTCAAGGAGGGGCGAGCCGCCCGCCGAGCGGCCGCTCGGATAGCTGGCAAACGAGGAGACGAGCGCCTGATCGCGGGCCCGGGTCAGGGCGACATAGAAGAGCCGGCGCTCGTCGTTTAACGAGCCGTTGTAGCGGGCCTCGTCGAAGAGGTCGGTCGGAACGTGCCACTCAGCCCGTGGCTTGCCGACTTTGGAGGTGGGGAAACGTCGAGCGGTCACCGAAGGGATGAACACGATCGGCCACTCCAGACCCTTGGCCTGATGCACCGTGGTCGACTCGACGGCATCCAGCGGGACGACGTCCTGACCGTCGAAGTCTTCGTAGGCACCCTGCGCGTAGTTCTCGACGTAAATAGCCAACCAACGGTAGTGCCACTCCCGCGCGGCGATCCTCGCCGCCGATGATCTCGCCGGGATGCTCGGGATCGACGCCGAGCCCCAGGTAGCGCATCGACTCGAAGTCGGCGAGGATTTGCGTGCAGCGCGCCAGCGCCCCAAGGCGGGTGATCGCCCCCTCGTCGTCGTGGTCCCAGTCGTCGACTCCGAGCGTCGAGCAGCTTGTAGAGGTCGCTGACCAGGTTGGCTGGTTCGCTGGCGGAGCGGGCCTCCCCATGCCGGCCTCAGGAGCGTTCTCTCACCGCCGAGGTGGCTGAGTCATCCAGGTCGAACTCCTTGCGGTAGCGCTTCATCGACGAGTTCAGCGAGACGCTGTGGCCGGGGCCGTAGCGCTCGCTTCGCCACTGGTGCCCGGCGAGGTAGGCACACAAATGCCCGAAGGTTTGGGCGTCTTGCTGGAGGAAGAGATTGGTCGCGCCCGCCGGGAAGAACCGGCACGTCCTCGGCAACGAAGGTGTCGAGAATATCGCCCGAGGGAAGAGCGTCCCCGTATCAAGACGGCCATATCCCGGTAGCGATAGCCGGCCGCGCGGGCGCGCTTGATCGCAGCCGCCAATTCTGTCGCCTGGGCCGACTCATCCTTGGCCTGCCAATAGACGACGCCATTCTCCGCGGGGTCGCGGTGCGGGAGCATCTCCTTGTCGAGGCGCCCCTCGATCAGCTCCGAGCAGCGATTCGGCGGTCTTGATGATCGCTGGCCTGCTGCGCCGATTGACTGCGATCGTGTACCGCTCGGTGTTCGGGTAACGCTCGGCGAATTCGATGATGTTGTTCACGTCTGACCCGCGCCACTGGTAGATCGCTTGGTCGTCGTCGCCGACCACGCACAGCTCGACGCCTTCCTCGCCGACCAGCAGCCTGATCAGCCGCTCCTGGGCGGGGTTGACGTCCTGGTACTCGTCGACGATCAGTTGGCGCAGCGGGCCGCAAACGGCCTCTGTGGACCGCGGGCTTTTCCAGCTCGGCTATCGCGTGGGAAATCAACTGGCCGAAGCTGAGGACCCGAAAGGCGTCGAGGCGCTCCGGATCGCTGCGGTAGATGTCGCGGAAGGGATCGGTCAGGCGCTCGACGTCGATCAGCTCGTTCTCGACGACCTCGGCGTTGGTAAGGAAGGTTGAGATGCCTTCGAACAGTCGACCCTTGGCGTCAAGCTGCTTGATCCTCAGCCGCCGCGCCTCACGTGCCAGGAAGGCTGCGAGCTGGTTGTCATCCAGCACATCGTAGGTCTCGTAGCGCGCCACGAAGCGTTGCAGCAACTCGAAGCAGTAGGCATGGATCGTCCCTATGTACAGGGGGCCCAGCTTGCCGAGCGCCGCCTCCCCGAGGCCCTCCTTGGCCCGATGCTGCACCCTGGCTGCGAGCGACGCCGCCGCCTTCTCGGTAAAGGTGAAGGCGACGATCGCCTCCGGATCGACGCCTTCCTCTAGTAAGGAGACGATCCTCTGCGCGACCACCTCGGTCTTGCCAGAGCCGGCCGAGGCAATGATCTGGACATTGCCACCGCGATGCAGAGCCGCTTCATGCGCTTGGCCTTCAAGCTCGGGCGTCGCCATCGGCTTCGCGGTCTTTGGCCCGCAGGCCGCCGAACGTCTTGACGATCTCATCGTCATACCGATCGGCGGTACGCGCAATGGCATCGACTGAGCTGCGCAGCTCCTCGGAGTCAAGGTCGTCGGGGTTGCCGATTATCGTGTGACTGAGGATGATGTCGTTGTCTTCATCGAGGGCAAAGGCTCCGAACTGCTGCTCGGCGTTCAGGCGCAGCAGGTACTCATACAGCTCAGGCGTCGGCTGCAGAATTCGTTACGACGAGCGACCAGGTCTTGACCACCGACCCGTCTTCCCAAGGCTGGATGTCGACAGTCGCCGCTGCCGAACCGCGCCGCAGCACAAAGTACGGCTGCTGGGGCGAGGCCCAGGCCTGGTCGCCGAAGGACTCCTGGAGGAGTCTGCTCACGTGACGGTAGCACGCTTCCTGCGACTGGCTTTCGAACTCCATCACGGCCTCTCCGCCACGCTCGCCCTCCTCGTGCCGACATCCACGACCACCACCGTATGCCAGTCCGCCACAGCTTGCAACCGACCGCCGTGCCGACGAACTCGCAGGCCGTGCGATCGCCGTCGGGCCAATCGCCGGCGGGGTGGCGCGATCTCGACAAGACTCCTCGTCGACTACTACTCACTCAATGTCACGATCATGCCAGCGAGGCAGAGGCTGAACCCTGCAGCCCAATCTGAATGGACCAGTTTCCAAACGGAATTCGCTGAGCGGGCTCGCCGTGGTTCTATTCGTGGTTCCATTCTGAGAAAAACTGGGCGAACTGAGACCCACTAAAACCACTCTAGAAAGCCAAGTAGAAGTCTGAGCTCCATGCGTGCGGGGGCTCATAACCCGAAGGTCGCGGGTTCGAATCCCGCCCCCGCTATACGAAAAGGGCCTGCACAGCAGGCCCGACGATTCTCGCGATGCGTGTCGCTGCTGCCCGATCCGCGGCTCTGACTTCTCAGATTGCCGCGCTGACGCCCGCTACTGCGGTGAGCGCTGCCGTACCGAGCTGGCTACAGGCGCAAGAACGCGCCTTCGAGGTGATCTGAGCAGTTCGATGGTCTTTGAGCAGTTTTGAGGAGGCTGTCCGTCCAACTTGAAGCGATGCCGGTAGAAAAACAACAGGCGCCGCCGATCGTTAGAGAGACAGCGGCGCACGACCCCGGCCTGCTCCGTCAGAGAAGCTGGCCGGGGGTCGCGTCGCACTTCACCTCGCCCGCCACTCCAGTGGCTCACTGAGGTCGGCGGATTCGACTGACGGCGATCTCCACCAGCTTCCACTCCCCGCGCAAGTCAACACTGTGCCCCTCGTCTCGGCGGGTCAACTCCGACCTCCTTCACCTCTCGAGTGCCTCTAAGAAAACGACGACGACGATTTCCCCGATCGGTCTGCCGCGTGGTGTGCCGGCGAGCCGAGCGCCGGGTTCTGGCATCGGGTGAAGCGGCCCCGCCGATCCTGGGCTACGTGAACCGGCTCTCTGACCTTTTCTTCATCCTCGCCCGTGCCGGCAGCTCGGAGCGAGAGGTGCTGTGGGAGCCCTGGAGCCACGCTGGCGACTGAAAGCTCGATGCTGCCATCCAACTGGCTCGAGGGAGATCAGCGTACCCGTTAGGTAAGCGCCGAGTGGAAAATGGCCGCCGTCGCCATCTCCGTCGGCGAAGTCGCCGAGTGGGTCCTGATCATCGGGTTCACAACCCTCTTCGTGATCAACCGCGTTCGCCGCTTCAAAGCCCTGCGCCGCCGCAAGCGCTGACCACAGCTTCCATCCGGCGAGGAAGGTGAATCGTGGAGCACGAGCCTGGGCTAGGGACGCCGGGATTCAGCCCCCCGCCCGATACGTGATTCCGCTAAGTACCACGGTTTCTCCTTCCGACCCGAGTACGTTGCCGCTGAGGCCATGGCCTTCGTAGCTCGCATTCGATCCCGCGATGAGCACGCCGCTCGAAGATCCTGGAGAGAAAATCTGCACTACGCTGGCCGCAGGTCGAAACCCCGCCGGGAGGGTGAAGATCGGGACCAAAGATGTCGAGCCTTTTTCTTTGCCGACCTTCACTACGCCTTCGAGGTGAACGATCCCTTCCTTGTCCTTGTAGAAGCCGACCGGCTGGAGGGTTACGCCGGGTTCCCCGTAGCCCACGCTCCCGCCTTCAAACGCTGGCTGACCCGCCATCCCTACGAGGTGGATCGCTTCGGGCGACGATCGGGTATTGGCAGTCCCGGCGGTTGTCGCGGTGTTCGCATTATTAGCCGTGCGCACCATTCCTAGCTTGGCCAGGTTGATCTGCTTGCCGGTGATCGTCCGCTTCTTGATCTTGATGCCAGTCACCGCGCTGTTCTTGATCTGCTTGGTCCCGACGCTGTTCTTCCCCAGGGAGGCCGCATAAGCCGCGCCTCCGCTGATGACCAGGAAAAGCGCGAGCGTAGAGATCACGTTCGCGTAAGTGAGTTTGCTTCGCAGTGTTTTCATTATCGGGCGGTTTTCAGCGGTCCGACTCGGACTCCTGCAAAGCCCTGACCCCAGGAGGGTGCATGACAGACCGCCGTCCCCAACCGACGCCTTTACGATCTCCCGTCGCGACGATGGCCTGCTTCTGTCCCATCGCCGCTGCGGTTTCGACATGGTCTGCGCGCAGCCCGAGGAAGTGGAGGAGTGGTGGCGCGCCGCCGAGGGCGAGGCGCTGGCGGTGACGGCCCGCGGCCTCGGTCTGCGTCGAGCCGAGCGAGCGATTGAGGAGGCTGTGCGACTGCGTCCCCGCTTGGGCCGCGGTCGCATCGCTCGAGGACTTCGCGCCGCCACCGCGCCCGCACGGTGGCGCTGCGCGGCCTCGCCCGAAAGCTGCGCCAGACCGTTCCGCAGTGACACCCACCGATAGATCCTTGTTCACGATTGGCTCGGTGCCTGTCGATGACGCTCCATGCCCGATCTTCAGAGGAGCAAAGAGCGGCTTCTCCGGCGCGCGATTCTGGCGGCACTTGGAGCTTGCTTCGCGATATTGGCACTTGCAGCTACAGCTCAGGCCGAAACCTTGACGCTCGGACCGGCGCTTACCGGCCCGGGCAGCTCCGGGTATTGCTCGATTGAAGCCTGCGACGAGATGCTGCTGACCACAGAAGCACCGTCCGTAGAGATCGCCTCTCCGATTGACGGAACCGTTGTCCGCTGGCGAGTCAAAGGGTCCTCCGCGACTCCCGGATACAGCCTCAACGTGCTGCACGACAATGGCGACGGCACCTACACGGTGACGGCATCGACAGGTCTAGTGACTCCCGCCGGCAACGAAATCGAAACCCTGGCTACGAGCCTTCCGATTCACGTCGGGGAATACATCGAGCTGAATCTCCCACAGAATGGCTGGTTCACCGCGCTCGAAGGTGATTCGACCTATGCCACCTTCTTCCCTGTCCTGCAATCCGGCGAAACCCGCGCACCGTCCAACGAATACAAATATCCCTACACCTTCGGCTACAACGCGGATATCGAATCTGAATCGACCCCGACGCCGCCGACGCCGCCAGCGCCCCCCGGGACTTCGGCGCCCCCGGTGACCTCGGCACCGCCAGCGCCCCCGACCGCGGCTCCAGCCCCGGAGCCCGTGGCGGAAGCCCACTGCACCGTCCCCAAGTTGGCGGGCAAGAAGCTGAAGGCAGCCAAGAAGGCCCTGACCAAGGCCGCCTGCAAGCTCGGCAAGGTCAAGGGCCATAAGACCAAGAGCGCCAAGGTGAAGAAGCAGAGCCTCAAGCCGGGCAAGGTGCTGGCGCCCGGCGCCAAGGTTAGCGTCAAGCTGAGTGGGTAGAGCCACGCCCCACAGGTCTTATTGCGCTGACTCCTGCCGGGTCTTAGGATTTGCGCCAATCAGGCCACTATCTAAAGGACGGCAGGATGAGACGGCTACGCGACAACCTGACCTATGCGAACGTGACCGCCACGCTCGCCCTCTTCCTCGTTCTCAGTGGGGGCGCGGCCTATGCCGCCTCCCATCTCGGCAAGAACAGCGTCGGGGCCAAGCAGATCAAAAAGAACGCGGTCACCACGGCGAAGATCAAGAACGAAGCCGTCACGACGGAAAAGATCAAGAACGAAGCCGTCACGACGGAAAAGATCAAGAATGGATCGGTCACCAACGGAAAGCTCGCCAATGGTTCGGTGGGCGGCGCGCAGCTGCAAGCCAGCTCGATCTCAGGTGCAAACGTTCAGGCAGGCTCTTTGACCGGGGCCAATATCAATCAGGCCACCTTGACCTCGGTTCGTGCCTCCAACGTCACCGGTATCTCCCTGAGCGCAAAATGCGAACCGCTGGTACCGCTTCCCTCCGGAGTCTCAGCGACCACAGATGGTGACGGATGCAAACTGACCTTTCCAACGAGCGTTTATAACTGCACTGCCACCGCCACAGTAGCCTTCCGCACGATCGCTTTGGTCTTTGCAGAAGAAAGGACAGTTCAGACGCAGCGCAACCCGACCGGCCCCGATGTAATCGAAATTTTCCCCTACGCTAAAGGGTCTCCTGCCTCGGAGTCGGTTGACCTGACGCTTGTCTGCTGAGTGTTGGAGGCACTGAAGGCAGGCAATAAGGCGCTGCTCAAGCAGACTGCAAGCTCAAGCTCAAGCTCAAGGTAAAGAGGATGTCCGGATCGTCGTGGAACTTCGACGGCGGTCCCGAACTGACTTTCACACGGTAACGGGCTCGGCGACCTCCCGCTTGTCGGCGTTCGGTTTCACTGTGTTCAGGGTGTGACGTTCGATCGCGATCACCAGCTTGGCAAGGTCGCGGTAGCCAATGATCCGTCTGAACTGCTGCTCGGCGACGAGCATGCCGGCGGCGGTCCAGCGCTTGCGCATGTCACCCTCGCGCCAGCGCTTCACGTTGCGCTGGGTGTGGCGGACGATCTCGATCATCGACTCAATCGGGTTGGTCGAAGCAAGCGTTTTCGAGAGCCGGCCGTCGATCCCGAGCCGCATCAGCGTCAGCGTGTCGTCAAGGCCCTCGCGCAGCGAGGAGGCGGCGTCGGGCCAGGTTCGGTCGAGCTCTGAGGCGAGCAGCTCGAGCCGCTGGCGGGCGAGGTCGACGTCGGTGAGCGCCCAGGCGGCGCGCAGGCGGGCGCGGACCGTGTCGCGGTCACGCTCGGCCAGCAGGTCGCTCACGTTTCGCTCCTTGTGGCGATGGCAGCGATGGACGAGCGCACGGATGCCGAAGACCTCGCCGATTGCCTTGCGCAGCGCCTTTGAGCCGTCGATCACGAAGAGGATCGCCTGCTCGGGATCGAGACCGCGGTCGAGGAGATCGGCGAGCAGGGTACGGGCCAGCGTCGCGTTCTCGGTTGAGCCCTCCCAGAGCCCGAGCGGGATCTTCACCCCCTCGGTGCTGATCCCAAGGCAGACGACGTGGGTGCGCTCGGCGATCTCCATGCCGTCGAGCATCATCACCGCCAGGCGCACGTCACCCAGCTGGCGGCTCATCAACTCAGAAAGCGCGGTCTTGGTGCGCTCGACGAACATCTCCGAGACCGAGGTCTTCGAGGTAGCCGAGGCCTCCTGCTCGACCTCCTCTCCGACCGGCTCGCCGACGGCGGCGAAGCGGCGGGTCGAGACCCCGGCAAGCATCCGGTTCATCACCGCTCTGGTCAGCGGATCGCGGTCAGCGAAATGCTCGTAGGTGCCAAGCGCCAGCTCGTGCTCGTCGTCGGCTGAGCGCATCCGCGGCCGGCATACCGCAACCCGCCGTCCGCCCAGGGTCATCGAGCCGCCCTCGTGGCCGTGGCGCTTCGCCGTTCGCTTCGAGTTGTGCTTGCCCTTCGGCCCGACGACCTCGGTGACCTCGGACTCCATCAACTCGTGCACGACGCCAAGGCCGACGCCGACGCTCAGCGCGAGCAGCCCCTCCCTCGCCGCTCCCACCAGCTCGCCCAGCGCCTCCTGGATCTGCGCTGGCAGCGGACTCTCCGACGCTTCTACGGTGGCAGCGACCTTCGCTGCGGGTACCTTCTTCATGGCGGTTCCTCCTGTCTCGGTTGGACTTCAAGCGCCCAGAACGCTGCCGAAGGCAGCGGACGGGGCGGGAGGACCGCCGTTCAAAGTTCTACGAGGTTTCGGACAACCTCAAGGTAAAGGTCCACCAGACCAAGAGCGCCAAGGTCAAGAAGCAGAGCCCCAAGCCCGGCAATGTGCTGGCGCCCGGAGCCAAGGTGAGCGTCAAGCTCAGCTAACGTCGCTCACCGCAGCAGCGCCAGCACGCAGCGGCGTTCCTTCGTGTCGATCGCATTCGCTTCATTGATTTCCCCGTGCTCCGACCGCACCCACGACTCCGATCGCAGCGACGACGGCCATCGAGGCGACACGCTTCTTCACTGCAGCTCCTCCCGAGCGCTGTGGACTGGGTAGGCGGGCGAGCCTACGAGCGACCACGCCAAAAGCGACACCGAAAACTCAAAGAACCTCGACCGGTACACAGCGATCGACGGGCGGCAGCTTCCCCAATCGACGGTAGCCTCACAGCTATGCAAATCTCGTCCAAGGTCAACTATTCCGCTGTGCGCCTCGTCTACCTCGCCCTTGCCGCGCTCGGCTCATGGATGATCCTCGCCGCCGCGAACGCCCAGGCTGCTCCTGTGACGATCGGTCAGCTCGCGGCCCCGGACCCCCCGACTGTCTGCAACGGCGGGTCGAACGACTTCATCCAGGCACAGATTGCCTCGGGGAACAGCTACGTAGTACCGCCTCCGGGCGGAGTCATCACCTCGTGGAGCACCAACGCTGGCCCAGGTTTAGGGCAGACGCTGAAGATGAAGGTCTTTAGCCCGACTTCGGGTCCTTCAGGCCTGATATTTCAGGTAGTCGGCCACGATGGGCCAGACGATCTTGTTCCGAGCGCGCTCAACACTTTCCCGGCGAGCATCCCGGTTCAGACGGGAGATCTGATCGGGCTAAACGACCAGAACGACTCGGTCGCAAATAACGCCTGCTTGTTCGAGACGGGATCTGCGGAAGATGTGTTCGCAACCGGCATGGATGGGTATGACCGCGCGGATGGCGCGTTTGAGCCGATTACGCCAGCTGCGTCGGGCTACAGGCTCAACCTGACAGCCACTTTGCAGCCACCAGCAGGTATCACCGCGATCAGCCCTGAATCGGGCTCGATCAAGGGAGGCGCCTCGGTGGTGATCACCGGCCACGACTTCACGGGAGCGAGCTCTGTCGACTTTGGCATGGTGCCGGCATCCAGCTTCGCCGTCGAATCCGACACCCAGATCACGGCGGTTGCGCCCCCGACCCCGCACCCTGGAGTTGTCAATGTCTCCCTCACCACCGTAGCTGGGACAACCCCGGAAGTGACCCCCGACCAATTTACCTACGTCGTGCTCGCCGAAGGCGAAGTCGGCCCGTCGCAGCGGAGACGCTGCACCGTCCCCAAGCTGGCGGGCAAGAAGCTGAAAGTGGCCAAGAGGGCCCTGACCAAGGCCGAATGCAAGCTCGGCAAGGTCAAGGGCCACAAGACCAAGAGCGCCAAGGTCAAGAAGCAGAGCCCCAAGCCCGGCAATGTCCTGGCGCCCGGCGCCAAGGTCAACGTCAAGCTGGGATAGCCGGCTCACCAGCAGCGCCGGTACGCAGTTCATCTCGGTCGCTGGTTGGCGTCGCCGACCGCGAGCGTGGGGGAGAGGGTGCCTTGAGCAGTCAGCCCGACGCCCATATCCGCCGACTTACACCTTCAGCCGATATCCGCCCAAGCAGACGAGCAGACTCAGCCTACGAATGTGCCTCCCGCCACATCTCCCACACCCAGCGCTCAGGAGAAGGCGATGTTCGAGCGTGCTTTTTCTCCGCCCGAGGTCAACAAGGAAAAGGATGATTCGCAGACGCAAGCCGAGGCCGAAGATTCGGGGTCCGGGAGCCCGCTCAACGACGCGGGTAGCGACGTCTCCGTGAGAATTGACCAGCTTGACCATATTGACCACTAGCGCTAACATACCTTCCCGTGAGCGACACCGCGACCCCACTTCTAGCTCAAGAGGCCTTCGCCCAGGCGAAGGCCAGGCTCTCCGATCTCATGGACCAGGCCGTCCACGATCATCGTCTGCAGCTGATCGACCGCCATCGCGGTAAGGAGCAGGCGGTCCTGGTCTCGGTGGCCGACATGGGAGTGCTGCTGGAGGGCTTCGAGTTCCATCCCAAGGTCAGCGTCTCCGAAGGTGAGTTCGTGATCCGCCTGCCGGAGCTGGGTCTGATCGCCGGCGGCGCCAGCTACGAGGCGGCGCTTGACGAGTTGGTCGAGCTCGCCGAACGCCAGGCGCAGGACTTCCTCGATCGCCTCGACTTCTATAGGCAGACCGACCGCCGAGGCCAGCTCGGTTGGCTGTTGAAGTTCGCGCTTGCGCCCTCCGAGGAGCGACGCTCGCTCTTTTCGCCGCCGGCGCCTGCCGCAGAGGCCCAGGCCGCACAGCTGGCGTGACCCCGAACTCACCCAGCTCGGGCGACCTCGAGCAGTTTCTGGCCGCTGACGGCTGGCGACAGATCCCGGCCAGCGAGCGCGGGGGCAGGCGGGAGTCCCATGTCTTCTTCGAAAAGCAGCTCGCCGACGGGCGCGCGCTTCAGACCCACATCTCCCACGACCGCTCGGCGACGATCAGCGCCGGGCGCTTCGGCGCCATCTTGCGCGAGCAGCTGGAGGTCTCGCGGGCCGAGTTCTGGGAAGCGATCCGCACCGGCGAGCCGGTCGATCGTCCGGTAGCCGTCGACGAGGAGCAGGCCGTCGAGCACGAGCCGTGGGTGATCGCAGTGCTCGTCGGCAAGCTCTATATGGGGCCCGAGGAGATCGAAAACCTGAGCGAGCAGGAAGCGACCGATCTCGTCCACGAGTTCTGGTCGCGCGGCCGACCTTAGGAGCGCGGCGAAGCTAGGAGCCCGGGTCGGTAACGGGGATCTGCGGAGGAAGATTGAGGGCACCTCCGCGATCAAAGCGGCTGCGATGGCGATGAAATCACCACGGGTGGTGAAAAAAGCGGGTCTGGTGCTGGCTGGTGAGGCTCCCTACGGGTCAGGTTGCCCCAAGGAGGGCAAGACCGCCGGCCCGGTGGAGCTTCAGCAGGTTGTGGACCGCGCAGTGAAAGCGCCACTGGGCACGAGCCGCGCCCTTGCCGCGCAATAGCAGCCGGCGTGCCCCCTGGACGGTGTCCATCTGGCCGAAGACCGGCTCGACGATCGCCTTGCGGCGGGCATAGACGGCATGACCTTCCTTCGTCTTCAGCTTGCGCGCCATGCGCTGCTTGGGGGTGGCGCCCTTGGGCAGCGGGCCGCGGGGGGCGGGTGCCTGGGGCTCTGATACTAATCTGCGTCCAAGTTGCAGATCCACTCCCTGTGGGTGAGCGAGCGGATCCTCGCCGGGTTCCCCTCCAGCGCGACGAGGCTCTCGACCAGCGTCTCCTGGACCGCGTCCATGCTCTCGTGGGCTCGGTTGGCGAACCAGCCCTCGCGGATCGCGTCCCATAGCTGCTCGGCCGGGTTGAGCTCGGGGCTGTAGGGGGGCAAGGTCAGCACCCGCAGGTTCTCGGGCAGGCGCAGCGCCCCGGCGGTGTGCGAGGCGGCGCCGTCGCAGACCACGACGACCAGCTCGTCGGGATGGCGCTCGCCGAGCAGGGCCGCGAAGCGCTCGAAGCACTCGGTCTGCATGCTCGGCAGGACGAGCGAGTCGAGCATCCCGTCGGCCGGGCAGACCGCGCCGTAGGCGTAGGCGTACTCGCGGACCGTCTGGCAGTCGACGACGGGCCGCATCCCCGCGGGAGCCCACGAGCGCACCGGCCGGTTGATCCGCCCGAACCGCGCCTCGTCCATAAACATCAGGCGCATCTGGCGCTGGTCGGCCCCGCGGGCCTCGGCGACCAGCTCCGGGAGGTTTCCTTGAACGCCTCCTGGCGAGCGGGGTCGGCGTCGGGGTGGCGCGGTCGGGGCACGACCTTGCGCCAGCCGTGGCGGGCGAGCATCCGGTAGATCGTCGAGGAGTCGACCCGCCGGCCGATCCGCTCCGAGAGCGCCTCGATCATCGCCTCGGCGCTGACCAGCTCGCCGTCGCGGGCGGCCCGCTCGAAGCCGGCGACGAACTCCGCCTCCTCCTCTTCGGTGAGCACGGCGCTTCGCCGCCCACCCCAGCTCTCGGCCGAGAGCGCATCCTCGCCGCGGGCCAGGAACTCGCGCTTGTGGCGATAGACGGTGTCGAGGCTTCGCCCGATCACCTCGGCGACGTCCGGGGCGCTGCGGCCCTTCGCCAAGAGGCGGATGCACATCACCCGCTCGCGCTCGCGCGGCCGCGGTTCGGTGGCGAGCAGCTCGTCCATGCGCTCGGCGGTCCCTGGCGGGAAGGGCCGGGCTTGAGGGCCCCGCCGCCTCTTCGCTGCCTCGGTGGTTGGAGGTGATGCTTGGGTTCTCATGACCCCCGGACTACGACGTCCGGGGGCTAAACCCTTTCAGTTTGTGTGCGTATTGGTATGAGCTCTCATGCGCACTCCCCCACGGAGAACCCAATGACCACGATCGATGATCAAGCCATGGCCCTCGAGCCTCGAGCTCAGCCGCCCCTGCATCGCCCCCTAGCCGGATATCTGCCGATCGCCGAGCACGGCGTCGTGGGCGACCGCCACAGCGCGGCGCTCGTCGGAACCGACGGCACGATCGACTGGTACTGCCCAGAGCGCTTTGATGCACCGGCGGTGTTCGCTGCGATCCTCGACCGTCACCGTGGCGGGTTCTACCGCATCGCTCCGGCGTGCGCTGACGCTCAGCCCAAGCAGCTGTACCTGCCCGATACGAACGTTCTCATCACGCGCTTCCTCGCCCCCGATGGCGTTGGCGAGCTGCACGACTTCATGCCGATCGACGCCGGGCCCCAGCGGCTCGTGCGACGCGTCGTCGCCGTGCGCGGCGCGATGCGGTTTCGACTGGAGCTCGAGCCGCGCTTCGACTACGCGCGCGACACGCACGAGGTGAGGCTTGACCCCGGACATGCCAGATTCATCAGCGACCACGCGACGCTGGCCTTCTCGGGACCGGCGGAGCTGACGCTCCAGCGCACACCCGGCGGAGTCTGCCTGGAGTTCGAGCTCCAGGCGGGGGAGAGTCACGCCTTCGTGTTGCAGACCGGCGGCAGCGTCGAGCCGCTGGGCGAGGAGCAGGCTGACGCGCTGGAGCGCGCCACCGCCGACCACTGGCGAGGATGGCTGGCCCGTTCAACCTACAGCGGCCGTTGGCGCGAAACGGTGCACCGCTCGGCGCTCGCACTGAAGCTGCTCAGTTACCAGCCGACCGGCGCGATGGTGGCCGCGCCCACCACAAGCCTGCCCGAGCGGATCGGCGGCCCGCGCAACTGGGACTATCGCTTTGTCTGGGTGCGCGACTTCGCCTTCTCGCTACAAGCGTTGCTGCGGCTGGGCTTCGTCGACGAGGCGCAGGACGTCGCGAGACGCCTGACGTCGCTAGGCGAACTCGACCCCGCTGAGTCGAGCGACGGTCCGATGCTGCAGGTCCTCTACGGCATCGACTCCCGCTCCCAGCTCGCCGAGGAAGAGCTCGACCACCTCGAGGGATACCGCGGCTCGCGTCCTGTCCGCATCGGCAACGCGGCAGCCGACCAGCTGCAGCTCGACATCTACGGCGGGCTGCTCGACGCGCTCTATATCACCGAGCAGGCCGGCAGCCAGCGGCTGCTTCCCTACGACGCTTGGCGCGCGGTGATGCGCACCGTGGACTGGGTGTGCGAGCACTGGCAGGAGCCCGATGAGGGCATCTGGGAGGTCCGCAACGGACGCCGGCGCTTCACCTACAGCCGCCTGATGTGCTGGGTGGCGCTCGATCGCGCGATCCGCATCGCCGCCCGCCGAGGCCTGCCGGCGCCGCTCGCGCGATGGACCACGCAACGCGACGCGATCTACCTGTGGATCATGGATCGCGGCTGGAGCGAACGGCGCCAAGCCTTCGTACAGTGCGAGGACTCCGACGTGCTCGACGCCTCGCTGCTGCTCATGCCGCTCGTGCACTTCATCGGTCCAACCGATCCGCGCTGGCTATCGACCCTGGATGCCATCGGTCGCGAGTTGGTCTCAGACAGCCTCGTCTACCGCTACAACCCCCGCGCCGCCCCCGACGGCCTCGACGGCGACGAGGAGACCTTCTCGATGTGCACGTTCTGGTACGTCGAGTGCCTCGCCCGCGCCGGAAGGCTCGAGGAGGCCCAGCTTGCCTTCGAGAAGATGCTCACGTACGCCAACCACCTCGGGCTGTACTCCGAGCAGATCGGGCGCAACGGCGAGCTACTGGGGAACTTCCCGCAGGCCTTCACACACCTCGGCCTCATCAGCGCAGCGATCCGTCTCGACCGCGAACTCTCACGCCAAGCAGCCCGGCCAACGCGAACGTGACCGGGAACCGAGCACGCCACCGCAGTGCAGCCCTGCTCGGCGATGAATGTGTGCAAGGCGCCGATCGTCGCTCGTTCATCCTTATAGACGCCTACGTACATGACCTGCGCAGTGCCCTCCCGCGAAGCGCTCATAGCGTCCGGCCTCGGACGCGGCGTCGAACGAGCTCCCACAACTCCGACCGCAGGTCGCGCCCGGGTTTGATCTCGCCGATCGCGCCGCTGAGTCTGCGCACCCGAGAAGAGACGAACGCAGGCCTGAAGCCAGGCGGGACGCGAGACCCCCTATTCGCCAAAAGCGGGGCTGCTGCTGCGGACGACCCACAGGCACAGCCCGCGGCCGAAGTACGCCTTCGCAGCACAAATAGGCTGGAAATCGCCGTGTTTTATGACAGCTTGCGCACTTCCGTGATCTGGTAGACGCGGCAAGGGACGTGGTTGGGAGCGTCGGGGATATGCGTACAGACCCCGCCCCCGCTATACAAATCGCGTCCCGAATCGTCTCGGGATGGCAGAGGTAGAACGGCAAGGGTTTCTATAGACCCGACCCCAACCGGGCAATACTCTTGGGGTGATGACCGGCGATCAAATAGACGTTCTCGCCGCCTCGATCGATGCCGAGCAGGCGGTCGACACGCCGACCGTGATCGACGCGGACGAACTGGCCAAGGCTCCTCTCGACGAGCGCTGGCGCGAGTTCTGCCTCAACGCCGAGCGCTACGTGGCCGAAACCACCAGGCCGCAGACCCGCGTTAGCCAGCCCGCTTAAGCCTCGGGGAAAAGCGACATCCACAGATGGCTCCGCTGCGTGCCATCGGTGCTGGCCGGTCTTCACGATCCGCGCCGCTCGACCAATGTCTCACCTAAGTTGGCAAAAAGCGACGCCAAAACGCCAAGATGGCCCAACGAACCCCTATACTTCGGCCGATGGCACGCGGCCACAGCCCAACCGAGACCCTGGCATCTGCGCTGATCACGCTGCGGGGAGCCGGCGACGCCGACCCCGAGATCCTGCGCGAGGCAGTCGATGCTGCAAGCGCCGAGATGGAGCAAGCCCTGGCGGCCAAGCCGCACTTCTCCCGCACCGAGGCCGCCGAGCTCTTGCAGGTCAGCACGACGACGCTCGACAACTGGATTGCCAAGGATCTGCTGCCGCTGTGCAAGGTCCCCGACTACAAGCGCGAGCGGGTGCCAACCGAACCTCTTCTCGCTTTGGCCACCGAGGTCAAGGAGCTGCGGCGAATGGGCCAACAGCGTGGACTCCTCGCCGAGGCCCTGGCTCGCCTCGAGCGCGAGGATCCGGCATGGGCCGAGCGCTTCGCGGAGCTCTACGGGAGAGAGGCAAAGCGGCCCTTCAACCGAGAGGACTACGTCAGCGCTGCTCCAGGTCCCGACTGGGACCCGGAGGACTGAGCGTGTGGGAGGTTCTGGTCCGCCGCGAGCTGCGGCCGTTGATCGACGATCTCAAGGGTAAGAAGACCGGTTATGCGGACGCATATGCCCAGCTGCAACGCGACCCATGCGCTATCTACCCGCCAGGGAAGGACGGGGACGACGGCCGGGCATTCGCCTACCGCCTCTCCGGCCCGCTTAGGACCTATCCCCGTAGGGAGGAGTTCGACCCGCGCCGGGGAGTCTCCAGCCGATCTACTGATCGGACATAGGAGGTAGGAGATGGGCCTTATCGACTGCGACGACGGCTGGCGAATGCCGGACTGGCTGTGGGAGAGGATCGAGCCGCTGCTGCCGCCTCCGCCCGAGCACCCGTTGGGAACGCACCGCAGGGGCCTGCCGAAGCGCCAGGTGATGGACGCGATCCTGTTGGTGTTGCGAACCGGGATGCAGTGGAACGCGCTCAACATCACCGGCCTGTGTAATTCCTCCACCGCCCACCGGCGCTTCCAAGAGTGGGAGCAGGCCGGCGTCTTCGACGAGATCTGGCGCCAGGGCCTGCTCGACTACGAGAAGCAGGTCGGCATCGACTGGTCCTGGCTGGCGGCCGACGGGGCGATGACCAAGGCCCCGCTCGGGGGGCCGAAGACCGGTCCCAATCCCACTGACAGAGCCAAGGGGGGCGAAGCGCTCGCTCCTCACAGAGGCTGGCGGAATCCCGATCGGGATTGATCACGATGGCGCCAACCGCAACGACCACAAGCTGCTGAAGGGGACGCTTGACTCGGTCCCGATCGAGCGCCCCGAGCCCACCGGCCCGAGGTCGCGGAGCGGTTCTTGGAGAGTTGAATCACGGGCGTGGATGGAAGCGACGGCTATGCCTTCCTGAACCTTCTTTCTGGTGGCGGAGCACGACTGGGTCATCTGATTCAATCGACTCACCAGAGAAAGGAGGTGGTCCAACTTTGAGTCACATGCTTTGGGGGACACTGGAGGTGCAGGGCCGCTAGGCGCCGCACTGCTTCGGCAGCCCGGCGGAATCCAACCCGGGCACCGGCGAGCAAAGGGAGGCCGGGCTTTGTCCCACCCGGTCATGGTTCTCGCGCTCGTTTCAAATGCACCTGGCAAGGGCCGTCTTCGGGCGGCCCTTGCTCTTGACCGTTCCACCCGCCCGGCAAAAGGGAAGTCCTCCCGAGACCTTGGAGTATCGCGCAGCCACTCGGATATTCGGAGACCCCGAGGAATCCACGGGAAGGCCTCCCGTGGCCTCGGAGAGGCATCCGAAAGCGAGGGTTATCGGGCATGGGCGCGGGACAGGAGTTTTGGGATCCCTAAGATCGCCTCCTGTTTGCCTGGCTGGGGCGCCGTCCCCACATCACGCTGCTCCTATGGCCGTGCCTGCTGTTCGAGGCTCTCGACATTCAGCTCGGTTTCGATCGCTGAGCGCACTGCCTTTATTGCGTCTGCTCGGGCGCGAAGCTTGGTTGCGGCGTGCGCTCTGGGATCAAGCCCGGCAAGCTCCTCGGCGCTACTCAAGGCCGCCGATCGCAGATCCTTCGCTGGGACGACCTGGTCGAGAAAGCCGGCCGCCACGGCTTCTTGAGGCCCGTACATTGTGGCGCTGATGACCGCTTGATTGAAGTGGACTGGATCGAGGCGCTGGCGAGCGAGCTCGATCACGAAGAGCGGGACCGTGAGGCCGATCCTGACCTCGTTAAGTCCCAGCTTGAAGGGCCCTTCGGTGCCGATGCGCAAGTCGACTGCTAATTGCAAGAACGACCCAGCTGCGATCGAGTGCCCGGTGCAGGCAGTGATCACGGGCCTTGGAAATGAAAGCATGCGCTCCGAAAGGGTTGCGCCGAGCGTCAACATCTCGACGATCCGATCGGGCTGTTCGGTGAAGACCTTCAGGTCGAAGCCCGCCGAGAAGTATTTCTCCCGTCCGCTCAGGACGACCACCGCGCTGTCTCGCTCGGCTTGGTCAAGGGCCGCGTGTATTTCCTGCAACATCGAGACCGAGAGGGCGTTGACCTTCCCGTCGTCCATTGTGATCGAAGCTATGCCCCCGTCAAACTCGTAGCTCACCAGCTCGGTCATCTCTGCATTCCCTTCGTTCGGCTACTTCTTGGCAGGTCAAACTGAAGAACGGCGGACAGCCCCAGTATCTACGACACCTGTCGCCCGAAGCGAGCGCATCCCCCAGGCCATGCGGTCATGCGTATAGTCAGCCTTCTCTTGAGCGGCGATATACATATTGCCCTCAAGCGCCTCACCTTTGCAGTTTCGGTCCTTGCCCTAAGTGCAGCATTACTCCTCACCGCCGGGCTCATCCCCTACCGCGCCCTGGCTCATTCCCGTGCCGGATGCAGCCGGACCAGTGAGGAGTCAAGCGAAGCGACCCTGCACCACCTCCGCACCTCGGTCCTATGCCTGGTCAACTTGACGCGCGAGCGCTACGGCCTGGTTCCGCTCCACCACAACCCCGACTTGCGCCGTTCGGCGACCGGGCACTCCAACGACATGGTCGCTGACGACGACTTCTCCCACGAGGGCCCGCGGGGAAGCACGCTGGGCGGCCGAGTCGCGAGGGCGGGGTATCTGACCGGCGCCAGCTCCTACTTCCTCGGCGAGGACATCGGGTGGGGAAGGGGCCGCAGGTACGGCTCTCCGCTCGGTATCCTCCGCTCCTGGATGCACAGGCCCTCACGTGCCAACATCCTCGACCCCAGATTCCGCGACTTCGGCGTCGGCGTGGCGCGCGGCTTCCCAGGCGCCCCCGGCGCAGACGCGATCACCTACACGCTCGTTCTCGCAACGCGGCGATAACCCAACCCTCACTGCGGGCTATCGTTCTGGGTGGGATCCGCCGGCAGCGGCGCTGAGGGCCTGAGGACTGCGCTTGGGGCGGCCTGGGGGGATCCCGCCGATCCCTCTCGGCCACGAGGGCGCCGGCCGAGAGGTCAGACATCGATCCGCTTCGCATGCATGGCCTTTGCGCCCACATCCGCAAACCCCGCGACAACGGAGGCCTCGCCGAAGCCTTCGGATCCCGCCCAGCTACTTGAATATTTGGAACCCCGAGGAGGCCACGGGACGGCGTCCCGTGGCCCCGGAGAAGTATCCGTAAGCGAGCATCTGAGGGCCGAAGACCCATCTCACGTTTCACGCCGCCCGTCCGTTAATCAAGTATGAAACGCCAAGACCTCAGCTTTTCCTCAGGTAACGACTCCTGTGCTGCCTGGCTGTACCCATCGCAGAGCGACGCCTTGACGACACCAGTCGTCGTCATGGCTCACGGCCTATCTGGGACGCGCCGCGACGGACTGGGGCCATTCGCAGAGCGGTTTGCGGCGGCCGGTATCGCGGCGCTCGTCTTCGATCATCGTGGGTTTGGTGACAGCGGTGGCCAGCCTGACCTGTTTCAGCCCGCCCACCAGCTCGAAGACTGGAGGGCCGCAATTGCCTTCGCTCGCTCCCTGCCCGGGATCGACGTCGAGCGCGTGGCGACATTTGGATCCTCGATGGGCGGAGGCAACGCGCTCGCTGCCGCTGCTCAGGACCCGCAGGTGGCTGCTGCCATAAGCCAGGTTCCCTTCCTCAATATGTGGCGCCAGGCGCATCGATCCTCCCCGCGAGTCACCTTCCGCATGCTGCTCGCCGCGATACTGGGTCGACACCTGCCAGCCGTCGGGCAGCCAAACGAGCCGGCGTTCGTAAACGCACCGGGTGCTGAGGCCGGCTGGCGCCATGTCGTCGCGATTGGCGAGGACTCTCGCTGGCGCAATCGGGCCTCGGCTCGCTGGTTATTGGGGCTGCCCTACCGTCCTGGCCGTCTGGCCGGCCGGCTGCAATGTCCGTGGCTCGTTTGTGTCGGCGAGACCGACCAGGTTGCCAAGCCTGGGCCCGCGATCGCAGCCGCACGCAGAGCCCCGCTCGGTGAGCTGCGTACCTATCCGGGTGTCGATCACTTCGATATCTACGACGGCCCTCAGCACGAGGAGATCGTCGCTGACGAGATTGCCTTCCTTCGTCGCCACCTACTCTCGGTGGGCGACACAGCTCCGCACGGCTAACCGCGAATGTTTATCCCTCCGTCCAATCTTTGCGCGCTATGAACACACGCGCGCGACATCGCCCCGACGACTAATTGGCGTAGGGAGATCGCATTAGGGACCAAGGTGGGGATATCAGGGTTCGACCGACAGGAAACGGCGCAGGGACCTACGAGCGGCGGGAAGGCGCCGCCCAGCGTCAAGCTCTCGGATCGCGATCTCGGCGGTCATCGCAGCGAGAAGGTGTGAGGCTGCGGCCCCATCAGGCCACCCCATTGCCTTAAAGCTGCGTACTGCGGAGGCGGCAAATCGCTCGTGGCGCGCCGACATCGAGGCGGCAAGGTCGGGGTCCGAGCGGGCCTCGAGCGCCAGTGCCTTCACGGCGCGATCTTTGAGACAGGTGTCGAGGTAGGCCTCGGCGCCGCGCACGATTCGCTCCGCCCCGGGCGTCACCCCTTCCGTCGCAGCGGCGACAGCGTCCTGAACCCGGGCATGGAAGCGCGCATGGAGCGCGTCGACGAACGCCTTACGATCGTCGAAGTGCACGTAGAAGGTGCCCTTCGCGACCCCCGCCTCAGCAACGACCCGGTTGACGCTGAGGCCGGCGAGCCCGTGGCGCTCGGCGACGGAAATGCCTGCTTCAAGCAACGTCTCGTGGGTGTGAAGTCCAGCGGCTGTGATTGCTTCGACAGGCACGCTCCGAGGTTACATGACCGATCGGTCATATTGAGTGACCGATCGGTCATGTAACTGTTAAGATCAGCCGGGAATGACGCTGTTGGAGACCTCGACCGGGCAGATCGCCTACGACGAGCGCGGCGAGGGCAACCCAATCGTCTTGCTGAGTGGCGGCGCCCATGACCGCCACGACTACGATGAGCTCCGCGATCTGCTCCCGCCTCGCTTCCACTCGATCGCGCCGGACTGGCCGGCCCACGGCGAATCGCCAGTCGGAGAAGGACCGGCGAGCGCGATGCGCTTCGCCGATCTGGCGGAGGAGCTGGTTGAGAAGTTGACGCCTGAGGGCGCCGTCGTGGTCGGCAACTCGGTCGGCGGCTTCGCCGCCGGGCGCCTCGCGATCCGCCGGCCCGCCCTGGTCCGGGGCCTGGTCCTCCTCGACAGCGGCGGTTTCGCCGGGCGCCCACTCAAGGACCGCGCCTTCTGCGCCCTTATGGCCCACCCCCAGTTCTTGCGCGCCGTCTACCCCCGGTTTGCCAACTTCTACATTCGCCCGAAATGCGACGCAGATCGCCGCGTGCGAGACATCGGGATTGCAACCACGCGCCAGGACCCTGGGCTGGGCGCGGTCAGCGAGCTGTGGCGCAGCTTCGCTTCTCCCGAGCACGACCTCCGCGCTGGAGCGCCCTCGATCGCGGCTCCAACCCTGTTGGTATGGGGCCGCCGCGACCCGGTGATCCCGCTCAAGATTGGCCACAACGTAGAGCAGATGATCCCCGGCGCACGACTCGTCGTTTTCGACACAGGCCACGCGCCCCAGGTGAGCGACCCCGAGGGTTTTGCCGCAGAGCTCGTCCCTTTCGCTGACGCCACCTTCGCCTGCGCGGCAGGCGCTACGCCGTGAGCTCGGGCCGCCACCGCTCGGAGCTGCTCGGCGTGCCGCGCTCGGTTGAGGTGACGGGCGGGACGCTTGACTACTTCGAGCGCGGCGAAGGACCCCTCTTGCTCTTCAGCCACGGTTGGCTGTCCAACGCAAACCTCTGGCGCAAGGTCATCGACCTCCTCCACGGAGACTTCCGCTGTCTGGCGCTGGACCTCCCGCTCGGCTCCCACCGCACCCCGATGGACGCCGACGCCGATCTCGGCCCGAGTGGAGTCGCGGCGTTGATCGTTGATGCGCTCGAGGGTCTCGATCTGAGCGAGGTGACGCTGGTCGGCAACGACTCCGGCGGCGCTTACTCACAGATCGCACTGGCCCGGCATGGAGAGCGGATCGGAGACCGTGTCGCGCGCCTCATCCTCACCTCCTGTGAGACGCCCTATGACGAGTGGCCGCCAGCTCCATTCGACGTCCTCCCCGCCCTGGCGCGCGACCCGCGGGCGCTCGGAGGGCTGTTGGGTGCGTTGGAGGACCCGGCGATTCGGGCCACGCCACCGGCCTACGGACTGCTGCTCAAGCACCCGGTTGAGCTCCAAGTCTCAGACTCCTACGCTCTCCCCGCCACGCGCGAGGATGGAGTGCTGCACGACGTCGCCAAGGCGATGGCCTCGGCGTCCACGGCTCCGATTCGTGAAGCTGGCGAGCGCCTGATCGCGGCCTCCGAGTTGCCGATCCTGCTGATCTGGTCCGGCGAAGATGAGGTCTTCCCGCTCGAGCACGCGGAGCGCTATGCGGGAGCCCTCAAGCACGGCCGGCTCGTCGCGATCGAGGGTGCCTATAGCTTTACGCCCGAGGATCAGCCGGAAGCGGTCGCCGCGGCGATCAGATCGTTTGCGTCCTAGCGACTGGCATGGCGGCTGCCGTTCTCTCGCGACTGGCTGTGCCGCATCTTCTGGGAACTTAGAGCGGCAGGGTGCAGTTAATCCACTGCACTATCCGCGGGTGGTAGCGAGAGACGAATCGGGCCCCCGCTATAAGAAAAGGTCTCGGAAACGGGGTGGCATGGACCCTATCGCGAGCCCTTTCGCTCCACCGCTGCTGGGTAGTGGCTTGGGCGCATCGTTCAGCGCCTGTCCTTCGCACTGCCCTGGTCGGGTCGATCTGCGTCTTACGGTGGCGGCTTCCCCGTGGAGGGTGGGATCACCGGCTGGGTGGCCTCCATGCGCGCGGGCTCCAACCTGGGGCTGGGCGAACGATGGCTACTCACATTCCGAAGAGTCGGATGATGATCCAGCCCCACCGCTCTCTTCATCGAGGATCCGCCATGCATCAATGAAGACGGCTCGCTCGGGAACGGAGAGCCGGCTCAGGGTCCGCCGGACCGGCGTCATCGCATGCTGAATCCATGCTTCGATGGCCTGGCGGTGATCATCATGCAGGGCGACGATCGTCCGGCGGCGGTCCTTGTCATCCTCGGTACGCGTCACCAGACCGGTGCGACTCAGTTCTCCGACCAGGAGGCTTGTCGTTGGGACTCCGAGCCCGATCCGTGCGGCCAGTTCGCTGACGCTTAGCTCGCTCTCGAGGGCGAGCGCGAAAAGCACCGGCCCGTGACGTTTGCCGAGCGATGCACCGTCGAAGATGGCAATGAGGTCGGCCGGAGCCGGACCAGCGCTCTCCTTGAGCGCCCTGAACACGCGCCCGAATCGTCCGATCAGCTCGATCGCCGCCGCCTCGACAGAGGCTGTGTCGCTCTCTTTGGATGAGGTTGTTGCCACTGGAGGTGTGCTATAAGCCTGTTGCTTTTCGAAGAGTTCTAACTTGTAACTACTTTAACAACCTAAAGATAGTGCCGCAAGAAAATCCCACAGTGGATCCCGTCCAGAGCGAATCGCAAAGGAACGGCCTAATTGCGCGGGTCGGGCGCATCGCCGTTGAGCATCCCCGCGCTCTGGTGATCGGCTGGATCATCCTCTTTGTCGGCGTCCTGGCGGCTTCGGGTTCTGCCGGCACCAACTACGCCAGCAACTTCTCATTGCCCGGGACGGAGTCCCAGCGGGCTGTCGATCTGTTGAAACGCGAATTCCCGGCGCAGGCCGGCGACTCCGACCAGATCGTTTTGCATTCCCTTCGGGGCCGCGTCACCGATCCGGCTATCCGTGCCCGCGTGTCTCCGGTCTTGGCGCAGATCGCGCGACTGCCCCACGTCAGCGCAGTCAACAGCCCTTATGCGCCAACGGGCCACATGGCGATCTCCCATGACGCTCAGATCGCCTTCGCGACGGTTGACTTCGACCAGCGCGCCAACGAACTGCCGAAAGCGGCGATCGAACGCGTGATTTCGGTCGCCGAGAGAGCCCGATCACCGCAGCTTCAGGTCGAGCTGGGCGGCCAGGCGATTGAACAGACGCAGCAGCCCTCACTCGGCGCAACCACCTTCATCGGCCTTGCCGCCGCGATCCTCATTCTCCTGATCACCTTCGGCTCTCTGGTTGCGATGGGGCTGCCGATCATCACGGCGCTGCTTGGGCTCGGCACCGGGATCGGGCTGATCGGGTTGGCCACCCATGTTGTCGAAATGCCCAATTTCTCCACCGAGCTGGCAGCGATGATCGGCCTCGGGGTCGGCATCGACTACTCGCTGTTCATCGTCACCCGCTTTCGAGAGAACTACCGCCGCGGCGCCGACGTCCGAGATTCGACCATTGCCGCAATGGACACGGCGGGCAGAGCCGTGCTGTTTGCGGGACTGACCGTGATCATTGCGCTGCTGGGGATGTTCGCGCTTGGCATCAGCTTCCTCTACGGGTTGGCGATCTCCGCTTCGCTCGCGGTGGCGATGACGATGCTGGCGGCGCTCACGGTGCTGCCGGCCCTGCTCTCGCGCTTCGGGGAGCGGATCGGGCGCAAGGCGCGCTCACAGGCGGCGCGAGCGGGGACAGACCTCGCACGGCCCAGCGCCGGACCGGGATTCTGGCCCCGCTGGGCGCGTTTGATCCAGCGCCACCCATGGCTGGGCGCGATCAGCGGTCTAGCAATCATGCTTGTCCTCGCGATCCCGGCCCTCTCCCTCCGTCTCGGCCAGAGCGACGCCAGCAGCGACCCGACTAACCTGACCACCTACAAGGCCTATGAGCTTCTGGCGCAGGGCTTTGGCAAGGGCTTCAACGGACCGCTGCAAGTCGTAGTTCAGCTTCCGGGCCGAACGGACTCCGCCGCCCTCCGCACGGTCGCCGCATCGCTTAACCGCGCCGAAGACGTAGCCTCGGTCTCCCCGCCCGGCTTGAGTCCCGCGGGGAGGACGGCGGTGTTCCAAGTTTTCCCCAGCTCGGCGCCGCAAGACGTAGCCACCACCAACCTCGTCAACCGCCTCAGAGACGACGTCCTGCCGCCCGTCGCCGGCGCGACCCACACGACGCTGTTGGTCGGCGGACAAACCGCAAGCGGCATCGACTTCACCAACGTGATCGCCAAGAAGCTGCCGCTGTTCATCGGGATCGTCGTGGCGCTCTCGGCGCTTTTGCTGCTAATCGTCTTCCGCTCGCTGGTCATCCCGATCCAGGCGGCGGTGATGAACCTGCTCTCGATTGGCGCCTCGCTCGGGGTTGTCGTCGCCGTCTTTCAGTGGGGCTGGTTTGGGAGTCTTCTAAACATTGAAGGTGGCCCGATCGAGGCCTTCATCCCGGTTCTGCTGTTCGCGATCGTCTTTGGCCTTTCGATGGACTACGAGGTCTTCCTCGTCTCTCGCATCCACGAGGAGTGGACGCGTAGGCGGGACGCTTCGGCGGCCGTCGTCGAGGGCGTCTCCTCGACCGGTCGGGTGATCACCGCGGCCGCCGCGATCATGGTCTGCGTCTTTATCTCTTTCGTCTTGGGCGATCAGCGTGTGCTCAAGCTCTTCGGGCTCAGCCTCGCCAGCGCCGTGTTCCTTGACGCCTTCATCGTTCGCAGCCTGCTCCTTCCGTCGGTGCTGGAGCTGATCGGCCGGGCCACATGGAAGTTGCCGAATTGGCTCGAGCGGAGGCTCCCCCATCTTGCGATCGATGCGCCGAGCACTGTTGGGATCCCGGCAGCGGGAGTCTCTGCGGAGAGCTCGACTGAGCCTGCCACGGCGGCCGAGGTCAGCTGAACGATTTCGCCGTCAACGACGACGAAAGGCAACAGCCGCCTGAACGGCCTGCTCTAGGCTTGAGCAGGAGGCCAACCGTGTGCGGCTCAGGGGGCGATGGTCTCGCCGACGCGCGGCGTGGCCGGCAGCATCGGGAACTCGACGTCAAAGCCCACTTGCAGTGCCGCGGAGACAGGGGCGAGCTGGCCCACGGTAGGGTTGCCCCGGCCGCTCTCAAGCGCTGCGATCACCGGCTGGGAGACCTCCATGCGCTGCGCCAGCTGCAGCTGGGCCAGGCCCAGCTGCTCGCCGGCCGCGCGAATGCGCTGGCCGACCAACTGCGCGTGGACGGCCGAGCGCCGAGTAGCCCAGCTCGGGTCGGCTTCGAGCCTCGCGATCGCCGCTTGCTCGTGTTCTTGCAGGGCGGGGGAGAGTGTCCCAATGCCGCTGTAGTCGAGCGCGACTTCGCCCCACGGCACCGGCGAGGCCCGCGGTGTAAAGGTTAGTGCGTGAGGGTGGGCTGGCGCCCTAGCTTTTCGGCAAACTGCTTAGCCTCGGGATTCCGGCCAAGGGATACCAGCATCCCCGAGTGACCAAGCGCGGCCATCGCCTCGGGATTCTCGAGACTCAGCATGCGGTCGCCAAGGGCGATGTACGCCCCGGTTGGACCGTCGTAGTCGATGAATGGCTTGGTCTGGCTCACTGAAGTCATTCTACGCATCCCTCGGCTGAAGCTCGAATCTTCGCCTCCAGTAACTCGGAAAGGGGCGCATAGCTTTGTCGGCTGTCCCGGCGCATCCCTTGACCGAGCGCAATGGCGTGCTCATCTGGGTCCGGAAGCGCCACCGCCGTTGCGCTCAGGCTGACCAAGGCGTACTGGAGCGCCACGTATCCGACCCGTCCGTTGCCGTCCTCGAATGGATGGCATGAGAGCAGCTTGCTGTAAAAGCGTGCTGCCGCATTCGTGGCGTCGCGCAACCGCCGTCCCTCGTCATCTCGCGCGGAGGCTACCTCCGCTTCGAGCTCATCGCAGATCCGAGCGAGGCGGTCGTGAACGTAGCGTCCCTGGGTCCCGGCTTGGACTTGCGCCACCGGCGCCTGTGGCGTCCCAAGTGTGATCTCGTACTCGGAGCGGTCCTTACCTGTCACGAACTTCCCTGCCTGATCTGGGAATAGTGGCCCAAAGATCGATTCGTGCCATGACTTGAGGTCCTGTGGTCTGAGCGCTTTGCCCTCCAGAGCAACAACGACGCCCTGATAGGCGGCGGCTGCGACCCGGGAGACGATTTCATCCCAGGTTTCCTCGGGTGTCCGACCGGGTGCCTGGTAGTAGGCAGAGCCGCGGATGTCCGTGCTGCTCTAGGGGGAAGTGTTCAGTTCCACGGCGGCGCGGATGAGATCCTTCAGCGCCTTCTCATCGATCTCGTCGCCCTCTTGGAAATCAATCGCACGCCTGACGTTGCCTTCGAGACTGGAGTTGAAGAGGCCCGAAGGGTCCTCCAGGGAGGCGCCCTTGGCAAAGGTCATCTTCACTTGAGTCTTGTAGGTCTCGCCGGTACAGATGATCTTCCCGCCGTGGTACCACGACGGAACACCTCGCCATTTCCACTCCTCGACCACCTCGGGATCGGCCTGTTTGACGAGATCTCGGACCCGGGCGAGCATCTCTCCCCGCCAATCTCCCAGCGCCACGATCCTCTCGTCTATCAGCTGAGAGGGTGGCTTCGAGTCGCTTTTCTCATTCATGGTCGTCGTCGCTTTCTTCATCGTTGTTGTCGCTCGTCCGTCGCTTGAGTATCCCTGCCGACCGACTTGATCGCATCCCGAATCGTCTCGGGAATCAGAGGTAGAACGGCAAGGGTTTCTATAGACCCGACCCCAACCAGGCAATACTCTTTTGGGGCGAAGACCAGCGATCAAATAGATGTCCTCGCGGCCTCTAGCGATGCCGAGAAGGCGGTCGACACCCGACCGTGCTAGACGTCGATGAGCTCGCCAGGGCTCGTCTCGACGAGCGCTGGCGCGAGTTCTGCCTCAACGCCGAGCGCTAGTAGGATCTCGCCGATGTCAGCGTATGAGCTCACGACCCTGCTCGAAGGCGGGGCCTTCTTCGAGGGGCCTCGTTGGCACGAGGGTCGGTGGTGGGTGTCGGACTTCTACCAGCACACCGTTTCGACGGTAGCCACCGACGGCTCAACCGCTGCAGTGCTGTCGGTTGAGCAACAGCCATCGGGACTGGGGTGGATGCCCGACGGCTCGCTGCTCGTTATCTCTATGAGGGATCACCGCATCCTGCGCCGTGACCCAGCCGGTGAGGTCTCCATTCACGCGGATCTCTCCGCTCACTGCGCCGGTCACCTAAACGACATGGTGGTGGACCGAGAGGGCCGCGCCTACGTCGGAGAGTTCGGTTTTGATCTGATGAGCTTTGCCGACCCCGCGCCCGGAAAGCTGATGCGGGTAGACCCCGATGGCACGGTCGCGGTCTTGGACGATGACATGAGGTTTCCGAACGGCTCGGTGATCACCCCCGGTGGCGACACGCTTATCGTGGGCGAGACGGCCGGTGCGCGCTATACGGCCTTCAGTCTCAGCGGCGACGGTTCAGTGAGCGAGCGGAGAGTCTGGGCGCAGGTGGCGACTACGCCCGAGCTGTCCCCCATGGCGGAGTCGTTCCCGCAGTTGAAATTCGCTCCTGACGGGTGCGCTCTTGACGCCGACGGCTGCATCTGGGCGGCAGACGCAGTTGGCGCCCGCTGCGTGCGTGTCGCCGAGGGCGGTGAGATCGTCGATGAGATACCAGCTCCCGAGGGTCTCGGGATCTTCGCCTGCATGCTCGGCGGTGAGGACGGGCGGACCTTGTTGCTTTGCGCAGCGCCGGATTTTCTGGAGGCGAATCGCGCCAGCGCGAGCGAGGCGGTGCTGCTTACGACCGTCGTTGAGTCCCCACACGCCGGGCTGCCCTGAGAGGCGTCGTGTGCCTCGAACCTTGGCGACCAGCGGCTCAGCATGAGCTGCCTCGCCATCCCCACGCTGAAACGTCACGACGACAGACGCCACCTTCGGGGACAGTCGACCCCCTACCTCAAATCGGCTGGCCGTAGGCCAAGGCCAGCCAAGAGCCGTCGATCCCACCCCAGTCCAGATCATCGAGGCGCTCAGCTGCCAGCGTTTTGAACCTGAGCGCGATCACCATGCGATCGTCGTACTCCCCAAGCTAATCGTCGGCCAGCGCGGCTTGAACCTGCTCAATTGACTCGATGATCACCGCGTCGAACTTTCCCTCCTTTGCGCTCGCCAGCAGCTCCGGCGGGCCACCGGCGCGGGGCACGTCGACAACCTCGCTCCATTCGCGCTTGCCCTCGCCGCGCTCGTCCAGCGCCTTGCGCCCACTCTCCAGGTCCCAGAAGTTGACGCCGACCTTCTCACCGATCGGCTTGAGCACCTGATCGCACTTGCCGAGCTGGCGGGGAATCGAGAGCGAGGGGTCCGCGCGTCGTCGGCGGAGACGCGCCCGTAGAAGGCAACCCTCATCGCGATCCCTCCCGTTGTGGGTCTGCGCCACCGGTCTCGGCGAGCCTCGCCGCCAGCTCGCTTGGGCGGCTACCAAGGCCCGCTTCCAGCAGGTCGTGATCGAGCGTTGCGAGCGTCGCTTTGCGACTCTTCGCCACCGCGGCGTAGGCAGCGTCATAGACGGTCAGCTCGTGGCGGGCGGCGAGATCGGTCGCGAGCCGAAACTCCTCGGGGTCGGGCCGCACCGCGGGGCAGAGCACGGCGAGCGCGTCGAGCACCGTTGCGACCTGCTCGGCGCTGGCAGCGGCTCGGCCGCGAATCAGTGCGTTGCCAAGCTCATAGGCAGTCAGGTCGAGCACTGTCAGCGCCACCGTTCGCGCCTTGTGGGCGGCGAGCAGCGCGCGGGCCTCCGCCACTTCCTCCTCGCCCTCGGCGTGGAACCACTTAAGTGCGACGTTGGCGTCGCTAACGACGTCGATCACGGGCATCGCGTGCCTCGCGCTCGACGCGGATCAGCTCGGCGGCCTCGAAGCTCCCGGCGCCAGCCAGCGCGGCGCGACCGCGCTCAAGCGCGGCGTCGATCGCCGCGGGGTCGGGCCAGCCAAGCTCACGCCGCGCCGCCTCCTGTAGAAAGGCGCTGCGGTTCGTGCCGCGCTCTTCCGCGGCACGGTCGATCCGCTCGAGCAGCTCGTCGGGTATCGAGACCATCACCTTTAGTGCCTTTGACACGCCGTCATTATATCTCCTGGCAATAACGGAAAACTGTCGACGCGGCACCGCCTATCGCTCGGCCCCGTCATCTCTGCGTGGTACTGGCCGGCGTAGGCGCGGCCTTGCTCTTGCCGCCGAGACTCAGGCGGGGAGCGGCGCGCCCGCCGGTAGCTTCACGGCTCGTGGCTGCGACGGCGCTCTGAATCTGCTCGCAGAACTCGGAGTCGATCGTCCCAGACTGAAGTCCCGCGCCGAGGAACGCGGTCGGCCCCGGCGCTCTTTGTCAGGGGAAGCAGCCGCCCCGGTGGCGACATAGAGGCTGGTCTGGCCGTGGTAGTCGGCGATTTGCAGCTTCATCGCCCTTGCCAGGGCAGGGCCCTCCGAGTCGCTATCGATCTTTGCTGAGAAGACGAACAGGTCTGAGCCAAGATCGAGCCTCTTGCTGAGCGCGGACACCCCGGTTCGCTCCGCGACTCACGCGAGCCGTTCCAGCTCGGCCTGGGCGCGATTCTCGACGAAGCGCTGGCGCTGGTACCAATCGGCCTGGGCCGTGACACCCGGCGGCATGGCCAACGTCTCCGATGCCCACCTTCAGGAGAGCGAAGGCGTCTACGCAGCGGACTGGTCCGATGTTCCCGCAGCGCGAGTCTGCTCGTCTTGGAAGGGGGGATAGGTCTCGGTCAGCAGGGCAATGTAGGAATCTGAGCGTGCCATGTAGGAGTTGGCGAGCACCATCAAGTCGAACAGGCCCCGAGGCATCTTGCCGGTGATCACGATCACAAACCAGGCCCCGATTGCACCAATCTCGAGCATCAGGTTCATGACGTAGCGCAGGATCAGGATCGGGATCGCGAGGATGATGCGGAAGAACGTCTTCAGGCGGCTGTAGCGCCCAAGCGGCTCGAACTGCATCCGGACTGGATAGGCGGGGACATCGGAGCCACCGAAGGAGGGGTAGGAGTCGCAGAGCAGGACTGTGTAGGCGGTGAAGCGCGCCAGGAAGCGCGTGAACCCCGCAACGAAGTTGTAGAGACCTCGTGGGTAGGAGCCGGTGATGACGATTGCAAACCAGGCGATCACGACTGCGAGGTAGGCGACGATCGCATACACGTAGAGCCAGATCGCGAGCGGAATCGCCAAGATCAGTCTGAAGAAGACGGTCAGCCGGTCGCGCCGCTCGACATAGTCGGCTTCAAAGGTGACGGGATATGACACGAGTTGGTCCTCCTTTTAGTGACGTTCGAAACTTTGTCAGCGTTTCTCCAAGAACGCTCGAATCCCTTCATGCAATCGTGCGCGAAATGGAGGCTCAGGCAGTGATCAAAGGCACTGAACACCGCACCACCCCCATCTAGCCGACCTACCCGATATTGCTGAGGCCGAAAAGTCGGAACAGGGGAGAAGGGGGGAGGACGCCGGCTTCGGCCCCCGCTACCAGCACCGACCCGGCGCCCAAGTATCTTCCGCAGGCCAGCTGACCCGCCTCCTACGCCGCTCGGACGCAGGGTTCCCCTATCTGAATTGCGGTGCCGAAGTTGGCTCTCGGGGCGCCTATCTGGTGTCGAGCGGCGCGCCGCCGAACCCTAGCTCGTTGCCGTCTGGGTCGCGGTAGAGCGTCTTGCGTACGCCGTTGGAGTACGTCTCGTGCTCGTCGGGCTCGAGCCCGCGGGCAGCGATCGCGGCCACGTGGGCATCGAGATCGCCGACGAAGATCGTCACCACGGAGTTGCCCGCGCCATCGGCGTGCTCCACGACGTAGACCGACCGGTCCTCGGCAAGCGTCCACACCGCCTCAGTGACGTGAGGGAAGAACGTCGGCTCGCCGAGCAACTGCTCGTACCACGGTCGGGCCGCTTGGAAATCTCGAACCCGCAGACCCGCGAATAGATGCAACGACATCGCCGCGAGTCTAGGTCACGCCGCCGCGAAGGCCAGCTCGCTTGAGCTCGTCGACTCTACGGGCTGCCAAGCCTAGTCCCGGCGCCGGTAGGTCACCTTCAGGTCGTCCTGCCAGCCGTCAGGCGTTTCTGCGAGCTGCCATTGACCTTCGAAGGCGTCAGGCCCGAGCGCTGCCGAGAAGCGCTGGTCGAACCCGGGGTGCTCGCGCCACATGCGCAGCACGCCGTCCTCGAGCGAAACGCCGTACGTCCGGCGCACGCCGCGCGAGTCGAAGTACTCCATGACCAACCTGTCGCCGGCCTCGGGGGGGCCGATGACGCAGATCGCGTCGGGGAAGACCTTATGGTCGTTGCGGGAGCGCTGAATGAGGAAGCGGCCGCCCTCCAACCACTCGAACGTGATGCTGCCCGGCACGACCTCGTCGACCAGCGGATGGGTCGCCTCCGTGGCCCAGGTGCCGATCAGCGCGTCGAACGGCTCAAGCATGGGATCTCGCTCGGCCATGTCCCAAGGACAATTGCACCCCGCTCAACTCATAGGTCGGCAAGCGGCGGCGATCCAGCGCTGTCGTCTCCATGCGAAGCGGCATCGGCTGCGCAACCGATGCCGCTATTCGCCTGATTGGAGGTGTCCCCTTGCCCGAGGTTGTCGCTGCTGCGTAAGACAAACCGCTCGAGTCAAGATCGCGTTTGCGTTGGTCGCCGCGGCGGAAGCGTTCCTTAAGCCTCATTCAACCCGCTACGTGGTCGGCGGCGTGATCAGCGCTACCGGCACCGCGAGGCCCGCGGAGCGGCGAAGGGTGGCAATGCGGCGACCGGGCTGGACGGCTGGCCGGACCTCGCTGATGCGATCCCCTAGCCCGGCGACGGTTGCGTCCAGGTCGGGGGCGACGAAGGCGAGGCCCCAGAAGAAGGCGGGCCGGTCGCCACCGCCACGCTCGATCGCCTCCGTCGGCTCCTGCACGACCTCGAGGATGGTTGCGCCGAGGCGGAAGAACGCCTGCCGCGGCGCGCCGGCAGGCGTCGGCTCTTCGCGGATGCGGCGAAGGTCGAGACCGGCGCCCTGAAGCGCAGCGACGGTGCGATCGAGCGCCGGCGTGATCGCGACCACGTGGTCAAGGGTGGTGACGCCGTTGGAATGGACGGACGGCTCGCTTGGCGGTGAGCGATCAGACCGCGTGGTCGGCAGCCCATCCAACTCGGTGGTCTCGATGTCGCGAAGCGACCAGCCAGTGAGCCCTTTGCCAGCGTCGCGCCCGGCCAGGCGGAGCCGCGTGTCGCCGAGGACACACGCGTCTCCGCCGAGTGCAAACCCAAGCGCTGCCCAGGCGCCGGGCTCATCCGCCACCGTCACCTCGTCGAGGGTCGCGTCCATGCGCTAGCAGGCGTCCGTCATGGCACCATCACCACGCGGCCGATGGCGTTGCGGCCCTCCAGGTAAGCATGGGCCGCAGCCGCTTCGGCGAGCGCGAAAGACCTGTCGATTTCGACGTGCAGCTCGCCACCGGCGACCCGCCCGATCAGGTCGGCGATCATCGGGTGAACCCGTGGGTACTCGGCGAGGAGCGCTCCACCCAGGTAGACGCCGCGCAGGGCGTTGTTCTTCGTCCAAAGCGCTTTGGCCTCGATCTCCGAGCCGGCTCGGGCGGCGACTCCCACGCTGACGAGCGTCCCGCGGTAGGCAAGCACGTCGATGCTGTCCACCAGGTTCTTTCCGCCGACCGAGTCGAGCACGACATCGACCCCGCGCCCGTCGGTCAGCTCCCGAACCCCATCGGGGAAGCTCTCGCTTGCGTAGTTGATGCCGTGGTCGAGCCCAAGCGGCTTCAGCCGCTCGAGTTTCTCGTCACTCGAGGCGGTTGAGATCACGGTCGCGCCGGCCCGCTTCGCCAACTGGATGGCCGCCATTCCCACTCCGCCCGCCCCGGCATGGATGAGCACCGTTTGCCCTGCCTCGAGGTTTGCGGCAGTGAAGAGACACTCTTGCGCCGTACCGAACGCGACCGGAATGCACGCGGCTGCGGCGGGGTCGAGCCCCTCGGGGATGGGCCAGGTCATGACCGCCGGCACGACCCGCTTCTCGGCGTGAGAGCCGTCTGCGTTCAGGGCCACCACCTTCGCGCCGATTGTGGGGTGCTCGACTCCGGCGCCCACCTCGACGACGGTGCCGGCGCACAGATAACCGACGATGTGCGGGGTGCTCGCCGGTGGCGAGGCGGCGCGGGCGAGGAGATCGCCGCCCTCGATGCTGATCGCCTCGACGTCCACCACCACGCAGCCGTCGGGGCACGCCGGGTCGGGGACGTCCTCGTAACGGAGCACGTCCGGATTGCCGTTTTCGTATATCACCGCTGCTTTCATGGTGCGATCCTATGGCGCCCAGCGATGAAAGACCCTCGCTCGCCCAGACAAGGAGTCGACCTATGGAGTGCTACGCGGTCGCGGAGATCGAAATCACCGACCCAGGCTTGGTGCTAGCGAGGAGCCAATACCCGAGACGTATCGGATAGGCCTTTTGGCAGGACCGATTGCGGGCTAGACTCGACGGTCTAGACTGCTGCCATGGTTCGCCAATCGGTGGTTGTCATCGCAGTCGCCTTGACCTGCCTCTGGGCGGCAGCGATCACGACGGCAAGCCGAGCGCCCGCGAACGCCACGGTCGTTGGGCAGGCGGCCCCATCGTCGCTCCTACCCCAGGTCGTCTGTGCGACCACCTACGGACCGATAGGGCAGGCCAAGTTCGCCTATCGCACGCGTCCCCGCGCCTGCCTGTTCCACAAGCCCGGCACGCCGGTTGACGAAGCAGACCTGGTTGCCGGAAGCCAGCTCCAATGGCTTCATTGGGACAGCACGATCGCGATCGGCAGGGGCAAGTCTGCCCAGAACATGGTGGGGCTTGTCCCAATGGATGTCCGGTTGACCCATCCCCTGACGGCTTGTGGCCATACAGTTTTCTCGAAGGCTCAATTCAAGTTCCCGACGTCAAAGGCCGGCTACGGCCACCCGGTCCCCCTGGATCGCTCGCTGGGCAGCTGCTGAATCTTGTGGATGACGACAGGCCGTTTGGACGTTTCACCCGCGGCTCGGATCGGTCGCGGTGGTCCTACGAGGGCTTCCATTGGCCATGGGGTGTCGACCGAGGCATGCCGCCGATTTCCTTCACCTGCAAAAAGAGCAGCTCTCGGGTCTACTTCACGTACGAATAGAGCGGGTGTAGCGGCCGAGCTGCCTTCGCCTCCTGCTGTCGAGCAAGTGGCCAGCCCCGTTCATCGGTCCAAGTGGACGGAGCTGGGGGTTAGATCAGTCGGACCGATTTCAGGGTTGCGGGCCACCCCGGCTCGACCCCGCTTATCCCGGCCGCTCTCCAAGTCACAAATAGCAAGCCGACTGGATCGCGATCGAGTTTGATCACCGGGTTAGCTTGCCTTCGGCGAGACCGCTGAGCCCGGAGAGCGCCGTTGGCGCCGCTGCCTCATCATCACCGCAGCGATTGAGATCGCGGCAAGAACAGCGACGGCAATTAGAATCGGAACAAGAGGCGAGGAGCCGCCGCCGCTTGAAGTCTGCATGGATGATCCACCCGACTGGCCCGGAGCTTGCGTCTGGTTGTCTGCAGCCGTGCCCGTGCTGTTCCGTTGACGGCTGTGGGCCGTGCCGTCCTTGACTGATCTTGAGGTTGGGGCACCCGTTGATGTTGACCCTCCGGAACCCCGTGCTGTGCTGGCGGACTGACTCGTTGCGGAGGCACCGCCGCTGCTCGCGGTGGAGGCATGGGCAGGCCCCGAGTGGGACGGGATCGTGCTCTTCCCTGTGGCCGTTGGGACCGATTCTTCATACTGAATGCTGCTCGAATCCGCCTCTGCAAGGACCGGAAAGCAAGCGAATCCAAGCAGGGCAATCGCCGAGAGGAGAAAGTAGGCACAGAGCCCCGAATTTCGACCAAGACGGCACATCCCACGGGAAATGCTACTCCTCAAGGCGGCTCTTATTGACGGCAATTGACAGCTTTGATCCTCGGTTCTACGATCGCGCTGCGTGCGCCACGCAGCTGCGCTCGGCGGCGTGTTTTAACAATGTCGAAGCCGACGTTCGTTCAGTCGGGTGTGACCGCTTCCGTTGGTGCGGTGTTGTGACGCGCGTGCCACCAGGTACTTCCTCGTGTGTGTATGAGGTACTCCTCGAGGCGGTTCTGTCTGGCCCACAGCTTCGCGTCGGTGCTATCCAGTTGCCGGCGCTGCCCCTGTGTGAGCTGCATCTGGCCTTCGACGTGGTCGAGCGCTTCGGCTGCGAGCTCTGCCCGTAGCTCCGGATCCTCGGTGTGCTCGAAGCGCTGCCGCGCGAGACGGAGTGCTTCCTCGGCCACGAGCATGCGGCGGCCTGTCTCCTCAGCCGGGCCGAGTATCTCTCTCTCAGCTGCGGGATCGTCACTCCAGGGGGGGTCAGCTGCGCCTTGGTCGGCAAGCGCCGTCGGGGCGCCTGGAGGCTCTACGTCACGTACCTGCATGGGGGGCCTCTGATCTGTCGCCGGTCGATCGCGCAAGACAGGAGCGGAGGATGGGAGCCTTCGCTCGGGGTCGGCGTGCACGATCAGCACCGGGACGGGACTGTGGTGCAGCACGTAGTGGCTCACGCTGCCGAGTAGGACTGAGCGCAGCGCACCGCGTCCACGTGAGCCCATGACGATGAGGTCGTGGTGTCCGGTGGTGATCTGGTTTATCAGTGTGGGCCTCACCGGTTCGCTGCCCAGCTCGGTGCTGACCGACACGTCATCGGGAATCCGCTCGACGGCCGCACGCAGGATCGCCTCGCTCTCGGCCTCCGCGTCGCGGGCGAGGTTAGTCACCACCTGGCCGCTCATGCCTAGATAGGCGGCCGCGGGTGGCGCTGTGGCAGCGCTGAAGAGCGTCAAGCGGGCGTGCTCTGCCTCGGCCAGGTCGATCGCTTGCGTGAGCGCCTGATCTGAGTCGGGTGAGCCGTCGATGGCTACGAGGATGTTGTGAAACATGATGGGCTCCTTCCGTGACGTGGAGCTGTCTTGCGAATGTCTAGATATTTATATCATAAAACTATATAGTCTCCGATATGACTACGGTGAGCATGGCTTCCGAGACAGAGCGGACACAGCGAATCGACTACGTCGCCGGCAACCTGCTCTCACGCGCCGCCGTGCTGGTGCGGCTGCTCGTCAAGCAGGTGCGCAACACCGAGATCTCGCGCACTGAAGGAGAGGTCCTCGTCATCTTGAGCGGCGCCCCGCGAAGGATCACCGAGCTCGCCGAGCTCGAGGGGATCGCGCAGCCCACGATGACATTGCTCATCAAGCGCCTGCAGGAGCGGGGCTGGGTGACTCGCGAAGGGCTGCCAGGGGACGGGCGCGTGGTGATGGTCAGCATCACCGAGGCGGGGAGCGCTGCGGCGCAGGCGTTTCGTGCCCAGTTCCTCGCAGCTCTACGAACCGACCTGCAGGAGCTATCCGATCAACAGCTTGCGGCTCTTTGCGACGCGACCGAGACGCTCGGCTCGTTCGTCGACGACCTACAGCGGCGAACCGGAAGATGACCAAAATCGATCGACGCAGGTGAGAACGATGGCACGCCGCATCGCACATCCCGAGCTGCCGATGGCGCTGCTGAGCTTCTGTTGCCGCCTACTTCGCCGTCGCGTCGAGTACCAACTACGTCGGGCGCACCACGCCCCCAAGCCGCACGACGTCAGGGTCGCGATCGTGGGCGTACCGTCCACCCCGCGCCGCTCGCCCGCGGCCTCTCGGTCGGGGCCAAGAACGCGTTCTCGGTCTTCCAAACCTCGAGCGTCGCGCTCTACGGGGTCCGCCAAGCAGCGGCAGGTGCTCCGATCATGGCGCTTTGTGGAACCCCTTAACTTCTGAGGACGGCGACCCGGCTACTGTCAAGGTGCCGATGTCCGAAGATCACCTCGCAATTCTGTTCGACATCGACGGTACGCTGATTAATACCGGCGGGGCCGGCGCGGCATCATGGCGCCTGGCATTCGATGAGCTTTACGGCATCCCAGCCGACATCGGAGAGTTCACCGACTCCGGCATGACTGATCCAGAGGTCGGGCGGAAGACCTTCGAAGCAGTGCTGCACCGTGAGCCCGAGCGCAAGGAGTTCACCCGGCTGATGGAGCGGCGGCTCTTCTACCTCCACCAGACGGTCGAGGAGTCCGAGGGCTACCGCGTGCTGGAAGGCGTCGAGGAGCTGCTGCCCAGCCTGATCGAGGACGGCTACCTGGTCGGGCTCGTCACCGGTAACACGGAAGCCGCCGCCCACATCAAGCTCCACCGGGCAAAGCTCAACCGCTTCTTCTCATTCGGAGGCTACGGCTCTGACTCATCCGAGCGCAGTGAGGTGACCCGAATCGCGCTCAAGCGCGCGACCCTGGTCTACGGCGCAGCGGTGAGTCCGGATCAGGCGATCGCCGTGGGGGATACTCCTCTCGATGTCGAGGGCGCCCACGCCGCCGGGATCAAATGCGTGGGCGTCGGCAGCAACAAGTTCAGCGCCGATCAGCTTCGCGAGGCTGGGGCCGACTACGCGATCGCTTCGCTCGAGGAGGGCTTGCCGCTCTGACCCAGGCGGCCTGGCGCAGCTGGTAGCTGCGGCGCAGCTCCGCTGAGCGGACCGCGGCCCCCACACCCGCTGGAACCTGCCAGCCAGCGAGAATTCGGCTTGTAGTCAGGCGGTAGACGGTCGCTGATATCCGCCAAACCTCGGCCCCGATATAGAGCAGGCCCGGCTGGGGCCTGGCGGAGTGGTCCCCATTAGCGAGCAGAGAAGCAATTCCGCAGCGCTCTGGACAGCACGATCCTTGAGGCACCTGTCGGCCATCGTCGCCAGTTTCCTCTACACTGCCGGCCTTTGAACAACCGGTAAGCCGAATCCGAGGCTCTTGTAGGGCCTTGGAGCGGGGGAACCAAGAGATTTAGGGGCGAACCCACGAGTGGTGGGGGCGCAGGCTCCTTCAGCGCCAGCCCGACAGCTAACCCCGCAGGCCGACAGAGGAGACTGGTTTGCGGTTAGCGTGCAACAAGTTGAAGGCGGGAGCATGTGCTTTTGCGGTCGCGGCGGCGGCGGCCTCACCACCGGCGCTTGCCGACGCCGCCTCCGGAGGTGGACTGAGCGCTTCGCCCGGCCCGATTTCCGCGCCCTCTGAATCGCCGCCGCCGACGCTGTGTCCACCGGACTCCGGCGGGATGGCTAACTCCACGGAAGGCTGCGCTCCGTTCGAAAGGGCCCGCCTCATCGCCGGCGAAGCGATTGCTCCAGCCGACGCTCCCGCCGCAGTCAAGGCTGTGATCGCCGCCGCCGACTCGATTCGCACCACGCCCTACATATGGGGAGGCGGCCACCTCAGCTGGATGTCTCGCGGCTATGACTGCTCAGGCGCGGTCAGCTTTGCCTTGCACGGAGGCGACTTCCTCAGCTCGCCGCTCGTCTCCGGTCAGATGATGCACTGGGGTCGCCCCGGAAAGGGCCGCTGGATCACCGTCTACGCAAATTCAGTCCACGCCTATGCAGTGATCGACGGCCGGCGCTGGGACACGGTCGGCGACTCTCGCGGAGTCACCGGCCCGCGGTGGCATCCCTCCATGGCAGGAGAGACCACGGCCGGCTTTGTCGCTCGTCATCCGGCGGGCTACTGAGTCAGCTCAAGACCGCGGCACCGCCCCGACGGCTCAAATGCAATCCCGTCAAGATTGCGGGATGCACAGATCGCTAGAGCGCGGACTGAGTTCCTCGACCGTAGCGATCGGCAGCCGCAGCCCCCTGGGGGGTGCTGTCCGAAGTGGAGGCCATGAGGATTGACCCCGCTGCCACCAGACTCGGAGCCGGTCCCCGATCGGTCAGAGCCGACCCCTGGTCGGGGTCCAGTCGACGGCGAGCGCTCCGAGCAGCCGACCGAGGAGCGGTTCGCCGCCGCGGCCGGCCTCCCGGACACCGGTAAGCAGCCCTCCGGGGGCACCCCTCCCAAGGTGCCTGCTCCACTGGGCGCCGAGCCTGGGCAAGAAAAGACGCCCGTTGGCGCGGTTCGAACCCCCGGCCGATTGCCGCTGCCGCCGGCGCCTTCGCCAAAGATTGCCTCCCCTGTTGGCGATGGGCCGCCCAGGCGGCCCCGGACGTGGCTGCGGTTCCTGATTGCCTCGCTGTTGATCATCATCAGCACCGCTGCGGCGACCTCGATCAGCATCCTCGACTACCTGGGAGGCATTGCCAGCGCGCTGGCGCATGACGGCCGGCTCAGCAAGGTAGACAGGTTCCTCGTTCGTGGCTACGCGGGTGGGCCGCAGACGATCCTCTTGATCGGCTCCGATCACCGCCCCAACAACAGCACCAGCAAGAGGGGGCTTTCCGACACCGTGCTCTTGGTCCGTTTGGATCCCAGCCAAAGCACGATCAACATGCTGTCGATTCCCCGTGACCTCAAAGTCGACATCCCCGGCTATGGGATCGGCAAGTTCAATTCGGCCTACTCAGATGGAGGTCCGGAGCTTTCCCTGCGCACGCTCAAGCAGGTAACCGGACTCTCGGTCAATCACCTCTTCGTCGTCGACTTCCAGGGTTTCGCCAAAGCGGTCGACGCAATCGGCTGCGTGTACGTCGACGTCGACCGGCGCTACTACCACTCTAACGAAGGCCTGGCGACCTCCGAACAGTACTCGGAAATCAATATCCAGCCCGGCTATCAGAAGCTCTGCGGGACAAAGGCGCTTGAGTTCGTGCGCTACCGCCATACCGATACGGACCTCGTCCGCGAGGCTCGCCAGCAGCAGTTCCTGCGCGATGCGCGCCAGATGATCCCTACCGAACAGCTGATCGACCAGCGCACCCAGCTGATCGACATCTTCACCAAATACACGACCTCCGACCTGCACTCCACCGAACAGCTGCTGGAACTGTTGAAGCTCTTCGTCGAACTCAAAGGCGACCCGATCAAGCAGATCCCCTTCCCCGCGGTGCTCGAACCGCTGGTCGAAAACCAGCCCAACTACGTGACCGCTAGCCCGACCGCGATCCAGCAGGTGGTCGAGGAATTCCTAGGCGCCGGGCCGAGCATCGAACAGAGCGAGTCGCTGCACCTGACAAATAGCAAGTCAAAGTCGAGCTCTTCCAGGCGGGCCTCGGCGGTCAAGCTCCACGGCTCAGCGGGACTCATCGAGGCTCCTGAAATCGGTGCCCAGATGGCATCGAGCACCCAAAGTCGCCTCCACTTCCCGGTCTTTTACCCACGCAAGCTCCCGGTCGAAGCGAGCTATGCGGAAGCGCCGCGTACCTACGGACTCCGCGATCAGAGCGGCAAGCGCCACCCCGCATACAAAATGGTCTTCGAACTGCCCACCGGGGCCTACACCGCCTACTTTGGTCTGCAGGGCATCGACGGCTGGCGGGAACCGCCGATTCTCAGCGGGACGAGCCAGCCGGTCGATCTCGATGGGCGCCATTTCCAGGTCTTCACCAACGGCGGACACATTCGGCTGATCGCCTGGCACTACGGCAACGATGTCTACTGGATCGACAACAGCCTCGTAGAGGTGTTGAGCAACGGCCAGATGCTCGGAATCGCTCGCTCGCTCGCCGAGCTGAAGCCGAAGCGCTGAGGACCGCAGCGTTTGCTCCGTCATCATGTTTCAAAGACATGCTCAAATCGAGATGTAAGCGGGGCGCGGCTTTCTCCTGCGTGCTCTTCCTCAGCGCTGCCCTGGTCGCGGTGAGCCAAGCGCCGCGGTCAGCGCAGGCTCGCGAGGCCCGGTCCGCAATCGCGGTCAGCGCCCGGGCCAGTTCCGCGACGTCTGCCTCCCCCTACAACCTGCTCCTGGTCGGGGGGCCGGGGCCGACCGATATCGACATCTCGCTCAGCGCCGACGGTCGCACCTACGTGATCCAGGCCAACGGCCCGCTCGAAGTCGGGATCCAGGCCTGCGCAAACCCGCCTGGGGATCAGGACGAGCTGATCTGCCAGGCGCCGGCGATCGGCTCCTTCGAAGTCAACGGCGGCAGCGGTGGCGACACGGAGATCGTCGGCCGGACGGTGATGGTGCCCGCGACCCTCAGGGGTGGCTCCGGGAACGACCTCCTCATCGCCGGCGGCGGCAACGACACTCTGTTTGGTCGGGCTGGCAACGACACCCTGATCGGCGGCCCCGGCAACGACCGCCTCTTTGGCGGCCCCGGCAACGACCGCCTCAAGGCCGGTACCGGCAACAGCCTGCTCAATGGCGGACCGGGCTATGACACTTGCGTCGGCGGCCCGGGCAAAGACATCTTCGTCTCCTGCGAGGTCGTGCACAGGGGACTTCACTGAGCCTCAGGCGCGGTGAGGACAGCCGGGCCCTACCGTGAAGACAGGCTCGACCGGCTGCATCTGCCATGCTCGTGGCAACCGCTTCACCCAGGGGAGCTTCGGAGGACAAAATGTTCAGTGGCCTTGAGAGCCCGTTTCACCTGCTGATCGTGCTGGTGATCGTGATCCTCGTGCTCGGGCCGAAGAGGATCCCGGAGGTAGCCCGTTCGCTCGGCTCGGGGATCCGCCACTTCAGATCGTCCCTCTCCGGGGAGGATGCAGAGCCAGAGGGAGACGAGGCTTCCAAGCAGCCACAGCTCGACGCCCACCCCCCCGACAAGCCGGGATCCGCGTAGCTCCGCAGTCGCGCTCCTTGCAGCCGGCGAGGCATGCCATATGGCTGTATCGCCCAGGTATTCATCTCGCGTTGAATATCCAAGTTCATGATCTGCGCGATGCGACGGTCTGGTCCCAGCTTCTGTCCTGGCTGCGGCGAGCGCGTCTCCGTCTTTGCCGCCGGCTGCGCCTACTGCGGCCGTGAGCTCGGTCCGCGGCGCGCCCAGCGGCCGCCGCACTGGTCTGAGAGGGTTCGTGCGATCCTCCGCTCTCTTCGTTTGAGTCCGCGCCCCTAACCCGGAGCTCAAAGCCGCCGAACGCGCGAAGCCGTGACCATCACTCCATTCCTTAACGTCTCGCTCCCGTCCGTTGCGGGGACCGAGTCAGCCATGACCTCGAATGGGAGCCATGAGTCCCCGCAACCGTGAGCTCGTCGCGCTGATTCCGGTCGCCCTGCTGATCACCGCCGGATTTACCGCGGTCTTCGTCGCCGAGGGCGCGCGCTTGGGCGACGCCAGCCTGCTCTACGGCGGCTACTTCCTGGCGATCTGCATCGCCACCCATATCTATCTTCGGATCAGCCTTCCCAATGCCGACCCCTACCTCTTCCCGCTGGTCGCCGTACTGGCGGCGCTGGGGCTTGTGATGATCTACCGGCTCAGTCCGACGATGGCCCGAGACCAGGCGAACTGGTTCGTGGCGGGGCTAGTCCTGTTTGCCCTGACGATCCACTTCCTACGCGATTACTCGGTTCTGGAGCGCTACCGCTACGTGATCGCGGCGACCGGTGTCGCCTTGCTCCTGGCGCCGCGGCTGCCGGGGATCGGCGAGCAGATCAACGGCGCCTACCTGGAGGTCAAGCTCGGCCCGATCGCGTTTCAGCCACCTGAGATCTCCAAGATCTGCATCGTGATCTTCCTGGCCAGCTACCTGCGCGAGCGACGCGAGGTGCTCGTGGTCGGGGCCCGGCGCCTGCTCGGCGTGACGCTCCCTCCGCTGAAGCATTTTGGACCGCTGCTCGTCGTCTGGGGGGCCGCGATGGGGATGTTCCTGCTGCTCGGTGATCTGGGCAGCTCGCTGATGTTCTTCGCCGCTTTCCTGGCGCTCATCTACGTCGCCACCGGACGCCTCTCATTCGTCGTGATCGGACTTGTGATGTTCCTTCTCGGATCCTGGCTGATCGCCGCCAGCGTCGCGCACGTTCACGACCGGATCGAGGTCTGGCTCAATCCATACCAGTCGGCCGAAACCACCGGCTATCAGATCCTGCAGTCGATGTTCGCGCAGGCCGAAGGTGGTCTCTTTGGGACGGGCTTGGCCAAGTCCTTGATCACCACTCCGGGGTCAGCTAACCCGACCGCGCTGCTTCCCTTTGCCCCCACCGACACGATCTACGCGCTGATCGTCAACGAGCTCGGTCTCTTCGGCGCCGTGGCGGTGATCCTGACCTATCTGCTGATCGCGGCACGCGGCTTTAAGACCGCGATCCTCGCCTCGGATGGCTTTTCCAAGCTCCTTGCGACGGGCCTGACGACGGTTTTCGCGATCCAGGCGTTCGTGATCATCGGGGGCGTGACCAGAGCGATCCCCCTGACCGGGGTCACACTTCCGTTCATCAGCTATGGCGGCAGCTCCGTGGTTGCCAATTTCGTACTGCTGGCGCTGCTGCTCTTGATATCCGATCGGGCCAGACGACCAGTCCAGGCAGGACATGAGCAGCTGCGAATCGCAGGGTGACATCCCGCTCGCCGCTTCCTCGCGTCAAGCGTGAGCGCTTCGGCCTCCTCCTGCGCCTTGTCGCGATCTGGCTGGCCGTGGGGGCCTTAGCCGGGCCGCCGGCAATCGCCGCCACCGCCACCGCGCGAGTGTTGGTTGTCTTTGTGTTCGCCTCCAAGGCGAACCACGACAGCCCACCCCCTTCGAGTCAGCAGGTATTCGACGAGATCGCCGCGCATCGTGAACTCTCGCTCGGCTTGCTCAGCGCGTCGCAGGGCGCCTACCAGGCCCCCCAGGCGGCGCTGGACATCTCGCAGGGCACGCGCGCCTCTGGCTCGCTCTATGACCCAAAGCAAGCTCCCGCCCTGCTGGTAGGTCGCCGCGGCTCAGCAGGCCAGGAGTCAGACTGGGCGGCCGTCTTGGCGCGCGCCCGAAGCGCGCCGCAGACCCTCGACCCGGGACTCCTGGGGAGCTCTGTGCCTGGGGGCGCCGGGTATGCGGGAGTAATCGGAAGGTCGCATCTGGATGCCGTGATCGCCGCGAATCAGCGGGGCCGCATAGCGTCGCTGTCGATCGGGGCGCCGGGCACGATCGCGGCGCGTACCCAGACCTTGCTGAGGCGGCGGCGGCTGGTCGTTGTCGACCTTCCTCCCGGTGCGCTTGGCGCCCGGGCGCTCGGCCGGCTGCTGGGAGCTCGCGCCGCGGCTGAGCTGGTGATCGCGATCCAGGCCCGGCCCGATCCGGTCGGCAATCAGCTTCTTCCGACCGGGATGACCGGAGCCCAACCGGCGCGGGGGCTGACATCGAACACGACCACCCTCCCCGGGATTGTCGCCGGGATCGATATCGCTCCGACCGCGCTGGGGCATTTGGCGGTCGGGGTCCCTGTCGACATGCGCGGCCAGCCGATCGAGATCTCCGGCTCACGCAGCCCCTCCGGCCTGCAGGACCTCCAGCGGCGCCTCGGCGTACTCGGTCCCCGCCTCGCTCCCTCCCTGGCGGCGCTGCTCTTGGCCTGCCTGCTCCTGATCGCGGTGCTTGGCGCTGTTGAGGGCTGGAGCCGGGGGCGGCACCGGGCGCTGCGGATCGGCGCTCTGGCGTTCATGTGGCTTCCAGTCAGCGTGCTGCTGGGCCCGATCCTCGATCCGGCGCAGGCGAGCACCGAAATCCTCATCGTCGTGGTCGCATCGCTTTTGCTCGGCGGCCTCACCGATCGCCTCCTGCCCTGGCCGCGCGGACCGATCCTGCCCGTCTTTGTCGGCATCCCCGTGCTCGCCATCGACGCCGGCCTCGGAACGCACCTGCTTGTCCTCTCGATCCTCGGGCCCAACCCGATCGGTGGCGCGCGGTTCTTCGGCATCGGCAACGACCTGAAGTCCGGGCTGACCTGCCTGCTCCTGATCGGTCTCGCTGCCGCCTTCGGCTCTCGACCGAGATCGAGGCGCCTGGCGGCGACCGTCGCGGCTGCCGGGCTCCTGCTCGGGGTGATCATCGGCTCGGCGCGGTTCGGGGCGGGCGTCGGCGGGGTGATCATCGTCGCCGCCGGCTTCGCCACCGCCACCGTCCTCATGCTTCCCGGTCGACCATCCTGGCGGACGATCGCGCTTGCGATCGCCAGCCCCATACTCGCACTCCTAGCGCTCGCGATTCTCGATCTCGTGACCGCTGGAGGCCGCGGCCACCTCACCCACGATGTCCTGGATGCCGACAGCCGCCAGAACCTGGTCGACATCGTCGTCCGGCGCACCACGCTCGCGTTCCAGGCCCTGCAGCGAGGCCTGATGCCATTAGCCGTCCTCGCCGGTCTGGGTGCCGTCTGGTTCGCCTTCCGCAACCGCTGGATCTATGACCCCGTCCCGTACCCGATGTGGAGGGCCGCTTTACTTGGAGGCTTGGTCGCCGGCATCGTCGGAGCCTTTGCCGAGGACTCCGGACCGCTGCTATTCGTGGTGGCGATCTTGGCGCTTGCCGCCGCCACCGCCTACGTTCAAGGCGAGCCGACGCTGCCCGAAGCGACGCAGGGCGGCGATCAAAGAAAAGCATCGTCGACATCGCCGCGGCTCGCAGGTTCGCTCTAATCAACCCGCTATGTGTCTGCGCAACTTCAGGCCGATGTGCGTGTCAGAGTCATCGACGCCATGGCCGCGCGGGTCACCATTGTCACGCTGCTTCTGATCGGGGCGGCCTCGATCGCCTCTTCGCAGGCTGAGGCCCGCACCGCTCCCAAGCTCAGCCTGAAGGTCTCCACCAGGCAGGCCGACCTCGGCGAGAAGATCACCTTCAGCGGGCGGGTCAGGCCGAATCGGAGTGGCGAGGCGGTCTTCATCGAACAGCTCTCAAACCATCGCTGGCACAAGATCGTCCAGACGCCGCTTGTGAGCGGCTCGACCTTCTCCGTCCAAACGGCCCTGCGCAGTGCTGGCGTGATCCCACTGCGCGCCTTCTATCCCGGCGATGCGAGCACCCGCCAGGGCCGCTCGCCGCCAAAGACAGTGAGCGTGGTGCCGGTCCCGGTCGGCATCCACAAGATCAAGCACGTCGTGGTCATCATGCAGGAGAACCGCAGCTTCGATGAGTACTTCGGCACCTATCCGGGCGCCGACGGCTTCCCGCCCGGGACCTGCGTGCCCGACCCGGTCAACGGCGGCTGCATCGCGCCCTACTACAACCCAGACCAGAACAACAACGGCGGCCCGCACGCATCCGCAGCCTTCGAAGGCGACCTGAACGGCGGTGCGATGAACGGCTTCGTCGCCCAGGCCGAGCAGGCCCAGGGCTGCAAAACCCCAGGCACGACCCAGTGCCAGACCGACGTGATGGGCTATCACGACGGCAGCGACATCCCCAATTACTGGACCTACGCCCAGAACTTCGTGCTCCAAGACCACCTCTTCGAGCCGAACAAAAGCTGGAGCCTGCCCGCTCACCTCTACCTGGTCTCGGAGTGGTCGGCGACCTGCACCTCACCGACGAATCCCTTCAGCTGCACCAACTCGATCGACGGTCCCGGTCTTGAGAGCACCAACCCCGAAGACGGGCTGGAGGGCCCCGAGCCGGACTTCACCTGGACCCCGGTCACCTACCTGTTGCACAAAGCCGGGGTCAGCTGGGGCTACTTCATCAAAAAGGGCCAGCAGCCCGACTGCGCCGAGGGTCAGGAGCGCTGCGTCAACGCACCCCAGCAGGGCCCGACCACCCCCGGCATCTGGAACCCGCTGCCAAACTTCACCACGGTCAGGGAAAACCGCGAACTGGAAAACATCAAGGACACCTCGGCCTTCCTCAAAGAGGCAAAGGAAGGAACGCTCCCCGACGTCTCCTGGGTGGTCCCCAGCCAACGGGTCAGCGAACACCCGCCCGCCTCGATCAGCGCCGGACAGGAATACGTTACGAACCTGATCAACAAGGTTATGGAAGGGCCCGATTGGCCGAGCACCGCGGTCTTCCTCAGCTGGGACGATTGGGGGGGCTTCTATGACAACGTCGTGCCGCCCACCGTAGATGAAAACGGCTATGGGTTCCGGGTGCCGGGCCTGGTGATCAGCCCCTACGCTAAACACGGCTTCATCGACCACCAGACGCTCAGCCACGACGCCTACAACAAGTTCATCGAGGACGACTTCCTCTTCAGCCAGCGGCTCAACCCGGCCACCGACGGCCGGCCCGATCCGCGGCCCGATGTGCGCGAAACCGAGCCCGAGCTGGGCAACGTGGTCAAGGACTTCAACTTCCACCAGGCGCCACGCCCGCCCTTGATCCTCTCCCCCTAGACGACGTCAGGAGAACTACGATGACCGCGATCCGCAAGCAGCTCAGCTACGCCAACGTGATGGCGACGCTCGCCGTCTTCATCGCGCTGGGCGGGGGGCGCTCGCGGCGCTGCGGATCCCCGCCAACTCGGTCGGCACCAAGCAGTTAAAGCGCGGCGCCGTGACCGGCATCAAAGTCAAGGAAGCTTCGTTGACCGGGGCCGACATCAAGCCGGACTCGCTGACCAGTGCGGACCTTCCCCTGCTCGGCCTCGGCAGCCTGATGGGCGTCTCGGGCACGGCGACCAACACCACCGCCATAGAACTGAAAGAAGGCGCATGCGATCGCTACGTGTTCGCTGCCGCGGGCGTCGAGCCGGGCGAAGCCTTGATCTTGCAGGGTTCCGACAACCTCGAACTCCAACACGCGATCGAGAGTGGCCCGTCGATCAGCAATCCGAATCAGATCAACGTGAGTGTCTGTACCGACGCCGAACATCCAGTGAAAGAAGCGGTCGGCTCCGTGCAGCTTCGCTTCGACACGATTGGCTAGGGCAAGGCGGGCCTGGGTCAGAGCTGGCCGAGGGAGTTGGCAGCATCGCGGTTGAGGGCAAGCCGCAACCAGCAGGACATATGTCGCCCGGCAGCTCCCTTGCGGTGTGAATGTCTACCGGAGCGAGGAAGCATCCTCACCCCCGCGAGAGAGGGCCTCGGGTGCAATCTAGACGCTGGGGGTCAACACGACCTTGCCGACGTTGCGGCGCTCAGCGATGAAGCTGTGAGCATCGCCGGCCCGCTCGAATGGGAATGCCGCGGCGATCACCGGCTCTAGGCGGCCGGACTCGAGATCCTCCATCAGCGGGCCGGTGAGGCGATCGAGGCTTCCCTCGCGGTCCCACCACTTCAACATGTTGAGGCCGAAGACCCCCTTGTTCTCGTTCATCACAGCGAGACTCTTCCACCAGGGCAGCGTCGCCAACGGCATCTTCACGAGGCTCCTCAGCGCGGCGGGAATGTCGCGGCCCCGCTCGCTGGCGGCCTCCGAGAGTCCGTACATCACCAGCCGCCCCCCGGGGCGCAGCAGCCGGTAGTCCTTGCGAAACGAGGTCGGGCCCAGCGCGTCGATGATCAGATCGACCCCCGTGCCGTTCGTGATCCGCATGACCTCTGCCTCGAAGTCGCGGTTGCGGTAATCGATCGGGTGGGCTACCCCCTGGGCTTCGATAGCCGCGTGCTTTACCGGCGAGGCCGTGCCGAAGATCTCGGCGCCCACATTGCGGGCGATCTGGGTGGCGGCGATTCCGACCCCGCCGGCGGCGGCATGGATGAGGACGCGATCGCCGTGGCGCAGGCCGCCCATCACGATCAGCGCCGCGTAGGCGGTCCCGTAGTTGACCGGGACGGCAGCTCCCTGCTCGAAGCTGAGTCGATTGGGCATGGGCAGCGCCTGCGCCGCCGGAACGGTGACCAGCTCCGCGTGGCCGCCGAACCTGGTCCCGGCGATGACCCGGTCGCCTTCCTGGTGGGAGTCAACCGCCTCCCCTACCGACTCGACCTCCCCGGCTACCTCATAGCCGAGGACGCAGGGTGGCTTCGGCGCGTCAGGGTAGAGGCCGATGCGGGCCATCGTGTCGGCGAAGTTGATCCCAGCCGCTCGGACCGCGATCCGCACCTCGCCGGGGCCGAGAGGAGGGTCCGGCATCTCCTCGACTCTCAGGACCTCGGGGCCGCCGGTGCCAGTCAAGACGAGCGCCTTCACGCGTTGAGCCTATCGGCACGAAACCCCTCCGTGGAGCCGTCCCTCTGCGGCCACAGCTTTGGCTGACCGGGACGGAGGCCTGACGGCATGACTCCGGTATGTGCCCCTGCTTCGGGGATGCGCGGCGGATAGTTATCTTGCGTTTCTGTCGAAACCCCCCGCGAGGATGGACCCCTCCCCCGACCACTTCGATGTGCTGATCGTCGGCGCCGGCCTCTCCGGCATCGGCGCCGGCTGCCACCTGGGGGGGCGCTGCCCGGAGAAGAGTTACGCGATCCTCGAGGCTCGCGACGACCTCGGTGGGACCTGGGACCTGTTCCGCTACCCGGGGATCCGCTCCGACTCCGACATGCACACCCTCGGCTACCGCTTCAAGCCCTGGACGGAGGCCAAGTCGATCACCGACGGCGCCTCGATCTTGCGCTACCTGCGCCAGGCCGCCGCCGAGCACGGCGTCGAGCAGAAGATCCGCTTTGGGCGGCGCGTCGTCAGGGCCGAGTTCTGCACCGCGGGGCTCGCTGGAGCGTCGCGGTCGAGTCCCCTGGGAGCGGCGAGATTGAGCACCTCAGCTGCGGGTTCCTCTGGATGTGCAGCGGCTATTACAGCTACGAGGAGGGCTACGCGCCCGATTTCCCCGGCGCCGAGCGCTTCGCCGGCCCGATCGTGCACCCCCAGCACTGGAGCGAGGAGATCGAGTACGCCGGTAAGCGCGTCGTGGTGATCGGCAGCGGCGCCACCGCCGTCACCCTGGTGCCAGCCTTGGCCAAGCGCGCCGCGCACGTCACGATGCTGCAGCGCTCACCGAGCTACATCGTCTCGCTCCCCGCCGAAGACCGCATCGCGATCGCCCTGCGCAGGGTGCTCCCTGACCGCGCCGCCTACCCGATCGTGCGCTGGAAGAACGTCCTCCTGCAAATGGCCTCCTACCAGCTCTCCAGGCGCCGGCCCGAGCTGATGAAGCGGGCCCTGCGCCGCGGCCTGGAGCGCTCCCTGCCCGCCGACTATGACTTCGACACCCACTTCACGCCCCGCTATGAGCCCTGGGACCAGCGCCTCTGCCTGGTCCCCGACGGCGACCTCTTCAAGGCGATCGGCTCGGGCCGCGCCGAGATCGTCACCGAGCGGATCGAGACCTTCACCGAGGTCGGGGTCAGGCTCAGCTCCGGCGATCAACTGGCGGCCGATCTGATCGTCACCGCCACCGGGCTCAACCTGTTGTTCCTGGGAGGGGTGCGGATCACCGTTGACGGCTAGCAGGTCGAGCCCTCTGAGCGGATGACCTACAAGGGCATGATGCTGAGCGGCGTCCCCAACCTCGCCTTCACGCTCGGCTACTCCAACGCCTCCTGGACGTTGAAGGCCGACCTGACCTCCGAATAGGTCTGCCGGCTCCTTGCCCACATGAGCGCCCGCGGCTACAGCCAGTGCGTGGCACAGGTAACTGACCCTTCGGTCAGCGCGGAGCCGATCCTCAACTTGACGGCCGGCTACGTCCTGCGCTCAATCGAGCAGCTCCCCAAGCAGGGCTCCAAGCAGCCCTGGAAGCTGCGGATGAACTATGCGCTGGACGTCCCGGCCCTGAGGTTCGGCCCGCTCGAGGACGGCGCGATGAGCTTCTCCAGCCCGGCGCCGAGGGCGCAGGCGCTGGCGGAGGCCGCGATCTGAGCGGCCTTGCCTGGGTCGAGCGGGACGGATTGGGCGCCTTCCATAGGATCTAGGCGATGAAGCCCGTGACCGTCTCGGCGACCGTGCCGAAGCCCACCCAGGAGGTCCATGAGTTCCTCGAGGTGCTGGCCAATCACGAGATGTTCCTGGACCACACGTTCGGGGATTGGGGGTTCTCCGGCCCCAAGCGTGGCGTTGGCGCCAAGGCGCAGGCGAGGACGAGAATTCCCGGCTCGCAGGACTGGACCGACTTCGAGATCGTCGAAGTCGCTCCGAACCGGATCGTCGAAGAGGCAGTCAGCGCGAAGGGCAAGCGCCACACCCGCGGCACATATCTGCTCAAGGAGCTGCCGGACGGTAGGACGAAGATCTCCTTCGAGCTCGCCTGGCTTCAGGCGTCGCGGCTCGAACGCCTCGGTCCTCCGCTGACCCGCGCCTTCGCACATCGCGTCAACGGCAAGACGATGCGCCGCCTCGCCAAGCAGCTCAAGCGGCGCTGAGGCCCTCAGCGCCGCGGTGTCGGCGCGATCCGGTCGAGCTCGGCAAGGTCCTCGGCGCTCGGCTCCCACCGCAGGGCCGCGACGTTGGCCGCCACCTGCTCGGGCCGCGTCGCGCCGGCGATCACCGAGCCGATCGCGGGTTGCGCCGCGAGGCCGGCGATCGCGACATCGAGCACGCCGATGCCGCGCTCGGCCGCGTAGGCCCCGAGCGACTCGACCACGTCGAACTGCTCCTCGCTGCCGGCGCGCCCGCCGGCGGCGAGGCGGCTGCCCTCCGGGCCGGGCTCCCCGCGCCGGTACTTACCGCTCAGCAGGCCGCTCGCCAGCGGGAAGTAGGGCAGGATCGAGACTCCGAGGCGCTCGCAGGCGGGGGCGACGTCGGCCTCGATCCCGCGCTCAAGCAGGCTGTAGTGGTTCTGCAGGGTCACGAAGCGCGACAGCTCCTGCCGGCGCGCCGCCCGCTCTGCCTCCTCGAGCTGTGAGGCGCTGAAGTTCGAGCAGCCGATCGCGCCGACCAGGCCCTCGCCGACCAGCTCGTCGAGCGCCGCGAGCGTCTCCGCGATCGGCGTGACCCCATCGGGGCGGTGGTACTGGTAGAGGTCGATTCGCTCGATCCGAAGTCGCTCCAGCGAGCCTTCGATCGCCCAGCGGATGTACTCGCGCGAGCCCCGCGGGGCGTCGGGGACGCCGTCGGCGCCGCTCATCTCCATCCCGAACTTGGTCGCGATCACGAACTCGCTGCGGCGGCCCTCCAGGGCCTCGCCGATCAGCCGCTCGCTGCCGCCGGCGCCTCCGTAGATGTCGGCGGTGTCGAAGAGGGTGATGCCGGCGTCAAGCGCGGCGCCGAGCACGGCCGCGGTGCCCTCGAGGTCGAGCCGCCGGCCGAAGTTGTTGCAGCCGAGGCCGACGATCGAGACCTCGAGCTGGGAGTCGCCGAGGCTCCGGGTGGGAAGGTCGGTGGTGGGGGAGGTGGTGCTCATGCGCGTCTCCTCTGCGATTGGGGACTCGATTCTCACACTCACCGGGCCCGAGGCCGGGTCGGTTTCTCGTCCGGACGGGGTGATGTCGTGCCGGCATGGTCGGCGAGCGGACGATCGAGGGAGTTCCCGCCTTGACGCTTGGCAGTGGAGAGCTTGGCGGGATCGAGGTCGCCTTCGCTCCCGGCGCCGGCATGGTTGGATGCTCGCTTTGCCACCGCGGGGAGGAGCTGCTCGGGCAGAGGGGAGGCCTGCGCCGCTACATCCGCGAGCGCTCGACGATGGGGATCCCCCTGCTTTACCCCTGGGCGAATCGCCTCGGCCGCAGGCGCTTCTCGGTCGCCGGCCGTGAGCTGAACCTGGACTCCGAGGGCCTGCCGATCTCCTTGGACCCCGACGGGCTGCCGATCCACGGGCTGCTCTCCGCCGCCGCCGGGTGGCGGGTGGATCGGCACGAGGCGGAGGAGGGCGGAGGGTCCTTGGCGGCGAGCTTTGACTTCGCCGCCAAGGAGGAGCTCGTCGCTGCCTTCCCGTTCCCGCATCAACTGCTGTTCGAGGCAACCCTTCGCGACACGGTGCTGAGCATCACGATGACGGTATACGCCTGCGGCGGGGTCGCGGTGCCGGTCTCCTTCGGCTTTCACCCCTACCTGCGGCTGCCGGGCCTCGAGCGCCGAGATTGGAAGATCGAGGCGCCGGTAGTCGAGCGGATCGACCTCGACCGCGCGATGCTGCCGAGCGGCAGGCGCGAGCCGGTCCGCGTCGAGGCGGGGCGGCTCGGCTCCAGGACCTTCGACGACGCCTACTGCGCGCCGCCCGACCGGGCGCCCTTCGTCCTCGCCGGCGGCGGCAGGCGCATCGAGCTTCGGCTCGGAGACGGGTATCGCTTTGCCCAGCTCTACGCGCCCGAAGACGACGAGGTCGTGGCTTATGAGCCGATGACCGCGCCCACCAATGCGCTGCTCAGCGGCGGTCCCGATCTGCCGCTGGTCGAGCCCGGCGAGCGCTTCGCCGCGACCTTCTCGATTACGCTGGCCGACGGGGGCGATTGAGGCCATCCACCGCGCTCCAGCAGCAGGATGCGCTTGCCTGAGGGCGCCAGCCGGTGGACCAGCGTCCCGCCTCCCGCCCCGCTGCCGATCACGATCACGTCGTAATCGCTCAAGAGATTTCCTCGATCCGCTCGGCGAGGATGATCCGCCCCGCGGCCTCGATCAGGGCGAGGTGGGAGAAGGCCTGGGGAAAGTTGCCGAGGTGGCGGCCGGTGTCGGTGTCGAACTCCTCGGCATAGAGACCGAGCGGCGAGCCGACGCTGAGCAGGCGTTCCATCAGGTCACGGGCCCGCTGCTCTTCGCCGACCACCGCCAGCGCGGAGACCAACCAGTGTGCCGCGATCCTAGTCGGGCTGCGGTCCGGCTTGTTAAGAGATCTGGCAGGGCTGTCCCAGTCCGGCGCGGGAAAAAGGAGCAGATCGGCGCCCCGCCTACAATTTCGGGCCGATGACGACTCAGAAGCGGAGGCGGCGAAGGTCGCACAGCTTGAGCTGGAAGAAGAGGCTCCTGGTCGCGACGGCGATTTGCGGCGGATTGCTTGTGATCGCGGGAGGCGTGGCAGCGAGTTGGGCGATCAAGGTGTATGACTCCGCGCCGCCGCTTTCCAGCCTCAAACCGGTGCAGAAGGGCCGCTCGTCAGCGATCTACGCCGCCAACGGCAGCCTGATTGGCTTCATCCCCTCCAGCAACATCCGCCAGCCGGTCTCCTCGGCCGCCCTTCCTCAGATCCTGAAGGACGCCACGATCGCGATCGAGGACAGGAATTTCTACCACCATGGCGGCATCGACCCGGCCGGCATCGCCCGCGCCGCCTGGAAGGATCTGCTGGCCGGGGGCAAGCCCGTCCAAGGCGCCTCGACGATCACCCAGCAGCTGGTTCGCGATCTCTACATCCAGCACCCCGAAGACACGATCAGGCGCAAGCTGATCGAAGCGCACCTCGCCGAAGAGGAGGAGGAAGCCCACACCAAGAACTGGATCCTCACCGCCTATCTCAACACGGCTCCCTACGGAACAGTGGATGGGGAGACCGCGGTCGGTGCCGAGGCGGCGACCCAGACCTACTTCGACAAGCCGGCGCGAGACCTGACCCTGACCGAGGCATCGATGATCGCGGGCCTGCCGCAGGCGCCCTCCGAATACAACCCCTTCATCGACCCCAAGGCGGCGCTCGAACGCCGCAACGAGGTCCTCAAGGTGATGGAGGAACAGGGCTACATCAGCTCCGCGCAGTACGAAACCGCCGTTCACAGTGGCCTCGGGTTGCACCCCGGCCACAAGTACCAGGTGATCCGCGACCCGTTCCTCTTTGACCTCGTCGAGCAGGAACTGATCGGCAAGTACGGGATCAACACCGTTCGCGACGGTGGGCTGAAGGCCTACACGACGATCAACCCGACGCTGCAGGAGCACGCCCAGGAAGCGGTCGACGCCTGCGCGGTCTGCTATTCCGGTGGTGGCCCCGCCGCTGCGCTGGCCTCGGTCAACCCAACCAACGGCGAGATCGTCGCTCTCGCCTCCACCCAGAGCTACTCGAAGGAAAGCCAGTTCAACTACGCCTGGCAGGCGCACCGCCAGCCCGGCTCCTCGTTCAAGACCTACGTCCTCGCGACGGCGATCAAGCAGGGAATCGACCCTTACACGACCTACTACAACGGCAGCGCGCCGTTGACGCTGCAGATCCCGGGCGGCGGCACCTGGACTGTCAACAACGCCGAGCCAGGCCAGGGAGTGATGTCGCTGGCCACCGCAACCTGGAACTCGGTGAACGCGGTCTTCGCCCAGCTCGACCTCGATGTCGGCCCCGTAAACGTCACCAAGACAGCCCACGAAATGGGGATCACGGCGCCGCTGGAATCCGTGCCGGCGGAGGCGATCGGCGGCCTGCGGGTCGGCGTCACGCCGCTGGAAATGGCCGATGGCTACGCGACCCTCGCCGACGGCGGCATCCACCACGACACGACCGCGGTCAGCAAAGTCGAATTCCCCAACGGCAAGGTCGATGAACCCAATCCCCAGTCCGGTGACCGGGTGCTCACCCCGGGGCAGGCCTACGACGTGACCAAGCTGCTGGAGGGGGTGATCACCCAGGGCACCGGCGCCGGCTACACGTCGATCGGCTGCGCCTCAGAGGCGGGGAAGACCGGCACTTCCGAAGGAGAGTCCGACGCCTGGTTCGTCGGCTACACGCCGCTGTACTCGACGGCGGTCTGGGTCGGGCACCCCGAGTCGCGCGAAGCGACCGGCTTCGGGGGGCCGACGGCGGGCCCGATCTGGCGCTCCTACATGGAGTCAGCCACGCACGGGGACTGCCCCGAATTCCCCGTTCCCACCAGCCTCCCGACCCTCTCCGCCCTGCACAGCGAACACACCGCCGGGGCTCCCTCAAGTTCGACGGCCAACGGCGCCGAAGCGCTCGGGACGACCAATCCCAACCGGGCGACGTCGAACAAGAACCAGGCCCCGGCCCCGAAGAACCAGGCCCCGGCCCCGGCCGGGGCCCCAAACCCTGCACCGCAGCCGAGTCCCTCGCCCGTGCACCCGGGTGGCGGCGGCGGTGGCGGCTTCCCGAGCCCCCACTGAGGGGCGCCGCGGGGCGAGCGCGGTGAGCGATGAACTGGCGCAGCGGTTTCGCAGGGCCCGTCGCGACCCGGGGCTGGTCGTGCTGGAGGGCTTTCACGCGCTGAAGCACGCGCTGCGCTTCGGTGCGGAAGTGATCGAGGCTGTTGCGGCCGACCCCGCGGAGGTGGAGCGGCTGGCGGCGGAGCTGGCCCCCGACCTCTCCGCCTCGATGCCGCGGCTGAGCCCGGTGGGGGAGGAGGTCTTGGGGGGGCTGGTCCCGCAGGCGCCCCGCACCGGGGTGGTGGCGATCGCTCGCCGCCCGGCGATCGACGTGGGGGCGACGCTGGCCGACCCGGGGGCCGCACCGCTGGTGCTGCTCGAGGACCCGCGCAGCATGGGCAACCTGGGGGCATGCGTGCGGGTGGCGGCGGCCGCCGAGGCGGCGGGCGTGTTCACCACCGGGCGCAACGACCCTTGGAACCCCGAGGCGGTGCGCGGCGCGGCGGGACTGCACTTCGCCCTGCCGGTGGCGGCCCTTGAGCAGCTGCCCGACAGCGGCCGGCCGCTCCTCGCCGTTGACCCCGGCGGCGAGGAGCTGCGACCTGGCGAGCTGCCGCCCCGCGCCGTGTTCGCTTTCGGCACCGAGCGCCATGGGCTCAGCGCCGAGCTGCTCGATCGCGCCGACGCGCGCCTCGGCATCCCGATGCGGCCCGGGGTCTCCAGCCTCAACCTCGCCACCTCGGTGGCCGCCCTGCTCTTCTCCCAGCGCCTCGCGGGATATCCGAAAACTACGGATGCGCCGGGGAGGTGGCGGGGCTAGTGTGGCGAAAGACCTGAGCGCGGCGCCGTGCCGCCCTCCCGCTTTTAACCGATCGAAAGGACGCCACTTTGCTGCTCGCCAGCTTCAGTTTCGGTGACGCGCTTCTGCTCGCCCTCGAGATCTTCTTCTTCGTGATCTGGGTCTGGATCCTGATCACGATCCTCAGCGACCTCTTCCGTGACCATCAGCTGTCTGGCTGGTGGAAGGCGGTATGGGTCCTGTTCCTCGTCTTGATCCCGTTCGTGACCGCGCTGATCTACCTGATAGCCCGCGGCAGCGGCATGCGCGACCGGGCGCTGAAAGAGCAGGTGGACGCTAAAAAGCACCTGGACACCTATATCCAGCAGCAGGCCCACAGCTCGCCCGCCGATGAGCTGCACAAGCTCAACGACCTGAAAGAAAAGGGCGCGATCTCCAGCGAGGACTTCGAGAAGGCAAAGACCAAGCTGCTCGCTTAGAGGACCCCTGCCAGGCCACGCCCGATCAGGTACAGACCGGCCAGGACCGCGACGGCTGTCACTATCTGGTGGGCGTGGTGGGCCATCCAGGCGTTGAGCGCCTCGACCTTGGCCCGCGTCGCATCCGGCGCGATCGAGTAGCCGAGCAGCGGCACCTCGGCCAGCACGAACATGATCGCGTTGAAGAGGAGGATCGTGAAGGCCTGCCCCGCCTATCCCGTGCTGGTTCTTGGCGATGTCCTTGAGGGCGACGAGATAGAAGGCGCCGGGCAGGTTGAGCGCGATGCGGACCGCGAAGGCGATCGGGACGTTTCACGGCTGAGGATCCGCTCCGACCAGGGGTCGCGGGGAGGGCGTGAAGCGCGCCGCTTCCGGCGGCGCTCCTCGAAGTTCGCGTCGCGGTCGGTGGCCAGCACGTAGGCGACGATCAGCGCCAGCGCTCCGACCGTGAAATTGACGATCGGGTCGGCGGCGGGGCTGGAGCCGGTGAGCAGCTGCGATTCGCTGAGCGCGAGGACGACGGCAAAGCCGACGGCGATGCTGGCCAGCATCCCGCCGAGCAGGTAGGCGAGCAGCAGCCGCCGCGGATTGGGCCGGCTGAGGACGACGATGAGGACGGCGAGGATGGCCGGCGAGATCGCCGAGATGACCGCCAGGACCAAGACGTTGAGCACGGCGCTGACCCTAGCCCCCTGCCGGTCGACGCTCATTCGATTTTTCCTCTTTGCAGGCACGATCTGCAACCGAAGTTGCAAGTTATTAGCAACTCCTAACATTTGTGAGGCGATTTCGCTAGCCTGCGCGACCCTGCCAACGCCCGCCAAGGGCCGAGGCGGGATCGATGCGCGCCTTCTTCTCTGACACACATCCGAGCGCGACCCGGCGGGGGTCTCTGTTGGCGGCGGCGCTGCTGCTCGCGGTCCTCTGCGCGTTGACCGTCGCCGATGGCCGCGCTCCCGCCCAGGACCTCCAGCAGCAGCTGCAGGGAACCCAGGGAAAGCTCGCCCACGTGCGGGCCAGCCAGAGTGCGCTCTCGGCGACGATCGCCGAACAGAACGCCGCCATCAACGCGATGATCGGCGAAGTCTCGACGCTGCGCCAGCGCCAGGCCGAGGTCCAGGCCCAGCTCGCCGCCAAGCAGTCTGAACTGGAGAGGGCGAGCGCCGAACTTCTCAAGGAGCGTCGTCACCTCGAAGAAGTCAGGGCGCAGCTGAGCCGCGCCCTGGCGGTGCTGCGCGGGCGACTGGTGGCGATTTATGAGTCGGGCAGCCCCAATGTGCTCAATGCGATCGTCGAATCGGCGAGCTGGTCAGAACTGGCGACGCAGACCGAATACCTGAACCGGATCCAGAGCTACGACGACTCGGTCGTCAGCCGGGTAAAGACGCTGCGCGACCAGGTGCGAAGCACGGTGCAGAGCCTTGCGGCGGCCCGCGCCCGAATCCGCTCCGCCCGCAACGCGATCGCCGCCAACGAGCGCGAAATCGCCTCGGCCCGCGCCGCGGCGGAGGCGCGCTTCACCAGGCTGAAGGCCGCCCAGGCGCAGCGCCGCCAGGCGCTCGAATCGCTGGAGTCCCGCGAACAGGCGCTCAGCAACAACCTCGCCTCGATCACCTCGCAGATGGTGACTCCCGGCGGGCCGGCTGGGCCGACCTCGGCACCGGCGCCGCTCAGCCCCGGCGAGACCGCCAACTTCATCTCCGAAAGCGAGGCAAGCGCGCCGGCGTCGGCGCCGGCGGCCGTGCGGGCGGCGATCGCCGCGGCGAACTCGATCGCCACCACCCCGTACATCTGGGGGGGTGGCCACGCCTCCTTTGAATCGCCGGGCTATGACTGCTCCGGAGCGGTGAGCTTTGCCCTGCACGGCGGCGGCTTCCTCTCCAGCCCACTCGACTCGACCGGGCTGGAGACCTGGGGCGATCCGGGCCCGGGGCGCTGGATCACCGTCTACGCAAATGCCGAACACGCCTGGATGACGATCGCCGGGCTCGCCTTCGACACCGTCGGCGGGCCGGGCCCGCGCTGGCACCCCGCGCTGGTCGACAACCCCGCGGATTTCATCGCCCGCCATCCGCCCGGCTATTAGGCCTACCTTAAGCCCGGCCGTCCACAAGCTGGCGCCCCGAGACCGGCGGCGAAGGAGGCAGGCGCCAAAGGCCAGGGTGTGAAGCGGTGACGATCGGCGCCGCGGGCTGCGAGGACAGGGGAGTCCCGGCACAGCAGCCGTCACGCCGGCTCGGCCAGAGAGGTGGTGCAGACAGCCCGACGCGGATGGCGGAGAAGGCGGCGCAAAGGCCGACCTACAGGTACGGTTTAGCCGCTTCCATGACTAAGCGCCGAAACCTCATCGTGCCAGCCATCCTGCTCGGCATCGTCTTCTTGGTCATCGCGGTGGTCTACTGGGTCGAGCCTGCCGGCTCGCTGCCCGCCTTCTTCCCGGGCCACGAAGCAGGGTCCAGCCACCACCATGCAAAGCACGGGATCGCGGCCGTCGTGCTGGCCCTGGCCTGTTTCGTCTTCGCCTGGTTTCAGAGCGGCCCGTCCGAGCAGACCAAGGCATAGATCGCTCGCCCGATGGAACCGATCTCCTACTTTCAGGCGGTCGTCCTCGGCGCCCTGCAGGGCATCGCCGAGCCGTTCCCGATCTCCAGCCTCGGTCACGCCGTGATCGCGCCGCAGCTGTTCGGCTGGAACATCCACCAAAGCGACTCCTTCTTCCTCGCCTTCCTGGTCGCCACCCATTGCGCGACGGCGATCGTGCTCTTCTTCTTCTTCTTCAAGGACTGGATGCGGATCTTCCGGGGGATCGGGCGCTCACTGCGCGACCGCCAGATTGACGCTACCGACAGCGACGCGCGGCTCGGCTGGCTGCTGGTGGCCGGGACGATCCCCGCCGGCGTGATCGGGGTGCTGTTGGAGGAACCCCTGCAAAACCTCTTCGCGTCGGCCAAGGCGGCGGCGATCTTCCTCACCCTCAACGGGGCGCTGCTGCTCGTCTTCGAGCACTTCCGGCGGCGCCCGCCGCGGCCCGGCGAGAACCTTGGCGACTCCGACCAGCGCATCTCGAAGATGGGCTTCAAGCAGGCGTTCGCGATTGGGGTCGCGCAGGCCGCGGCGCTGGTGCCGGGCATCTCGCGCTCCGGCGTCACCATGGGAGGCGGGCTCCTCACCGGCCTCTCCAACGAGGACGCCGCCCGTTACGCCTTCCTGCTGGCGACGCCGATCATCGGCGCCGCCGGGGTACTGAAGCTGCCGGAACTCGTCGGCTCGGCCGGCAACGGGGTGCGCGCCCAGGCGCTGGTCGGCGCCTTGGCGGCGGCGCTCACGACCTACCTCGCGGTGAGGTTCCTGCTCCGCTTCTTTGAGACCAACCGCTTGACGCCGTTCGGCATCTACTGCATCCTCGCCGGCATCGCCAGCACGCTGATCTTCGCCTTCTGAGCTGCCCGGCCGGCTGGACTCGGGCGCCCGGATACGCAAAACCCGATCGTTTCGTGATTGGACTAGCGCAGAGCGCGTATGTGTAACCGTCAGGGCAGGAGGTGGCCTGGTATGCATCGTTTGCGGCGGTCACCAACTCGACCTTCGGTCGGACGGTTTTGCCGGTGGGGCCGCTGGGCCGCTGAGAGCCAGCAAGGAGGAGCGATGGCAACTGAAGGATCAGATCTCGAGCGCGAGCTCGAATCATTACTGGAGGTGGAGCGCTTCGAGGCACCGTCCGAGTTCCGCGAGCGGGCTCTTTGGAGGGACCCGGCGGTCTATAAGGAGGCGGCTGCCGACCCCGAGGCCTGGTGGAAGCGCCAGGCCTCCGAGCTGCTCGAGTGGGACGTGGAGCCGAGCCAAGGCCTCGATGCCTCCGATCCTCCCTTCTACAAATGGTTCGCGGACGGGCGCCTGAACGCCTCGGCCAACTGCCTCGATCGCCACGTCAAGGCCGGCCGTGGCGATCGGGTCGCCTACCACTGGCGCGGGGAGGGGGGCGAGGAGCGCGACATCACCTATACCGAGCTGCACCGCGACGTTCAGCGCTTTGCCAACGCGCTCAAGGATCTCGGGGTCGGCAAGGGCGACGTGGTCGGGATCTATCTGCCGATGATCCCCGAGGTGATCGTCTCGATGCTGGCCTGCGCCCGGATCGGGGCGCCCCATAACGTCGTCTTCGGCGGTTTTTCGGCGGAGTCGGTGCGCGAGCGGATGGAGTTCTCGGCGGCAAAGGCGCTGATTACTGTCGACGGGGCGCGGCGCAAGGGAAAGACCGCGCCGATCAAGCCCGCGGTCGACGAGCAGATGGAGGATCTGCAGACGCTGGAGAGGATCGTCGTCGTCCGCCACACCGGGATCGATTGCCCGATGAAGGAGGGGCGCGATGTCTTCTACGAGGAGGCGATGGCGGCGGCCGAGCCGGCGTGCCCGGCCGAGCCGATGGAGGCCGAGCACCCCCTCTTCATCCTCTACACCTCGGGCTCCACGGCAAAGCCGAAGGGGATCCTCCACAGCACCGGCGGCTACCTGACCGGCGTCGCCGCGACGCACAAGTACGTGTTCGACCTGAAGCCGGAGAGCGACGTCTACTGGTGCGCGGCCGACGTCGGCTGGGTCACCGGCCACTCCTACATCGTCTACGGACCGCTCTGCAACGGTGCCACCAGCGTGATGTGGGAGGGGGCGCCCGACTATCCCCACCAGGGGGTTTGGTGGGAGCTGATCGAGCGCTACAAGGCGACGATCCTCTACGCGGCGCCGACCGCGATCCGCACCTTCATCAAATGGGGCGCGGAGATCCCGGAGAAGTTCGACCTCTCCTCGCTGCGGCTGCTGGGGTCGGTGGGCGAGCCGATCAACCCCAAGGCATGGCTTTGGTATCACAAGGTGATCGGTGGCGAACGCTGCCCGATTGTCGACACCTGGTGGCAGACGGAGACCGGGGGGATCATGATCACCCCGCTGCCGGGGATCACCGCGACCAAGCCCGGCTCGGCGACGACGCCCTTCCCTGGCGTCGAGGCCGAGGTTCTCGACGAGAGCGAGGGGAAGCCGATCGAGGAGGGGCAGGGGCTCTTGGTCCTGGAGGCGACCCTGGCCCGCGATGCTGCGCGGTCTCTACAAGGAGGACGAGCGCTTCGTCGAGACCTACTTCTCCCGCTTCGGCAAGGAGACCTACCTTGTCGGCGACGCGGCGCGGCGCGACTCAGACGGCTACTTCTGGGTGATCGGCCGCATCGATGACGTCGTCAACGTCTCTGGCCACCGGCTCTCCACCGCCGAGGTCGAGTCGGCGATCGTCTCCCACCCCAAGGTCGCCGAGGCGGCGGTGATCGGCCAGTCCGACGAGGACACCGGCCAGGCGATCTGCGCCTTCGTCACGCTCAGGGAGGGAACCGCGGAAGAGGACGGGTTGATCGAGGAGATCCGCGGCGTCGTCGCCGAGCGGATCGGCAAATTCGCCCGGCCGAAGCGGATCGTCTGGGCCGGCGATTTGCCGAAGACGCGCTCGGGCAAGATCATGCGCCGCCTGCTGCGCGACATCGCCGAGGGCCGCGCGCTCGGCGATGTGACGACGCTGCGCGACCCCGAGGTGATGAAGGAGCTGGAGGGCAAGATCGCTGAGGCGCGCGGCGAGGAAGGCTGAGCCCTACGCCGCTTTGCCGGGCGGCGCGCTGATGACGAGGCGCTCGACTGCCACCGCGACCGCCAATCTCGGCAACTGCCCTGCACGCTGCGAAGCTCTCGCCAGGCGAGCGCCGCGGCCGAGGTCTGCTCGTTCTCCACCTCCGCCGCGCCTGCGGCGATCTGGGGGCGAGGAAGCGCTGCGCGAAAGGTGCGTCTGATTCGAGGCGAGGGCGCCGGTGCGGACCTCTGCTCGATGGCGCTCCGCGGCGCTCAGCCGCGGGAGGCCTGCGGCTCCCAGTGGAAGCGGCGGGCGGCGACGAAGAGCGCGGCGAGCCCCCAGATGCCGAGCACGGCGATGTTGTCGGCGCTGAGCCCAAGCCCGCTGGCGCCGGGAGCCAGCGTGGTCTGCAGGCCGTCGGCCAGGTGGAAGAGCGGGAAGATGCGGCCAATCTGCATCATCCAGCTGGGCAGGGTGTCGAAGGGGATGAAAATGCCGGAGATGAAGGAGAGAGCGACGATGCTGAACGGACCGATCGCCGCGGCAGCGTCAGGACTGGGGGTAAAGACGGTCAGCGCCATCCCCATCGCGCAGAAGGTCGCGGCGCCAAGCAGCACATAGACGACGAAGCCGAGCGCGGTGCTGCCCGGCAGCGAGACTCCGTAGAAGATGCTGCCGATCGCCATCAGCACGATGGCCATCAGCGCCACCTGGAAGATCGCCGCGGCGATCTGCCCGACAACGAAGGTCCAGGGCGGCATCGGGGTGCCGCGAAAGCGCTTCAGCTGCCCGCTCTCGCGCTGGGTTGTGAGGACCATCGCCAGGGTGGTGAAGGTCGACAGGGCGGTGGCGTAGGCGATGATCCCGGCGGTGAAGTAGGCCTTCGAGTCGAGCGTCAACCCGCCGCCGAGGCTGATTTCGTGGCTTATAGAGAAGGCCGAATTTATGACCACCAACAAGAAGATCGGGAAGGCGACGGCGAAGATGATCGCCCGCGGCTCGCGCGAGCGGGCAAGCAGGATGTAGCGAGCCTGCACGAGGATCAACCGGGCGTCGCTCATTGCCCGACTCCCTCCTCGGCGGTCAGCTCGAGGAAGATGTCCTCGAGGCTGGGGCGGCGGACCTCGAGCGCGCCGAGCTCGATGCCCTTCCCCTCGGCCCAGCCGAGCAGGCGATAGACGTCGCGCTGGGGCTGCTCGGTCGCGAAGCTCGCCACGTTGCCCGACAGCTCCACCTGCCCCGATACCTCTGAGTCGAGCCCCTCGGTGAGAACCCCGTCTGGAAGCTGGAAGCGGACCACGGTGCGCTGGCCGAGCGAGGACCCCAGCTCCTCGGTGCTGCCTTCGGCGACCAGCATGCCGTCCCGAAGGATCGCCACCCGATCGGCGAGGTGCTGCGCCTCGTCCATGTAGTGGGTGGTGAGAAAGACCGTCTTGCCCAGTTCCTTGAGGCCCTCGATCATCTTCCAAGCGTCGCGGCGGGCCGAGGGGTCAAAGCCCGTGGTCGGCTCGTCGAGGAAGATCAGGTCGGGGTCGCCGATGATCCCGCAGGCGACGTCGACGCGACGTTTCTGGCCGCCGGAGAGGGTGGCGATCCGCGCATCGCGCTTCTCGGCGATGCCGACCAGCTCGATCGTCTCCTCGACCGGGCGCGGGGCGCTGAAGAAGCTGGAGAAGAGCGTCACCGTCTCGCGTACGGTCAGCACCGGGTTCATCTCACACTCCTGGAGGACCAGCCCGACCCGGTTGCGCCAGGCTCTGCTCGGTGCGCCTGGATCGATGCCCAGGACCGAGACCTCGCCACTGCTGCGCGGCCGATAGCCCTCGAGGATCTCGATCGTCGTTGTCTTGCCGGCGCCGTTGGGGCCGAGAAAGCCGAAGACTTCGCCGGCGGCGACCTCGAAGTCGATGCCGCGCACGGCCTCATACTCGCCATAAGACTTGCGCAGCCCTTTGACGGTGATCGCTGCTTCGCTCACCGCATGCACCCTAGGGAAGAATTGCGCTGGGGATCTGGGCCGAGGCGGCCCGGCGCAATCTGCTCAACCGTGGGCGTGATGGTCGGATTGGGGCTCGCCGCGCCGCGCGAGTCCCATCAGCAAGGCGAAGACGGCGATCCCGAGCAGGTTCAGCCACAGCTTGTAGTCGAGCTCGACCGAGCCGAAGATGTCGCTGCGGCTGGGCCGGGCGGTCGGGATCAGGCCGGCGAGGCCGAAGAGGAGGTCGACGATCAGCGCCGCCGCCACCATCGTCACGAACATTAGGGCGACGATGCGGATCGCGAACTCCCAGCCGTAGAACTTCGCGTAGGCGAGCACGATCGGGAGCACGATCAGGTCGGCGAAGATGAAGGCGATCACGCCGGCGAAGCCGATCCCGCCTGACCACAGCACCGCGGCAAGGGGCGCGTTGCCGACCGAGCAGACGAAGCTGAGCATGGCGATCAGGGGACCGACCAGCGCGTTCTCGAGCGTCTTCACTGCGGTCGGCGCGTGCTCGACGAAGAGGACGTGGAAGAAGTCGTTGCCGAGTAGGCCGATGAAGCCGGCGAGCAGGAAGCCGATCACGATCTCCTTCCAGAGCATCCGCCAGTCGTCGCTGAAGTTGTGGGCGACGTCGGCCCAGGCCTCGGGGGAGGAGAGGCGCTCGCGCCACGATGTCCGCCGGCCCCCGGTCTGGTGTTGGTGAGCGGCCTGGGCCTGCTGCGCATGGGCGCGGGCCTGCTCCTCGAGCCTGGGGGAGACGAAGAAGCGCAGCAGCGTCGCCATCAGGGCGATCAGCACGATGCCGCCGAGGAACTCGGCGAGGGTGAACTGCCAGCCGATCAGGACCCAGATCACCAGCCCCAGCTCCCAGACGAGGTTGGTCGAGGCGAACTGGAAGGCGAGCGCAGCCCTCGCCGAGGCGCCCTTCTGGAAGAGCGACTTGGCGATCGCGATTGCGGCGTAGGAGCACGAGGACGAGGCAGAGCCGAGTCCAGTCGCCTTGGCGATCGGGCCGATACCGGTTGCCGAGAGGGCGCCTTCGACCCGCTCGCGCGGCACCCAGGCCTGGACGATCGCAGAGATTGCGAAGCCCAGCACCAACGCCCACCAGACCTGGTAGGCCATCAGGAGGGACTGCTTGAGGCCTTCGCCGACCGCGCTCAAGGCCCCGTCCATGGCGCGACCGTATCAAATACCCCCTAGGGGTATAGATCGGGGCATTACCCGAGCCCGAGGCGCCGCGCCCGCTCGACCGCGCGGGCCACGACCTCCTCGCCGCCGGGGACCTCACCGCCGCGCATCAGCACCCGGCCGGCCACCACGGTGGTGTCGACGATCTGCCCGGTGGTGGCGTAGATGAGATCGTCGGCCAGCTTCCCGAGGCTCAGCTCCGGCGCGCCGCGGCGCAACAGCAAGAAGTCGGCGGGCGCCCCGGCGGCGAGCTGCTCGCCCGCCCCGAGCAGCGGTGCGCGGCGCCCCGTCCCAATCTCCCAGGCCTCGCCGGCGCCGATCGCCGCCGGGTCGCCCGCCGCGAGCTTCTGCGCCAGGGCGAAGGTTCAGGTCGGAGAGGAGGTCAAGCGAGTCGTTGGAGCCGGCGCCGTCGGTGCCAAGGCCCACCGCGACGCCGACGTCGCGGGCCGCCGGGTAGGGGAAGATGCCGCCGACCGCCAGCTTCAGGTTAGCCACCGGGTTGGTGACCACGGTGGCGCCGCGCTCGGCGATCAGCTCCAGCTCGGAGCGGTCGAGCCAGACGCCATGGGCGAGCACGGTGCGCTCGCCCAGTATCCCGAGCCAGTCCAGGTAGGCGGCAGGGCGCAGCCCGTGCTCTGCGACGCAGTCGGTGACCTCCTGCTCGGTCTCGGAGAGGTGGATCTGGATCGGCAGGCCGCGCTCGCCGGCCAGCTCACCCGCCCAGCGCAGCAGCGCTTCGCTGACCGCGTAGATCGAGTGGGGGGTGAGGGTGCGCCCGACTTCCGGCGCGAGCCCCTTCAGCTGATCGAGGTCTGCCAGCGCCGTCTCGCGCATCCGCGTCGCACTGCCGCCGGCGTCGAGCAGCAGGCCCGCCGATCATCGCCCGCAGGCCCGAGTCGCGGACCGCGCGGGCGCTCTCCGCGGGGTGCCAGTACATGTCCCAAAAGCGAGCGGTGCCGGTGCGGATCATCTCGAGACAGGCGAGGCGGGTGCCCCAGTAGACGTCCTCGGGCTCGAGCTTTGCCTCGATCGGCCAGACCCGCTCCCGCAACCAGCGCGGCAGCGGCAGCTCGCCGCCGCTGCCGCGGAACAAGGCCATCGCCGCGTGGGTATGGCCGTTTAGCAGCGGCCCGACCAGCGGTGCCCCGGCGGCCTCGAGCGTCTTCTCGCCAGGCCGCGGCTCGACCCCGGGCCGAGCTCGGCGATGCGGCCGTCCGCGCAGCGCAGGCCCACCGTCTGGCCATCCAGGACGGCGCCGGTGACCGCCAGCGGCGCCGTCTTACCGGCTCACGGGCCTACGGCGCCGAGCCTCGGCAGCAGCGCCACCAGGGCGTCGCGCAGGCGCTCGGCGTTGGCGTCGCGGTCGGTTTCCAGCTCGGTGAGGGTGAGCGATGCCGACCCGATCCCGTTGGCGAGGTTGTCGACCACGCAGATCGCCGCGTAGGCGAGCCCCAGCTCGCCGGCGAGGATGCACTCCGCTGCGATCGTCATCCCGACCACGTCCGCGTGGGCGGCGATCAGCCGGATCTCCGCCGGGGTCTCAAACCGCGGCCCGATCGTCTGCCAGTAGACGCCGCCGTCGCGCAGGTCGGGCTCGTCCGCTCCCCAGGCCGCGACGACCTCGGCGCGCCAGGGGCGGTCGAACCCCGGCGCTGTGTGGGCGCGCTCGTCGCCGAGGCTGGTGATGCCGAGGTGCAGGGCGATGAAGTCGTCTGGGCAGATCAGGCTGCCGACCGGGAGGTTCGGGGACAGCGAGCCGACCGAGCCGACCGCAAGCACGCGGTCGCAGCCCAGCTCGTCCAGGCCTCTGAGGTTGGCGGCGTGGTCGATCTCGTGCGGCAGGCAATAAGGTCCCGCGCCGTGGCGTTGCACGACCGCGGCCCCGTGCTCTGCGGCCGCCGCAGCGAGCGCCTCGCCCCGCGAGCCGAGCGCATTGCTGCCAAGCACCACCGCCAGCCGACCCATCTTTGCCGATCCTATGTCGAAGCAGGATGGTGGGGCGATCCGCTCAGCGGTGCTCGGCGAGCGCCGCCAGCGCCGCCCGATCGGCTCGCAATCCCGCCAGCTGAGCTTCCAGCTCGCCGAGGAATGGGAGTTCGGGGACCTTGCGAGCGAGCAGGGCGAGGTCGGCGTCCCAGACCGCGACCTTGACGTCCAGCGGCGCCTTCAGCGCCTCGCCGACGGCCTCACCCTCGCCGGCGTAGACCCGGCGCAGCGCCCTGATGTTGGCCAGCTTGTCGGCCGCGTAGATCGCCAGCGCACTCGGGCCCGCCTGCTCGACTCGGGCCCGGTGGAGGTCCTTGCGTCGCTCGTAGGGCTGGATCTCTTCGGAGTCGGTCAGCGCCTCGACCAGGCTGCCGACCGGCTCGCCGAAGCGCGCCCGGATCTCGTCGAACTTCGTGTCGCTCTCCTCGACCACGTCGTGCAGGAGCGCTGCCCCCAGCACCTCGTCGGCGAAGCCGTGCTCGGCGAGCAGCTCGGCGACCGCGATCGGGTGCTCGATGTAGGGCCTGCCGCCGCTGCCGTTGCGGATCTGGCCGGCGTGTGCCTCGCTCGCTGCGCGCAGCGCTCGCCGGACCAATTCCGAGCGCTCCGCAGCGGCCTCGATCCGAGGAGACGACGACATCTCCCAGGAGCGTAGCGGGCAGGGAGGGGCGGCCGGCTCAGCCGGCGGCGACCGGGCTTGGCGCCCGCACAGTCAGCTCGTACTCGGCCTGCTCTGCACCCAGCTCGACCATTCCCTCGGCGCCGCCCAGCTCCACCCACCGCCGCCCTGCCTCCTGGCCGAGGCCGTCAAGGAACTCGTCAGTGTGCAGCGGATCGTGGTGGAACAAGACCATGCGCTCGGCACCGGTGCGGTGGGCGAAGGAGAGCGCATGAGAGAGGGAGGAGTGCCCCCAGCCGGCGTGCTCGGGGTACTCGTGGTCGGCGTACTGGCCGTCGTGGATCAGCAGCGAGGTCTCGTGGGCCAGGTCAAAGCCGGATATCCAGTCCTCACCGAGCGCCTCGAGGTCGGCGCCGAGCGCCGGCTCGTGGTCTGGGATGTAGGTGAGCGAGCTGGCCCCGTCGTCGATCCGGTAGCCGAGGGTTGGGCCGCGGTGGGCGACCGAGGCGGCGCGGATCTGAGCCGGGCCGATCTCCCACTCGCTCTGCGGGCAGTGGCGGAAGGAGACGTCGCAGGGCAGCTCGCGGACCTCGACCGGGGAGAGCGGGGCGGAGATGTAGCGGGCGATGCGGTCGCGAAGCGAGGCCTCTGGGGAAGCCGGCCCCCAGATCACGATCTCCGTCTGCGGGCAGAAGGCGGGGGCGAAGAAGACGAGGCCCTGGATGTGGTCGAGGTGAAGGTGGGTGAGGAGGATGTTGAGCCGGGCCGGCTGCTGGGCGAGCGCCAGGCCGAGGCTGCGGATGCCGGTGCCGGCATCGAGCGCCAACAGCGAGCCGTCGGAGAGGGTGACGCCAACGCAGGAGGTGTTGCCGCCGTAGCGGATCGTCTCCGGCCCCGGGGACGGGATCGAGCCGCGCGTGCCCCAGAGCTTGATTTTCATCTCAGCGCCCACGCCCCATTGCTCGCCGCGGTCGGCCAGAAGACGGCGATCGCGCCCTGAGATCCGTGCGGGGTGAGGATCGGAAAGGCGGAGACCTCGACTGAGTGGCGCGCCCCGTCGGCCGAGCTGATCTCGAAGTTCGCGTGGGCTGGGCGGCCGTTGCGGACTGCGACGACCAGCGGCAGCTCGTCGTAGGGGATCGGCTTGCCGTCCTCGTCGAAGGGGCCGAACAGCGAGCCCCACTCGGCGGGCCCGACCGTGCCCAGCTCCTCGAAGCGCTTGCCGAGCAGCATCCCGGCGGCCTCGTTGTAGAAGACCAGCAATCCGCCCTCGTCGACCAGGAAGGCCGGTGTCGAGAGCGCCGACATCAGGTTGCGAGCAAGAATCAGCTCGAGAGGCCTCTGCGTCACAGATGACACTTTAGATAGTCGAGTTTGGCGTGGTGACTCGATTCCCGGACCGGTAGCTGCAAAAACCAGACGACCACCATCGTGCCTTTGCCTGGGCGACTGCGTGACATCCGTCACGTATATCCCATGGTTGTAGAAGCAACAAAACGCACAAGAGCTGATCGCGCTAACTCCGCAGGAACTCGCCCTTGCCTTTCAGCAGGGTCGATCTACCATGCAGAGAGCGAGAAGCCGGACCGGGGGATTGCTAGTCCCTTCGGAACTTCGGGGATTTGGTTTTTGTGGCCGAGTGGCACCCGAAGCGCCGAGCTTGCCGAAAGCCCGGTCCGGCCTCTCGCTTACAAAGCTAGGACTGAGATCAGCGTTTTCGACCTACCCACGCCGCTATTTGGGAAGAAAAATCTCCATCGGGAGATAGGGTCGGCTAGATGTGGGGCATGCCTAACGCGAGGGAATCGCTGGGAAGCAAAGTGTCCGTGTGGTTGGGACGCTGGTGGATCGCCCTTGCAGGTGATGTGGTGCCGATCCGCGAGCAGAAGGCGTGGACGCGAAGCCGTTTCGATCAAGCGAGGCTTTCGCGTGCCGAATGGCCCAACACTCATCCGTGGTCATTCAGCGGAGTTAGCGGGGTGACCGGTGTGGCTGTTGGCTTCGTCGGGGCTGTTTTCGCTGGGCCTTTCGGTGGCATCCTAGGATTAACTGCTGGTCTTGTTCTCCTTTGGTTTACGTCATGGCTCTGGTTCGCAGTCAAAGCCCCGTCCGTAGCCCTGAGCGCTGCGCGAAGCGAAATTACCCAACAAAGAGGCGAAATTACGGAGTTGAGCGCGGGGCGAGACGAGATGCGTAAAGAACGAGATGATGCGCATGGGGAGCTAGCGGCGCGGCCCAAGACCGTCGTCCTTGAACATAAGTTCCCCGACCCACCGAACCTCTCACAGGAGGTCCTCCAACTTCTAATGCGAACGGCTCTCGCGGAAGCAAGCGAGTTTTCGGAGGAATCAGGTAGGGGTTGAGAAACTTTCTCGCCTAGGCTCCCATCGCTTTCATCTGCATCGCTTTCGCCATCTCAAGCAGTCCGACCGCGACATAGGGCCTTGCATTTGCCCGAATGCGAACGCCGGTGAAGTCCTCCTCATGCCCTTTCGGCCCGATGATCTCAACGATGGTCACGATCCTCCCGATTTGAGCATCGTCAGGAATGTCGGCATCGTCCTCGATCTCCTTCATCTGTTTCTTGGATGTGCAAGCCGAGCGGTGACTGGTCAATAGCCATGTGGCGTCCTCCTATTTGTAGTCAGTGAAGCTGCACGCTACCCTCATTGAAATGGCCGACGAGCGCAAGCCTAAGCAGAAAACCGCGAAGGGACTGAAGATCCCGGTCCCGACGCGAGGCGAGTTCGACGCAAACCTAGCTAAGGTCGCTCCGCCAGCAGGTCATAAAGACCCTGGCGGGAAAGACCGGCCTTCAAGGCGATCCGCGTGATCGGAACACCGGCTTTCTGCGCTTCTAGGCAGTAGCGCCGCAGGTCGCTAGTAGCAGCGCGACGTAGATCGGCTGCTTCGTCTCGCCGTTTCGCAGCCTGTTCAATCCCCCGGAGCGCCGTTGCCTCGCTCATTTGGTCGCCCTATCGAGCAGGTTGTGGAACATCGCCCGATCCCCGCGCAGGCGTTCGTTGTAGCGGAACGCGTACTCGTCAAGGTAGGACTGAAGCCATTTGACGGAGACATGCCTGTAGACGCCGCGTATCCCCGGCTTCATGTTCCCGAAGAACCCCTCCACCGTGTTCGTGTGGATCGAGCCGCGCACGTAGATGCCCGCCGAGTGATTGATGACGTTGTGGGCCTTGAAACGCGCGGACAGGGGCTTGTAAGCATTCCAGTCGTCCGTGAAGACGATCGAGGACGGGTCCACATTGGCCCGCACAGGTCCACTTAAAGGCTCGCCTCGCCGCGACTCAATAACCCGCAGCTTGACCCGTCCGCCGCGCTCGACCATGCCGAGCACCGAGACTTGGCGCTCGCGCCACTGAGCGGCTTCTTTCTTAGTCATCTTGCGACCGCGAGGCTTGCCATGCACGCCGGTCTCGTCAATCTCGACCTGGCCCTTGAGTGGCTTGTCGTCGTCGGTCATAAGCTCGTTGCGAATCCGATTGAACATGCGCCAGGCGGTCTTGTAATGGCAGCCAAGCTCGCGCTCTAGCTGTTTGGCAGAAATGCCGCACCGAGTGCTAGTCATCAGATACAGCGCATGGAACCAAAGCCTCAGCGACGTTGAGGATCGGTGGAAGATCGTCCCCGCCGTGGGATGGACATGGTGCCCGCAGCCGGTGCATGTCCATGCCTGCCGCCCCTCAACGGCCGCGTAGCGCTTGAACACGCGCTCACGCTTGCACTTGGGGCAGTCCGCATGCTCTCCGTCCGGCGAGAAGCGCGAGCGCCATAGATGCTCTAGGCACGCGTCATCGTCGGGAAACTCCCGCAGGAACTCAGTGACCGAGTAGTCCGATTCGGACCACTTTGCTCGCTTGGGTTCTTTTCGATTCGCCGGAGGCATGGTGTAAACCTACTTGACAGAGCGGCGATTGTCAAGTCCCTTGACAGGAGGCGCTGCCTATGTCTATTGCGCTGCCCTTCCCCCTCATCGAGATGCGCTATGTGCGCGTCAATGGCGACCTTGCCGCCGAGTACCGCGACCCAACCTCCCTTGGCGGCCGATCCTCACTCGTCTACCTTGAGGGCGACCATTTGGATCGCTTCCGAGAGGCCCCCGCAGAGAAGCTCAAGCCTGCGGATGCGAGTCTCGTCGTCGGGACGGTCCCCCGGTCCAAAAACTCCCGGTTCAGCCAGCCGGGGGTTTTTCTGCGCGGCGTTTTTGATGGCTTGTTGCACTTCCTGCTTGAGCTTCTCTGACATCGGATCGCCTCCATTCGTTTCTGGGTTGGCCTACGCGGCGAGCCTATCCGGGGCGGGTTCTCGCACGCCCCTGCATGACTCGCCCCTCCCCATGCCTGAACTTCTACAACCCGAGAAAGCCTTTTGTACCAATCCGCACTTCTACAACCATGGGATATACGTGACATCCGTCACGTATGTCCCGACGGCCCGGTGCCTCGTGGCTCTTGGCCGCGATCGAGAAGCCATCGGAGCGACTCTCGGGGCGCGTGGATCGCGAGCAGCGCGCTCGCGGGAGCAGCCACGCCGGGCGGTCAAGTAGAACTCTCCTCGTGAAGGAGCCGAGCGGTATGTACAGGGCGGCGATGGCCGTCTCCCGGCCGGTCGCCGCGTGGGGGCGCCTCCGGGTGGAGGGCCTCGATGCCCTGCCGGCAAGCGGACCTGTGCTGCTGGTCGGAAACCACGACAGCCACTGGGACCCGGTGATGGTCGGCGTCGCGGCGATTCGGCGCCGCCAGGTCAAGGCGCTCGCCAAAGCGCAGCTTTGGGAGGTGCGCGGATTGGGCCCGGTGCTGAACGGGATGGGCCAGATCCCGATCGAACGAGACGCCGGGGACCTCGGCGCCTTTTCCCGTGCGATCGAGGAACTGCGAGCCGGCGCCTGTATCGGCGTCTTCCCCGAAGGGACCCGCTCGCGTGGCAAGGTGCTGCGGGCGCGCAGCGGCGTCGGTCGCCTCGCGCTGGATGTCCCAGAGGCGCGGCTTGTGTGCGTCGCGATCGAGGGGACGACTGCCTTTACTCGCTTCCCGAGTCGCCCGCGGGTGCGGACCCGCTTCTTTGAGCCGGCCGGCGGTCAGGCACAGCCAGGGGAGGAGCCGGCGGCGATCGCCTTGCGGCTCCTGGCGGAGATCCGCGAGCTCGTCCCCCCGACCGCCGCGGGCCGAAAAAAGCGTCCTTAGCTCAGCCGCCCACCTTGCTCCGTTGGTGTGCAGAAACGCTTGGGCCGCAAGGATCCACGGTTGCTCGGATAGGGGCGGCCCCCGGGGCCGGGCTCTGGCCTGGAAAAAGCGGCGACCCCGGCGCCGGCGGTGCGCCGGCGCCGGGAGGCGGCAGCTTCAGGGACCGGCTCCTAGAGTTTGCCGATCTTGAAGATCTTCGTGCCGCAGTCGGGGCACACACCCTGGATCGCCGGGCGACCGTTCTTCATGGTCACCTGTTTCGCGTCTGTGATCTCGACCTTCTTGCGCTCTTTGACGCAGTAGCCCTCGGGCATGAGGGGGCCTCCTTTCGCTGCCGCATCGCGGCAAAGCTCGCGGTTGCTCGCGAGGTGGATTGCGGCGAATGTAACGCAGGGCGGGGACGATGACACGCATATACGTGCGCATCGTTACAAGGACTATTTCTTCGTGCCGCTCGCCTTGGAGCCTTTCGACTGCGCTTCGAGCGCTCTGACCTGAGCCCCGAGTTTGACGACTTCCGCCTCTGCCGCTTTGGCCGCGGTTTCCGCCGCGGCCACCCGGCTTTCGAGCTGGGCGCCCTGCGAGGAGCTGCCGCCGGGTTGGCCCAGTTGAGTCTGAACCTGGCGGACTTCGTTCTTGCTGGCGTCCTTTTCGGCGCTGTCCAGGGCGAGGTAGATGGCCGCGCCCGCGCCGCCGACGGCGATCACCACCAGCACCAAGCCGACCCGCGTGCGGGCGCCAAGCTTGCGCTCCAACTCTCCGATCCAGGCCCGCAAACCGTCCAGCGGCATCGATCTAACCTAACCTAGAGAGGCGGTCGCGAGTCGCGTCAACTACCCTGCGGCCGCACTTTGCACCCAAGCTCCAAAGGAGATAGACCGCATGCCCGAAGCAGTGATCGTCGACACCATCCGCACCCCGATCGGCCGCGCCTTCAAGGGCTCCCTCGCCCAGCTTCGCCCCGATGAGATGGGGGCCTTCGTCGTCGACCGCCTGCTCGAGCGAAGCCCCGAGGTCGATCCGGCCACGGTCGAGGACGTCTTCTGCGGCTGTGGAATGCCGCAGGGACTTCAGGCCTTCAACATCGGCCGCATAATCTCGCTGCTCTCCGAGAAGCTGCCGCTGAGCGTCAACGGGGTCACCATCTCCCGCTACTGCTCCTCCAGCCTTGACGCGATCCGCCACGCGGGCAACGCGATCAAGGCCGGCGAGGGCGATGTCTACATCGCCGCCGGGGTCGAGTGGGTGAGCCGCTACAACGAGCGCACCGAGCCGGCCGGCGCCGACGATCAGAACCAGGGCCTGCAGGGCAACGACGGCCAGCCGAACGCCTACATAGAGATGGGCAAGACGGCGGTCAACGTCGCCAAGAAATACGAGGTCAGTCGGGCCGACATGGACAAGTTCGCGCAACGCTCCCAGGAACTGGCGGTGAAATCCCAGGAGGACGGCTTCTTTGACCGCGAGATCGTCCCGGTGAGGCTGCCGGATGGCACCGAGGTCGCCAAGGACGACGGGCCGCGCGCCTCCTCGACCCTGGAGAAGCTCTCAGAGCTGCCCGAGGCCTTCGGCGGTGGCGGCGTTACCGCCGGCAACTCCTGTCCGCTCAACGACGGCGCTGCCGCGGTGCTGTTGATGAGCGACACCAAAGCCGAGGAGCTCGGCCTGACCCCGCGGGCGCGGATCATCACCGCCGCCACCTGGGGCAATGAGCCCGAGTACATGGGCGTCGCCCCGATCGGCGCGATCAAGAAGGTGCTGGAGCGGGCCGGGATGACGATCGCCGATGTCGACGCGGTCGAGCTCAACGAGGCCTTCGCCGCCCAGGTGATCCCGATCATGGCCGAATGCGGAATCACGATCGAGAAGCTCAACACCCACGGTGGCGCGATCGCCCTCGGCCATCCCTTCGGGATGACCGGAGCCCGCATCATGGGCACCCTGCTCAACGCGATGGAGACCGATGACCACCAGGTCGGTCTGGAGACGATGTGCGTCGCCGGGGGACAGGGCAAGGCGATGATCGTGGAGCGCCTCAACTGAGGAGGCTCCGGCTTGGCTCGACTTGAGACGCTGACCTACGAGACCGGCGATCGAGTCGCGCGGATCACCCTGAACCGGCCGGCGCGCGGGAACGGGATCACGCCGCGGATGCCGACCGAGATCGCGGCCTGCGTCGAGCGGGCGAATCTCGACCCGGCCGTTCACGCGATCGCGCTGGCCGGCAACGGCAGCGGCTTTTGCGGCGGCTATGACCTGGTCGCCTCAGCCGAGGGCGAGATGGCCGAGCTCGGCGGGGCGCAGGCGCCGGGCGGCTCTCCCCTTGACCCGGCGACGATCGCCACCAACCGCGTCGGACTCCAACTGGGACCCCGTCACCGACTACCAGTTCATGTCGCGCAACGTCCGCGGCTTCATGAGCCTCTTGTAGTTCGTGCGTTAGCGCCACTGAGGCTCGATGGCGCGAGCAGGTCGGCGAGACGCCGGTTCGGGTTTTCTATTGCTGTCCTGTCTGTGGTGGCGACCATTCATGCTTCTCAACTCATGTGTCGATTGTGGTTAGAAATGCCGTCCGACCGCTCGCCTCGCCTTCTCGCGATAGCGCTGCTGTTCCCTCTAGTTGCGGCTGGCTTGGCCTGGGGATGGGAGAAGCTTGCCTATCTCGGGGTCACGTCGCGAAAAGACAATCTTGTTGTGTGGGTCCTCCTGGTCCTCGCGACCGGAGTAGGCATCGGAATATATGCGGGTCACCCCAGACGTTCAGCGCAACTGGTCGCAATCGTGGCCCTGCTGGGCATGATCTTTGCCGCCGTACTTGGCTGGTTCGCGATGCTGTTAGTTGGTGCCCAACACGGGGCCATTTAGCTAGGCCCGCGCCGACCAGCCGCACGTCGGTTTCCGGGCTTCGTCTTGTAACCCAAGCAGCCGCCTGGAAATCGGGCCTATTGGGCGTGTCCCTAACGACCGTTCACGAGTCGGCCAAAGGCTGCTTTTCCGCAGATTCCTCAACGAGTGCATTATCCTGCTCCGGCGAGCTTCGCTTGATGATGAGCGAGCCCTGCGAAGATGATCGTATGCATGACTCGTATACCTGCTGCATCTGCGGCAGTGAAGGCGACGAGCGTGAGATGTTCGGTCTATCGCTCTATCCAATGTCCGACTTTGATCAGTTGCAGCAGTGGTATGTGCACCCAAAGTGCATTCGGGACGCCATGCACCCCGTAGCTCTGAGTGCCGCAATGCGTGAGGAGTTAGCTGCGATGATGTGGACCGGCGACGAACGTAAACCCTGAACGGCACCGGTCCGGTTAGGGCACATTCCAGAATACTCGCCTCGGCAGGCTCTATAAGGTTCGCTCACGATCATCATGGAGACGGTCATCTATGACACCGATGGGCGGATTGCGCGGATAACACTCAATCGTCCTGAGCGCGGCAACGGGATCACTCTGCGGATGCCGTACGAGATCGCCGAGTGCGTTGAGCAGGCCAACCTCGATCCGAAGGTCCATGTCATCGCCCTGGCGGGTAACGGCAATGGCTTCTGCGGTGGCTGGGACCTGGTCGCTTCGGCGGAGGGAGACCTGAGCGGCATGGAGGGGGTCGATGTGCCTCCCGGATCGCCGCTCGATCCGGCGACAATTGCTGCGAACCACGCTCCCAACTCGAACTGGGACCCAGTCATGGATTTCCAGTTCATGGGGCGTATGTGTCGCAAACTAACGAGCCTCTTTCACTCCGAGAAGCCGGTGCTCTGCAAGGTCCACGGCTTCTGCGTCGCCGGCGGCACCGACATGGCGCTCTGCGCGGATCTGCTGGTGATCGCCTCCGACGCCAAGATCGGCTACCCGCCGGCCCGGGTCTGGGGCTCGCCGACAACTGCGATGTGGGCGGCGAGGCTCGGCCCGATGCGGGCCAAGCGGCTGCTGCTGACCGGCGACTCGCTGACCGGCGCGGAGGCGGCGGAGTGGGGCCTGGCGACCGAGGCGGCCCCCGCCGCCGAGCTCGACGGGCGCTTTGAGCGGTTGCTGGCGCGGGTCGCGCGGATGCCGGTCAACCAGCTGGTGATGATGAAGCTGCTGGTCAACCAGGCGATCCTCGCGCAGGGCCTCCAGCAGTCCCAGGTCCTGGGCACCTTCTTCGACGGCATCGCCCGCCACACCGAGGAGGGCCACGCGTTCGTGCGGCGCGCCGCTGAGGCCGGCTTCCGGGAGGCGGTGCGGGAGCGCGACGAGCCTTTCGGCGACCACGGCATGGAGGGCTTCGGAGTCGGCTAGGGTGCCGATCCGATGAGCGACCGCTCCGCCCTCACTCCGGAGAACGTCCGCGCCTTCATCGGCGACAGCTTCCCGGGCGACCTCGGGATCGAGCCGCTGGAGATCGAGGAGGGCCACGCGCGCGGCAGGATCCTCGTCGATCGTCGCCACCTTCACCCGGGCGGCTACGTGCACGGCGGTGTCTGGACCGCGCTCGGCGACACCGTCGCCGCCTGGGCGACATTCCGCAACGTCCCGCCCGGGCACGACTTCACGACGATCGAGCTGAAGCTGAATGTCTTCTCGGCCGGCCTCCCGGGTGATGAGATCGTCGCCGCCGCAGCGCCCCTCCACGTCGGCCGCAGCACCGTGGTGATCGAGGTGAAGATGGAGCGCCGCCCGGCCGGCGGCGGCGGGCCGCGCCTCGCCGCCAACCTGATCGTCACCCAGTTCGTGTTGGCACCGCGCCCGGGTTAGGGTCCGGGTGCGTGCCCAGCAGCTCCTCCGGCGCCTCCAGTCGTTCGATCTGGGGCAGCTTCCACAGCAGGCTGGCAAAGGTGAGGCCGATCGCGGCGGAGAGCAGCGCCAAAAACCACTGGGCGGCGCTGAGCAGGGCCATCTGAAAGAAGTCGCGTACCGGGTCGGCGGCGAGGCCGAGGGCGAATAGCGCGCCGAGCCCGGCGATCAGGGCGAGCATGTAGCTCTGGATCGCGATGTGCTCGCGACCGGGCCCGCGCTCCAACAGCAAGACAAAGCTGAGGCCGAGCACGATCAGGGTCGTGGTCGCAGCTGTGCGCCCTGCTTCCAGCGTCCCCCCGAAGACGGTGTCGACCAAGAAGAAGGAGAGGATCGAGCCGAGCGCCGTCGCCAGCCCCGCCGGCACCGCGAAGGCGGCCAGGGCCGGGAGCAGTCGCCCCCGGTAAAGCGGCCCGTCTGAGGGGGCGAGGGCGAGGACGAAGGAGGGGATGCCGATCGTCAGTAGAGCGGCCAGGGTCAGGTGCTGGGGCAGGAAGGGGAAGGCAAAGCCCGGCACCGCGACAAAGAGGATCAGCGCCGCCGCGTAGACCGTCTTGGTCAGGTACAGGCGGCCGAGCCGGTGGATGTTGCGGGCGATCCGCCTGCCCTCCCCGACCGCCTCCGGCAGCCGCGCGAACTCGTCCTTCAGCAGCACCACGTCGGCGACGCCCTTGGTCACCTGGGCGCCGGAGCCCATCGCGACCGCGATCCGCGCCTGCTTCAGGGCCGGCACGTCGTTGACCCCGTCGCCGAGCATCGCCGTGTAGCGCCCCGACGCCGAGAGTGCCGCGACCAGCGCCTTCTTCTGCTCGGGCTTGATCCGGCAGAAGATCGTGTGTTGCTGCGCCGCCGCGGCCAGCCCCTCGGGGTCCTCGGGGAGTTCGGGCCCCTCGATTACCCCGGCCTCAGGCGGCACCCCGACCGCGTAGGCGACCGCGGTCACGGTCGCCCGGGCATCGCCGGAGATCAGCTTCAGGTCGACCTTCTGCTCGCGCATGAAGGCGATCGTCTCGGCCGCGTCGGGGCGCAGCGTCTCCTCCAGCACGACGAGCGCGACGGGGGCGATCGGCGGTGGTGGCTCGGCCGCCGGGTCGACCGGCAGCGCCTGCCTGGATTCGCCGAAGGCGACGACGCGGCGACCGGCCGCCGTCTCCTCCGCCAGCTTGCGGGCCAGCCTCTCGGGCAGGGTCAGGGCGCCGGCCTCGGTCAGGACATCGGGGGCGCCCAGCACGTAGGTGCTGGTGCCCAAGGCAATCCCGCTCCACTTCCACTGCGAGGAGAAGGGCACCTCGGCGCTCACCCGGCCTGCCCGGCCCACGAAGCGCTCGGCGATCGTCTCCAGGGTGCGGTTGCGATCGCCGGCGCTCGCCGCGAAGCGCCCCAGCGCTGCGTGGGCGGCCGCCTCGTCGACCCCCTCGGCGACCTCGACCCCGATCAGCCGCAGCTCGCCGTCGGTCAGCGTGCCGGTCTTATCGATGCAGATCGTGTCGACCGCGGCGAGGCTCTCGGTCGCGCTCATCTGCTGGACCAGGGTGCTCCGGCGGGCCATCCGCACCGCCGCCACCGCGAAAGTCACGCTCATCAGCAGCACCAATCCCTCCGGGATCAGCGTCACCAGGCCCGCCGTCGCCGTCTGCGCCGCTTCTTCGAGGCTGACGTTGCGCACCTTCAGCGTGAAGAGCAGGATCGCCGCCAAGGGGATCATCGCGTAGACGCAGACGACGATCACCCGGTTGACCTCTTCCTGCAGCGGCGAGAGGGGATGGCGGAAGGCCCGCGCCTCGCCGGCCAGCCGTCCCGCATAGCTCTCCTCACGGACCGCGTCGACGAGGTAGTAGCCGGAGCCGGCGCTGCAGAAGGAGCCCGACAGCACCCGCTCCCCCTGGCCCTTTCGGACCCCGTCGGCCTCGCCGGTCAGCATCGACTCGTCGAGGATCACCCCCCGCGTCTGGAGCACCTCGCCGTCGGCGACGAGCTGGTCCCCGGGCTCAACCCGGACGACGTCCCCGGGTACCACTTCGCTCGCCACCCGCTCGACCACCGCGCCGTCGCGCACCACCTTCGCGTGCGGGGCGATGAGCACCGCCAGCTCGTCCAGGGTCGCCTTCGCTCGCAGCTCCTGGCGGATGCCGATGTAGGAGTTGATCACCGCGATCAGCCCGAACAGCGAGTCCGCGTAGAGCCCCAGCGCCATGTCGAGGACGAAGAAGACGCCGATGATCGCGTTGAACAGCGTGAAGACGTTGCCGGCGACGATGCTCGAGACCGAGCGTGAGGAGCTCTCCGGTGCCGGCCCGAGCTTGCGCAGCCGCTCAGTCGCCTCGGCGCTGGAGAGGCCGCGCTTCAGGGCCGGGTCGGTCGTGCTCATGGGGAAGTATTCAATAGGGTGCGGGCCGGATGCCTTTGAAGCTCGGACTCAACCTCGGCTACTGGGGGATCGGCCCCGCCGGGCCCGATGCCGCCGATCTGGTCAAGGCCGCCGAGGGCGCCGGCTTTGAGTCGGTCTGGGTGGCCGAGTCCTACGGATCCGACGTAGTCAGCGTCCTCGCCTGGTTGGCCCCGCAGACCAAGACGGTCAAGCTCGGCGCCGCGATCATGCAGGTCCCGGCCCGCCCGCCCGCCGCCGCGGCGATGGCCGGCGCCACGATCGACAAGCTCTCCGATGGCCGCTTCATCTTCGGCTTCGGGCCCTCGGGACCGCAGGTCTCCGAGGGCTGGTACGGGGTGCCCTACGCGAAGCCCTGGGGGCGGACCCGCGAGTACGTCGAAGTGGTGCGGGAGATCGTCGCCCGCGAAGGGCCGCTGGAGCGCCAAGGCGAGCATTATCAACTGCCCCTGCCCGGCGGCGAGGGCAAGGCGCTGAAGCTCAACTTCCACCCCCTGCGCAACCGCATCCCCGTCTTCCTCGGCGCGATCGGGCGCAAATCCGTCGAGCTGGCGGCCGAGATCGCCGACGGCTGGATCCCGATCTTCTTCAGCGTCGACGCCTTTGAGCAGACCTGGGGCGAGCATCTGCAGGCCGGCTTCGCCAAGGGCGGACGACAGCGCTCAGACCTGGAGGTCTCCCCGTCGCTTCAGGTCGCGATCGACGGCGACCAGGAGGCGGCGAAGAGCGTCGTCAAGGCGGGCCTCGTCCTCTACTTCGGTGGCATGGGCAGCCGCAAGACCAACTTCTACGTCGATCTCGCCCACCGCTTCGGCTTCGGCGAGGTCGCCGACGAGGTGCAGCGACGCTTCCAGGCGGGCGACCGGGCCGGCGCCTTTGAGGCGATGCCCGAGGAGATCGTCGAGGCGACCTCGCTGGTCGGCAGCGAGGCGGAGGTGGCGGAGCGGATCGAGCGCTTCCGCGGCGCCGGCATCGACCGGCTGATCGTCTCGCCGGTCCACGTCGAGCGCGGCGAGCAGCTGCACACGATCGAGCGCTTGGCGGCGTTGGCCGGCGTCGAGACGCCGGCCTGAGCGGTTGCATAGGCTCTCGCGGCTTTCGATGAAGATCGGAGTTCCGAAAGAGACCGTCGAAGGGGAGCGCCGGGTCGCGCTGGTCCCTGACGTGGTCAAGTCGCTGAAGCGCAACGAGCACGTCGACGTCGTGGTCGAGTCCGGCGCCGGGGCGCCCGCCGGCCACCCCGACTCCCACTACGCCGAGGCCGGGGCGCTGCTCGGCGAGGCCGATCTGGCCTGGGGGGCCGATCTGGTCCTTCGGGTCGCCGTCCCCTCCACCGAGGAGATCGGCAGGCTCAGCTCCAACCAGGTCCTGATCGGCCACCTCGCCCCCTGGACCTCGGCCGAGACCAACAGGGCGCTCGCCAAGGCCGGCCTCACCAGCTTTGCGATGGAGGCGATCCCGCGCACCACCCGCGCCCAGGCGATGGACGCGCTCTCCTCGCAGGCCTCCGCCGCCGGCTACGCCGCGACCCTGATCGCGGCGCGGGAGTCGGGCCGCTTCTTCGGGATGATGACCACCGCCGCGGGCACGGTCCCACCGGCCAGGGTGCTCGTCCTCGGCGCCGGGGTGGCCGGCCTGCAGGCCCTCGCCACCGCCAAGCGGCTGGGGGCGATCGTCACGGGCTTTGACATCCGTCGCGTCGCCTGGGAGCAGATCGCCTCGCTCGGCGGCCGCCCGCTGGAGCTCGACTTCATCCCCGACGCCGAGGGCGAGGGCGGCTACGCCCGCCCGCTCACCGAGGAGGAGAACCAGGAGGTCCGCGAGGCGCTCGGCGAGAACGCCGCCAAGCAGGACGTGATCATCACCACCGCGGCGATCCCCGGCCGCCCGGCGCCGCTTTTGATCACCGCCGCGGCGGTCGAGGCGATGGCGCCCGGCTCGGTGATCGTCGACGTCGCCGCCGAGACCGGCGGCAACTGCGAGCTGACCCAGGTCGGGGAGACGGTCGACGTGAACGGGGTGAGGGTGCTCGGCCCGCGCAACCTGGCGAGCGAGATGCCGGCCCCGGCCTCCCAGCTCTACGCGAAGAACCTGGAGAACCTGCTCGGCCTGCTGATCACCGAGGAGGGCCAGGTCAAGGTCGACCTCGAGGACGACATCCTCGCCGCGGCCTGCATCACCCGGGACGGGGAGATCCGCAGCGAGAGGGCGGCGAAATGACCTTGATGACCGAGATCACGATCTTCGTGCTCGCCGCCTTCGTCGGCTTCGAGGTGATCTCGAAGGTGCCGACCACCCTGCACACGCCGCTGATGTCGCAGACCAACGCGATCCACGGGATCGTGATGCTGGGTGGGCTGATCGTGGTCGGCTACGCCAACGACCCGCTCGAGTACGTGATCGGCACGATCGCGATCGCCTTCGGCACGATCAACATCGTCGGCGGCTTCCTGGTCACCAACCGGATGCTCGGTATGTTCGCCAAAAAGCCGAAGCCGAAGGACGATGGCGGCCCGAAAGGCGAGCGGTGATCGCGCTCGCCCTGCTGAAGCCAGGCGGCAGCGCCGCCACGGCGCTCTACATCGTCGCCTTCTCGATGTTCATCATCGGCGTCAAACGCGGCACCCACCCGACCACCGCCAAGCAGGGGAACATGATCGCCGCCGCCGGCATGGCGCTCGCCGTCGCGACGACGCTGCTGCTCAACGGGATCGGCAACTGGGGCCTGATCGTGGCGGGCATCGCGATCGGCGCGACGATCGGCGTGATCGCCTCGACCCGCGTCCAGATGACCGCGATGCCGCAGATGGTCGCCCTCTACAACGGGGTCGGCGGCGGCGCGGTCGCGCTGATCGCCTGGTCTGAGATCCGCCACGGCATCTCGCTTGGCACGACGATCCCGCTCGAAACTCTGATCCCCACCCTGTTCGCCGCGGTGGTCGGCTCGGTCTCCTTTTGGGGCTCGAACATCGCCTTCGGCAAGCTGCAGGAAGTGATCCCGACCAGGCCGTTGAAGGTCCCCGGCCAGCAGCTGGTAAACGCCGCGCTGCTGATCGGCATCCTCGCCGCCTGCATCGACCTCGCCGCCAACAACAGCGACCCCTCCCAGGGCCTCTTCATCGCGGTCCTGCTCGCCGCGGCCCTGCTCGGCAACCTCGTCGTGCTGCCGATCGGCGGTGCCGACATGCCGGTGGTGATCGCGCTGCTCAACGCCTTCACCGGACTCTCGGCCGCGGCGGCCGGCTTCGCGCTGGACAACGTCGCGCTGATCGTCGCCGGCACCCTGGTCGGCTCCTCGGGAACGATCCTGACGATGGAGATGGCGACCGCGATGAACCGCTCGGTCACCAACGTCCTCTTCGCGGGCTTCGGCGGCGCCCCGGCCGGCGGCGCTGGGAAGGTCGAGGAGCGCCCGGTCACCTCGATCGGCGCCGAGGACGCGGCGATCAAGCTCGCCTACGCCGACTCGGTCGTGATCGTGCCCGGCTACGGGCTCGCGGTCGCCCAGGCCCAGCACGCGGTCAAGGAGATGGCAGCCGAGCTGGAAAAGCGCGGGGTCACGGTCAGCTACGCGATCCACCCGGTCGCCGGGCGCATGCCGGGGCACATGAACGTCCTGCTGGCCGAGGCCGACGTGCCCTACGAGCAGCTGAAGGAGATGGACGAGATCAACCCCGAGATGCCGCGCACCGACGTCGCCGTGGTGATCGGCGCCAACGACGTCACCAACCCGGCCGCCAAGAACGACCCCGACAGCCCGATCGCCGGGATGCCGATCATCGAAGTCGACCAGGCCCAGCAGGTGATCGTGATCAAGCGCTCGCTCAGCCCCGGCTTCGCCGGCATCGACAACGACCTCTTCTATGAGCCCAACACCTCGATGCTGTTCGGCGACGCCAAGAAAGCCGCGGCGGAGATCGCCGCCCAGATCCAAAAGCTCTGAGCGCGTTCCAGGGCCCCGCCCCGGTGTGCCGCTGCGGCGGGTGGCGCGCGCCGTGCGGGGAGGGCAGTATCGGTTGCCGGCCCCAGCCGAGTCGGCCGGGGCGTCACTGCGGCGGCATCCGCAGGGCGCCGTCGAGGCGGATCGTCTCGCCGTTCAGCATCGGGTTGGCGACGATCTGGCCGACCAGCGCCGCGTACTCGGCGGGTTGGCCGAGGCGGGCGGGGAAGGGGATGCCGGCGCCGAGTGCCTGCCGCGCTTCGGCGGGGAGGGCGGCGAGCAGCGGCGTATCGAAGAGCCCGGGGGCGATCGTCACCACGCGGACGCCGCGCGAGGCCATCTCGCGCGCGGCCGGCAGGGTCATCCCGACGATGCCGCCCTTGGAGGCCGAGTAGGCGACCTGGCCGACCTGGCCGTCGAAGGCGGCGATCGAGGCGGTGTTGACGCAGACGCCGCGCTCGCCGCCCGGGTCGGGCTGGTTCTCGCTCATCGCCGCAGCGGCGAGACGCAGCACGTTGAAGGTGCCGATCAGGTTGACCCTGACGAGCTTGGAGAAGGCCTCGAGATCGTGGGGGCCGCGCCGACCCGCAAGCCGCTCGGCCCAGCCGATCCCCGCACAGCAGACCGAGACGCGAAGGCCGCGCTCACCCGCGCCGGCCCGCTTAACCGCGGCGGCAACCGCGCCCGCATCGGTGACGTCAGCCCGCACGAAGGCCGCGCCCGGCCCCAGCTCCGCCGCCAGCGCCTCTCCTCGCTCGGCATCGAGGTCGGCGATCGTCACCCCGGCGCCCGCCTCGGCAAGCGCCCGGGCGCTTGCTTCGCCGAGCCCTGAGGCTCCCCCCGCGACCAATGCCCCCGCGCCCTCGACCCTCATGGGGCGGGCAGCCTACCGGCGCCGGTCCCGCCCGACTTCTCAGACCCGAAGCGCCGACCTCGCTAGGGTCTTCGGATCGCCACCGAGGTGACGGCAAGCTCCAGGGAAGCGATCGCGCAGCGTCTCGCCGAGGCGCGCGAGCGGACCCTGGAGCTGATCGAGCCGCTCGATGATGCGCAGCTCAACCGCGTCTACTCGCCCCTCCTCAGCCCGCTGGCCTGGGACCTCGGCCACATCGCCAACTTCGAGGAGCTCTGGCTGGTGCAGACGGTCGGTCAGCGCGAGCCGCTGCACGGCGAGCTCGGCCGCACCTACGACGCGATCGAGAACCCGCGGCGGACCCGCGGTGAACTGCCGATCCTCCGCGACGCCGAGCTGCGCGCCTATCTCGGCGAGGTGCGGGAGCGCAGCCTGGAGGTGCTCGCCGGCGTCGATCTGAGCGAGGACGGCCCCGACCCCCTGCTCCGCGGCGGCTTCGTCTACGAGCTGCTGCTCGCCCACGAGCACCAGCACAACGAGACGATGCTGCAGCTGCTGCAGATGGTCGAGCGCTATGAGCCGGCGCGGCGAGATCTCGGCCCGGCGGCCGAGCCGATCGCAGCGGGCCCGGAGATGGTCGCGGTGGTGGCGGGGGAGTGGACGATCGGCGCCGGGCCGGTGGGCTTTGCCTATGACAACGAGCGCCCCCGTCACACGGTCGAGCTGGGCGCCTTTGAGATCGACCGCACGCCGGTCACCAACGGCACCTACGCAGAGTTCGTCGCGGCGAGTGGCATCGAGCCGCCGATGTATTGGGAGCGCGACGGGGAGGGGGGCTGGGTCCGGACCGCGATGGGCCGCACCGAGCCGCTTCGGCCCGCCCACCCGGTCAGCCACGTCTCCTGGCATGAGGCCGACGCCTTCGCCCGCTGGGCCGGCAAGCGGCTGCCCAGCGAGCCGGAGTGGGAGGCGGCCTGCACCGGGGCGAGCGCCGAGCGCGCCAACCTCGACCAGCTCGCCTTCGGCACCGCCCCCGCCGGCGCCTATGCCGACGGCGCCGCCGAGTGCGGCGCGCTGCAGATGCTCGGCGACGTCTGGGAATGGACCGCCTCGGACTTCCTCGCCTACCCCGGCTTTCAGCCCTTCCCCTATCCCGAGTACTCCCAGGTCTTCTTCGGCGATGCCCACAAGGTGCTGCGCGGCGGCGCCTGGGCTACGCTCCGCAACACGATCCGCCCCAGCTTCCGCAACTGGGACCTGCCCCAGCGCCGCCAGATCTTCTCCGGCTTTCGCTGCGTGCGGGACCTGGACTGATCCGAGCCGAGACCGAGCGCCCCGAATGAGAGGACAGACTTGAGCCCCGAGACCATCGCAGAGCAGATCGCGATCGAGGTCCACCTCGCCGCCGACGGCGGCGCGGCGATGGAGCGCGACATCCGCGCCGGCCTCTCCTCTGAGCCCAAGGAGCTGGCCCCTAAGTACTTCTACGACGAGCGTGGGTCCCAGCTGTTTGAGCGGATCACCGAGCTGCCCGAGTACTACCCGACCCGGGCCGAGCGCGCGATCCTCGCCGAGCGCTCCGCCGAGATCCTCGCCACCGCCGGAGGGCCCGGCGTGCTGGTCGAGCTCGGCTCGGGCTCGGCGGCCAAGACTCGTCACCTGCTAAACGCGATGCGCGACGCCGGGCGCCTCGAGACCTACGTCGCGGTCGACATCTCCGAGCAGATCACCCACGAGACGGCGCAGAGCCTGGTCGAGGAGTACCCCGGCCTCGCCGTCCGCGGCCTGATCTGCGACTTCGAGCACGACCTGGAGCGCATCCCGGACGGCGCCGGCGGCAGGCTGATCGCCTTCCTCGGCGGGACGATCGGCAACCTCTACCCGCAGGCGCGCCGCGACTTCCTCGCCCGGTTGGCGGACCTGCTCGGCCCCGAGGACCGCCTCCTCCTCGGTACCGACCTGGTCAAGGAGCCCGCCCGCCTCGAGGCCGCCTACGACGACGCCGGCGGCGTCACCGCCGAGTTCAACAAGAACGTCCTGGCGGTCTTAAACCGCGAGCTGGGAGCCAACTTCGACCTGGGGGACTTCGAGCACGTCGCCCGCTATGACGACTCCGAGGCGCGCATGGAGATCGGCCTGCGCTCGCTAGCCGCGCAGACGGTCCGCCTCGAGGGCCTCGACCTGGAGGTGGCCTTCGCCGCCGGTGAGGAGATGCGCACTGAGATCTCCGCCAAGTTCACCCGTGAGCGGCTGGAGCGGGTCTATGCAGAAGCGGGCCTCGAGCTGGCCGGCTGGTTCACCGATCCCGCCGGCGACTACGCCCTAAGCCTTGCCCAGCGCGCCGATTAGCTCGCCCAGCTTCTCCGGCACCGTGATCGGGGTGAGGATCGGCAGGGTTATGCCGCCTTCGACGAAGGCCGCGATCCGCTCACTCATCTGCTCCGGCGTCCCGAAGACGAACGTCTCCTCGATCAGCTCCCAGGGCGCGGCCGCCGCGGCGCCCTGGCGGTCGCCGGACTCCCAGGCGGCGAGCATCGCGTCGATCTGCTCGCCGTAGCCGAGCCAGCGGTAGAAGGCCGCGTAGACGGGGACGGTGATGTAGGAGGAGAACATGAAGCGCGCCAGCGGCTCGACCGCCGCGCGCTCGCCCGGCAGGCAGAAGAAGCGGCAGAGCAGCTCGAAGCCCTCTGGCGCGGAGTCGAGCTGGGCGGCCACCTTGGGCAGGCCGCCGAGCGGCAGGAAGTTGGTGAAGGCGCCGTCGGCGCGCTGCACCGCGAGGTCGAGCATCTTGCCGCGCAGCGCCGCCAGCACGATCGGGACCCGCTGGGCAGGCGCGCTCTCCAGCTTGAAGCCGCTCGCCGTCCGCTCGCCACCCAGCGCCGCTCGCAGGAACTCGAGCGTCTCGCGCACCTTGCTCAGCGGCCGCTCGAAGGGGATGCCGTTCCAGCCCTCGACGATGCGGTCCGAGGAGGAGCCGATCCCGAGCACGAAGCGCCCCCGCGAGGCATCGGCGAGCGCCGCCGCCTCCTGAGCCAAGAGCGCCGGCCCGCGCTGGAAGACCCCGACGATCCCGGTCCCCAGCCGCGCCCGCTCCGTCCAGGCGGCGCCCAGCGCCAGCGGCGTGAACCCGTCGGGCCCGTTCGTCTCCCCGCTCCAGAAGTCGGTGTAGCCCGCCGCCTCGGCGCGCCGCACGTGCTCCTCGTGATCGGCGAGGCCCAGCCCCGGCAGCGGCAATGTCAGACCCCAGCGCTCGGCCACCCCGCGACCCTAGCGGTCGAGAGGTGTCGGGCTCCGCCCGAGCCACGCCGGGATCGAGCGCCGGGCGCGATCGCAGCGGAGTCTCACCGAACCTTTACCTAATTTTGACCTGTCGCCAAGCTCGGGCTGCGAGCTTGCTGCCTACCCGACGAAGGAGGCAGCCATGCCCCAGATCCTCGTAGTCACCGACACCCCGGAGGAGGCCCCGACTACGGTCGTCTACCGGGAGCGGATCGCCCTCACCGATCTCGAGTCAGAGCACTTCTCGGGCCAGCTGGTCGAGCGCGTCGGCTGGGCCGTGCTGGACGCCGATGAGCTCGAGCATCGGAGTGGCGGGCCCACCTCGGTTCACAAATAGCCTGGTCCCTGGTCCGGCGACCGGCATGCGGCTCGTGGTGCGCAGGTAGGCCGACCTTCGATCGGCCGCTCTGGAACGGCGCTACTACCCGAGCGATTCGAGATAGGGCTCGACCCAGGCCCGATAGGGGCCGATGAAATCGCCGGCGGCTACGTGGATGAGCCGGGCGGCGCGATGGACATCGCCGGCGGGGATCTGCACGCAGGTGTGCTCGATCGACGAGCGGGCCTTCTGCGCCCGCACCAGCTGGCGGCACAGCGCTGCGTTGATGACCTTCGCGTCGCGCAGTGCCTCAAATGCCTGTCCGGCCGGTGAGCCTCCGGACCCGAGCGCCCCGCCGGGCAGGCGAGCCAGGTTGGCCCCCGCCTGCGCGAGGTCCGCGACGTAGTTCTGAACCCGTCCGACGGCCCGCTCGAGGGCCTGTGCACGGTTGTAGGCCTCCAGATCCTCGCTGGTCTCGAAGGCCGTCTTGAACTGCCCCAGGTTGAAGTCATCGCCGAATGCCGCCATCGCTGTCTCCAGCGCCGCGTACTGGCGCGGGAAGTCCTCGAGATGGCTGACGATGTCCCGGGCCAGGCGCCGGAGCTCGACCTTGCGCAGCTCCTCGCCGCTCATCCGCGAGCCGCCAGGAGACGGTCGATTCCGGCAAGCGCCAATCGTGTGCGCTCGGCACCCTGGCGGGCGGCGCGGCGTTGCAGGCCGGCCTCACGACGGCGCAGGGCGGGCCAGATGTCCTCCCGGTCGACAAGCACGCGTCCCTCCGCGAGGACACCGGCGAGAAAGTACGGGTCGAGTTCGGCGTCTTTGAGCCGCACGAGCTCGACCGAACGTCCGAGTGCCGCCTCCAGCTTCGTGCTCAGGTCAGCCAATCGCTCCAGGCCCGGGTCGCGCAGATTGACGAGTACGTCGATGTCGCTTGTTGGCGTATCGGTGCCGGTGGCGGCAGAGCCGAACAAAAGCGCGAAGCGGACGTTGCGCTCAGTCCGCAAGACCCCCCGCAGTTGAGAGAGCAGTGCCCACGAACGCCGCACGTAGCGGCGCTCAGACATCGACAGATCGATGACTCTGGGCGAAGGCCTGCGGGCGCGCAGGGCGCCCTGGTTTACCGCACGGCGCAGCGTTCGCTCGTTGACTCCGACTTCGCGAGCGATCTGAGTGAGCTGCGACATATATGTCCATTATAGGGCAGCTGTGTGTCCGATAAGTGATTAGAGCTCGCAGCGGAGGGAGCTAGGCTGCACGGGCTCAGGCCCGCACCGCCTCACGCTCACCATGCCCAAGGCACGCGATCCGCGGCCCGGTGCTGTAGGTCCGCCGCGGGATTGCCGATCTCTTTGGAGATGGCGCTACCCAAGGTGCAGCAAAGACCTCTCGCCAAGCCGCGGCCGGAGCCGGGCCTCGTGCCCGTGCTCACCGATGAGCCGGCGGCGGGGGTCGAGGGCCGCGCTCAGGTCAAAGGGCTCGAGCGCCCCAGGCGGGAGCGCCGGCAGCTCTACATCGCGCTTCACCTCAAGCTGGCGCTGGTGATCGCGATCGCCCTCGCCTGGGCCGGCTTTTCGCTCTGGCTCTCGCTGCCGTGGATCGAGACCCTGGGCAACTCGATTACGGTGCCCCTTGCAACCGCGGTGATCTTTGGCATCGCGATCGTCCCCGGCTACCTCAACGCCAACCTGATCGCCTCGCTGCTGATCGACCGCCCGCCGCCGCTTCGCTTTGACCTCGACTTTCCGGCGCTGACCGTCGTCGTCGCCTGCTTTAACGAGGAGGAGATGATCGAAGAGACGCTCGACTACATCGCCAAGCAGGAGTACCCAGGCGAGCTGGAGATCCTCGTGGCCGACGACGGCTCGAGCGACCGCACGGTCAGGATGGCTCGCAAGCGCGGGGCGGAGGACCCACGGATCGCGGTCCTCAGGGTTCCCCACGGCGGCAAGGCGAACACGCTGACCGCGGCCCTGAAGCGGGTGCGGACCCCACTGATGGCGACTGTCGACGCCGACACGCTGTTGATGCCCGACGCCCTGCGGCGGATCGTCGCGCGGCTGTTGATCTCACCGATCGACACGGTGGCGGTAGCCGGCGCGGTCTTTGTACGGAATTCGCGCAACAACTTCATCACCCGCGCCCAGGAGTGGGACTACTTCCTCGGCATCGCCTCAGTGAAGCGCCAGCAGGGCCTCTTCCAGGGGACGATGGTCGCCCAGGGCGCCTTCAGCGTCTATCGCCGGGCGGCGCTGAAAGGGGTCGGCGGCTGGCCGGACCGGATCGGCGAGGACATCGTCCTCACCTGGGCGATGATGCGCGAGGGCGGCCGGGTTGGCTATGAGCGCACCGCGATCGCCTTCACCGGAGCCCCCGAAGACTTCAGATCCTTCGCCCGCCAGCGACGCCGCTGGGCACGGGGGATGATCGAGGGGCTGCGCGAGCACGGCGGGGCGCTCTTGGCCGGTGGCCGCTCGAACATCCACGCGGTCCTCATCAACTTCATCTTCCCCTACGTCGACCTCGTCTACTCGATCGCCTTCCCGGTCGGGATCGTGCTGGCGCTGTTCGGCAACTTTGCGATCGTCGGGCCGATGACCTTGGCGGTCCTGCCCCTCAACCTGCTGCTTGCCGGGATCATGTTCCACTTCAGCCGGCGCTCCTTTGAGGAGGTCGGCCTGAAGGTCCGCCGCAACCGGCTCGGCTACCTCGGCTACCTGCTGACCTACCAGCTCATCATGTCGCCGGTCTCGGTCGCCGGGTACGTGCAGGAGTTGTTCGGCGCGACGCGGCGCTGGTAGCTCCGCGTCGCCGCGCCTCTTCGCGGCGACGCGGAGCCGAGCGCCAGCAGACGATCGCCTCCTCTCGCCAGGGCCGACCACGATCGCCGCGTAGCGGCAAGCCGACCTAAGATTCAGACGAGCGACCTCCCCGCCGGGTTGGCGGCCCTATTCCTCGGCCTGGGCCGCGAGATCCTCGCTCTCCTCGGCGAGTACCCGCAGGCCCGGCCTGAAATTGGCGACGGTGCGGGGCGAGAGACGCTCGAGCGCACGTCGCATCGGCTCCACCACCTGACGTACCCAGATGTCGACCGATTCCCGGAACTCCTCGCGGCCGCCTCCTTCAGCGCTGGAGACGGCGTGCCACTGCGACGCTTGGCGGAGTGGATTACCTCGGCGAGTAGGGTGGCGAGTTCGATGGCGCCTGGATCGAGTTCCTGCCCATGCTTCGGCTTGGTCGCGAGCGTCGCCCGTCTGTGCTAAAAATTCGTCGAGAATCAAAGTATTTGAATTATAAAAGATTTGCAACTCTAGTCTATCGGGCGGTGAAGGCCACATGAATACCCAGATCACTTCGCCGAAGAGAGGCGCCCTGGCCCGGATGGCGAGCTGGACGATCGCCCATCGCCGCCTCACCCTCCTCTCCTGGGTCGGGATCCTGATCGCAGTCTCGATCGGCGCCGGCGCGGTCGGCACCCGCCAGGCCACCAACTTCACCCTGCCGGGGACCGACACCCAGCGGGCCATCGATCTGCTGCAGCACGAATTCCCCTCGCAGGCGGGCGACCATGACCAGATCGTGATGCGCGCCACCGGCGGACGAATCGATACCCCGGCGCTGCGCGCCCAGATCTCGCCGATGCTTAGCGAAGTCGCTAAGGCGCCCCACGTCAGCGGTGTGGTCAGCCCCTTCAGCCCGCAGGGCTCAAACGAGGTCTCAAAGGGCGGCCGGATCGCCTTTGCGACGGTCGAGTTCAACCAGCGCTCCAACGAACTGCCCAAATCTTCGATCGAACGGGTCATCTCCCTCGCCGAGGCGGCACGCTCGAGCCGCCTCCAGGTCGAGCTGGGCGGCCAGGCGATTGAACAGGCCCAGCAACCCTCCTTCGGCTTGACCACGGCGATCGGGGTTTTCGCGGCGATCGTCGTGCTACTGATCAGCTTCGGTTCGCTGGTGGCGATGGGCCTGCCGATCATCACCGCGCTGCTCGGCCTGGGGACGGGAGTGGGGTTGATCGCCTTCGGCTCCCAGCTCGTCGACATGCCCAGCTTCGCCACCGAGCTGGCGGTGATGATCGGCCTTGGGGTCGGCATTGACTACTCGCTGTTTATCGTCACCCGCTTTCGTGAGAACCATCGCCGGGGCGAAGAGGTCGACGCAGCTGTAGTCGCGGCGATGGACACCGCCGGGCGGGCGGTCGTCTTCGCCGGCTGCACGGTGATCATCGCCCTGATGGGCATGTTCGCCCTCGGCGTCAGCTTTCTCTACGGCGTCGCAATTGCCGCCTCGCTTGCGGTGCTGCTGACCTTGCTGGCGGCCCTCACCGTCCTGCCGGCGCTCCTCTCGCGCTTCGGTGAGCGGATCGCAGGGCCCGGTCGCCGTCGCCGCCGAGAGGCCGCGCAATTGCCGCCGCCTGCCAGCGCTCCCGCGGCGGGCGGGGAGGCCGCGCCCGCGGGCTTCTGGCCCCGCTGGGCACTGTTCATCCAGCGCCATCCCTGGCCGGCGGCGATCACCGGGGCCGCGATCATGCTGGTGCTGATGGTGCCGGTGCTCTCGATGCGCCTGGCCAGCAGCGACGCCGGCAACAATCCGACCAGCCAGACCACCCGCAGGGCCTTCGACCTGCTCGCCGAAGGTTTCGGCAAGGGCTTCAACGGGCCTCTGCAGCTGGTGGTGACGCTGCCGCGGCCCGTCGATCGGCCCGCCCTTGGTCGCATCGCTGCGAGCCTCAGCGTCGACCCCGATATCGCCTCCGTCTCACCACCGCAGCTGTCGCCGAGCGGGCGCACCGCCGTACTGATCGCCTACCCGCGCTCAGCACCTCAGGATCAGGCGACCACGGAACTCGTTGACCGCCTCCGCGGTACCAGCCTGCCGCCGGTCGCGGCGAGCACCGGCACCTCTATCCTGGTGGGCGGCGTGACCGCTGGTGAGATCGACTTCAGTCACGTGCTCGGGGCCAAGCTGCCGTTGTTCATCGCGGTCGTCGTTCTGCTCTCGGCGTTGCTCCTGATGATCGTCTTCCGCTCGCTGCTGATCCCCGTCCAGGCGGCGCTGATGAACCTGCTCTCGATCGGCGCCTCGCTGGGCGTCGTCGTCGCGATCTTCCAGCACGGCTGGCTGGGCGGTCTTTTCGGGGTCGAACCGGGACCGATCGACGCCTTCATCCCGGTGATGCTGTTCGCGATCGTCTTCGGCCTTTCGATGGACTACGAGGTCTTCCTGATCTCCCGTGTCCACGAGGAGTGGACGCAGAGCCACGATCCCTCGCTCGCCATGGTGCGTGGCCTGGGCTCGACCGGCCGCGTGATCACCGCCGCCGCGACGATCATGGTCTGCGTCTTCCTCTCCTTCGTCTTGATCGACGAGCGGGTCGTGAAGCTGTTCGGCCTCAGCCTCGCCAGCGCCGTCTTCCTCGACGCCTTCGTCGTGCGCTGCCTGCTGGTGCCGGCGACCCTGGAGCTGCTGGGCCGGGCCAGCTGGATATTCCCCTCGTGGCTGGAGCGTCGCCTGCCGCACCTCGCGATCGAGCCACCCGAGCCGCAAGTCGAGGCGCAGGAGGCATAGGCGGCAGCCTCGGGTCGGATTCTGCTCAGCTACGCCGCCTCCTCGCCCCTGGGATTTGGCTAGCCTCCGCGCTACTGATGGCCTCGACCTCGCCCGACGCCGGCGCCAAGCCCGACCGAAACCTCGCGCTGGAGCTGGTGCGGGTCACCGAGGCCGCCGCTCTGGCCTCTGCCCGCTGGATCGGGCGCGGCGACAAGATCGCCGCCGATCAGGCCGCGGTTGACGCGATGCGCTACGTGCTCGACTCGGTCTCGATGGACGGCGTCGTCGTGATCGGCGAGGGCGAGAAGGATGAGGCTCCGATGCTCTACAACGGCGAGCAGATCGGCGGCGGCCGCCCGCCGGTGGTCGACATCGCCGTCGACCCCCTGGAGGGCACCCGCCTCTGTGCGCTCGGCATGCCCAGCGCGATCGCTGTGATCGCGCTCGCCGAGCGCGGCACGATGTTTGACCCCGGACCTTGCGTCTACATGGAAAAGATGGCCGGCGGCGAGGAGATCGCCGACTTGCTCGACCTCGACCGCCCCCTCACAGAGACGCTGAGGCTGATCGCCGAGCGCAAGGGTTCAAGCGTCGGCGATGTCACCGTTGTCATGCTCGACCGTCCACGCCACGAGGAGGCGATGCACGAGGTCCGCGAGGCCGGCGGCCGCATCCGCCTGATCACCGACGGCGATGTCTCCGCCGCTTTGCTCGCGGTCAGCGATCGCTCCCCCGTCGACCTGCTCTGGGGCATCGGCGGCACCCCGGAGGGCGTCATCTCCGCGGCGGCGCTGAAGTCGATGGGCGGCCAGCTCCTTGGTCGCCTCTGGCCGCGCGACGCCGGCGAGCGCCAGGCCGCGATCGACGCGGGCTATGACCTCGACCGCGTGCTCAGTGCCAATGACCTCTGCTCGGGCGAGGATGTCTTCTTCTCCGCCACCGGCGTCACCGACGGTGACGTCCTGCAGGGCGTCCGCTACCGCGGCCCCGGCGCCACGACCGAGTCGCTGGTCATGCGCTCGCGCTCGGGCACCGTCCGCCGCGTCCATGCCCGCCACGATCGCTCCAAGCTCCGCCAGATCACCGGCGAGCGCTACGGCTGAGGTTCCGCTTGGCGAGAGTTCGGTGTGGCCAAATGCTCGCTGAACTCTGCGATTGGCGTTGAGGTGCGCGAACATGCCGACGAGCGGCTAAAGATACCCAGGAGCGTCGGATATCCGAGTCGGCTGACCGATGGGTTTGCGGAGCTTTGGGTTGGTCAGTCCCGTAGGGCGTTTTGCAACTTGGCGAGCTTCTTGGTTGCAGATTTGGCGAGTTCAGCGGCATCGGCCAGCTTGGATAAGCGCTCCTGCGAGCTCGCCAGCTCGCCTTCCAGCTCGCGCCGGCGCTCTTGCAACTTGGCGAGCTTCTTGGTTGCAGATTTGGCGAGTTCAGCGGCATCGGCCAGCTTGGATAAGCGCTCCTGCGAGCTCGCCAGCTCACCTTCCAGCTCGCGCCGGCGATCGCCACCTCGCCGACGCTCCTGCTCAAGAGCGCCCGCAGCCTGCTCGGCGCGGGTCTCGGCGTCTTGTGACTCGACGCGCGCCGTCGCCAGCTCGCCTTCCAGCTCGCGCCGGCGATCGCCACCTCGCCGACGCTCCTGCTCTAGAGCGCCCGCAGCCTGCTCGGCGCGGGTCTCGGCGTCTTGTGACTCGGCGCGCGCCGTCGCCAGCTCGCCTTCCAGCTCGCGCCGGCGCTCTTGCAACTCGGCGAGCTCCTTGGTTGCAGATTTGGCGAGTTCAGCGGCATCGGCCAGCTTGGATAAGCGCTTCTCGAGCGAGGTCGTGCGCTCCATCGCGCTCGCCAGCTCGCCTTCCAGCTCGCGTTGGCGGTCGGCGCCATGCTGGCGCTTCCGCTCGAACTCCGCCCGCTCCTCGGCCAGAGCGCTCACGGCGGCCTGCTCGGCGCGGCTCTCGGCATCTTGTGACTCGGCGCGCGCCGTCGCCAGCTCGCCCTCCAGCTCGCGTTGGCGGTCGGCGCCTTGCTGGCGCTCCCGCTCGAACTCCGCCCGCTCCTCGGCTAGAGCGCCGGCGGCGCCCTGCTCGGCGCGGGTCTCGGCGTCTTGTGACTCGGCGCGCGCCGTCGTCAGCTCGCCTTCCAGCTCGCGCTGGCGCTCTTGCAACTCGGAGAGCTTCTTGGTCGCCGACTTGGCGAGCTCAGCGGTATCGGTCAGCTCGGATACGCGCTCCTCGAGCGTGACGATGCTCTCCTGCGAGATGGCCAGCTCGCCTTCCAGCTCGCGTTGGCGGTCGGCGCCTTGCTGGCGCTCCCGCTCGAACTCCGCCCGCTCCTCGGCTAGAGCGCCGGCGGCGCCCTGCTCGGCGCGGGTCTCGGCATCTTGTGACTCGGCGCGCGCCGTCGCCAGCTCGCCTTCCAGCTCTCGTTGGCGGTCGGCGCCTTGCTGGCGCTCCCGCTCGAACTCCGCCCGCTCCTCGGCCAGAGCGCTCACGGCGCCCTGCTTGGCGCGGGTCTCGGCATCTTGTGACTCGGCGCGCGCCGTCGCCAGCTCGCCCTCCAGCTCGCGCTCGCGCTCTTGCAACTCGGCGAGCTTCTTGGTCGCCGACTCGGCGAGCTCAGCGGTATCGGTCAGCTCGGATACGCGCTCCTCGAGCGTGACGATGCTCTCCTGCGAGATGGCCAGCTCGCCCTCCAGCTCTCGCTGGCGGTCGGCGCCTTGCTGGCGCTCCCGCTCGAACTCCGCCCGCTCCTCGGCTAGAGCGCCGGCGGCGCCCTGCTCGGCGCGGGTCTCGGCATCGGCGCGCGCCGAGCCAGCTCGCCCTCCAGCTCGCGCTGGCGGTCGGCGCCTTGCTGGCGCTCCCGCTCGAACTCCGCCCGCTCCTCGGCCAGAGCGCCGCGGCGCCCTGCTCGGCGCGGGTCTCGGCATCTTGTGACTCGGCGCGCGCCGTCGCCAGCTCGCCCTCCAGCTCGCGCTCGCGCTCTTGCAACTCGGCGAGCTCAGCGGTATCGGTCAGCTCGGATACGCGCTCCTCGAGCGTGACGATGCTCTCCTGCGAGATGGCCAGCTCGCCCTCCAGCTCTCGCTGGCGGTCGGCGCCTTGCTGGCGCTCCCGCTCGAACTCCGCCCGCTCCTCGGCTAGAGCGCCGGCGGCGCCCTGCTCGGCGCGGGTCTCGGCATCTTGTGACTCGGCGCGCGCCGTCGCCAGCTCGCCTTCCAGCTCTCGTTGGCGGTCGGCGCCTTGCTGGCGCTCCCGCTCGAACTCCGCCCGCTCCTCGGCCAGAGCGCTCACGGCGTCCTGCTCGGCGGGTGCTGGCCCAGCGATTTGCCCCGGCATCGGCCCTGGGGTGAGCGCTTGCTCTGGCACTGGCTGTGACGCAGGCATCGATCCTGGAGCTGGATCGCCGCCCGGTCCGGGTGTCGGGGCGGGTGGCCCCGGCAGTTCGGTTACCACCGGGCGCACCTGCTCGGGGAGGCTCTCGATCAGGCTCTGAATCTGGGTCCCGGTGGCGATCAGGGGCCGGACCTCGTTCCTGGTGATCACCTCGATGTCGCTGATCCCCAGCATGTCGAATGGGTCCTCGATCGCGACAAGCAGCGCTCCGTCGGTGGCGAAGGCGATCGGCAGGGCGGCGTACCGTGCTGCGGTGGCCTTGTCGATCAGGCCAGCCACCTCCAGGTCGACCTCGAACTGGTCGAGGTCGACGTGGTCAAGGCAGTTTCGCTCGGCCACGGCGAGCGAGAGCTGCCACTCGTCGATGACGCCGTTATCGAGCAGATAGCGCTCGGGGCTCTTCGCGGACTGGCGGGTTGCGTCAACGGCCGCCTGGACGGTGCCATGGTCTGCGAAGCCGAGCTCGGCGATCACATCGGTCAGGAAGGCGCCTTGGCGATCGGGGTTGGACGGGGGGGTGATCCCTGTCGCGCTCGGCGCGAGCCCCGAGAGGCCCATGGCATGATCGGTGGTGGCGGCCTCGCTCATTAGCTCACCTCCTGGTGCGCCAGGTGCGTTCGGCGATTCCGATCTGAGGCCCGGGCGGCCCCTTCTGCACGCATGAATGCCTCCTCGGGAGACGGCGTTCCGGCCAGGGCCTGAACGCCGTCGCAGAGTTCGATCCGCGGGCCACGTCCCTCCGTCACCCGACTGAGGGCGGACTGGACGCGCTCGACGAAATCAGACGCATTCTCTACGCGACAGCCAACCAGGATCGCGGCAACGGTCGCCTCTCCGATGCGTCCGAGGCGATCCGTCGTCCTGGCGTTTGCCTCTAGTACCTCCGCGACGATCTTTATCGCCAGCCTGCTCTGCGGATCGCGATTGGGGCCCCGATCGGGGTCTTCGCCGATTCGGAAGGCCACGAGTACCGACTCGACGGTTCCTCGGTTCGTCAGCGCCCACTCGTGGTCCAGCAGGCCGAGGAAGCTGTCGCGGCTGGGGAGGCCGGTGTCTGTATCGATCTTCGCGTCGGCGGAGGGGCTTCTGCGAAGCCGTCGGAGCTCGGCCCGCTGCTCGACGCTCTCCCATTCGTGACTCAGCAGCCGCGCCGCGATGCCGAGTAGCGCCACATGGGCGGAGTCGTGGACATCGGCGCCCGAGTCAAGGGCGGCGAGGATGCCGACAATCCTGCCGTCGCTCAGCTCGAGCGGCATTCCCAGGCACGCCAATGCGCCTATAGACTTGAGGTACTCGTAATCGAGCTCGGCGGTCGGCGCCCGATCCTGAGTCTCGCTCAACGGGGGGGCGTCGCCGTTTGCAGCGGCCCGCAGCGGCAGGACGGTGCCTTTGCCGATCCCATCCAGGCCCGTGCCCCGGACCTCGATTATCCGGCAGCCCGGCTCGTAGGGCTCGAGCTGGCCCAGGGCGATGACGCCGGGGACGGCGTCGGCGATCGCGCTCAGGACCGGCTCGACGGCATCCGAAAAGCTGCGGAAACGAGGTTGGCCTAGGCGGATCAGAGTCTGGGCTTCAATGCCGTCCATGTAGTTCCTATCGGATCGCGAGCGAAATATTTGAGCCCGCGTTGAATGCAATCGAGCCGGAGGTCGAAGGGAAGACGCCAATCCGTGACCGCCGAGCAGCCGCCAGAGCTACCTGCGAGGCCTGTCGGTCGCGCTGCGGCGCCAGTGCTGATCGAAAGCGACAGCGCCAAGGCGTCGCGTCGCCGCCCTACCCGACGGCCTCCCCGCCGCAACCCGCACAGCCGCCCTGCTTCTTTGCCGCCCCGTAGGGCATCTCGCCGGTGTCGTGGAGCTCAAAGCGCAGCGAGTTGATCACCGCGCCGAGCAGCAGCGCCAGGCTGAGCAGGTAGAACCAGAGCAGGGCGATGAGGGCAAAGCCGAGGGTGGAGCCGAGGTGGGAGAGGCTTGAGATGTTGTCCAGGTAGATCGGGAAGAGCCAGTTGGCGAGGCCCGTCGTCAAGGTGACGAAGAGCGCCCCCGGCCAGACCGCCCGCCACGGCATGTGGCCTTTCGGCACCGCCCAGAAGATCACGCTGCAGACCGCAAAGCTGATCAGCAGCGCCGCGCCGAGCAGCAGCGCCGTGTCGATCGCCCTGATATCGGAGAGCCCGAAGGGGAGCCGGTCGGTGCCGGTGGCGATCGCGCTATCCATTGCCGGCAAGAAGATGCTGGCGGCGATGAAGAGGATGACGACCGCGAGCATCAGGAAGGAGAAGCGCTTCTGCTCGACCCAGCCGCGGCACTCGACGTGGTAGATGTGGCAAAAGGCGGTGTCCATCGCCCCCCAGAAGGAGGCGCCGATCCAAAGCGAGCCGAAGAAGGCGGCGATCCCGATCGTGGTCGAGTTGTCGACGATCCGGTCGAGCACGTCGGTCAGGGTTCCCTGGTCGACGTTGGGGAAGAGACGCTTGAGGTCGCGCAGGACGCTGCTCTCGACGCCACCGATCTTCAGCACCTGGCCGAAGACGAAGAGGATCAACAGGGCGAAGGGGAAGACCGCCAGCATCAGGTTGTAGGCGACCATCGCCGAGAGCCCGGTGACGTTCTCGCGGTAGGCGCGCTGCCAGAAGGCGCTGAGCCAGGGGCGGGGCTGGTGCGTCGAATTTGGCATCGGGTTGACTTCACAAACTGAAGCAACTACCATACGAACAGACGTTTGAGCGCCCGGATAAGGGCGATCAGCGCAGACTTACCTTCGCGGACTAGCTCTCCGGTCCGCTTTTTGTCGCGTTCCGCGACTTTTGGTGCGCGGGCGCATTTCAGTAGCAGGACTAAACCATCTAGCGCAAGGGAATGAGTAGACACGGATGCTGGTAGCAGAGCTTCAAGAGATGGAGGAGGTCAAAGGCCTCATCACACGCGGGCAGCAGCTCGGCGTGCTCACCTTCGGTGATGTCGCCTCGGCGGTCTCCGAGGTCGACCTGGACGAGTCCGACGTCGAGGACCTCTACGGGCACCTCGAGAAGTCGGGGATCGAGCTCGTCGAGGACATGGACCCGGCCCAGAAAGCCGCCGCCGACGCGATGCCCGTAGACACCGGCAAAAAAGGCCGGCGCCGCCCCAAACAGGCGCTCGACCTGAAACCGGACATGACCACCGATTCCCTGCAGCTGTTCCTCAAGGACATCGGCAAGGTGCGGCTCCTCACCGCCCAGGAGGAGGTCGAACTGGCGAAGCGGATCGAGCGCGGCGACCTCGACGCGAAGCAGAAAATGGTCGAGTCCAACCTGCGCCTGGTTGTCTCGATCGCCAAGAATTACCGCAACCAGGGCCTTCCCTTCCTCGACCTGATCCAGGAGGGGACGCTGGGGCTGGTCCGAGCGGCGGAGAAGTTCGACTACCGCAAGGGGTTCAAGTTCTCCACCTATGCGACCTGGTGGATCCGCCAGGCGATCGCCCGCGCCCTCGCCGACAAGGCGCGGACGATCCGCATCCCGGTCCACGTGGTCGAGAAGCTGAACAAGATCGGCCGAGCCGAGCGCAAGCTGGTCACCGAGCTGGGCCGCGAGCCGACCCCCGAGGAGATCGCCGAGGTGACCGGGATCGACCCCGAGGAGGTCGACTCGATCAAGCGCTCCGCGCAGGCCCCGGTCTCCCTCGAGAAGCCGGTCGGCGATGAGGAGGAGTCCGAGTTCGGCCAGTTCATCGCCGATGAGAAGGCCGAGTCCCCGTTTGATCGGGCGGCCGACCTGCTCACCAAAGAGGCGCTCAAGGAAGCGTTGGAGAACCTCTCCTATCGCGAGCGCCGTGTGCTGGAGCTGCGCTACGGCCTCGGCGGCGAGCACCCGCGCACCCTGGACGAGGTCGGGCGGACCTTCAACGTGACCCGCGAGCGGATTCGCCAGATCGAGAACCAGAGCCTCAAGAAGCTGCAGAGCCTGGGCGAGGCCCAGAAGCTGCGCGAGATCGCCTAGGAACGGCTATCAAGGCGTCGAGCATCCCGGCCGATAGAGGTCGGGATGTTCGACATTGACTCAGCGCTGCGCACCCTGGTCGAGCGTGAGGGATCGGACCTTCACGTCAAGGTCGCCTCGCCGCCGGTCCTTCGTATCCATGGCGAGCTCGCTCCTTTGGAGGGGCATGAACCGCTCACCGCCGAGGACACCGAGAAAGCGTTCCACGACATCGCCGAGGCGCGCTCGCTGACCGAATTCGAGGAGGAAGGCGAGGCCGATTACTCTTACGCGATCCCCGGCGTCGCCCGCTTCCGAATCAACACCTTCAAACAGCGCGGCTCGATCTCGATCGTCTGCCGGGCGATCCCCCTGGACGTTCGCTCGATCGAGGAGCTCGGCCTGCCCGAGGTGGTCCGCACGCTGGCCGAGGAACCGCGCGGGATCATCCTCGTCACCGGCACCACCGGCTCGGGCAAGTCGACGACGCTGGCGGCGATGATCGATCACATAAACCAGACCCGGGCGCGCCACATCGTCACCCTCGAGGACCCGATCGAGTACCTGCACGCCGATAAACGCTCGATCGTCAACCAGCGCGAGGTCGGCGCCGACACCAAGGGCTTCGGCCGGGCGATGCGACGCGTCCTGCGCCAGGACCCCGACGTGATCCTGATCGGCGAGATGCGCGACGAGGAGACGGTGCGCACAGCCCTCTCCGCCGCTGAGACCGGCCACCTGGTCCTCTCGACCGTCCACACCCTGGACGCGACCGAGACGATCAACCGAATCATCGACTTCTTCCCAACCCACCTCCAGCACCAGGCGCGGGTGATGCTTTCCTCGACCCTGAAGGGGGCGATCGCCCAGCGGTTGGTGCCTGACGTGACAGGCGAAGGACGGGTCGCCGCCTCGGAGGTGATGGTTGTCACCGGACGCATCCAGGACCTGATCCTCAATCCGGAGGAAACCGGCAAGATCACCGAGGTGATCGCCGAGGGAGAGTTCTACGGGATGCGCACCTTCGATCAGGCGCTGCTTACATACGTGATGGAGGGCCGCATCTCCGAGCAGGTCGCGCTGAACGCCGCCTCCAGCCCGCACGACTTCAAGCTGATGATGGCGGCAGGTGGGCAGCGGGCCAGCGGTATCGAGCAGCTCGCTAGTCCGGCGCAATAGCGACCAGCACGAGGGGGTCGCTCCGGGGCTCAAGGTGGGCAGCCGAAACGCCGATCAATCCTCTAAATGACGCCGATGCGCTACCTCCACGTCCGCCTGCTTGAACTTCGCCACGCCGAGCAGGGAATCGCGCTGCCCGCTGCACTCCTGGTCACGGTGATCAGCTTCGCCTTGGCCACCGCGGCGGTGTTCGCCTCAGTCGAGAGCCAACGGGGGACGGAGCGGGACTCGGGCTCCAAGGACGCGATCGCCGCCGCCGATGCCGGAGCAAACGTCGCGATGCTGCGGCTGAATGAGTTCGCGAACGATCTAAACAGCTCGACCCCCTGCCTCGGCCTGAGCGCTGGCACGCTGGTAACGACGACGGCCACCGAAGGCTGGTGTCCGGAAATCACCGGAACGGTGGGCGGCGCAACCTACTCCTACCGGATGTCATCGGCGAGCGGCACCACGACGAACATCGTCGCGAGCGGCACGGCCGACGGCGTCAGCCGCCGCGTCGACATCACGCTCAAACACGACACGGTTGGCAGCATCTTCGGCGAAGCCGGCATGATCGGCCAGGAAAAAATCACCCTGGAAGGTAACTCAGACATCCGGGTGGGTCTCGGTACGAACGGCAACCTGGAAACATCCGGCAACACCGAAATCTGCAACAACATCCGTCACGGGGTTGGCAAGGAATGGAAGCACTCCGGCAACGTGACCCAGTGCAGCGGTTACAAGGTCACCGAAGGCAATACCTCGCTGCCGGCGGTGAGCAGCTTCATGCCGGCCAACATCGAAACCGAAAACTCCGACTCTCGGCTGGTGTATTGCACGAAGACGTCGCCGGTGAAGGAACCGACCGGCTGTGAGTCAGATTCCTATAGCGGAGGCACTTGGTCGTCCACGAGCCCCTGGAACCCAACGACGCGCAGCCTCTCGGCCTCTGGCAACACGGTCATAACCCTGGGTGGCGGCAACTACTGGCTTTGCAGCCTCAAGCTGGAAGGCAACTCCGAATTCATCATGGCACAGGGCGCGAAGGTGAGGCTCTTCTTCGATACCCCCGAACACTGTGGCCTCTCGTCGGGGAGCGCCCAGATCAGCATCGGCGGGAATGACAGAATCTCGGCGACCGGCTACCAGCCCTCCCTGGGCGAGTACGAAACTCCCGGCTTTTACCTGATGGGCTCCGCAACGATCCCGACCACCGTCGATATCGCAGGCAACAGCTCCACCGATGAGTTCGTCATCTATGGCCCCAACACCAACATCGAAATTACCGGTAACGCAACCTACAAAGGGGTGGTGGCGGGCAAGACGGTGAAGGACACCGGCAACGGCGCCTTCGAGGATGACTCTGGTTTCGAGCCGCCTGAAATCGGCGGCTCGACGTTGTACGCGCGCCAGGCCTACGTCGAGTGTGAGGGAGGGGCCCCCACCTCCCCGGCAAATAAGAGCTGCTGAGCGCCTTGGGGCAACCGCTCGATAGGCCGCCAGCGGCCGCCCAGCTACTCAAGATTTAGGGGCTATTTGACGAGGATAGATAGGACCATGAGAGAGAAGCTGAACAAAAACCCCGTTGCCCAGATCGCACTAATCGGCGTGCTGCTTGTCGCCGCCGGCTTTCTGGCGCTCTCCTCGATGGGCGGTGAAGGTGGGGAAGGCGCATCGAGCAAGACGACGACGACCTCTGCGAGCGTGACTTCGGCGGCGGGCACGGCCAACGTGAGCGTAACGACCCCCACCCCGTCCAATGGCACTTCCGCGGCACCTACCTCGATCGCAGGCCTGCCCGAAGCGCCGGCGCCGGCGCTTCCACGCCGTTTCACCGCAGCCTTCGCCGCCAACCGGACCGTAGTGCTCCTGATCGTGAAGAAGGGTGGGGTCGAAGAACAACGCGTGACAAGATTTTCCGCGCGCGTTGCCGGCCTCTTCCCGAACCAGCTTTCCCTTTTCGTTGTCCCGGCCGAGAAGATCGCCCGCTACGCCGCGGTTACTCAGGGCCTCAAGATTGAACGCGTGCCGGCGCTGATCGTGCTGCGACCGAAGCGCCTTGACCACGGTATCCCCACCGCCTCGGTCAGCTACGGCTACCAGAGTCCACAGAGCGTCGTGCAGGCTGTCATTGACGCCCGCTATCGAGGCCGCACTCTCGCCTACCACCCATAGGCGCATGTGCCCCTCATCCTCCCCAGATCACCTACGCTCGGTGCCCGACTCCGACGATGACGATCTGACCGGGTCAAGCCTCGACCCAGCCGACGCCGGCACAGCGGGCCTGACGCCCCCGGTTTCCCGCGGTCGCTCAAGCGGCTTCGTCACCGACGTGCTCGTCGAGCTCGGCTACGTTGCCGAGGAGCGGGTCCGCCATGCGATCGAGGAGGCTCGAACCGCGTCCGGTCCGCCCGAGGCGCTGCTGCTCGAACAGGGCGCGATCACCGCCGACCAGCTCTCCCGTGCCGTCGCCGAGCGCTATGGTCTCGACCACCTCGACCTCTCGACCTACCACGTCGATATGGCCGCGGCAAACCTGGTGTCGGTCAACACGGCCCGGCGATTCCAGGCGTTGCCGGTTGGCTTCATCGACAGCGAGACCCTGCTGGTCGCGATGGCGGATCCGACCAACGTCCTTGCTGTCGATGACATCCAGATAGCAACCGCGCTCGATTGTCAGGTCGCGGTGGTCGCCGAGGAGGACATCGAGGCGCTCATCGGCCGTCTGAACACGTTGCAGAGCTCGGTCAGTGAGGCGATTACAGAGGGCGACGAGCTGGCCGAGGATGAGCGGGCCGAGGTCCGCGAGATGCAGGCCAGCGCCGAGGACGCGCCGGTGATTAAGGTTGTTTACAGCATTCTCGGCCAGGCGGTGGGGGAGGGCGCCTCCGATATCCACTTCGAGCCCGGCGAGGATGATATGCGCGTTCGCTTCCGGATCGACGGGGTGCTGCGCGAGGCGGCGCACGTTCCGAAACGGATGGTCAATGCGGTCGTCTCGCGAGTCAAGATCATGAGCGACCTCAACATTGCCGAGAAACGCGTGCCGCAGGACGGACGGGTCAGCGTCACGGTTGAGGACCGCCGCGTCGACCTGCGGGTGACGACGCTGCCGACCCAGCGAGGCGAGGGAGCGACGATCCGCATCCTCGACAAAACCAACGTGCAGCGCTCGCTCGATGATCTCGGCATGGAAGGATCGGCGCGCGAACGCTTCGAGGAAGCTTTCCATCGCTCCTACGGCGCGGTGCTGGTCACCGGGCCGACCGGGTCGGGGAAGTCGACGACCCTCTACGCCGCGATCCAGGAGCTGAATCGGAGCGAGACGAACATCATCACGATCGAGGATCCGGTCGAGTATCGCTTGAATGGAGTCAACCAGATCAACGTCAACCGCAAGGCGGGTCTTGACTTCGCGACCGGACTTCGCTCGATCCTGCGTGCCGATCCCGACATCGTGATGGTCGGAGAGATCCGCGACGGCGAGACGGCGCGGATCGCGATCGAGGCGGCGCTGACCGGGCACATGATGCTCACCACCTTGCACACTAACGACGCTCCGGGTGCAGTGACCCGGCTGACGAAGATGGGAATTGAGGCTTTCCTCACCGCATCTGCAGTCGACTGCGTGGTTGCCCAGCGGCTTGCTCGCAAGCTTTGCCCCCACTGCAAGCGGCGGGCGGTCCTCCCACCGGAGGCACTCGCCAACGCCGGAGTACGGGTCGGCGTCGAGCTGGAGGTATATGAGGCCGGCGGCTGTGGCCGCTGCAATCAGAGCGGCTACCGCGGTCGGATCGGCGTCTTCTCGGTGATGGGCATGAGCGAGAGGATCAAGGAGATGACGGTCGCCCACTGCCCCGAGGCAGAGATCGCCGCGACAGCCCGGGCGGAGGGGATGCTTACTCTGCGCGAGGAGGGCGTGAGCAAGGTGCGGGCAGGGATGACGAGCCTCGAGGAGGTGCTGCGTGTCACCGCGTGAGCGCCGCCCTCCCCGGTTTCGGGTATCGAGGAATCCGTCCGTGGGGTCGATCTAGTCATATGGACTTCGACTTCTCTGAGGTGCTGGGGCGCATGGTGGGGTCGCGGGCTTCTGACGTCCATCTGACCGCGGGGTTCCCACCGGCGATCCGCGATAAGGGCAAGATCAAAGCGATGGAGGGCTTCCCGGTGCTGAGTGCCCAACAGACTCGTGAGGTCGTCTTCGGCATCCTCAACGACGACCAGCGCAAACGCTTTGAGAACAACAAGCAGCTCGACTTCGCCTACGCAATTCCCGGCGTCGCCAGATTCCGCGTCAACTGCTTCCTCCAGCGCGGATCGGTGAGCGCCGCATTCCGGCTGGTGCCGCAGGAGATCCCCGGGCTCGACCAGCTCAAGGTGCCCCAGATTCTGCGCGAGCTAACCGCCAAACCGCGCGGTTTTGTGTTGCTCACCGGACCGACGGGATCGGGGAAGTCGACGACTCTTGCGTCGATGATCGACGTGATCAACGCCGAGCACCAAGACCATATTCTGACTATCGAGGATCCGATCGAGTTCCTGCACACCCACAAACGCTCGATCGTCAACCAGCGCGAGGTCGGCTCCGACGCGACGGACTTTGCGCTCGGCCTGCGGGCCGCCCTGCGCGAGGACCCCGACGTGATCCTGGTTGGCGAGATGCGGGACCTCGAGACGATCTCCACGGCGCTCACCGCGGCTGAGACCGGGCACCTTGTCTTCGCCACGCTTCACACCCAGTCCACAGCGCAGACCGTGGACCGGATAATCGACGTATTCCCACCCCAACAGCAGGGCCAGGTCCGCACGCAGCTCTCCATCGCCTTGCAGGGGATCGTCACCCAGCAGCTGCTGCCAACCGCGGACGGGAGGGGCCGTGTTGTCGCCTGTGAGGTGTTGATCCCTACCCCTGCAATCCGTAATCTGATCCGCGAGGGTAAGACGCACCAGATCTATGCCGCTGTGCAGACCTCTGGCGCGGTCGGAATGCAGACCATGGACTCCGATCTGGCGCGGCTGGTGCGGACCGGGCAGATCAGCCGCCAGCTCGCCGAACAGCGAGCTTCTGTGCCCGAGGAGTTAAAACGCCTGCTGGATGGGGTGGCCCCCCAGATGCCGGGCTACGGGGTTGCCGGCGACGGTGCCTCCCGATCTGCGCCGCCCGTCTACAGCGGAGGGAACTAGGCCGTGGCCGGCGCGAGCACATTCGAATTTCGGGCCATAGACATGGCCGGGGTCTCCTCCTCGGGGAAGCTGGAGGCCGAATCCAAGGCCCAAGTCTCCGAGAACCTGCGCCAGCGCGGCCTGATCGTCCTGGATGTCACCGAGAAGGGCGAGCCGCTGAAGATCGAGAACCTGCTGCAACGCTGGCAGGCAGTCGACATGCGCGAGCTGGCGGTGTTCTCGCGCCAGTTCGCGACACTTGTGGCCTCGGGGATGCCGATGCTGCGCACCCTCCACACCCTGGAGGAGCAGACCCAAGACGATCAGATCCGCGTAGCCGTGGCAGGGTTGCGGGCCGACGTCGAGGCTGGCAGCTCGCTGGAGCAGGCAATGGAGCGCTACCCGAAGGTTTTCGACCGCCTGTACCGAGCGATGGTTCGCTCGGGCGAGCAGTCGGGGCGGTTGGAGGATGCTCTTGACCGGATCGCCTTCCAGGTTGAAAAAGCCGACTCGCTGCGTCGCCAGGTCAAATCGGCGCTGATCTACCCGGCGCTGATCTTCAGCTTCGCCGCGATCGTGCTGATCGCGGTCGTCGTCATCGTCATCCCGGTCTTCGTCAAGATCTTCCAAGAACTCGCCAAAGAAAACCCCTCCGAAGCCGGAGGACTACCGGCCCCGACGCAAATCTGCGTCGATGTCTCCAACCTGCTGACCGGATCCTGGTACTTCGTCCTGCCGGGCCTGGCGATCGCCGTGTACGCGTTCTTTTTCTGGAAGCGGACGCAGCGGGGCAAGGAGATCTGGGGACGCATGACGCTGCACATCCCGTTCAAAATCGGTGATGTGGTCCAGAAGGTGGCGCTGGCCCGCTGGTCGCGCACCTTCTCCGGCGCGGTCGCCTCCGGCGTGCCGATGCTGCAGGCGATCAAACTGACCGGGGACACCGCCGGCAACGTGGTTGTAGAGCATGCGATGGAGGACGTCTACACCTCGGTGAAGCGGGGTGGCTCTCTCGCCGGGCCGATTGGGTCCAACCCGATCTTTCCGCCGATGATCTCCCATATGGTCGCGATCGGCGAGGAAACCGGCCAGCTCGAACACATGCTGAGCAAGATCGCCGATTTCTACGAGGATGAGGTCGACGCCAAGGTGAAGGCTCTGACCGCGCTGATCGAGCCGTTGATGATTGTCTTCGTCGGCGGCGTGGTCGGCTTCATCGTGATCTCGATGTACCTGCCGCTATTCAGCATCTACGAAAAGATCCGCTGAGTCGACGCTTCGCCGCGGTGCGGAGGGCCAGGAGTTGCAGTGAACGGTCCGATCGCATGCCACTCAAGGGGTCGAAACCAATTGCATATTTACAGGTCGTCGTGATGGCGGTCGGGGTCGTGTTAACTGCGCTGGAGTATCGATCTGGTTGGCGGTCTAGAGATGACCATCGGCACCCCCGAGTCCGCCGCCATGACCTGAGTGGGAATGGGGCTGGACGTTCGTATGGGATTGTTCAGCTGAAATTCGAGTCGAATCTAACGATGCACAATTTTGGGTAAGGTGAGTGCGAGTTCTTGGCCTTCGGCTGCGAAAAGTGGGTCACTTTGAAAATGTGGAAAAGGTGGCTAAAGGTGGAGGAGTGGAGGTCGATGAAGGCGGAGTAATGAATCTGCCAGCGCCTCGGTGCAAAAAGCAAACCCGCCATCAGGCGGGGGCGCGAAGCTCGCAGGGCTCCCACTCGGGTGCCGGTCGGGCCACCATCGGGGTCAACGGACACCACGTGGCTGTAGGCGACGGGGCTCTGGCGCAAACGATAGGTCCATAGGAGGCACCTATGTTTCTCCAGAATCTACGGGCGAAGGTTGGTGCCCGGCTCAGCGGCGACAGCGAGGCCGGCTTCACGCTGATCGAGCTGCTCGTGGTGATGCTCATCCTCGGAATCCTCGCCGCGATCGCGCTGCCTGCCTTCTTCAACCAAAGGAGCAAGGCTACCGATGCGAACGCCAAGGCCACAGCTAACTCCGCCGAGACGGCGATGGAGACGTATGCGACCGAAAACAACGGTTCATACGAAGGCGCCACGGCGAAAGCGCTGCACGAAATCGAGTCGACCCTGCCCGAAGCCGGCAACGTAGCAGTGACAGCGACGAAAAAGACATACGAAGTCACGGTCACCGCTCCGACGACCGAAGACACGTTCAGCGTGAAAAGAGAAGAAAGCGGGGAATTGAACTTCCCTTGCACGGTCAAAGCAGGGAACAGCACCCGCGGAGGTTGTCCCCTCAGCGGAGTCTGGGCCCCGGCCGCCTAATCAAGAAAACCAAACCGCTTTGGCCAAGCCAAGCGCAAACGTTTGCCGGGGGGTGGGCCGAGAGGCCCGCCCCCCGCGCATTCGGCCAAGCGCAGTAGGGAGTCACATGGCTATCCGGTTCGATCAGGTGTCGTGCCTACAGTCGTCTTGTGGACCAGCAAGAATTCCCGCTCGACTTCGTGGACTTCCAGGAACGATTCCCTGACAACTTCGTCTGCCTGGACTACCTGGCCGACTCCAGCTGGCCCGAGGGCTTCCGCTGTCCCGCCGGCGGGGGTCGGCGGGCATGGGTACTCGAGCGCCGCCTCCTCTTGGAAGTTCGCTGATTCAGACCCTGCTCGGGCTGGGTGTCCTGCGCGAGCCGAGCACCTACCGCGAGATCGTCACTCACCGAGAACAGCTCCCAGTCTGAGCACCGGATGGTCATTAGGGAGTCAATGCTCCCAATGCACCTTGGCGGAGTGGACCCAGCTACTCGATGACCATCGGCCCCCCGAGTCCGCCGTCGTGAGTTGAGTGGGAAAGGGGCTGGACGTTCGTATGGGATTGTCCAGCTGAAATTCGAGTCGAATCTGAGGGTGCACAATTTTGGGGAATGGTGAGTGCGAGTTCTTGGCCTTCGGCTGCGAAAAGTGGGTCACTTTGAAAATGTGGAGAGGGCGGCTAAAGGTGGAGGAGTGAAGGTCGATTAAGGCCATGTAATGAATCTGCCAGCGCCTCGGTGCAAAAAGCAAACCCGTCGGTATCAGACGGGGGCGCGAAGCTCGCAAGGCTCCCACTCGGGTGCCAGTCGGGCCACCACCGGGGTCAACGGACACCACGTGGCTGTAGGCGACGGGGCTCTGGCGCAAACGATAGGTCCAAATAGGAGGTACCTATGTTTCTCCAGAATCTACGGGCGAAGGTTGGTGCCCGACTCAACGGCGATAGCGAGGCCGGCTTCACGCTGATCGAGCTGCTCGTGGTTATGCTCATCCTCGGAATCCTGGCCGCGATCGCGCTGCCTGCCTTCTTCAACCAAAGGAGCAAGGCTAACGACGCGAACGCAAAGGCCACAGCTAACTCCGCCGAGACGGCGATGGAGACGTATGCGACCGAAAACAACGGTTCATACGAAGGCGCCTCGACGAAAGCGCTGCACGAAATCGAGCCGACCCTGCCCGAAGCAGGCAACGTAGCAGTGACTGCGGGGGCGAAGAAATACGAAGTCAAAGTCACCGCTCCGACGACCGAAGACACGTTTAGCGTGAAAAGAGAAGAAAACGGGGAATTGAACTTCCCTTGCACGGTCAAAGCAGGGAACAGCACCCGCGGAGGTTGTCCCCTCAGCGGAGTCTGGGCCCCGGCCGCCTAATCAAGAAAACCAAACCGCTTTGGCCAAGCCAAGCGCAAACGTTTGCCGGGGGGTGGGCCGAACAGGCCCACCCCCCGCGCATTCGGCCAAGCGCATCGCTGTGGCTAAGTGAATCGCCGACTTCAGCCGATAGATGAATGATGACCGCTGCCTCGCCGACAAAAAGCAGCGCCCCGCGGACCGCGCGTAGGGTTGCGCTCCTGCCCGCCGACCTGCTCCCCGCCGAACTTCACCCCGCCAGCGCCGATGCAGTCGCAACCGGGCCCGCTAATGCCGGCTCTTTCGCCGGTGGCGATCTGGTCCCCGCCACCGCCACCGCCAAACAGGTGCCCCGCCGCAACGTTGAGATTGCGGTCGACCCAAACCGGCGCTCCTGTGACGCCGAACCTGCGATCAAGCGCTGCTTCACTCCCACCCACAAGGTCTCGGCCGCGACGACCGGCGGCAATGACGCCTGGATCAACGGGGGGACCTGGCTGCCGCGGCCTTGGAAGCGGAGCTCCAGGCTGGTGTGTCGATGAGGCGGGCACTGTGGATCCGGTTCAGGCTGGGCGACCTCGGACCCAGCGGCGAGAAGGGCTTCACCCTGATCGAGCTCTTGATCGCCTCGACGATGACCATCGTCCTGCTCGGCGGAATCGGCATGGTGATGATTGACAGCCTGCGTGATCAGCCGAAAATTACCCAGGGGGCGGCGAGTATCCAGACCGCTCGCTTCGTGCTGGAGCGGATGACGCGCGAGTTGCGCCAGGGCTTCAAGGTTTACGGTACCCCGACCGCCTCGCAGGTCTCCTTCGAGACTTACGAGCGTCATACGGCCTGCGGCGCCTCGACGATGCTGCCGAGCAGCTCGGAATCGATTTCCTGTGAGGTGACCTACAACTGCACCGGCGAATCCTGCACGCGCCTGGAAGCTGCCCCTGGAGTCAACTCCGGGACGCCGGAACTGATCCTCAAAGGCCTCTCGAACACAACTAGCGTCTTCAGCTACTCGCCCAACAAAGAAAGCCCCACCTACGTTGGCATCACCCTGGCCCTTACGAACCAGGGCGGGAGTGGCGGCACTCTTACCATTTCCGACGGCGCCGCCCTAAGCGGCCTCACCCTCAACGATTGAGATGGAGCGTGCGATGGCAAGAGAGGATGGGATCTCGATCGTCGAAGTTCTGGTTGCGGCGCTGATATTGGTGCTGGGGGCGCTCGCGACCTACAGCACGCTGAGCGGCGCAGCGATCAACACCCAGCGGGCGAAGGCGACGCAGATCGGGCTGGACCGAGCCCAGCAAGAAATGGAGCTGTTGCGCAGCCTCCCCGAAGAAAAGCTCGCAATGACCCAGGCGCCGGCCAGCTCGAAACACACGCACAGTCCGAATTATCGGGTCAGCAACGGTAACTTTGCGTTGACCAAGGGGGAACCGCCGAGCAACTATGCGGTCATGGTGATCAACGGAGGGAGCCTCTACGGAGGCGGGGAAATCACCGGCGGCACCGTGAACCCTGGGCCGACATCGTTTGAAAGCGGCGGCGTCAAGGGCAAGATCTACCGCTATATCGTCTGGCGCAAAGACACAAGCTGTCCGACGGCAAACTGCCCGGGCGAACAGAACTACAAACAGATAGTGATCGCGGTGAGGCTCACGACCCCGGGTGATGAGTCCGGCGAAGGAGGCTACGTCGAAGTCCAGTCGGATTTCATCAACCCTGGAAAAGAACGAAAAAAGCAATCCGACGCCGGGATCGAACGGCGAAGTTACATCGCCGCAGCAGTTCTACCTTTCCAATACCCAGTGTGAATCTGGGGGAACGACGAGTCCATAACGAAATCGAAGGCAACAACGCGCTACACAACACGCTCGGCACCTGTGCAAGCGGCCCGCATACCGGAACGACGGCGGGGGCACCGGATACGCTGCTACTCGGTCCTCCACCCGATCCAGAACCCGAAAGCGCCAGCAAATTGCCGCTTTATGATTACTCAGATGACTTCTCAGGCTCGGTAACGGCCGAAGCCGCGAAGGGCATCCAAATGCGCCGCGACACGGCCAGCGGTTGTAGCTATGCCCAGACCGGCGAATCCGAACCGCAGTGGAAGACGCACCGTTGGGTGACCGATCCGATGACCTCGGAATTCAAGATGTTCGGCGAAACCACGCTCGTTTTTTACACTCGGACGCTGAGCGCAACTTCCTACAGCGGGAAGATCTGCGCCTACCTTTTCAAACGAGAAGAAGCAGGCTCGCCGCCGACCGCGACCGACACGATGTTGAAAAGCTCCGGCGGAAACCTTTACTGGACTTACGCGGCGACAACATGGCCGACCTCGACCTGGACTGAAGTGAAAGTTCCGATGCCCCTCAGCGCTGAAACGAAGATTCCGAAAGGCGCCCGCCTCGGCTTCGCGCTCAGCGTGGAAAAGGAAACCGCCGGCGAAGGGATAGCGGTCCTCTACGACAACGCCGAATACAGGGCGCGGATCGAGGTCGATACCTCGACGCCGCTTGAAGCGGGGTAGGGCATGGGCATCGTCGCGGCCCTCGCCCTCCTCGGTGGGCTGATGCTCGGCAGCTTTGTGACGGTGGTCGCCTATCGCGTGCCGCGCGGAGAATCGATCGTCGCTCCACGCTCGCGCTGCCCCTCCTGTGGGGTCCAGGTCGCCGCCTACGACAACGTTCCGGTTTTCTCCTGGGTGCTACTGGGAGGGCGAGGCCGCTGCTGCGGGGAGCCGATCTCACTGCGCTACCCCCTGGCTGAGCTTTCGTTGGGAGCGCTCTACGCGGCGACAGTTCTGGTTCTCTGGGGGGATCTGACCGAAGTCGCGCTCGGCCTCGTTTTCGTCACCGTGCTGGTCGCGGTCACATTGACTGACCTCGAGCGACGGATCATCCCAAACCGGATCCTCCTAGTGGCAGCGGTGGCGGGTGTGGCGATCGCCGCCGTGGGGGACCCTGGCAGTCTGCCCGAGCGGGCGATATCTGCCGCGGCGGCAGGCGGTCTGCTCTTCGGGGTGGCGCTCGCCTACCCGCGCGGGATGGGATTGGGAGACGTCAAGCTGGCGGCTGTGATGGGTCTCTTTCTGGGGCGCGACGTCGCCCCGGCGATCCTTGTCGCCTTGCTTGCCGGCTCACTGGTCGGCTTGATAATGATCGTCCGCGAGGGAGCGGCCGCGCGCAAGCGGGCGATCCCGTTCGGACCCTTCCTCGCATTGGGTGGCGTCGTCGGGCTGCTCGCCGGCAGCGCACTGCTCAACTGGTATCTCGGGACCTTTTCCTAGTTTTAGGTAGTTGCAACCCAAAAGGTTTGTGGCTCTCTTGTCGATTGGGATTGGGCGAGTTCGCAAAGACGGACCGCAGACCACCTCCATCTCATTCCTACTCCGAATGCAACTCACCAGGCAAAAGAAGACAACCGCCGTCGTCGGCCTCGACATCGAGGCGGGCAGCATCGCCGCGACCGAAGTCAGGGCCAACGGCTCGACACAGCTCGGTGTTGCGGCGGTCGAGCCACTCGCGATGGGCGTCTTTCGCGAGGGCGAGGTTGCCGATTCGGCAGCCCTGGCCTCGGCGCTGAAGTCGGCATTCGCCAAGCACAAGCTCTCAAAGCGGGTGCGACTCGGGGTCGGCAACCAGCGGGTCGTCGTCCGCACGCTGCGACTGCCGGTGATCGAGGACCCAAAGGAGCTCGACGCCGCGGTGCGTTTCCGGGTCCAAGAGCAGATGCCGATGCCGCTTGAGGAAGCGGTGCTAGAGCATCAGGTCGTCGGTGGCGTCCCGGCCGAGGAAGGCAGGCCACCGCAGATCGACCTCGTCGTCGTTGCCGCGCGCCGTGACATGGTCGCCTCCTTTTTGGAGCCGATCCGTCGCGCCGGCCTGAATCCGATCGGGCTCGATCTCTCGGCCTTCGGAATGCTTCGCGCCCTGGCGGGTGAGGTGGAGGAGGCCCAGGTGGAGCCAGGTGAGCCGCGACCCGCGAGCGAAGCCGTCCTTTACTGCAACGTCGGCGATGTCGCCAACCTGGCCGTGGCGCGGGGTAGGTCCTGCCTCTTTACCCGAGTTTCCAACGCCGGCCTTGAAACGATCGCGGCACGTCTCTCCGCCCGGCACAACCTCACCGCCGAGGACGCGAGCGGATGGCTCACATACGTCGGGCTCGATCGCCCAGTCGAGAGCCTCGACGGCGACCGGGAGATCCTGGACGAGGCGAGGCTGTCACTTGAGGACGGAGTCAGGGCCCTGGCGGACGAGCTGCGTCTCTCGCTCGACTATTACGGCGCCCAGGATGGTGCCGTGCCGGTCGCCCGGGTGGTCCTCTGCGGTTCTGGCAGCGCAATCCCCGGCCTCGCCGAGCGGATGGAGAGCGGTTTCGGTGTGCCCATCGTCGCGGTCCGACCCACTGCGCTCGCCGACTATGACGAGGTTTCGGCGGCGCGGCTGACACTCTCCTACGGACTCGCGCTGGAGCAATAGATGCGGCCCGTCAACCTCATCCCACCCGAGCTGCGGCGCGGCTTAAACGCCCCGATGCGCAGTGGCCCGATTGTCTACATCGTCGTCGGCGCGCTGATCGCCGTGCTCGCGGGCGTAACGGCCCTGGTATTGACCGGTAACGAGATTGCCGAAAGCAAGGCCGAGATCGCCCAGCTGCATCGCGAAACTACGGCGGTGAAGGCCCGCGTCAACGCTTTCGCCGCCTACACCCAGTTTCGCACCCTGCGCGAACATCGGATCGCGACCGTCGCGAGCCTTGCTGACAGTCGCTTCGATTGGGAACGGGTAATGCGCGAACTGTCTCGGGTGGTGCCTAACGACGTCCAGTTGACCAAGCTGACCGCGACCGATTCGCCCAAAGCCAGCTCCGGTTCGGGCTCCTCGGGCTCCTCGGGCTCCTCGGGATTGCGCTCCTCGATCGCCGGTCCCGCGATAGAAATGACCGGTTGCGCTGTAGGTCAGAAAGGCGTCGCCGGCTTCGTGACCGTACTTAAGGAGATCGACGGCGTCACCCGTGTGGGCGTCGAATCCTCCGCGATTTCCGAAGAATCCGGCGGCAGTGCGAGCGCCTCTTCGGGTTCCAGTGGTGAAAGCGGCGGTGAACAGTGCGCCGCCGGACTCGCCAAGTTCCAGCTCGTGGTCGCCTTCGACGCCGCGCCAATTCCCAGCGAACCCAGCGCCTCGGAAGCAGCAGCGGCGGCGGCGCCCGCCACAGCGGCCGGCGGATCCTCGACGACCGCCTCGAGTGCGAGCTCCCCGGAAGGCGAAGGCTGAGATGAGCTCAACCAGCAGACTCATCGTCGCGATGCTCGTCGTCGTCGTCTTGGCCGCTGCCTTCTGGGTGTTGGCGCTGAGTCCAAAGCGCAAGCAGGCCAGTGAACTGGCGAGCACCGTCACCAGCCTCAAGTCCTCACTTGCCAAGGACCGCCAGGAAGTCGCCGCCGGCTTCGCGGCGCGCCGAGGTTTCGCCGCCAATTACGGGCAGCTCGTCGTTCTCGGCAAGGCGGTTCCGGCCGAAAGTGACACCGCCTCTCTGCTGGTTCAGCTTGACCTGATCTCCGCCCACTCCCACGTCAGCTTCCAGGAACTCAAATTGGAAAACTCCGGAACCTCGCTCGCGGCGGCCCCGGCCGCGGCCGCGGCGGCCCCGTCGACGTCGGCGGCGCCATCCAAATCGACTGCGTCCACCTCGTCGAGCTCCAGCTCCTCATCCGAATCCTCCTCCGGCACGTCGTCGGAATCCAGCGCGACCCCCACCGCTGCGGCCGCGCCGACCGAGGCGACGGCCTCGCTGTTGCCGCTTGGGGCGACGGTCGGCTCGGCGGGGTTCGACGTAATGCCCTACACGCTCAAATTCAGAGGCGAATTCTCTGACATGGCCGACTTCATCCACGGGCTCGACGTGCTGGTCAAGGCCCCGAACTCGCGCGTCGCTGTTAACGGCCGCCTGGTCACGATCAAAGGCTTCACGCTCGAAGCCGCCAAAAGCGCGAAGCTGCCGCGCCTCGAAGCGACCTTCGCCGTGACGACCTACCTGACGTCTCCGAGCGAGGGACTCACGGCCGGCGCCACTCCAGCTGCTCCCAGCCCCAGTACTGCGACGCCTACCTCGACGACCACGGGGGGGGCACCGTGAACCGGCTCAAAGTGCCCGAGCTGAAAGTTCCACGCGCACTGGAGGACCTCTTCTACGACCTCCGCGATCGGCGTCTGTTGCCGCTCCTCGCCTTGGTCGTGGCGGCGATCGTCGCCGTCCCGTTCCTTCTGTCCAACTCCGGGTCTCCTTCCCCGAGTGCGCCGCTTGCACCCCGCGCCCCAGTCGCCGTGAGGGGCACCGGCGGCTCGCGGTTTACCGTCGTCCAGACCCAGCCCGGTCTGCGCCAGCCGCGCAAGCGGTTCGGACACCTCGCCGTCGGGGACCCCTTCGCAGAAAAATTCGGCGCCCGAGCGCGAAAGACCAGTGCGGCCGCGACCACCCAGACCGCGACAACGACGACGACTACGACCGCGACGAATGCGACCGCGACAACCGCGTCCGAAGGGGGTGCGGGGAGCGCCACCCACGCACCTTCCGCCGCCTCCCCGCCCGCGCAGTCCCCGTCGACGGGCGCCACGAACCACAAGATCACCTACTTCGTTTTCGCGGTCGACCTGAAGATCTCATGGCCGGAAAGCGGTCCCAAGAAGAAGGGCGAACCAATCTTCAGGAACGGTGTCGAGGCGCCGGCGACGCTCCCCAACCAGAAGACGCAGGTGGTCGCCTACATGGGGGCCGGCGCGAAGGGGAAAAATCCGCTGTTCCTCGTCTCCAACGAAGTCACCGGGGAGTTCGGCGAAGGGCGGTGCAGATTGGCCGTCGCCAACAGTTGCCAGTTGATCGAACTCAAACCGGAAGTACCGGAGACCTTCGTCTACGGACCGAAGGGCACCCGCTACAAGATCGAAGTGCTCAAGGTCGAACGCGTAGTTACCGGTCATTCCTGAGTACAGCGCTCTTTGCCCAATGCTTCAGTAAGTGAAGCTATGTCGCTACACTTGCTGAAGCGAGGCGCTCCGACCCGCGCCTTCCTCCGCGATGAGCGCTCTCAGCAACTCCAGATGTCCGGTCTGTCGCACCGCAGAAGTGGTCTGCGGTAAGTGGACCCTGCTCCTGATCCGCGACCTCGCCGACGGCAGCAGCCGCTTCTGTGAGCTTGAGCGCTCGCTGGAGGGGATCAGCCCGCGCACCCTCTCGCTGCGGCTGCGGGCGCTGGAAGAGGAGGGGATAGTCGAGCGCCACACCTTCCCCGAGGTCCCGCCCCGGGTCGAGTACGCGCTGACCGAGAAGGGCGAGGCGCTGGTGCCGCTGATCGACGACATGCGGACCTATGGAGCGCGCTGGCTGTCGGGCGCAGACGCCGAGCGGGCGCCCGCCGCCGTCTAGGTCAAACACCCAAAGGTCTAGGTCAAACACCCAAAGGCAGGATCTGCAAGGCGCCGTGCAGGCGCAGGAGCGCCTCGGGGTGGGCGGAAGCGTTGGGCGTGGGCGACTTCCTCTTCGACGAGGCCCTGAAGCGGCTGGCGCTAGAGGCCGCGACGCGCTTCAGCGCGCTGGTCGCCGGCGGCGATCAGATCCCCTTCGACGTCGCCGAGGACGCCGGGCCTGAATCGCCCTTCTACCGCTACCTGCCGCTGACTGCCCACTACGTGCTCGAGCGCGAGGCCGAGCTGCGCTCGCTACCCGCCTTCGGCCCGGCATGCGATGCGGTCGAGGAGGCCGGGGTTGCGGCGCCCTACCTGGAGACGCGCGGCGAGGCGGTCCCGGCCGACCCAGCCAAGCGCGCGGGGCGGGCGCTGGCGATCTTCATCGCTTCCCTCTGGGATGGCTGCACCGAGTTCTCACTTGACCAGGCGCGGCTCGAGGGCGCGCTGGCGGTGCTCGACGCCGAGTCCCGCGACGCTGACCAGGCCGATGTCCTGATCGTCCCGATCGTCGGGCTGCGGATGGCGTTGACCCGACTTCAGCTGCCGCACGGGGTGCGGGTGCTGCGCGCCGACGCGATCGAGGCGCCGATCGAGGCGATGCGCAGCGAGGGGATGGGCCGGGCGGCCTGGGAGCCGCAGTTCCTGGCCCTTGCCGAGCAGGATGGCGAGTTGGGGGGCAGCACCGAGGCGATGTGCCAGCTGGGAGAGCTGATCAGCGTCATGCGCCTCTTCAAGGCGGGCGGCGTCGGGCTTGGTCCATACGCCTTTGCCCCGACCGGCGAGGGTCGCTGGCGCCGAGTTGCCACCGGTGCCGCCGCGACCCGTCCCGGCGGGTATGAGCTGAGCGAGGGGGAGGCGGGGGAGCTGGCCGAGCTGGCGAGCGCCCTGGAGGCCCGCCCCGACCCTGACGCTGCCCTCGCCTGGGCGGTGGGGCGCTTTGAGATGGGCTGCGAGCGGGAGACCGCGCTTGCGGGGCTGAGCGATCACCTGCTTGCCTTGCGCGCCGTGCTGGAGGGTCACGGTCCGGTCGGCGCCACGCTGCCGATGCGGGCCGCGGCGCTGATCGCCGATCAGTTCCTGGACCGGATCGAAGCACGCGAGCGGATCGAGCACGCCCTGGAGCTGGAGCGTTGCCTGATGAACGGCCTGTCGAGCGAGGACCAGCGGGCGCTGGCGAACTGGACCGAGCAGGGCGTGCGCCGCCTCTTGCGCGCCGCCGCGCTCGGCGAGCTGGGCACCGACATCAGCGCCGCCGCTGAGGAGACCCTGATCGCCGCCGGCCTCGAAGCAGGTGACGCAGAGATCGCCGTCGCCGCCTCAGAGGCCTCCTTTGACCCGCCTGCAGAGCCCCAAGTCACCCAACCCCAGCCGCCCGCCCTACCCGAGGAGGACTACATGGAGCCCGAGACTCGCATCATGGAGCCGATTCCCGGCGAAGACGAGATCCGGATCACCGCCACCGCCTGGCTCGATGAGATCTCGGTCGACCACAGCACCCTTGACTTCCCGGCGATCGAGGGCGACATCGCCCACCGCGAGCGGATCGACAGCCCCCGCGTCCGCCACCTCTTCCCGGTCCCCGAGGCTGACTGGGAGGTCGGCGAGCTTCAGTACGACCACTACAGCCGCCGCGCCGTCTAGGCGCGACCGGCGGCGATCGCCGCCCGCTCGGCGTCGGTTGCGAACAGGTAGCGATTGATCTCGGCCAGGCCGGCGAGGTCGTGGACGTCCTCGTCGAGGTGGGGGACGCGGATCACTCCCTTGCTGCGCAGCTCGGCCGCGAGCCGCTCGATGTTGTGAGCGTCGCGCTCGGCTAGCGCCTGGTAGTCGGCGAAGTTCTCCGCCACCCGCTGGGCCAGGTCCTCCTCGCCGAGCCTCGCGGCGAGCGCGGCCGGCAAGCCAGCGCCGTCGCCGCGCAGCCGCTCGGCCGGGTAGTGGACCTTGTTGACGATCACGCCCCCGAAGGGCAGCTTCGCCTCGATCAGCTTGCGGTGGAAGTAGACCGCTTCGTCGATCGGCTCCCCCTGCGGCCCGCAGACGACCAAGAAGCAGGTACGGCGGTCGGCGAGCAGGCTGTTGACCCGCTTGGCGCGGGCCTGGAAGCCGTCGACCATGCCGCTGAACGCGTTGAAGAACTCGGCCAGGTCGGCGATCAGATCGAAGCCGACGATCCGCTTGAAGACGCTCAGCATGACCGAGGCGCCGCGGCCCGCCACCCGCGCCGCCAGGCCGGTCGGCCGCATGAAGACCCGCAGCGAGCGGCCCTCGATGAACTGGGTGAGACGGCGCGGGGCGTCGAGGAAGTCGAGTGCGTTGCGGGTCGGCGGCGTGTCGAGGACGAGCAGGTCAAAGCGCCCCTCGCTGTGCAGCTCGAAGAGCTTCTCCATCGCCATGTACTCCTGCGAGCCGGCCAGCGCGTTGGAGATCTGCCGGTAGATGCGATTCTCTAGGACGCGGTCGCGCGACTCCTCATCAGGCGCCTGGCGGGCGATCAGCTCGTCGAAGGTCGCCTTCGCGTCGAGCATCATCGCCCACAGCTCGCCCTCGATCTTCATGCCCTGCGCCTCGAGCAGGCTCGGGTCGACCCGCCTTGCCTCGTTGCCGAGCTCCTTTACCCCGAGCGAGTCGGCGAGCCGCTTCGCCGGGTCGATCGTCAACACGCAGACCTTCAGCCCACGCGCGGCCATCCCGGTGGCGATCGCCGCCGAGGTCGTCGTCTTGCCCACCCCGCCTGAGCCGGCGCAGATACAGATCTCCTTGCCCGCCAGGATGTCGCTGACCGCGGGCATCAGCCGAGCCTCCCGGAGAGCCGTTTCGCGGCCTCGGGCCCCAGCTCGGGCTCAAAGAGGAAGGGCAGGGTCTTCACCGGCGCCTTTACCCGGCGGCGCAGGCGGGCGAGCTGGGCACGCTGGGAGCGGGCGCGGCCGTGCTCGGAGAGGGCCGCCCGCGCCGCCGCGCGCAGCGCGCCCGGCCTCGGACTCGGCCAGCTCGGCAAGGCGCGCGGCCTCGGCCTTGGAGAAGCGCTCGGGATAGAGCCCGTTCATATAGATGCGGTCGACGGCGACGCCGATCTCCTCGCGCAGGTCGCGCTCCAGGGCGGCGGACTCGTTGACCGCCATCTCCTCCGGCAGGGCGACGATGGCGGCGCCGGTCAGCTCGTGGTCGGTGATGTAGCTGTTCAGGCGCTGCGCCTGGGAGTGGATCGGACCGACCCGGGCGATCGCCGCGAAGGTGCGAGGCGTCTGCAGGAAGCCGACCCCGTGGCCGGTGGCGGGGGCGTCGACGATCACCAGGTCGTACTTGCGAGCGTTCTTGACCTTGCGGTCGAGCTGGGACAGCTCCCAGATCTTGCCGATCGTCACCAGCTCCTTGAGGCCGGGGGTGGCGGCGGCGAGGTAGCTGAAGATGCGGCTGCGGAAGAGCAGGTCGCGCATCGCGCGCACCTTGAGCTGGAGCAGCACGTACTCGCGCATCGCCTCGTCGGGGTCGATCGAGATCGACCAGAGGTTCTCCGCCATCTCGACCTCGTGAAAGCCGACCTCGGCGTGATCGAAGATTCGTGGCGCGTTCTCCTGGGAGGAGACCTCGCAGACGATCGTCCGCTTCCCCTGGGCGGCGGCGCGCAGGCCGAGCGCGACGGCGACCGTCGTCTTGCCGACGCCTCCCTTGCCGGTGACGAAGATAAGCCTCTTGTCGAGCAGCTCTGGCACGGGGGAGGTCGGGCAATTCCTAGCAATTTCTCCCGGCGGCAGGAAAAGCCTCTACCCATGCGAATACCGGCGCAATGGGATTCCTCAGCCGCAAGACCAAGAGTAAGTCCGACCTCGCCGATCAGCCGCATCCGATCGTGGAGGAGCTCGAGCGGATGGAAGAGGCGGTGCCTGAGAGCTCAAGGCGCCCGGCCGCGAACCCTCTCCCGGAGTCGGGTCCCGGATCCGCGCAAGTCGTGGGCGAGGCCCCGATCTCCACCGCAGCGCCCGTCGAGCGGGTCGAGGTGGCGGCGAGGGAGCGTGCTACCGGAGCGGTCGCGGCCCCACCTGCCGAGACTCCAGACGTCGAGGAGCCGGCCCGGTTCATGCCTGCTGAGTTGATCGCTTCCAGCCGCCAGGAGGTCGCGGCGGCGGGCGATCGGGCCGAGGTTGCGGTCAAGCAGGCCGAGGTGATCGCCTTTGCAAACCAAAAGGGCGGGGTGGCCAAGACCACTACCACGCTCAACCTCGCCGTTGCCTTCGCCGAGTCCGGATACCGGGTCCTGTGCATCGATCTGGATCCACAGGGGAACCTGACCATGAGCCAGGGCATCGACCCCGACAAGGTCGAGAAGAGCCTCTATGACGTGCTGGTCAACGACATGCCGATCTCGGAGATCATCGTCAAGCGCGAGATCGACATCGCGGTCGCCTCGATCGACCTGGCCGGGGCTGAGATCGCGATGAGCACCAAGATCGGTCGCGAGCGCACCCTGCAGAAGGCCCTCAAGGAGGTCTCCGGGGACTATGACTACGTCTGCATCGACACTCCGCCAAGCCTCGGGCTGCTGACCATCAACGCGCTGACCGCGGCGAACAGGGTGATCGTCCCCGTCCAGTGCGAGTATCTCTCGATGCGGGGGCTGGTCCAGCTCCAGAACACGCTGAAGATGATCCAGGAGAACCTCAACCCCGACGTGCGGATCGAGGGCATCCTGCCGACCATGCTCGATTCGCGCACGGTCCACGCCAAGGAGGCCGTGGAGATCCTCGAGGAGAACTTCGGCGACCTCGTCTTTAAGTCCCGCATCCGCAAGGCGATCAAATTCGCCGAGGCGCCGGTGAAAGGTTCCAGCGTGCTCAAGTACGATTCCACCAGCAGCGCCGCGAACTACTACCGGGAGCTGGCGAAGGAGGTTCTGGCGAATGAGTCAGCGTAAGCGGGCGAGTATGCGCGAGGGCCCCCTCGCCGATCTCTTCCGCGCCACCTCCGATGAGGCGCGCGCCGACCCGCCCGAGGCTGAGGACCCCGGCGAGCCCGCACGCGAGGAGCCCCGCTACGGCCGCGAGGACCCGGTCGAGGCACAGCGCGCCGCCGAGCCCGAGCCCTCACCGCCCGCCCCGGTTTCCCTCGAGTCCTCGGTCGAGCCCCCCCCGGAGCGTCTGAAACGCGTCTTCTCTGGGGAGCCCAAGCCCCGCGGCCGCGAGGACCCGGCTCTCGTCAACACACCCCGCTACGGCCGCGAGGAGCCGGCTTATGAGCCGCCGGGAAGCGGCCAGCCGCACCAGCCGGTGATCCGCGTGGTCGGGGTCGGGGGCGCCGGCGTCAACGCCGTCAACCGCATGGTCGACGCCCGCATCCCCGGAGTCGAGTTCCTGGCGGTCAACACCGACCTGCAGTCGCTGCAGCTCTGCGTCGCCGACATCACCGTCCACATTGGCGAGGAGCAGACGCGTGGGCTGGGCGCCGGCGCTGACCCCGAGCTCGGGCACCGCTCCGCCTTTGAGGAGCAGGACAAGATCAAGCGCCTGCTGAAGGGCTCCGACATGGTCTTCGTCGCGGTCGGCGCGGGCGGCGGCACCGGTACCGGTGCCGCTCCCGTCATCGCCCGCCTTGCCCGCGAGGTAGGCGCGCTGACCGTCGGCATCGTCACCAAGCCGTTCAGCTTCGAGGGCAGCCGCCGCGGCAACCAGGCCGGCAAGGGGATCGAGGAGCTGGCGGCCGAGGTCGATACGCTGATCGTCGTCCCCAACGACCGCCTGCTCGAGGTGCTCGACCAGCAGACCTCGATGGTCGAGGCCTTCCAGGTAGCCGACGACGTGCTGCGCCAGGGCGTCCAGGGCGTCTCGGACCTGGTCACCCTTCCGGCCCTGATCAACCTCGACTTCGCCGACGTGCGGACGATCATGTCCGAGGCGGGCCGGGCGCTGCTGGGGATCGGCATGGGTCACGGCGAGGGACGGGCGGTGCTCGCCGCCGAGAAAGCGATCTCCTCACCGCTGCTGGAGACCTCGATGGAGGGGGCGCGCGCGATCCTGCTCTCGATCACCGGCGGGCCCGACCTCTCCTTGGTCGAGGTAAGCGAGGCGGCCAAGGTGGTCGGCGAGGCGGCCCACGCCGACGCCAACATCATCTTCGGTGCCAATGTCGATGAGGAGCTGGGCGACCAGGTCTGGGTGACGGTGGTGGCGACCCGCTTTGACGGCAGCCCGGTGCCGGCCCGCCGCGCAGCCGAGCCGACGATCCGCCGCACCAAGGACACCGGCCGAGCTCGCCGCGGCGAGCTCGGTATCGACGTACCCGAGTTCCTCCCTGGCTAGCACTACCCTCGGCGCGATGAGAGGGGTCGTCGCCGCCGGCCATCCGTTGACTGCCGAGGCGGGGGCTCAGGTGCTGCGTGAGGGCGGCAATGCCGTTGACGCCGCGGTCTGCGCGGCGCTCGCCTCCTTCGCGGTCGAGAGCCCGCTGACGGGGTTCGGCGCGGGCGGGTTCATGATGGTCCACCGCGGCGAGGAGACCGTCCTCTTTGACTTCTTCGTCGCGGCGCCGGGCAGGGATGGGATCGAGCGGCGCGCCGAGCTGGTCGCGGTGCCGGTCCACTTCGACGCCGAGACGGTTCAGACGTTCTATGTCGGGCCGGCCTCCTGCGGGGTGCCTGGCACGGCCGCCGGGCTGGAGCTGGCGCTGGGGCGCTTCGGCTCGGTGGGGCTGGAGGAGCTGGTCCGCCCCGGCGCCAGGCTCGCCCGCGCGGGCGCCCCGGTGAACGCCGAGCAGGCATACATCCTCGACATCCTCGCCCCGATCCACGAGCGCCTGGCGGGGACGCGTGAGCTCTATGCGCCCGGCGGTCGGACGCTGCGCGAGGGCGAGGTCTTTCGCTTCGGGGAGCTGGCCGAGGCGCTGGAGCGCTTCGGCGCCGAGGGGGCAGAGCCGTTTTACCGCGGCGATCTGGCGGCGGCGCTGAGCGAGTTCACGCTCGCCGGCGGCGGCACGCTCGGCCCCGGCGACCTCGCCAGCTATGCGACGATCGAGCGGCGCCCGATCCGCACCTCCTACCGCGGCGCCGAGGTCCTGACCAACCCGCCGCCCTCCTCGGGCGGCATCCTGATCGCCTTCTGCCTCGGCCTCTTGGAGCGGTTCGGGGGGCGCAGCGGCCCCGAGCAGCTGGTCGCCGCGATGGGCGCCGCCAACGGCCGTCGCGGCAAGGAGTTCGCCGAAGCCCTCTACGGGGACGAGCTGGCGGCGAGCTTCCTCGACCCGGCGGGCCTCGACCTCGCGGCCGCCGATCTGCTCGGCTCGACCACCCACATCTCCGTGCTCGAGGAGAGCGGGATGTGCGCGAGCGTCACCTGCTCGAACGGATCGGGCTCCGGCGTCCTGGTGCCCGGCACCGGCGTCATCCTCAACAACATGCTCGGCGAGGAGGACCTCAACCCGCTCGGCTTCCACGCGATCGCGCCCGGGCGCCGCGTGCCCTCGATGATGGCGCCGACCGTGGTGCTCCGCGACGGGGAGATCGAGCTCGGCCTCGGCAGCGCCGGCTCCAACCGCATCCGCTCGGCGATCCTGCAGACGATCGTCCGGGTGATCGAGCAGGGGATGGGCGCCGGGGAGGCGGTGCGGGCGCCCCGGCTGCACTTCGAGGACGGCCTCGTTCAGGCCGAGCCGGGAATCGAGGAGGCCGCCCTGGGGCGGCTTGAGGCGCGCGGCCTGCGGGTCGCCCGTCGCCCCCAGATCAACCTCTTCTTCGGCGGCTGTCAGGCGGTGGCGCGCGACCGCGCGAGCGGCGAGCTGAGCGGCGGCGGGGACCCGCGCCGCGGCGGCGCGGTGGCGATCGCCTAGCTGGTCGCACCGCCGGCCGGCGCGGTGGAGAATGGCGCGCATGGCGCAGCGCCCCACGATCGACTTCGACGCCGAGGGCCTGCTGGACGACGTGCAGGGCGAGCCACGCCGGGCCCGCCTCGCCCTGCTCCAGCAGCTGGCGGCCGAGGGGGTCTCGGTGCAGGAGCTGCGCGAGGCGGTCGCAGCCGGGCGCCTCACCCTGCTCCCGGTCGAGCTGGCCCTGGCCGGCGATGGCCCCCGTTATACGCCGCGCCAGGTGGCCGCGATCTCCGGCGTCGACTTCGACCTCTTACAGCGCGCCACGGCGGCGCTCGGCATCCCCTATCCGGACCCCGACGAAAGCGCCTTGACCGAGGCCGACCTGGAGGCGGCGCGGGGGGTGAAGGCCTTCAAGGACGCCGGCCTCCCGGAGGAGGGCATCTTGCAGGTGGCGCGGACGATCGGCATGGGCACGGCGCGGATCGCCGAGGCCAACCGCGAGCTGATGGTCCGCACCCTGATGCAGCCCGGCGACACCGAGCGCGACCTGGCGCTGCGCTTCGCCGCCGCCGCGGAGCACATGCTGCCGGTCTTCGAGCCGATCCTGCTCTACGCGCTGCGGTCCCACATGCTCGAGCAGATCCGCCGCGACGTGATCGGCGCCGCCGACCTCGCCGCCGGCGCGCCGGGCGCCACCGCGGAGGTCGCGGTCTGCTTCGCCGACCTGGTCGGCTTCACCAAGCTCGGCGAGGAGATCGCCACCGAAGAGCTCGGCCTGATCGCCGGCCGGCTCGACGAGCTGGCGAGCGCCGTCGCCGAGCCGCCGGTGCGGCTGGTGAAGCTGATCGGCGACGCGGCGATGCTTGTTTGCACGGAGGCCGCGCCGATGGTCGAGGCGGCGCTGCGGATGGTCGAGGCCGCCGACCGCGAAGGCGAGGACTTTCCGCGACTGCGGGCGGGCATCGCCTACGGCTCCGCCCTGCTGCGCAGCGGCGACTACTACGGGCGCCCGGTCAACCTGGCGAGCCGGCTCACCGCGATCGCCAAACCGGGCAGCGTCTTGGTCGACGTCGCGGCCAGGGAGGCGGCGGGGGAGGGCTTTGAGTACTCCTTCGCCGGCGAGCGGCGCCTCAAGGGCTTCGACTCGCGGGTCAAGCAGTTCCGGGTGCGCCGGGCCGGCGGCTCAGCCTAGGTCGGCTTGCGGGCGGAGACGAGCAGGTTGTAGAAGAGCTCGGCGGGGAGGTGGGGCTCGAGCAGGCGGGTGTCGAGCTTCTGCAGGGCGATGTAGCTGCGGAATGCGAAGCGCCGCCAGCCCCAGGGGACCGAGTCCGGCTCGGCGCTCGACTCGACCGTGCGCAGGCCCCAGCCCCAGGCGTTGGCGAGCAGCTCCTCGCCGCCGACCCGACGCTCTTCAAAGCCGGCCTCGCGCAGCAGGCGCCGCAGGTCGGCGGGAGTGAAGGCGTGGACGTCGACCTCGCCCTCCAGCGCGTGGCCGCCCGACTGCTCGGCCTCGGGCACGGCGCGGCGGCGCGCCCGGACCAGCTCGCGCCAGGCCGGGGCGAGGAGCAGCCCCGCCCGCTTGGGCAGGGCGGCGATGCGGTCGCCGTAGCGCGACGGCTCGCCGGCGAAGGCGATCACGCCGCCGGGGCGCAGGACGCGACGGAATTCCGCGAAGGCGCGCTGCAGGTCGGGGATGTGGTGCAGGACCGCGTGGCCGAAGACGAGGTCGAAGCTCTCCGCCTCGAAGGGGAGCTGCTCGGCCTCGGTCTCGACCGTCTGCGCCTCCAGCCCGAGCGCCGCCGCGGTGCCCGCCAGCCGCTTCAGCATCCCCGCCGAGATGTCGGTCGCGGTCAGCCGCTCGATCACGCCGAGCTGGAGCAGGTTGAGCGAGAAGTAGCCGGTGCCCGAGCCGATCTCCAGCCCGTCGCCGAAGGTCCGCCCGCCGAGCCCGCCGAGCGCCTTGACCAGCTTCAGCCGCACCTGCTCGCGGCCGGTCTCGCCGAAGTCGATCCCCCACTTGGCGTCGTACTGATCGGCCGCGGCGTCGTGGTAGCGGGTGTTGGCGTCCTTGATGTGCTCCGGCGTGGCGGTCGGGGAGGCTGGCACAGGCTCGGCAACTCTACGCAGAACGGCGCAATGCACAAGGCGCCTGCCCCGCAATAGCGTCCCTGCGGTGGGCGAGGAATACCTCCAGCTAAACCAGCCCCCCGGGGTGCCGCCGCTGCCGCTGACCGGGGAGCGCACCCTGCCCGACCTGCCCGAGGAGAACTACTGGTACCGGCGCCACCTCGCGGTCTATGAGTGGATCGCGACGCGGGTCGCCGGCCTGCGGGTCACAGACATGGCATGCGGAGAGGGCTATGGGTCCGACCTTTTGGCCACCGCGGCGGCGAGCGTGATCGGCGTCGACGCCAACCCCGAGGCCCACGAGCACGCGCGGCTGCGCTACGTGCGCCCGAACCTGGGCTTTAAGCGCGATCTGGTCGAGAGCTACGCCGAGCCATGCGACGCGGTCGTCTTCCTGCAGACGATCGAGCACGTCAAAGACGCGGGGGCGATCCTCGCGAACTTTCGCTCGATGCTCTCCCCGGGCGGCATTGCCTACGTCTCGACTCCGAACCTGCTGACCCTGGCGCCGCCGGGGGCCGAGAAATCGGACAACCCGTGGCACCTCCGCGAGTACCGGGCCGCCGAGTTCCGGGCGCTGTGTGAGACGCGCTTTGAGCGGGTCGAGGTGCTCGGCCTCATTCACGCCCGCAAGCTGCGGGCCCACGAGCTGGCGCTGCGGCTGGGCTGGGACACGGCCCACAGACGGCTCGGGCTGACCGAGCGCTTCTACGGCTGGTTCACGCCGGCGATCGCGGCGTCTGACTTCGTGCTCAGGGAGGGCGAGCTCGACGCGGCGCTGGACTTCCTCGCCGTCTGCCATGCCTGAGCCGAGCGCCGGCGATCTGGCGATCGTCCTGCACAGCCACATGCCCTACGTCGAGGGGTTCGGCACCTACCCGTTCGGGGAGGAGTGGCTGTTTGACGCGGTGATCCGCTCCTACCTGCCGGTCCTCGAGGTCGCCGAGCGACTGACGATGACGGTCACCCCGGTGCTGGCCGACCAGCTCGAGGACAGCGGGACGCGGGAGCGGTTGCGGGAGTTCCTCCTGCGCTGGCGGATCGGGGCGGCTGAGGCCGATCTGGGCGAGGTCCCAGCCGAGTGCCGGGAGGCCTGTGCGGCGGAGCTCGATCGCTACCGGCGGGCGCTCGAGCTGCTGGACGGGGCCGGGGGAGAGCCGCTGCGGCTCTTCCGGGAGGCCGAGCAGGCGGGGCGGGTGGCGCTGGCGAGCTCGGCGGCTACCCATGCGGTTCTGCCTTTGCTGGCAACTCGGGAGGGGTTGCGGTTGCAGCTGCAGGCGGGGATCCGCTCGCACCGGCGGCGGTTCGGTTGGGACGGGGGGTTCTGGCTGCCGGAGTGCGCCTACGCGCCGGGGCTGGAGTGGCGCTTGGCGGAGGAGGGGGTGCGGTGGTTCTGCGTCGATCAGAGCGCTCAGCGCAGCCCGCTGGAGGCGCTGGAGCCGATCGCCACCGCGGCGGGGCCGGTGGCGCTGGCGATCGACTGGGAGGCGATCGGCTGGCTGTGGTCGCTCGACGGCTATCCCTCCGACCCCGCCCACGCCCAGTTCGCCGGCAAGTCGCTGCGCGGGGTGCGGATCTGGCGGGTCGGCGGCGGCGCCTATCGGCCCGCTGCTGCTGCTGCTGCGGCGGCCCGCCAGGCCGCCGAGTTCCTCGACGCCGTCGCCGCCCGGCTGCGTACTTTCGCCGCGGCCCGCGGCCGCCGTGGGCTGATCGTCTTCGCGATCGACACCGAGCTGATCGGGCACTGGTGGTCGGAGGGGCCGCTCTGGCTGGGAGGGGTGCTGGCCGGGGCGGAGCGGGCCGGGGTGCGCCTGCTCACCGTCCCGCAGGCGCTGGCCGAGCACGAGCCGGTCGAGCGTTCCCTGCTCGCCTCGAGCTGGGGCGAGGAGAAGGACCTCCGCACCTGGGACTCCCCGTCCGTCGCCGATCTCGCCTGGGGAGCGCGGCGGCTGGAGCTGCGGTTGCTGCGGGCGCTGCGCAGCGGGCTGGGGGGGCCGGCCGCACGGCGCGCGGCGCGCGAGCTGCTGGCGGCCCAGGCCAGCGACTGGGCCTTCCTCGACCAGCGCGGCGAGGCGGGCGATTACGCCTACCAGCGTGCCACCGGCCACGCGGAGGCGATGTTGGAGGCCATAGACTCCCCCTCCTTCACCGACCCGCGCATGCGTGCCCTCGCCCCGGACTTGAGCCTCTCCTCGCTCCTTCAACCGTGACCCGCGTCCTCACCCTCTCCTGGGAGTACCCGCCGCTGATCGAGGGCGGCCTGGCCCGCCACGTGCGCAAGCTCTCCGAGGCGCTGGTCGAGCGCGAGGTCGAGGTCCACGTGCTGAGTCGCGGCGGCGAGGAGTCCCCAGCCGAGGAGCGCTTCGGCGGCGTCGCCATCCACCGCATCCGCGAGCCGAAGCGACCCACCGACCTCGGCGAGTTCGTCGCCTGGGTGGAGCGGATGAACTCCGACATGCTGGCCGCCGGGGTCGAGCTTGGCGACCGCTATCGGTTCGACCTCCTCCACGGCCACGACTGGTTGGTCGCGGGCGCCTGCGATCACCTCGCCAAGCGCTTCGGCGCGCCGCTGGTGACGACGATCCACGCCACCGAGCACGGCCGCCACCAGGGTTGGGTCGACAAGCACCCCCAGGCCTACATCCACGGGGTCGAGCGCTGGATAACCAATCGCTCCGAGCAGGTGATCGCCTGCTCGCACTACATGCGCGAGCAGATCGTCGACATCTTCGGGGTCGAGGAGGAGCGGGTGACGGTGATCCCCAACGGGATCGATCCCGACGACCTGCAGCCGCAGGACCCAACCGAGCTGAGGCGCCTGCGGGCCGAGTTCGCCGCCCCCGAGCAGAAGCTGGTCCTCCTGATCGGGCGCCTCGTCTATGAGAAGGGCTTCCAGCTGGCGCTGGAGGCGATGCCAGGGGTGATCGAGCAGGTGCCCGGCACCCGCTTCCTGGTCGCCGGCTCGGGCACCCATGAGGCCGAGCTGCACCGCCAGGCAGAGGAGCTGGGCCTGATGGAGCACGGCAGCTTCCTCGGCTGGATCGGCGACGACGTCCTGCACTCCCTCTACCGGATCGCCGATCTCACCGTGGTCCCCTCGATCTATGAGCCGTTCGGGCTGGTGGCGCTGGAGGCGATGGCCTCGGGCTGCCCCTGCATCGTCGCCGACACCGGCGGGCTGCGCGAGGTCGTCCCCCACGAGGAGGCCGGCCTGCGCTTCCGCGCCCACGACCCCGACGCCCTCGCCGAGGTGGCGATCCGCGTCCTCTCCGACGATCAGCTCGGCCGCCGCCTCGTTGCCGAAGCCTACGAGCACCTGCGCCGCTTTGACTGGGGCGACGTCGCCGAGCGCACCGCCGCGGTTTACGCCGAGCTGGTCGGCGCCAAGCTGGACCCCGCCTGAGCCGTCCTCGGCCCGCGCCGCCGGCCCAGACACCAGCAGCCGGGCGGCGGTTCAGGTCGGGCGCGCCAGGGTGCTCTTCGCGCCGGGGTCCGGTTCCACCGGATCGGGCCAGCGCAGCTCCTCTGGCGCCGCTCGCATCCGGATCACCTGGGCGGGCACGCCGGCCACCACGGCGTTGGCGGGGACGTCCTTGGTCACCACCGAGTTGGTCCCGATGATCGAGTTGTCGCCCACCCTGACCCCGCGCAGGATGCAGGCGCCGTAGCCGACCCAGACGTTTGAGCCGACCTCGACGTCGCGCTTGTAGATGCCCTGGACGCGGATCGGCCGCTCGACCTCGACGACGCCGTGGTCGAAGTCGATGAACATCGCCCGGTCGGCGATCACGCACTGCTCGCCGATCCGCACCTGCTGGTAGGCCGAGATCGTGCAGTCCTGGCCGATCACGGTCTTCGCGCCGATCTCGACCACTCCCTCGTGGCAGCGGATCTTTGAGCCATCGCCGATCCAGACGAAGCGGCCGAAGCGGATCACCCCGCGACGGCCGATCTGCAGTTCGAGCCGGCGGCCGAGGAAGAGCAGCCCGGAGGTCTGCCAGCGCCGCCCCGCCCGGGTCAGGAGGCGGCGCCAGAGGTAGCGCCACAGCAGCCGCCCGTAGCGGCTGTTGAGCATCCCGTTGGCGGCGAGGAAGCGGAGCTGGCGCATGCGGCGCCGGACTCTAGACTGAGCGCTCAATGCCTGACGCGGCAAAAACCGCCTCGCTGGCCGAGCGGCTGCTCGGCGGCGACAAGCGGGCGCTGGCGCGGGCGATCACCCTGATCGAGTCCGATGACCCGGCCGGCTGGGAGCTGGTGCGGGAGGTCTACCCCCGCACCGGCGGGGCGCGGATCGTCGGCTTCACCGGGCCGCCCGGGGTCGGCAAGAGCACCCTGATCGGCGCCCTCACGGTGAAGCTGCGCGAGGCCGGGCGGCAGGTCGCGGTGCTCTCGATCGACCCTTCCAGCCCCTTCACCCAAGGCGCCCTGCTCGGCGATCGAATCCGCCTCTCCGAGCACTTCCTCGACCCCGGCGTGTTCATCCGCTCGATGGCCACGCGCGGCGCGCTGGGCGGGCTCTCGGAGGCCGCCCTGCAGGTGGCGCTGGCGATGGACGCGGCGGGCAAAGACGATGTCCTGATCGAGACGGTCGGCGTCGGCCAGGCCGAGATCGACATCGTCGATCACGCCGACACGATCGTGCTGGCGCTGATGCCCGGCTCCGGCGACTCGATCCAGGCGCTGAAGGCGGGGGTGATGGAGATCCCCGACATCATCGTCGTCAACAAGGCCGATCACCCGATGACCGAGACGATGGTGCGCGAGGTGCGCGGCGTGCTCGCCCTCTCCCACGATCCCGGCGGCTGGCGGGTGCCGATCCTGCGCACCGAGGCGGCGCGCGGCGAGGGCGTCGCCGAGCTGGCGGTGAAGATCGACCAGCACCGCGCCCAGATCGAGGCGGCGGGGACGCTGGCGGAGCGCCGCGCCCGCAACCTGCGCAGCGAGGTGCTGGGGATCGCCGCCTCACGGATGCGCCGTCGCCTTGAGGCGACGGTCGCCGATGACCCCGAAGTCGCGGCGCTGCTGGAGCGGGTTGTGCGCCGCGAGCTGGACCCGGCAACCGCCGCCGGCGAGCTGCTGGAGGCCCAGGCCGATGCCTGAGCCCGCGGCGCCGATTGCCCCAGCGCCGTCTCTGGCGGAGGCGAGCCGATGGCTCGGCGATCAACTCGACGCGATCGACGGCGATCCGGTAGGCCGCGTCTACGGCTTCTTCACCGATGCGGTCAGCGGCATGCCGAGCTGGCTGGTGGCCAAGCTCGGCCGTCGCCGCACCAGGCTGGTGGCGATCCCGCTCGGCGACTGCGCCGCGGCGGCGGGCCGCGTCTGGGTCGCCCACGCTCGGGAGCAGATCCGCGCCGCCCCGGTCGTCGACCTCGACCGCCCGCTGCTGCGCGAGCACGAGCTGGCGATCTGCGCCCACTACGGGATCGGCGAGCAGGTCGGCCGCGCCGCGGAGGTGATCGGGCGCGCCGCGGGCGCCGTCACCTCGCGGCCGGCATCGGGCTGAGCCGGGGCCGCTACCCCGTCCCGCCGGCGGCGACTGAGCCGGGCGCCGTTATCTATTCGTAATGCCTTCCTGGAAAGGTTGAGGCCATGGCATTGCTGATCCTCTTCGGGTTCATCGCCGGCGCCGCCACCGCCGTCTCGCCGTGCGTGCTGCCGATCCTCCCGATCGCGCTCTCAGCCGGCGCCACCGGCGGTCGGCGCCGGCCGCTCGGGATCGTCGCCGGGCTGGCCGTCTCCTTCACCTTCGCGATCGTCGTACTCGTCTACCTGATCTCGGCGCTCGGCTTGCCCGACGACCTGCTGCGAAAGCTTGCGATCTTCGTCCTGATCGCCTTCGGGATCACTCTGATGGTCCCGCCGCTGGCGGCGCGGCTGGAGGCCTGGCTGAGCAGCTTCGCGGGGCGCGCCGGGGCGCCCCGCCTGGGTGGCGAGGGGTTTTGGTCGGGGACCGCTGTCGGAGCCAGCCTGGGGTTGGTCTACGCCCCCTGCGCCGGTCCGATCCTCGCCGGGGTGATCACCGTCACGGCCTCGCAGTCGTTCACCGCGGGGCGCCTGGCGGTGGCGCTCAGTTACGGGATCGGCTCCGCCGTCGTCCTCTACATCCTGATGTTGGGCGGTCGGCGCCTGGCCGCGCCGCTCGCGAGGCGCGGCGTCGGCCTGCAGGTGGCGATGGGCGCGGTGATGGTGGTGGTCGCCCTGGCGATGCTCGAGAACTACGACGTGCGCTTTGAGAACACGATCGCCACCGACCTGCCGAGCTTCCTGATCACCCCCACGCACGGGCTGGAGGACACTGCGGCGGTGCGCAGCGCGCTTGAAGAAGTTCGCGGCGAAGCCGCCCACGGGATCGGCGGGCGGGCGGCGAACCAGGTCACGCCGAGGACAGATCCGGCGGGGGGACTGCCGGTGCTCGGCAAGGCGCCCGAATTCGTCGACACCGAGCAGTGGTTCAACACCCCCGGAGATCGGCCGCTGACGATGCGCGGCCTGCGCGGCAGGGTGGTGCTGATCGACTTCTGGACCTATAGCTGCATCAACTGCCTGCGCACCCTGCCCTACCTGAAGGCCTGGGACGCGCGCTACCGCCGCGACGGGCTGACCATCGTCGGCGTCCACACCCCCGAGTTTCCCTTCGAGCACGCGGCGAGCAACGTCGCCGAAGCGATCAAGCGCAACGGCCTGCGCTATCCCGTCGTCCAGGACAACGAATACGGGACCTGGAACGCCTACGGCAACCAGTACTGGCCGGCCGAGTACTTCATCGACGCCAAGGGCGACGTTCGCTACGCCGACTTCGGCGAAGGCTCCTACGGCAAGAAAGAAGAAGTGATCCGCGAGCTGCTCGCCGAAGCCGGCCACCGGGTCTCGAGCAGGAGACCGGTCGTCCACGCAATCTCTCCCTCGGCCGGGGTGACGACGCCCGAGACCTACCTCGGCGCAGCCCGCGCCGAACGCTTCACCAACCCGATCCTCTCGCCGGGGATGCATGACTTCGGCAACCCTCGCACGCCGCCCCCCAACGAATTCGCCTACCACGGGCGCTGGAGGATCGGCCTGCACTCGGTGGTGGCAGCCGGCGGCTCGCTCGACCTCCACTTCGGGGCGCGGCGGGTTTACCTGGTGCTGGGCTCGCCCCTGCGCGCGCGCCGGCTGCGGGTGCTGCTGGACGGCCGCCCGATCCCGGCCCGCTTCGCCGGCGCAGACGTCCACCACGGCGCCGTCGAGGTCTCCTCGCAGCGCCTCTATGAACTTGTCGACCTGCCCCGGGTTGGCGATCACGTCCTGCGTCTCTTGCCAGAACCGGGGGTGACGGGCTATGCCTTCACCTTTGGCTAGGCGGGGCGCGACAATCGAGGCGATGAGCGAGTCCACGCACGGCACGGTCCTCGTGGTCGACGATGAGCCGACGATCGTTGAGGTCGTCGGTCGCTACATGCAGCGGGCGGGGTATGAGACGCACGAGGCCTGCGACGGCCCCGAGGCGCTGCGGGTAGCGGCGCGCCATCGGCCCGACCTGGTCGTGCTCGACGTGATGCTGCCGGGGATCGATGGGATCGAGGTGATGCGCCGGCTGCACGAGCGCCCCGGCGAGCGGATCGCGGTGATCTTGCTCACCGCGCGCGGTGAGGAGTCCGACCGGGTCATTGGCCTGCGTCACGGGGCCGATGACTACGTGGTGAAGCCGTTCTCTCCCGCCGAGCTGGTGGCCCGGGTCGACGCCGTGCTGCGCCGCCGCTCACCGCATCCCGAGGATCAGGGGCCGGCGCCGATCGAGCACGGTCCGCTGCGGGTCGAGCCGGCCCGCAGGATGGCCTTCCTCGACGGCGAGGAGCTCTCGCTGACCCAGCGCGAGTTCGACCTGCTCGCCTATCTGGCGGCGCGACCGGGCAGGGTCTTCTCCCGCGATCAGCTGATGGAGGCGGTCTGGGACTTCCCCGTATTCGCCGATACCAGCACCGTCACCGTTCACGTCCGTCGCCTCCGCGCCAAGCTCGGCGATGACCCCAGCGAGCCCCGCTTCATCGAGACGGTCTGGGGAGTCGGGTACAGGCTGCGGCCATGAAGCGCGTCGCCCCGATCGCCGTCGCGGCCTTCCTCGCCGGGGCCGCCGCCGTGACGGTCCCCGAGCGGATGGGCGCGGCGCAGATCCTCCTCGTCGTGCTCGCCGCGGCCGGGGCGGCGCTGGCCGCGGCGCTGGCCGTCCGGATGGCGGTCGAGGAGCGCTCCCGTCGCCAGATCGAGGACGCGCGCCGGCATCTGATCGCCGCCGTCTCGCACGACCTGCGCACGCCGCTGGCCTCGCTGCGGCTGCTGGTCGAGTCGATCGACGACGGGGTCGCGACCGGCGAGACTCGCGCGCGCTACCTGCGCGAGACCCGCACCCACGTCGAAGCGCTGACCAGGCTGATCGACGACCTCTTTGAGCTCTCGCGGATCGAGGCCGGTGACATTTCCTGGACGATGCGCCAGGTCAAGCTGGGGGAGCTGATCGGTGACACGGTCGCGGCGATGCGTGCCCCCGCGGAGGCCCGCGGCGTGGCGATCAACGCCGAGCTGCCACCGCGTGAGGTGGTGGCGCTGGCCAACGCCGAGAAGGTGCAGCGGGTCCTCTTCAACCTGATCCAGAACGCGATCCGCCACACCCCGGCCGACGGCAGCGTCACGGTGCGGGCCCGCGCGGGCGGCGGCGAGGTCGAAGTTGAGGTTGCCGACCAAGGAACGGGGATCCCCGCCGGGCAGGGCGAGCGGGTCTTCGAGGCCTTCTACCGGGGCGAGGAGGCCCGCGGCGAGGAGGGCGCCGGCCTCGGCCTGGCGATCTCGCGGGCGATCGTCGAGGCCCACGGGGGGCGGATCTGGCTGGAGGAGGCGACGCCCGGCACCCGGGTCCGCTTCACCTTGGAGGCGGCCTGAGGCCGCGATTCCCGCGCCCGTCCTTCGCCTGCTGGCAAGCGGGGGCTACGTTTTCGCAGCCCGGGCGGCCTCGTGTCCAGGGCGCCTTCAGTCGGCGCTGCCGGGCGGGGCAATCCAGACGCTCTCGAACTCGAGGCTCGTATGGTCTGCGATCAGGTCGTAGTCGCTGTCGTAGTGCAGTACCCCGAGTTCGTGCTGGGCGACGATCGCCGCGGTCAGGAAGTCGGCCGGGGCCACCCTGTGGCTGACCGAGCCTTGGTCTGCCAGCTCGCGCTGGGCTTGCTCGGCGAAAAGCCAGGTAGCGGCGTCACCCGGCGCTTGGCGAAAGCCCTCGAGCTCCTCGGAGAGAGCCGAAAGTCGGCCTTTGTGAGGGCTGAGTGCAGGGCCTCGAGCCGGAAGGGAGAGCAGACGCTGAGGCGGTCCACTGGGAGCGGGGGACCCGGATTGAGAAGCCCTGCCACGCCCTGCTCGCTGAGCCAGCCACCTTCTGCCTGATGCTGTGAATAAAATTCAATTGCACGCATTGTGTAGATACGTGTAAAATGCCCTCTTGGCCGCAAATCCAAGACGCATCAACGTCACGCTCGACGAGATTCGCGCCCGCAAGCTCGCGAGGCTAGCCGAGCGCTCTCATATGCAGGAAGGGACGCTCGCTCGATCTCTGCTCTCGTCGGCACTCGACGATGCCGATCCCGATTCAGTGCGAATCACCGAGATCCTTGAGGCTGTTCCCGGAGCTTGGGAGCGGACGCAGGAAGGACTCGCCCAGGCCGCCATCGGCGAAGGCACGCCGCTCGACAAGCTGGCCTGAGTGGCGCAGATAGCCGTCACCCCGCGAGCTCGGCGGGACGTCGATGAGGCGATCGAGACGCTCGGTCTTCCCGGCGACAGTTGGGCGCGGATCGCTCGGTCGCTGCGAGTTCTAGAAACCTTCCCGCCGGCCGGTCCCGAGCTGGAGGGGCGATGGGCGCCCACCAAGTTCGTGCTGGGCCCGTGGTCGTGGATGATCCTGCTCTACAGCTACGACGAATCCTCGGATCGGGCCTTCGTCCTGGCGTTGCACGACGCTCGCTCAGCGACCTCAGCCCGATCAAGCGGAGCCTGAAACTTTGTCCCCGACTCCACCGAATTCCCTGAATCTCTTCAGAACACCCTCGCTCTAACATGCCCAATTTGGCTCACTAGAACGATTTGCCGCGACTCATAATCCGTGGAGCGCAGGTTCGAATCCAGCCCGCCCCATTTTTGAGACACCGAAGTCGTCCGAGTCCAACCGGCCCCAGCTGTTTGACGGCTTCGCTTCGGGCGGGAAGCAGGTGGGTGGATGTAGGGAGAAGACTCCTGGGCTTCGTCCAAGGCGAGCGCCTTATCGGCGCGAGCCAGATGCCCGCTTGTCGCGCGTTCCGAGTGTCTCGAGCCCGCCTGTGCCATCGTTACGGCTGTCATGCCAAAGCTCCAGGTCATTGTCGGAAGCACGCGCCCCACACGGGCCGCGGAGCGCGTCTTTCCTTGGGTCCACGAGCAGGCGCAGCGCCAGGGCGCGTTTGAGGTCGAAGCTGCTCGACCTGCGCGACTGGCAGCTCCCGTTTTTCCAAGAGCACGTCGGCACGATCGGCGACTTTGCCGACCCGACCTACTCCGATCCGATCGTCAAGGCGTGGAACAAGAAGCTTGCCGAGGGCGATGCCTACCTCATCGTGACCGCCGAGTACAACCGCAGCGTCCCGGATCAACTGAAGAACGCGATCGACAGCGTGTTTGTCAGCTTCGCTCTGCGCAACAAGCCCGTCGGGTTCGTGGGCTACAGCAGCGGCATCGCGGCGGGCACCCGTGCCGTGGAGCACCTTGCGCTGATCGCGATCGAGGCCGAAGCCGTGCCGCTGCGCAACAGCGTGCTCATTCCGTTTGTCGCCGACGCTTTCGATGAAGACAGCGAGCCGGCTGATCCCGCAACCGGGATTGCACTATCGGTCACGCTCGAAGATCTCGCGTGGTGGTCCAACGTCCTCTCGCGCGCGCGGGCGGAGGGAGAGCTCTTGCCGGGGACATTTAGGGCAAGGGCCGCTGCGGCTGCCTCCCAAGACGAGTAAGTGCAAGGCCGTTCCGGACGCGGGCCACGATCGGAGTCACGGACTGCGCGGCATCGTTCCTGCCGTAGGCATTCCTGTTCGGAGGCAGGTGCTGCCGATACGCACCAGTGTTCGATGCCGTGGACGGCCGGTCACGGCATAAATTCTACCCTCGCGCCTGAGCTACTCCGCGTCGGGCCAAACGGCGGTGGCCATGACACCATCGCCATCGTCGGGCCTGTGACTACCCACGGCGATGATATCCAGTCCGTCAGGGCCTGCCTCGAAGGCACGCACGACCTCAGGCGCTACCCGCACGACGTCCCACTGCTGTAGATCGTGGGTCTCGTCGTCGAGGAGCACTCGCCCGGACCCGGCCACTACCACGTAGGCCTCCTCCTGCTCGCGGTGGCTGTGGGCCATCGGGCTGCGCACGTTCGCCGCATAGCGGAAGTGGCTGATCCCGAGGTCACGCGAGTCCAGGTGTTTGCGGCCGAATCGACCCTCGATCCCAGGAGCCCGTTCGCCGACAGAGTCCTCGACCTCGAACAGGTTTACGGTGGCGAAGCGGGACATAGGGCCTCCTTTGGCAGGGCAATTGTGAACTTTCAACCTGAGACGTTATTCGATGGATGTTGTCAGGGCCTATCTGGCCAGAGCGACACGCCGCGCCGCTGACGGCGCGGCTCCGATGGGGCCGCAAGGCACAGATCCTGGTAAGTCTGCTCGTAGACCGTGGCGACCCGCTCCGCGACCGTCGGCGAGCGTCTCTGGGAAGCCGTCGACGTTCGTGCCGACCACCGGTACGCCGAGGCCCATCGCCAGGACCGCCGTCTGCGAGAGGCCTCATCACGCGACGATGCGACCTCATGCCTAGTGGCCTCGCTCACAGGTTCGCACACGTATTTGGTGCCCGCTACCGGACGAAGCAGAAGCGTTCGCCTTTGCCCGCCTCAGACCCGCCCCTCGCGCCAAGCGGTGTTGAAACCGGCCGCGGACGAGGTGCTCGCTGCGTAGTTGAGCATCCCTCTCCATATGGAGTAGCGTCCGATTGCAATGGGCGCGCATCGATACGAGCGCCAGATCAAGACGCGGGCGGTGGGCATCGCCGCGTTCCTCGCATTGAGCTGCTTGGCGTGGGGACTACCTGCGTCTGCGCAAGCATCGTCGTCCCCGAGCGAAGTTCAGACCGAACCGGCTGAAGTGATCCCGGGTGGGGCGAAGCTGAAGGGCGAGCTGAACCCTGACGGCCTTCCGACGAACTACTACTTCGAATACATCGGAGACCACGCAGTCGAATGCGTGGGGGTGGAAAACTGCTGGCCCCAGACGCCCCACATGGGGCCGATCACCGGCGACTCCCAGCAACAGGTTCCGCCAATCGAAGTGACAGGCCTGAGAATGGGAGAAACCTATCGCTACAGACTGACTGCGAGCAACGCCGATGGCACCGTGCAAAGCAAGGTAGCGACTTTCACAATTGGCTTCTCGCCCGTGATCACCAGCCTCGAACCCAGCCACGGGCCGACATCCGGGGGGACAACGGTGACCATCCGCGGCGAACCCCTCGAAAACGCGCGGTCGGTGCACTTTGGCACCGTGGAAGGAAAGATCCTCCACGAAGAGTGTGACGACGAATGCGAAATCATGCCCTACAGGGAACTGGTCGTCGAAAGTCCGCCGCACGCGGCCGGTACGGTCGACGTGACGGTGGAAACGGCACAGGGCGTGAGTGTCGCGAGCCCGGGTGATAAGTTCACCTACGGCTCCTCTGGCGGACCCTCGATCGAAAGCGAGTCCGTCTCGAACATCACCCCGACCGACGCGACGCTCGAAGCCAAGATCAACACCGAGGGCCTTGAAACGACCTTCCGGTTCAGGCTGGTGCCACAACCGTGCTCCTACCACGGAGTGTTCTACTGTGAATTGGTGGGTCTGCCCATCCCCCTGCCCAGCGGGAAGCTCCTCGGCTCCTTCGCTGGTCAAAGCGTGAGCCTTGATCTGAACAGCGCCGGCGTGCACCTGCACCCGGGCGAGGAATATGAATACTCTGTGATCGCCACGAGCGTGGCCGGGAGCACTGATGGTCAGTCGCAGACGTTCGAAGCGCCGAGCGGCGTGTTCGAACCGCTCAGCACCACGACCTCGCCCCAGCCCGCCGGGTCGGGAGGCTCATCATCCTCACCGACACCGGACGTGCAGTCTCCTGGCACCGGGCTTGGGAAGACGATCAAGCTCAAGTCGCTGACGAATGCCCACAAGCTCGCAAAGGCGCTGAAAGCGTGCGAGAGGAAACCGAAGGGCAAGCCGGCGTGTGAGAAGCAGGCGCACGGGAAATACGGCACGGCGGCGTCGAAGGCCAAGAAGGGATAGGGCCGCCAACAAACGAGCGACGGACGTGGACACTCTGATCGCCAACATCCCGCGCGGTGGCTACGTCGTCCCGCTGGCAAGCGGGCTCGCCTACGGCTCAGGCCGCAGTCGGAGCCAGACGCTCAAGCGCGTGGCCCAATGTCGGCTCGAACCGGGGGAATGTCCGGGACGGGTGGAGAAGCCTTGCGCCGGTAGGAAACCTGGACGGTGATCCGTTGAAGGATCTCGTTGCGCAGCCGGGCCAGCCGGCCGAGGTGGATTGGTTCGAGCAACGACCGAAAAGGAGGAACCCACATGGCTACCGTTAGTGTCCGCTACATCGTCGACGACGTCGACGCCGCGATCGCCTTCTACTGCAAGCAGCTCGGCTTCGACGAGATCATGCACCCCGCCCCCACGTTCGCGATGCTCAGCCGCGGCGACCTTCGGCTCGCGCTCAGCGCGCCGAGCGGAGCCGGTGGCGGAGGGCAGGCGATGCCGGATGGAACCAAGCCAGCACCGGGCGGCTGGAACCGCCTGATGCTCGAGGTAGACGATCTCGATGACACCGTCGAACTGTTGCGCAAGTCTGGAGCGCGCTTCCGCAACGACATCGTCACGGGCTTCGGCGGCAAACAGATCCTGCTTGAGGACCCCGCTGGAAACCCGATCGAGCTGTTCGAGCCCACGCGTCCCGAGGCCCGGCTCAGTACTGGCGGTTAGCAATCAGGGGGACAGCAACTTGTGCTTCCGCCTCCCGTGGAAAGAAGGCGACTGACGGACGAGTGGTGGCGATACCTGCGCTTCGGGCTTACGCGTCGAGGAAGGGAACGATCATTGCGAGCACCTGGTTGGGGCGACGGGGCACTTCCACGTGCGTCGCGCCCGGGAGGATCGCGAGTTGTGCCTCCGGGATGAGGTCTACCGTCTTGACTGCCCGCTCGATGCTGATGAAGTCCTTTTCGCCGATCAGGACGAGCGTGGGCGCACGAATCGCGCGAAGCTCCTCGGGCGACCGATCCTCGATCGCGCCCACCATCTCTCCTGCCCGAGCAATTAATTCGGCAAAGCCATCGGGATGTGGTGCAACCCGTCGGTACTCTGCCTCCCATTCTTGGCCGTCGGCTGCGGACGGCATTCTGTCAGCGCCGAGCTGCCCATCGAGTGCAAAGTCCTCGCGACACGTCGGCGTGGAAGCCAGCACGAGCTTCCCCACAAGGTCCGGATGGCAGGCCGCGATCGCAAGGCTGACAGCGCCACCGAGGCTGTACCCAAAGAGATCCGCCCGCGCGATGCCAAGCTGTCCGAGCAGGGCGACGATGTCGTCCGCGAAGTTCTCAAGCGACATTTCTCGATCGATGTTCGCGGTATGGCCGTGGCCCTGCATCTCGACCGCGATGACCTGGTGGCTGTCAGCCAGAACCGGGATCATTGTTCCGAAGGTCAGACCGACGGTGAGCGCGCCTCCGTGCAGGAGCACGAGCGGCGGGCCGTTGCCGTGGGCCTCGTAATACATCTGCAGCCCGTTCACGGACGCGTACGTTTGCGGCGGCACGAACCCAGGATAGGCGCACCCTGCGCCTGCTCGGCCAGCTGGGGCAAACTCGTTGCAGCGCTCCACTGGCGCAAGATGACCTGGGCCATCCTGGACTGGTCCGTCCTCATGGGGGCCAGGATCATCAGGGCGATCATCGTCGGCAACCGGCGACGGTCAGCACCGTCCGGAATGGGATCGGGGTCTTGGCCCTGGCGATCCCCTGGTTCTACGGATTCCCCTTCCTCTCACTGATCTGGCTGATGTCGAAACCCAGGCGTCGCGACTGCCCGGTCTGCGGTGAGGGGGTTAAGCGGGGGTTGACGGTCTGTCCGTCATGTCATCACGACTTCGCTGCGGCGGCAGCGGGTCGACCACTGCCGAGTTGACGACCGGCGAGCGGCACGAATAGGCTCCCGGCGATGGCTGAGGGCGCCAATGCGACGATCGTCTTCTCGGGCGGCGCCGAGGTCCGTGTGACCGAGCCAGTAGACGAGGTGGAGGCACAGCTCAGCAAGGTCCGCGGGGTCTCCAACGAACAACGCGAGAACACTGGCTTCGCCGCGTTTACCACCTCCGATGGTGCACCCGTCCGCGTGGCCGCCGACCAAGTTGCTTTTGTCTTGGGTCGAGCTGATGGCTGACGAGGGCAAGAGAACCGTGGACGTGAGGCTGTCAATCCCCGAGGATCTCCTTGAATCGGCCACGAACAAGCAGGTCGACATTGCCCAGCTACTTCGTGTAGCGCTGGAAAACGAGCTGAAGCGGCCGGAGGTGCCTCGTCGGCCCGAGCTGCGGGATCTCCGGTCACAGCGCTGACCGGAGCGGGAGAAACCCAGCCACCAGCGTCGAGACCATCGCCACCGTCATCTGCGCAGCTTCTTGCCCAATTGAACAAGCCATCGTTTCGGCTTTCCGTGGGCATCCGATCCGCTGGTCGCCGCAGTAGCGAGAAATTGTCGGGATTTGCGGGCGGAGTGGCGAACCCGCCGACTGGGCTTGCCTCACCTACGGGGCCAAGAAGAACTTCGACACACCGCTTGACCGCTTCATGACGACTAAGGGGATCGGCATCGGGTCGACTCTCGCGGAGTTCAAGCATGCCTACCGGGACCTCAAAAAATCCAACGCAGCTCTCTTTGATCTAGCGGGCCCCGAGGAAAGCGTCACCCTGTTCGAAGTCGAGGAAGGCCGCGTGGCGGGCATTTCCATGCAGAGCATTCACCTCGGCTGATCCATTGTGGGCACCGGCGACGCTTGCCGGTGCCAATGCCGGCCGCGACCTCGGTGGTGCTAGAAGGCATGGTCGCTGCCCCCGCGTGGGACCGTCAAATGAGCCCGATAACTTGTCCCGAAATCTGTCCCCGACTCCACCGAACTCCCTGAATCTCCTCAGATCTCCCTCGCTCTAACGTGCTAAATTTGGCTTGTTAGAGCCGCTTTCCGCGACTCATGCCCTCTAAGTCCGAGCCGCATGAATCTCGCCCCCGGCGCGATCCAGCAGCCGAGCTGGCGCGGTAAAAACGGTAGGCCTGGTCCGTCTCGACGGGGCAGTATCCGGCGCGGACCGCCCAGGGTGGGCGGCCGGTGGCAGCTTCTGCTTGGGGTGCGGCTAGGGGTAATCTTTGTATCTAAAATGAGGCAATATATGCAGAAAATGCTATAGTGATTCAAAAGTAGATCACTATGCAAATAGAAGCTGAGAACACCGATATAGCGGTCCTGCGGGAGCTCGGCGCCCGCCTGCGCCGTACCCGGCTGGAGCGCAATCTGAGCCAGGGTCAGCTTGCCAAGGAAGCGGGCTTGGGCAGGATGACCGTGCAGCGCATCGAGACGGGCGAATCGGCCTCGGTGAGGAGCTTGATCCGCGTCCTGCGCGTCCTCGACCTGCTCGCCAGCCTCGATCGGCTGGTCCCCGAGCCTCCGCCAAGCCCGATCGACCAGTTGAAACGGCAGCGTGGCGAGCGACAGCGAGCCGGGTCCTCGCGGAGCGCCGAGCAACCGGGGCACGAGCCGCCAGCCTGGCGCTGGGCCGATGAGGAAGGTGGGCGGGGATCATGAGCGACCTAGCCGAGGTTCGCCTCTGGGGCACGCAGATCGGCGCTGTGCTGCTGCCCGACGGCCAGGACGATGCCGTCTTTGAGTACGAGCCGCGCTTCGCAACGAGCGGCATCGAGGTCTCGCCGATCGCCATGCCGCTCCAACCCAACCGGTCCTACAGCTTCCCCGAGCTGTCCGAGCAGAGCTTCAGGGGCCTGCCCGGCCTGCTCGCCGACTCGCTGCCCGATCGCTACGGGAACGCGCTGATCGACGCCTGGTTGGCCACCCAGGGGCGAGCCGCCGGCGACTTCAACGCGGTCCAACGCCTTTGCTACATCGGCAAGCGGGGCATGGGGGCGCTCGAGTTTGCCCCCTCGCTGGGGCCGCGGCCGGCGAAGAGCCACGCCTTGGACGTCGAGGCCCTGGTCGAGCTTGCCGCGGAGGTGATGGCCCAGCGCGAGGACCTGGCCACCTCGCTTCACGGCTCGGGCAAGCAGCAGGCCCTCAGGGAGATCCTCAGGGTCGGCACCTCGGCCGGCGGGGCTCGGGCGAAGGCCTTGATCGCCCTCGACCCGGTGACCGAGGAAGTCCGCTCCGGCCAGCTCGACGCCGACCCTGGCTTCGAGCACTGGATCCTCAAGTTCGACGGCGTCGAAGACAAGAGCCGAGACCTGGGGGATGCCCGGGGCTACGGGGCGATCGAGTGGGTCTACGCGCAGATGGCGCGCCGGGCTGGCATCGAGATGGCCGAATGCCGCTTGCTGGCGGAGAACGGCCGCCGCCACTTCATGACACGGCGCTTCGATCGCCTCGAGGGCGGCGCCAAGCTCCACATGCAATCGCTGGCGGCCCTCGCTCATCTGGATTACCGCCAGCCGGGAGCCAACTCCTACGAGCAGGCCTTCCAGGTCATCCGTCGCCTGGGCCTGCCGATGGCGGCGGTCGAGCAGCAGTTCCGCCGCATGACCTTCAACGTCGTCGCCCGCAACCAGGACGATCACGTCAAGAACGTCGCCTTTCTGATGGACCGCTCCGGCGAGTGGTCTCTGTCGCCGGCCTTCGACCTCGTCTACGCCTACAACCCGTCGGGCCGCTGGACTGCCCAGCACCAGATGTCGATCAACTCCAAGCGCGAGGGCATCACGGTCGATGACCTTCGCCGGGTGGCGGAGGTGGCCTCGATGAAGCGGGGCCGAGCCGCGGAGATCCTGGCCGAGGTGACGGACGCCGTCCGGTCCTGGCCGGAGCTTGCCGGCGCCGCAGGGATCGAGGAGCGCCGCATCGATCAAATCGCAGCGGCCCAGCGGCTTAGCTTGCCCGGAGGCACTGGGAGCGGAAGCCGGCTCCGACCTTAAGTGAACTGCATTGGGCCTAGCAGCCGAGCTGGCGGGCGATCACCATCTGCTGGACCTCGTCGGTGCCCTCGCCGATCGTGAGGATCTTGGCGTCGCGGTAGAAGCGGCAGACCGGGTACTCCTCGATGTAGCCGTAGCCGCCGTGGATCTGCACCGCCTCCTCGGTCGCCCGGACGGCGAGGCGGCCGGTGATCAGCTTCGCCTGGGCCGCGGTCAGCGTGAACGAGGCGCCGGCGTCCTTCTGAAGGGCGGCGCGCCAGGTGAGCAGCCGGGCGGCCTCGATCTGCGCGGAGAGGTCGGCGATCTTCGCCTGAATCGACTGGAACTTGGAGATCGGCTGACCGAACGCCTGGCGCTCCTTGGCGTAGGAGATCGCCTCGTCGAGCGCCCCCTGCGCCAGCCCGACCCCCATCGCGGCGACCCCGATCCGCCCCCCGTCGAGGATGTGGAGGAAGTTCTTGAACCCCTCGCCCTGTCGTCCGAGCAGACTCGACTCCGCCACCCGGCAGTCCTCGAAGCTGAGCGGGCGGGTGTCGGAGGCGTTCCAGCCCATCTTCCGATATGGCTCGCCGACCTCATAGCCGGGCGTCCCGGTGGGGACGATCAGGTTGGAGATCTCCCGGCGTCCGTCCGAGTTCCCGGTGAGCGCGGTGATCGAGACGCACCCCGAGATCTCGGTGCCCGAGTTGGTGATGAACTGCTTCGCCCCGTTGATCACCCACTCGCCACCATCCAGCTTCGCCGTGGTCCGCACGTTGCCCGCATCGGAGCCCGCCTCGGGCTCGGTCAGCCCGAAGGAGGCGAGCCGCTTGCCGCTGCACAGTTGCGGCAGCCACTCGGACTTCTGCTCCTCGCTGCCCCACAAATAGATCGGCATCGTGCCCAGCGAAGTGTGCGCGGCCATCGTGATGCAGACCGAGGAGTCCACCCGCGCCAGCTCCTCGACCGCCAGCGCGTAGGAGAGCGTGTCCGCGCCGCCGCCCCCGTACTCCTGCGGGAAGGGGATCCCCATCAGCCCCAGCTCGCCCAGCTGGGCGACGAGCCCGTAGGGAAAGGACTTCGTCCGGTCCAGCTCCGCCGCCAGCGGAGCGACCTCCTGGCGGGCGAAGTCGCGGACCGTCTCGCGCAGCAGGCGCTGCTCGTCTGAGAACTCGAAGTCCACGGCCGCAGCCTATGCGGTGATCGCCCGCCTGGCGCCTAGAGCTGAAGGCTCTTGACCTGCAGCAGCTCCTCGATCGCAAAGCGCCCGTTCTCGCGCCCATGCCCGGACTGCTTGTAGCCGCCGAACGGAGCCAACGGGTTGTAGGCGCCACCATTGATCTCGATCTGGCCGGTCCGGATCCGCTTGGCGACGGCGACCGCGCGCTCGGGATCGGCCGACCAGACTCCCCCGGCCAGCCCGTAGACGGTGTCGTTGGCGATCCGCACCGCGTCGTCGGTGTCCTCGTAGGGCTGGATCGCCAGCACCGGGCCGAAGATCTCCTCCTGGGCGATCGTCATCTCCGGCGTCACCTCGGAGAAGACGGTGGGGCGGACGAAGTAGCCGCGCTCCAGTCCCTCGGGAGGCTCGGCACCACCAGTGAGCAGCTTCGCGCCCTCCTCCTCGCCCTTGCGGATGTAGCCGCGCACCCGCTCGCGCTGGATGTCGGAGACCAGCGGGCCCAGCCGCGTGGACTCCTCGAACGGGTCGCCCGGCGTGAAGCCCTCCGCTGCCTTCACGGCCAGCTCCTCAGCTTCTCTGAGCTTCGCCCGCGGCACCAGCATCCGGGTCAGCGCGCTGCACGTCTGGCCGGAGTTGAGGTAGCACTTGCCGACCCCGTCGGGGATCGCCCGCTCGAGGTCGGCGTCGTCGAGGATCAGGTTGGGGGACTTGCCGCCCAGCTCCATCGCCACCGGCTTGACCGTCGCCGAGGCCAGCTCGCTGACCCGCCGCCCGGCCCGGGTGGAGCCGGTGAAGGAGACCATGTCGACGCCGGGGTGGGCGGCGATCGCCTCGCCGACCACGGGGCCCGTCCCGGTGATCAGGTTGAAGACGCCGGCCGGCAGGCCGGCGGCCTCGATCACCTCGGCGAGGATGAAGGCGTTGAGCGGCACCACCTCACTCGGCTTCAGCACCACCGTGCAGCCGGCGGCCAACGCCGGCGCCACCTTGGCGGCGATCTGGTTGAGCGGGTAGTTCCAAGGGGTGATCGCGCCAAGCACGCCGACCGGCTCGCGCAGCACCCGCGAGTTGCCGATCTCCTCCTCCCAGGCGACTTCCTCGATCAGCTTCGGCATCGCCGCGAACTGGCCGATCGGCAGGCCGGCCTGGATGATCTGACTGAGCATCAGTGGCATCCCCAGCTCCTGGGCGATCGTCGCGGCGATCTCCTCGCTGCGCTCGCCGAGGCCGGCGGCGATCGCCGCCAGGTAGCCGGCACGCTCCTCGCGCGAGGTCTGCGACCACGGATCGAAGGCATCGCGCGCCGCAATCACGGCCCGGTCAGCGTCGGCGGCCGTGCCCGCCGCGATCGACCCCATCACCTCCTCGGTGGTCGAATTGATCACCTCGATCGTCTCCGAGCCGGTCGAATCCACCCACTCGCCCCCGATAAAGATTTTGTCTCGGACCTGAAGCTCTGCCGTAGTCGCCATTCCGTTCCTCCTCAGCTTTCAACCGGTTCGCGGTGCGAACAACGCTACCGCCTATCGCCGTGAAGAGCGGCGGCGCTCAGGCCGCTGCAGCGCCGGCAAGCGCCGCCACCCCGGGGCCCGGTAGCGCCCGGGCGTCACGGGCGCTCAGCACCTTGCCGCAGCTCTTGCAGATGCCCCGATCGCTGACCGCCCCCCCGCACTCCTTGTGGACGATCAGCATCGGCGGGCCCTCCGGGCCGGTCGAGTGCCGGTCCCCCCAGCCGAGCAGCGCGATCAGTGCCGGCCAGAGGTCCAGCCCCTTCTCGGTGAGGAAGTACTCGAAGCGCTCCGGGCTTCGCTGATAGGGCCGGCGCTCGAGGATGTCCTCGTCGATCAGTCGCTGCAGGCGGGTCGAGAGCACGTTGCGCGCGACGCCGAGCCCCCTCTGCAGCTCGTCGAAGCGACGGTACCCGTTCATCACGTCACGGACGATCAAAAGCGACCAGCGCTCGCCGACGACCTCCAGTGACTTGGCGATCGAGCAGACCTGCCCGGGGTAGTCATGGCGGAGCACGGAAGTGATCTTCTCACACAAGGTTGCTTCAAGCAACCGACTGCGCTAGGGTGGGCGTCACGCGAGTTGCTTGACGAAACCCAGGCCGATTGGAGGCACCGAGATGAGGCTGATCCCAAGGCACCGGCAGCACCGGACCAAGGCCCCGCGGATCGCGATAAGCCAGGCCGAGATCACGGCCGACCTGCACTACCCGGCGATTCGACAGCCGGTCGGCGCCGGCGCCGCGAACCGGGTGCGCGGGGCGAGGCGGTGAGCGAGGGCTCGGCGTCTGCGGTCGACGCCGCGCTGGCCTTCGCCGAGAGCGCTCCGCAGAGCACCCGCAGCCGCACCCTGGTCTGGCAGGACCCGGTGCCGACCGCGGCGGCGGGGGCGACGATGAGCGGCATGGAGTACATGCAGGCGATCGTCGCCGGGGAGCTGCCGCCGCCGCCGATCGCGGTGACGATGCGGATGCGGCCGATCGAGCTGGGCGACGGCCGTGCCGTCTTTGAGGGCGAGCCCGGCGAGGAGCACTACAACCCGATCGGGGTGGTCCACGGAGGCTATGCAGCGACCCTGCTCGACTCGGCGCTGGGCTGTGCGGTGCATACCACCCTGCCGGCCGGCGTCGCCTACACCTCGCTCGGGATCGAGGCCAAGTTCGTGCGCCCGATCAGCCGCGATACCGGCCGCGTCCTGTGCGAGGCGCGGGTCCTCTACCGCGGCCGCCGCCAGGCCACCGCGGAGGCCAGCCTCAGCGCCGCTGCGACCGGCAAGCTGCTTGCCCACGGCGTCTCGACCTGCATGATCCTCGGCGAATCATAGCCGATTAGCTATAAGTACATATTCGCTATTGTCTGGGGGTGACGACCCCTGGAGAGCTGCTGCGCGAGGCACGGCAAAGGCGCGCAGTCAGTCAGCAGCGCCTGGCGGTCCGGGCCTCCACCACGCAATCGGCGATTTCGCGGATCGAGCGCGATCGTATCTCCCCTTCGGTCGAGACGCTGCGCGAGCTGCTCTTCTTGCTCGGCGAGGATCTGGTGCTGAGCGCGGAGGGACGCGACTCGGGCATCGATCAGACTCTGATTCGCGAGCGGCTCGCGCTCACCCCCGCCGAGCGTCTTGACTATGGCATCGCCTTCGGGAACCAGGTGCTCGAGAACAGTCCGAACGGGTGCAGTGCGGAGGCGGTCGTGAAGGATCGCGCGCTTCCCCCAAAGGCCCCCGATCTGGACGCGCTACTGGGGCCGCTGGTACGGCACGGAGTTGACTTCGTGCTGATTGGCGGGATGGCCGGCATCTCGCACGGCTCGAACTACCCGAGCTTCGACCTCGAGGTCCTCTATGCGGATGACCGTGCGAACGTCGTGCGCCTCCTCACTGCTCTGGAGGAGATCGGGGTGCGGTTGCGTGGCGCTCCGGCCGGCCTTCCCTTCCGGCTCGATGCCGAGACGATCGAAAATGGCGCCAACCTCACCTTCATCACTCCGCAAGGGGACCTCGACGTCCTTGCCGACGCCGCTGGGATGCCGGCTTACGCGGATCTGAGGTCCGCTTCCTTGGAGCGCGAGATCGCCGGCTATCCGATCCGGGTCGCCTCGCTCGACCATTTGATCGCGATGAAGCGAGCGGCGGGTCAGACCTTGGACAAGCTGCTGGTCGAGGAGTACCTCGCGATCGCCGCCGAGCAGCAAGGCGACGAAGCGGCTGACTAAGCCCGAATCCACCGATTCACCCTGACGGGGATGGCGCGTCGCCGTCGAAAACGGTGGATGAGGGAAATCCCACTCGTTGCTCCAGCGCCTCTCCCAGCGCCATCACGCGCGTCACCGAATCGCCCACGAAACTCGGCTTCTCGTCGCCCTCGACCTCGAGCGTGAAGCGGCTCACCACCTGCCACCAGCCGCAGCCGACCTCCTCGACGGAGACGACCTCGGCGCGCTCGCGGACGCGGCTGTCGACTGGCACCGGGGCGGGGAAACGAATCTTGTTGAAGCCTTATGAATTGTTTGTCACGTCCGGCGAGGGCAAAGGGTTCGGATCCTTCCCCGCTGTATCACTTGTTCGGCCCGATTCCGATTGAGGCCGATGATGCGTTGGCTAGCGGAGGTGAATAGCCGCACTGCTCGATTTGACCTGCTTGTGGGTACCGATAGCACCGAGCTGCGAAATGCTTTCGAGCTTGCTCGGCGGTCATACGCATACCGCTCGAAGATGGTTCACGGTGAACGACCGGCCGATGACCTTGGCAAGGAAGTTGAGCAAACTCGGGACTTGACCTGAAACGCTCTTCAAACCTGGATTCTGAGCCCACCCCCAGGCGGGATCAAGGAACTCGACCGGGCCCTCTTGGCCTAGTGAGCAATCGCCGCGAAGAATCGCTGGACCACGTCGACGGCGTCGGCCCGCAACGTTGCCGCGTCGGTTCCGGGCTCGACTTCCCCTGCCTGCTCGGCATAGCCGATCGGACCGCTGTCAGTCGTCTTGACGTAGCGCTCTCGTACCTCGAGGAAAGTGGTCCGTAGCGAGTTGAACTCGTCGGCGAACTCGCCGTTGAGCAGGCGGTGCGCGGCCTGCTCCGGTCCCCCGGCCCGGTTGTGCCGCAGGACGTAGACGAAGTCGTAATAGTCCTTCGTGGCTGCGCGGGTGCGCACCGCGACGCACTTCGAGAGCACCTCGAGGCCGGCGAAGCGGATCCGCACCGCGACATCAGTGCCATCGGCAAGCTCGCCCTGCAGTTCCTCCCAGGCGAAGTCGCGGGAGACATAGCCGGTACCGCGGAGGTTCTGGGCGCTGAGCACTCGGCATCCACTCGGGCTGACGACCTCTCCCTCCCGGTAATCGGGCAAGTCGCATAGGAACTCCAACTTCACGGGCACGCCGTCAATCGGGCCTCGCCAACGCCAGCCATCCTCGTTCGGGTCCGGTTTGAAGTCGAGGCGTTCAAGTGCCCGCTCTACGCCACCGAGATCAGCGTCGGGATCAAGATGGGTAATGAGGAGCACGTCGACATCGGTTGTGCCGAGGTGGACCGGCACAAGAGCTTCGTCACGCGCGAGAACCTCGGGCACCAGACCGCCGAGCACGACCAGGAAGACGTCCTCGTCCCCCAGCTCGTACAGAAGCCGCACCAGCGCCAGCTCGGCGCGGGCGCGGGTTTGGCGGGAGCGCTGTTCATCCATCCGCGCCATCCTCCTCAGTCGACCTGTCGCGATGTAGCGGTTCGATGAGCTGTTCCTTGACGTGGTCGGCGGCATCTCCACCGCGTCCGCCGAACGAGGACAGGTCTGCGAACAGGCGGGGGGCGCTCACGACGGGGATGTCTCCGATTCGCTGGGCGAGTTTGAGCGCGCGGGGGTCTACGGCCCAGAAGGTGACTCGGCCACCCTCGTCGACCTCGCGCAGATCCGCCTCCTTGATCGCGTCGCTGAGCGGGCCGGCGAAGCCGGCGTCCGCGATATAGAGGTGCAGGTTGGGCGTCGTCGTGGCAAAGGGGGCGGTGAGCTCAAGGCCAGCCCAGCCGCTGACAGCCCAAGCCATGCTTTGGTCCAGCGCCGGGGCAAGATTGGCACGCAGCAACGCCATCACGTCGTTTGTCGTGCGATGGGCGATGCGCGTTGGGCGCGGAGCATCGGCTACCGCAGCTGACCATGAGGCAAGCATGCCCTCCGCGTCAATGAGCTGCCGGTATGCGCCCGGCCCACGTGCGGTGCCCCGCTTGGCCGTCCAACCCGAGTCATCGAACGCCTTGAGGACTTTGGCCGCCTGGGCACCGGACCAGTCACTCTCCTCCGCAAGCGCGGCCACTCGCAGCGGACGGTCCTCACCCGCGAGGATCGTCTCAGCGATCGCGATCGCCGACTTCGACCAGGCGAAGGCGCGGGAGGCGCTCCCCTCGCGGGGCAACTGCACGGGCTCGCGGATCACGATCAGCCCATGCGGTCCGATGATGCGTGCTTGGCCGACTTCGTCGGCCCAGTTAGCGCCGCGGTCCCGCAACCACTCGACCGCGCCGGGGGAGAGTCGCCGGGCGAAGAGAACAACCTCCTCTGGCCACCGCTCGCTGATCGTGGCCGCCGCGCGCCGGACATCCTGCGGCCACCCCTCACCGGCCCACTTCGCCTCGATCGCGATCGCCCGGCCATCTCGCGTACGGATCATGAGGTCGGCATCACTATCGCTCGGAGCTACCTCGACTATCGCGCCCTCCAGCGCGGATGCGAGGATCTTCTGCCAGCGCTTTTCTACCTCATTCATATTTTCTACTTTACCAGTAGAGTAGGCATTTGAGTAGAAAACAGTCGACCAGGGCAAGAACGTCTACACGGTCCCGCTGCCATCGGGCAAACGCAGCGCCGAGATCGTACGATCTGGCTGCCGAGGCCGTGCCGGCCCATGGGGTGGCGCTCGTCAGTTAGCGGGTGCCATCACGCGGGTAACCGAGTCACCCACGAAACAGGGCTTCTCGTTCTCTCGACCTCGAGCGTGAAGCGGGTCACCACCTGCCACCAGCCGCAGCCGACCTCCTCGACGGAGACGACCTCGGCCCGCTCGCGGACGCGGCTGTCGACTGGCACCGGGGCCGGGAACCTGATCCGATTGAAGCCTTATGAATTGTTCGGCCCGATCCCCGTAGGGAGTTGAGCGGGCCGGGGGTCGCGGTAAAAGGCGTTGGCCGATCATGATCGACCGATCACGCCGAACAACGGCGCTCATCGCGGAGTTGACCTGAGGCTTTCAGGCTGCGACGAGCTTTGGTACAGGCGCGACCTCGCGCTCTGGCTCCTCATGGGGAACTTGGCGCTCGATGCCGATCAGCAGCTCCTCGTCCAGCACGGCGAGGATGCGCTTGAGCACCGGGATCGTCGGGATATGGTTGCCGCCCTCGACTTTCGAGATGAAGGAGTGGGACGTTTTGGCTCGGCGAGCGACCTCTTGCTGGGTCAGGTCCAGCTCGTAGCGGCGCTCGCGGATGTGGGCGGCGATCCAGTTCCTCTCGCGCAGCTCGCGGATCGCGGCGTACTCGTCGCGGGCCTCGCGATACTCCTCGCTGCGGCTGGCACGATCGCGCGCCGCCTCGGCAGCGGTTTGCCCCTTCGGGCTGATCTGACTGTTGCGATTCCGGCTCATGGCAAGCGAGTTTATCCAAATAGATAAATGAGTCAACCCTTCTTTCGACTGCTGAACGGCGCATCTTGACCCGCCGCCCGCGGAGGGACTCGCGGCCTTGCATCCATCCGTTGCTTGAAGTCGGCCATGCGGCGCTTCGCCAGCGCCTTCTCGGCGGCCGGCACTGCTCCGGTGTCCTTCGCGAATGAGTGCAGCAACACGATTAGGTTGCCGGAGCGCTGGTAGAGAATTCGATAGCGCGTGTTGGCGAAGCGGACCCGCAACTCACGCAGCTCGCCCTCGATTTGCGAGGTAATCGGGTGCTCCGGCGGTGGGGCGTCGGGCGACTTGCCGTTCAGGTGCTCCTCGACGTAGTCGTCGATCTTGGCGGCGCGCTTGGCCGGCAGCGCGTCAATGAATCGGCCAACCGGTTCGACGCCGCGCTTGTCACGGTAGTAGATGGCCTGGGTCTGCGCCACTCGCCGAGCATGGCACGCGATCCGGCGATTCTCCGGTGCGGCAGTTCCCGCCTCAGGTCGAAGCGGCGAGCTCCCGGACAGACCGAGGCGCCGGAAAAAGAGAAGGCGCCAGTCAGTCGGCGGGCGCCATCACGCCGGTGACGCTGTCACCCACGAAGCACGGCTTCTCGTTGCCCTCGACCTCGAGGGTGAAGCGGGTCACCACCTGCCACCAGCCGCCGCCGACCTCCTCGACGGAGACGACCTCGGCCCGCTCGCGGACGCGGCTGTCGACCGGCACCGGGGCGGGAAAGCGGATCTTGTTGAAGCCTTATGAATTGTTCGGCCCAATCCGCTGCACAGCGACGGCGGCCGCGACTGCAACAATGTTTAGATAATGAAGTCCCACGCGCCATCGATTCCCGCCAAGAAGACGGCACCGAAGCGCGAGTTGAAGTCCGGGCTGCCAGGCACTCCGGAGGAGCAGCGCCGAGAGCTTCGGGCTGCGATAAAAAAGCACAACGAGACCCTGCGCCGCCTGGCCGAGTAAAGACACAGGCGAAGCAGCTTGGTCTATTACCTTGAGCTCGATGACTATTGCCGAATCGCGGCCGAGGTCCTTGGTCTCGACCCTGAGCAGGTAGCCGAGTTGCCAAACATCGGCTTGGCCGATTCGGCCTTGGCCGCGCCGCGCGCCGGGTTCGGCGACCAAGAGGCATTCCCGACGCTCATCGAGAAGGCCGCCATCCTCGTTGAGCGATGTCGCGCAACCATCCGTTGCCCGACGGCAACAAGCGCTGCGCCTTCCTTGCGCTGGAGCGCTTCCTAGCAGCCAATGACCGCCCGATTCTCAATGCCGATCCCGATGCAGACGTGCCGATGATGGACCGCATTGCCGCGGGGAATGCCAGCCAAGACGAGATTGCTGCCTGGCTAGAACAGCGATCCAACCCCTCCGGTTGATCTCTCTACCGCGGAGGACGACCCCGAAGGTCATGCGTCATCGCCAAGCGGGAGAGTCCCAGGGAGGCCGCTCTTGTTCATTCTCGGGTGGAGCAGAGCCCGCGACCCCAACGCCGCCGGGGCGACGCTCGGCGAGGTCGCAGCCGAGCTGGAACGCATCCAGTTCGAGGTCCAAGCGCTCCTCGACCGGCAGCGCCAGATCGCGGCCCAGCTTCGCGGGATGCTCGAACTGAGGATCTGGCCGAGCGCCGTGCCGGCATAAGAGGTGGCGCCAGTCAGTCGGCGGGCGCCATCACGCCGGTGACGCTGTCACCCACGAAGCACGGCTTCTCGTTGCCCTCGACCTCGAGGGTGAAGCGGGTCACCACCTGCCACCAGCCGCCGCCGACCTCCTCGACGGAGACGACCTCGGCACGCTCGCGGACGCGACTGTCGACCGGCACCGGGGCGGGGAACATGATCCGATTGCGGCCGGCGTTGGCGGCGCCCGGCCGGGTCTTGGCGCAGCCGCAGCACCTGCCCGGCCAGGGCCTCGAGCCCGGGCCGCCGCGCTAGCGTCGCGACCAGCGCCACGCCGGCGCCCGAGACCGCCCGCTCGTCGTCGAACTCGACCCTCGGCCCGTCCAGTCCGACCGGCCCGTCATCGTGCACCATCAAGGTGACCTCCTGAACTCGGGCCGCGGCTGGCCTCAACAGCCGCTCTCAAGCCCTTTCAGGAGGTCATTCTTCGTTCAGGGTCGGACGAGATCGGTTGATCGAGACTAGATCGAATGGGCGCGGGCCAGCTCGACCAGGAGCCGGACGCCGAAGCCGCTAGCGCCATCGCCGGTGTAGGGGCGGCCGACGTCCCAGGCGGTGCCGGCGATGTCGAGGTGGGCCCAGGGACGACCGTCGACGAACTCCTCGAGGAAGGAGCCGGCGTAGATCGTGCCGGCCTTGCGCTTCGCCGAGGCGTTGGTGAGGTCGGCGACGGTGCCCTTCGTCAGCTCCTTGTACTCGGGGTGCAGGGGCAGGCGCCAGACCAGCTCCCCGCTCGCCTCGCCGGCCTCCACGACCTCCCCGGCCAGCTCGTCATCGTTGGAGATCACCGCCGCGTAGGTCGAACCGAGCGCGATCAGGACGGCGCCGGTCAGGGTGGCGAGGTCGATCAGCCGCTCGGCGCCCAACTCGACCGCGTAGGCGAGGGCATCGGCGAGGATCAGGCGGCCCTCGGCGTCGGTGTTGTTGACCTCGACCGTCTTGCCGTTGTACTGGGTGATGATGTCGCCCGGCTTGACCGCGGTGCCCGAGGGCATGTTCTCGGTCGCGGGGACGACGGCGAGCAGGTCGATCGCCAGCTCAAGCTCGGCGATCGCCGCCACCGTCTCCAGCACCGCGGCGGCGCCCGACATGTCCATCTTCATCTCCTCCATCGCGGCGGAGGGCTTGATCGAGATGCCGCCGGTGTCGAAGGTGACGCCCTTGCCGATCAGCCCGAGGGTTGGGCCCGAGCCTTTGCCGGCGTAGCGCAGGACGATCAGCCGCGGCGGCTCGGCGCCGCCCTGGCTGACCGCGACCAGGCCTCCCATCGCCTTCGCGACGATCTGCTCGCGGTCGAGCACCTCGACCGCGACCGCGTCGTGCTCGGCGGCGATCTCCTCAGCCCGCGCTGCGAGGTAGGTCGGCGTGGCGATGTTGGAGGGCAGGTTCTGCAGGTCGCGGGCACGGTTTTGGGCCGTGGCACAGACGCGGGCTGCCTCCGCCGCCGCGGCAAGGCGCTCGGGGCCCAGCAACTGCAGCGACTCGATCGCGGCGGGGCTGGGGTCGTCGGGGTCGGCGCTGAGGAAGCGGTCGAAGCGGTAGGCGGCGAGGATCGTCCCGGTGATCAGGCCCGCGGCCAGATCCGCGGCGCTGGCGCCGCCCGGCGCGGGCTCGGGCAAAGACCAGGCGAGCGACTTCGCCCGCAGCTCGACCGCCTTGCGCGCCGCCAGCGCCGCCGCGACCCGGGCGCGCTCGGCGTCCATCTCCTGCCGCTTGCCGAGCCCGACGACCAACAGCCGGCCCGGTCTTCCCGGGTGCAGGAGCGCCAGCTTCTTGAAGGCGCTCCTGGCGTCGGCGGCCCCCGGGGCGGCGGCGAACTCGGCCGGCAGCCCCTCGCCGTCATAGAGGCCGATCACGACCAGGTCGGCCTCTACCTCGGGCGGCTCGATCTGGCGGACCTCGACCTGCATGGGCGGCGAGTCTATGCGCTTGCGCACGCAGCCTGGCGAGCCCTCCCGGTATCGTCCGGCTCAGGGCAGGCGCCCTTGGAATCGCACCTCACGACCTCGCGCAGAGAGAAAGGCAGTAGATGCCCAGCACAGTGATCCTCGCAACCGCCCGCACTCCCTTCGGGAAGATGGGCGGGGGCCTGTCCTCGCTCGATGCGACCGACCTCGGCGCCGAGGCGATCGCGGCCGCGCTGGAGCGCTCCGGCGTGGGGCCCGAGCAGGTCCAGCAGGTTGTCTTCGGACAGGTCCTTCAGGCCGGCCAGGGGCAGATCCCCTCGCGCCAGGCCCAGATCAAGGCCGGCATCCCGAAGGAGGTCCCTTCGGAGACGATCAACAAGGTCTGTGCTTCGGGCATGCGCTCGATTGGAATCGCCGACCTCTCGATCCGCGCCGGGGAGACCGAGGTCGCGGTGACCGGCGGGATGGAGTCGATGAGCCAGGCGCCCTATCTGCTGCCCGGCGCCCGCTTCGGCTTCCGGATGGGCGACGTCAGCGCCGTCGACGCGATGACCCACGACGGCCTCACGAACCCCTTCACCCACAAGCAGATGATCGACGAGGCGAGCGAGGTCTCCAACGAACTGGAGATCAGCCGCGTCGACATGGACCGCTTCGCCGAGCGCTCGCACCGCCTCGCCGCCGAGGCGACCGACGCCGGCCGCCTCGCCGAGGAGATCGTCGGGGTCACCGTGAATTCGCGCAAGGGCAAGAGCACGGTCGAGATCGACGAGGCGATCCGACCCGACACCAACCTCGACACGCTCGCCAAGCTGAGGGCGGTCGGCGGCGAGGACGCCACCCACACCGCCGGCAACTCGCCCGGCGTCAACGACGGCGCCGGCGCCGTCGTCGTCGCCGCGGAGGAGTGGGCCGAGAAGCAGGGCCGCGCCCCGCTGGCGCGGGTCCTCGCCTACGGCGCCGTCGCCGATGATTTCGCCTACCTGGCGAGGACCCCGGCCAAGGCCGCCGAGCAGGCCCTGGAGAAGATCGGTCGCAGCCCCTCCGAGGTCGACCTCTGGGAGATCAACGAGGCCTTTGCCTCGGTCGCGATCAACTCGATCCGGATGCTCGGCATCGATGAGGAGAAGGTCAACGTCAACGGCGGGGCGATCGCCCTCGGCCATCCGATCGGGGCCTCAGGCGCTCGCATCGTCGGCGCCCTGGTTCACGAGCTCGGCAGGCGCGGCGGCGGATTGGGCGTCGCGGCGATCTGCTCGGGTGGCGGCCAGGGGGACGCGATCGTGATCGAGGTCAACGGCTCGGCTTGAGCCGCGCTGCCGCATTCTTCGATCTAGACAAGACCCTGATGGCAGGGTCGAGCGGCATGCAGTTCGCCCGCGTCGCCACCCGGCAGGGGATCGTCGGGCGGCGCCAGCTCGCGAGCTGGGCCGTGGAGCACCTGCGCTACCGGCTGCGCGGCACGACCGACGAGCGCACCGCCGAGGTGCTGCGCGCGGCGCGCGAGCTGATCTCCGGCGTCTCGGAGAAGACGATCGACCGGATGGGGCCGGAGGTGATGGCGGCGATCCTGCCGCGCGTCTATCCCCGGATGCTGGACGAGGTCCACGCCCACCAAGACGCCGGTCGCGCCACCTTCATCATCAGCGCCGCCGGCAACGGCGTGGTCGCCTCGCTGGCCCAGGTGCTGGGCATGGAGGGCGGGATCGGCACCCGCTATGAGGTCGACGGCGAGGGCAACTTCACCGGTCGCTTCGACGGGCCCTTCGTCTACGGCGCCGGCAAGGTCGAGGCGATGCAGGCCTTCGCCGCCGCCCACGAGATCGACCTGAGCGCCTCCTACGCCTACTCGGACTCGCTGTCTGACCTGCCGATGCTGCGCGCGGTCGGCCACCCGGTGGCCGTCAACCCCGATCCGCCCCTGACCGAGATCGCCCGCCAGGAAGGCTGGCAGACGATGCGCTTTGAGCGGCTCGGCCGCCGCCTGCTCGCCGTCGCGATCACCCTGGCGGCGACAATCGCCGGCTTCGGCGGCTCCCGGATCGCCGCCCGCCGCAAGCCGCCGCCGCACCGCTTCGCGGCGCGGCGCTGAGCGCTCCCCCGCCTAGACTGTCGCAATGGCGACCGAGCCACGGGCCAGGCCCGAGTTCAAGCAGCGCGACGCGGAGTTCTCGACCATCTCCGGCTACCCGGTGCGGCCGCTATACACGCCCAAGGACGCCCCCGCCGACCCCGACGCAACGATCGGCAGCCCCGGCGAGTACCCGTTCACCCGCGGCCCCTACCCCTCGATGTATCGGGGCCGGCTCTGGACGATGCGCCAGTTCGCCGGCTTCGGCACGGTCGAAGAGACCAACGAGCGCTTCCACTACCTGCTCGACCACGGCCAGACGGGGCTCTCGACCGCCTTCGACATGCCGACCCTGATGGGCTATGACTCCGACCACACCCGCAGCCTTGGCGAGGTCGGCCGCGAGGGCGTCGCGGTCGACAGCCTCGACGACATGGAGCAGCTCTTCGCCGGGATCCCGCTCGGCGGGGTCAGCACCTCGATGACGATCAACGCCCCGGCCGCGATCCTGCTCGCCTTCTACGTCTTGGTCGGCGAGCAGCAGGGGGTCGGGGTCGAGCAGCTGGCGGGCACGATCCAGACCGACATCCTCAAGGAGTACATCGCCCAGAAGGAGTGGTGCTTCCCGATCGAGCCGGCGATGCGGCTGATCACCGACATGATCGAGTGGTGCTCGCAGCAGATGCCCCGCTGGCACCCGATCTCGATCTCCGGCTACCACATCCGCGAGGCGGGCTCGACCGCCCAGCAGGAGCTGGCCTTCACCTTGAAGGACGGCTTCACCTACGTCGAGCGGGCGCTCGAGCGCGGCCTCGAGATCGACGACTTCGCCCCCCGCCTCTCCTTCTTCTTCAACGCCCACATCGACTTCTTCGAGGAGGTCGCCAAGTACCGCGCGGCGCGACGGATCTGGGCGCGCGAGATGCGCGATACCTACGGCGCCAGGCGCGAGGAGTCGATGCGGCTGCGCTTCCACGCCCAGACCGCGGGCGTCTCGCTGACCGCCCAGCAGCCACTCAACAACGTGGTGCGGACCTCGCTGGAGGCGCTGGCGGCGGTGCTCGGCGGCACCCAGTCCCTGCACACCAACTCCTTCGATGAGGCGCTGGCATTGCCGACCGAGGCGGCGGTCCAGGTGGCGCTGCGCACCCAGCAGATCATCGCCATGGAGACCGGTGTGACGAACACGGTCGACCCGCTCGGCGGCTCCTGGTTCGTCGAGAAGCTGACCGAGGAGATGGAGCGCGCCGCCTATCAGTACTTCGCCCGCATCGACGCGCTGGGGGGGATGGTCGAGGCGATCCGCCAGAACTTCCCCCAGCGCGAGATCGCCGACGCCGCCTTCGCCTATCAGCAGGAGCTGGACGAGCGCCGTCGCATCGTGGTCGGGGTCAACGACTTCATCGACGACGACGAAGCCCAGACGCCGATCCTGCGCATCGACCCCGCCCTGGAACGCAAGCAGGTCGAGCGCCTGGGGGCGACGCGGGCGCGGCGCGACACCGCGGCGGTCGAGGCCTCCCTCACCGAGCTGAAGCGCGCCGCCGCTACCGAGCAGAACCTGATGGGACCGATCCTTGAGGCCGCCCGCGCCCGCGCCACCGAGGGCGAGATGATCGCGGCGATGCAGGAGGTCTTCGGGACCTACACCGAGTCACCGGTGTTCTAGGGTTGCCGCCGCCGATGGAGGCCGCCACCGCCCGCAAGATCCGCGTCGTCGTCGCCAAGCCCGGCCTGGACGGGCACGACCGCGGCGCCAAGATCATCGCCCGCGCCCTGCGCGACGCCGGCATGGAGGTGATCTACACGGGCCTTCACCAGACTCCCGAGCAGATCGCCGAGACGGTGATCCAGGAGGACGCCGACGCGGTCGGCCTCTCGATCCTCTCCGGCGCCCACATGACCCTGGTACCGCGCGTCGTGGAGCTGCTCACCGCGCAGGGGGTCGACGACGTCTTGGTCACGGTCGGCGGAACGATCCCCGCCGATGACATCCCCGAGCTGAAGCGGCTCGGGGTCGCCGAGGTCTTCACGCCGGGGGCCGGCACCGATGAGATCGTCGAGTTCATCCGCGACGGGGCGGCCGAGCGCCACCGAGCCGCGCAATGACTACACATCATCGTGAATAGATAAACTGACTGACTGGTCAGTCAACCAGCCCGAGAACCAGCCAAGGAGGCTTGAACTTGAAGATCTGCGTCCTGGTCAAGGAGGTACCGGACGCCGCCGTCCAGAAGCGCATCGACCCCAACACGATGCGGCTGGACCGCAGCGGCGAGAAGAACCTCAACCCCTTCGACACCCACGCAATCGAGGCCGCCATGCAGATCAAGGAGGGCGGCGCGATCCCGGTCGAGGAGGTGGTCGCGGTGACGATGGGGCCCGACTCCGCGGTCCGCGCCCTCCACAAGGCCGTCGCGCTCGGCGCCGATCGCTCGGTGCACCTCTCCGATGACGCCCTGGCCGGCTCCGACGTCTGTGCGACCGGCTACTCGCTCGCCAAGGTGCTGGAGGGCGAGAGCCCCGACCTGGTCCTGCTCGGCCAGCAGTCCGATGACGGCGAGTGCTACACGATCGGCGCCGTCGTCGCCGACCACCTGAAGATGCCCTCGCTGACCCAGGTGATCAAGATCGACGTGACCGAGGGCAAGCTGCGCTGCGAGCGCCAGGCCGAGTACGGCTACGACACGGTCGAGGTCGAGCTGCCCGCGGTGATCAGCGTCGGCGACGCGATCAACGAGCCGCGCTACCCCAGCCTGAAGGCGATCATGGGGGCCAAGAAGAAACCGCTGGACGCGAAGGCGACCGCCGCGGTCGGGATCGACGCCGCGATGGTCGGCGAGTCCGGCTCCAAGACAGCGGTCCTCGCGCTCAACCCCCCGCCCGCCAAGCAGGCCGGGGAGATCATCGAGGATGAGGACACCAACGAGACGGTCGCCAAGATCGTCGCCTGGCTCGACGAGAGGAAGTTGATCTAGATGGCCGGCATCCTGGTTTACGCCCTGCACGACGACGAGGGCACCTTCAACAAGAACTCGCTCGGGGCGATCTCCGAGGCGGCGAAGCTGGCCGGCGAGATCGGCGGCGAAGCCGCCGCGGTGGTTGTCGGCGAGGTCGCCGACGGCGCCTGCGCGGCGCTCGGCAACTACGGCGCGGCGAAGGTCTTCCACGCCAAGGACGCGCCGGAGGGGCTCGCCCAGCCGATCATCGACGTGATGGCCAAGGTGATCTCGGAGAACGGCTTCGGCTACGCGCTGTTCGGCGGCGGCCTGCTCGGCTTTGAGATCGGCGCCGGGCTGACCGCGCGGCTGAACGCCGGCGTGACGATGGAGGTCACCGAGGTCAAGGTTCTCGACGGCAAGCTGGTCGCCGAGCGCCCGATCCTCCAGGACTCCCAGATCGCCGACGTCGGCTACGTCGCCGAGCCGGGGATCATCATCGGGCGGCTCAACGCCTTCGACGCCAAGGAGACCGGCGGCAGCGCCGAGGTGGTCGAGATCGAGGTCGAGCTGTCGCCTTGGTCTGAGAAGGCGAAGATGCTCCAGCGCGGCGAGCAGCGCGGCGCCGACCTCAACATCGAGGACGCCGACATCCTGATCGGCGGCGGTCGCGGCCTCGGTGCGGCCGAGGGCTTCAAGCTCTGCGAGGAACTCGCCGACTCGATGGGCGGGGCGGTTGCGGCGACCCGCGCCGTGGTCGACGCCGGCTGGTACCCCTACGCGGCCCAGATCGGCCAGACCGGCAAGACGGTGGCGCCGAAGCTCTACCTGGCGGCTGGCATCTCGGGGGCGATCCAGCACAAGGTCGGGATGCAGAGCTCGGAGAACATCCTCGCGATCAACAAGGACCAGAACGCGCCGATCTTCGAGTTCTCCGACCTCGGCGTGGTCGGCGATCTGCACAAGATCCTCCCCAAGCTGACCGAGGCGATCAAGGCGAAGAAGGGCGGCTGAGCGCGAGCTCAGCCGCTGCGAAGGAGTTTCGAGATGCCAGTAGCACCGAGCGAGTTCCCGCCGCCGTTCGACCCCGCTGCGGTGATCGGCCCGCCGACCGATTCCGAGCAGGATCGGATCGAGGTCGGCGTCGCGATCGTCGGCGGTGGCCCGGCCGGGCTCGCCTGCGCGAACAAGCTGATGCAGCTGCTCGAGGGCGAGCCGGAGCTGGCCGAGAAGCTGGGCGAAGTCCCGGTGGCGGTGATCGAGAAGGGCAAAGTCGCGGGGGCGCACCTGCTCTCGGGGGCCAACATGAAGCCCTCGGCGATGGAAGAGCTGTTCCCCGGGCTCGATCCCGCCGAGTGGCCGGTCTACCAGGAGGTGACCAAGGACGCGGTCTACCTGCTGACCAAGAACCGAGCCTTCCCGCTCAAGCCACCGCCTCCCAACTTCCGCAATCACGGCAACTACGTCACCTCGGTCGCCAAGCTCGGCCGCTTCCTCGCCGAGAAAGCCGAGGAGGCGGGCGTCTACATCCTCGCCGAGACTGCGGCGACCAAGCTCTTGGTCGAGGACCGGGTGGTCAAGGGCGTGCGCTCCGGCGACCGCGGTCGCGGCAAGGACGGGGAGGAGCTGGCCAACTTCGAGCCGGGCTCAGACGTCCTCGCCAGGGCGACCGTCTTGGCAGAGGGCACGGTCGGCCACCTCACCTACGCCGCCTATGACTACTTCGATCTGCACGGCGCGGAGCCGATGCGCTGGGAGCTGGGCGTGAAAGAGGTCTGGGAGGTGGAGGAGCCGCTTGACCGGGTCATCCACACGATGGGCTGGCCGTTGCGCAAATCGGCCCGCTACAACGAGTTCGGCGGCAGCTTCATCTACCCGATGGGCGAGGACAAGGTCTGCATCGGCCTCGTCGTCGGCCTCGACTACACCGACGCCACCTTCAGCTGCCATGACGCCCTGCAGCTGATGAAGACCCACCCCTTCATCAAGAAGATCCTCAAGGGTGGCAAGCGGGTCGCCTGGGGCGCGAAGACGATCCCCTCGGGCGGATATTTCGCGATGCCGAAGCGCCTTGCCGTGCCGGGCATGGCGATCGCCGGTGACGCCGCCAGCATGGTCAACATCCCGACCCTGAAGGGCGTCCACTACGCGATGCACGCCGGCATCTATGCGGCGGAGGCGATCGTCGCGGCCCTCAAGGAAGACTCGGTCAACTTCGAGGCCTACGACGAGAAGGTCCACAACTCGCTGATCGAGAAGGACCTGTATCGATCGCGAAACGTGCGCCAGGCCTTCTCGAAAGGCTTCTTCGTCGGTGGCGCGATCGCGAATGGCTGGGCGTTGACCAACGGCGCCTTCCCCCCCGGCCAGTGGAAGCAGGAGGACGACGCCGAGCACGAGATGGAGATCGGCAGGGCGGGGGAGACCTACCCCAAGCCCGACAACGAGCTGACCTTCAACAAGCTCGACTCGGTCTTCCTCTCCGGCAACGCGACCCGCGACGACGCCCCCAACCACGTCCGCATCCAGACCAGGGTGCCGCGGGAGATCGCCCAGACCTGGGTCTCGATGTGCCCGGCCCAGGTCTATGAGATCCCCGACGAGCAGCTGCAGAGTGGGTCCGCCGAAGTCGACGTCCACGTCACCGCCTCCAACTGCGTGCAGTGCGGGGCGATCACCGCGAAGGGCGGGCGCCTGACCCTGCCCGAGGGCGGCGATGGGCCGCTTTACCAGGAGACCTGAGGGCATCGCGGTCAGGCGGGTGGGCTCTGCTCCGCCACGGAGCGAGGGCTACGCGTTCGTGCGCCGCTGGAGGTAGTCGCGGAACTTCGGCGCAGTGTAGGCGTACTCGCCTTTGCGAATCCGATAGAGGACGCCGGCCTCCACCAGGCGGCCGAGGAGGACGTTGACGTTGCCGGGTGTCTTATCCGACGCCATGTTGAGGTCCGATGCTCGCAGCGGTGGATAGGGGCATGAGGCAGATGCGAGCAACACGTCCTGCTCGGCAGGAGTGAGCGTCGCCACCCGTGGCTCGTAGAAGTCACTGTCGAGACGGCGATAGATCTCCGGTCGCACCTCGACAAGCAGCTCCATGGTCAGACGATCGACTCCGGCCAGCTCTGCCGCGTCCCAAAGCTCCGATCCCCAGAGCTGGATGAAGTACGGATAGCCCTCTATCTCCTCCACCACGGTCTCTGCGACCTCTTTCTCCACAGAGCGCCCGGACTGCACGAGAGGCCGCGTGAACGCGGCAAGTGCCTCATCGTGTGGAAGCGAGTCGACCTCCTCTCCGCGGAAGAGACGCTCGCTGTAGGAGCGGGCTTTCTGCAGGTTTGCTGCGAGATTGGGGAGCCCGCAAACAACCACCCCCAGTGGCAGCTCCTGGCGCTGCAGGGCGACGAGTGGGGCGATCAACAGTGATAGCGGGTGCTCGCCGTGGCGCTCACGCTCATCGCGGATCAGCTGGGCCTCGTCCAAGAGCAGCACGAGGCCCTCGCGGCCTTTGGATTTCGCCATCTCGACGGTGGCGAAAAGCTCCCGCGCAAGGTCGTGCTCACGCCGAGAGCCCGGTGCAATGGTCAGCGAGACGTCTTCCCAGCTGACGGCCAGGTTGCCGCTGCGTAGGGCCCTGCCGGCGATTGCGCGTAGCCTCTCTGAGCGGGAAAGTCGCCTCCGTGCTCTCGCGAGGAGTCCCTCGATCGCATCATGAAGGGTCGCGTCAGTGTTATGAGAGGGCTGGAGCTCCAACTCGGCGGGCTCCCAGTTGGCTGTTTCGGCCTGTTCGGCAAAGGCACCGAGGAGCACGGTCTTGCCTACGCCGCGAAGCCCCGCCACCCTCATGCTTGCCTGTTGCTCGGGAGCGGCACGCAGCATCGCGGCGAAGCGGCGAAGCGAGGCATCGCGTCCGGCGAGATAGACAGGGCGAACGCCGACGCCCGGGCGGTAGGGGTTTTTGCTCGAAGTCTGAGTCATTACATAAACTCTGTAACTTTGGGGCATAATAAAGAAGAACCTGTAATGAGTCAAGCTTCGGGTACGTGCCTGGTGACGAGCGCCTAATAACCTCGCCCGCGCGGTGCTCGCACTCGGAATAGTCGCGGCGGTTGGGGCCTCGATGCTCTACAACACCTCGATCGCGCTGCAGGCGCTGGAGGCACGGGACATTCCGCATGAGCACTCACTGCGACCCTCGCTGATCGGCAGATTGGCGAGGAACCGGCGCTGGTTGGGGGCCACTGCGCTCGGGTTGCTCGGCTGGCCGCTGGAGATAGCCGCGCTGCTGCTTGCCCCGTTGACCGTGGTGCAGCCGTGCCTGGCGAGCGGCCTGGTCCTGCTGCTCTGGCTGGGGGCGAGGCGGTTGGGGGAGGCGCCAGGGCGAAGGGAGGCGCTCGCCGTGGCGGCGATCGTGGTCGGCTTGGCCGGGGTGGCCTGGGCGGCGCCGGCGCGCAGCACCGAGTACGCCGGGGTCGGCGCGATCATCGCGGCGCTTGCCCTGCTCGCCGCGCCGCTCGCCGCGCCCTACGTGCTGCGTGACCGAGCGGCGGCGATCGGACTGTTGCCGGTGATCAGCGCCGGCTGCGGCTACGCCTGGACGGGGATTGCCAGCAAGCTGCTGACCGACGAGCTCGCCGCGGGGACGCTGCTCATCGCGCTCGGCTGGCTCGCCACCGCGGCAGCCTCGGAGGGCTTGGCGCTGCTCAGCGAGATGAGCGCGCTGCAGCGCCGCCCGGCAACGCGTGTCGCCCCGATCATGTTCGCCGTGCAGGTGCTGGTACCGGTGGCACTGGCGCCGTTGATCTTCAGCGAGTCGTGGGCCGGCACGCCGCTGGGAGGCCTCGCCCTGCTCGCTTTCATGGCAATAGCGGTCGCCGGCACCGTGCTGCTCGCCGGTTCGCGCGCGGTTGGAGCCGTGATCGAAAATGCCCGATAGCCGACCCGCGCCAGGCATGGGGTCCGTATGCGCTGGTAGCCTTGCGAGACCTTCTGCAAGCAAACGTCGTTAACTCGTCCCTGCGAAGGCGAACCCCAGCCACACCCACCTAAGGAGCCATCGTAGGGCCTGTACAGACAACCCGGCCTGACGCGACCCAGTTCGCGATCGGGTTCGACCACCGAGACCGTGAGCGCCTCTTCGAGCTGTGGGCCGAAGTGCTCGATTCCGAGCAGTGGTCAGAAGGGCGGATGCTCGCCGCCTTCGAGCAGCGCTGGTCGGAGTGGAACGGCCTGCCCAGCCTCGGGCTGGGCAGCTGGGCGGGTGGCGCCTTGGCGGCGCTCGAGTTCGCCGCGGTGCGGGGCGAGACCGTGCTCTGCCCCTCCAACACCTTCATGGCGACGCCGCTGGCGGCGATCAAGGCGGGGGCCGAGGTCGAGTTCGTCGACTGCAACCGGACCGACCTCTGCATGTCCTTCGAGGACTTTGAGGCCAAGGCCGAGCGAGTCAAGCCGAAGGCGGCGATCCTCGTCCACATCGGCGGCCACCTCGCTTTTGACTCCGATCGGATCGCCTCCTACTGCCGCGAGAATGGGATCTTCCTGCTCGAGGACTGCGCCCACGCCCACGGCGCCGAGTGGAGCGGTCGCAAGCCGGGTGGCTTCGGCGACGCCGGCGTCTACTCGCTCTACGCGACCAAGACGGTCTCGACCGGCGAGGGCGGGGTGCTGGTCTCCTCGGACCCCGAGTTGATCGAGTTCGCCGGCAAGTTCCGCAACTACGGCAAGTTCGAGCACGAGGTCGACGGCCTCAACTTCCGGATGAGCGAGTTCACCGCCGCGCTCGGGCTGGTTCAGGCCGAGCGCATGGAAGAGATCGTCAGCTGGAAGAACTCCTACGCCCGCGAGCAGCTCGACCCGCGCCACCCGGCCCGCCTCGAGCTGCCCGACGGCATGAGCTCGGGCCTTTACAAGTACATCGTCTTTGAGGAAATCGAGAAGTCCACCGGCCGCGTCTACGAGGAGCCCTGCCACCGGATCATGGGGCGCGGGGTGGAGCTGCCCAACACCGACTGGGTGGCCGAGAACCATTGGTGCGTACCGCTCTACTACCGCCCGGAGAGTCGCGAGGCGGCGCTCGGCAAGGAGGCAGCATGAGGATCCTGGTAACCGGCGGCGGTGGCTTCATCGGCTCGCATGTGGTCGACCGCCTGATCGACCGCGGCGACACCCCGCGGATCTTCGACCTCAGCGCCTCCGCCTACCACTCCCCGCTCGAAGTCGAGACCTTCACCGGCAGCATCACCGACCCGGCCAACCTCGATCTGGCGATGCGCGGCTGCGAGGCGGTCATCCACCTCGCCGCGGTCGCCGACGTCGCCCACGTGCACGCCGACCCGGTGCTGGCGGAGGAGGTCAACACGCGCGGCACCCTCAACGTGCTGGAGGCAGCTTGCCGGACCGAGGTCGGCCGGGTCGTCTACGGCTCGACCACCTGGGTCTACAGCGACTGCACCGAGCCGGCCGTCGATGAGGACACACCGATCCCCGCCCCGCGCCACCTCTACACCGCGACCAAGCTCGCCGGCGAGACCTACTGCGCCGGTTACACCGAGCTGTTCGACCTCAAGTGCACGGTGCTGCGCTTCGGCATCCCCTACGGGCCGCGCGCCCGCGCCGCCGGAGTCGTCGCCAAGTTCACCGACCTGGCGCTCGAAGGCAAGGCGCTGACGATCGCCGGTGATGGCAGCCAGTGCCGCAGCTTCATCTACGTCGAGGACCTTGCCGACGGGATCATCGCCGGCCTCAAGCCGGAGGCCGCTGACCGCACCTACAACCTCTCCGGCGAGGAGGTGGTGACGATCCTCGAGATCGCCGAGACGGTGCAGGAGATGACCGGCGGCTGCGAGATCGTCCACACCCCGCCGCGTCCCGGCGACTTCCCCGGCAAGGAGATCTCCAACGCCCGCGCTCTGAAGGAGCTCGGCTGGAAGGCGGAGACGAGCTTCCGCGAGGGCGTGCGACAGTACGTCGAGTGGGTGCGATGCAGCACCCGTGTGCCCGACCCGGTCCCGGGCAAAAGGCCCTCGCTGAACGGCAACGACCACGCCTCCGGGGCGCTGCTGGCCGGCGCCTCTCGTTCTGAGGAGCGCCCGTCGCGGATCCTCGTCCTCACCGCTGACATCGGCGAGGGGCACGACCTTCCGGCGCGGATCATCAAGGAAGACGTCGAGAGGGAAATCCCCGGCGCCGAGATCGAGGTCGCCAACGGCCTGGACGCAATGGGGCGGATCGTCTCCTCGGTCGTCCGCGGTGGCTCGCGCGTCACCTTCCGCTGGATGCCGTGGCTGTTCGACATCCAGTACTGGCTGATCACCAAGTTCGGCCCGACCCGCTGGCTCGGCCACCACCTCTCCTACTGGTTGGGCGCCCACGGGCTGTTGAAGCTGATCGCCAAGCACGACCCCGACGTGGTCATCTCCACCTACCCGGGCGTCACCTCCGTGCTCGGGATGCTGCGCGAAAACCGCCGCCTCGGGATCCCTGTGCAGTCGGCGATCACCGACCTCGCCGGCCTGCGCTACTGGGCCCACTCGGGCGTCGACCTGCACTACGTCACCCACCCCGAGTCGATCGAGGAAGTCGAGAAGCTGGCCGGCCCGGGCAGCGTCGAGTGGATGCGCCCGCCGATCTCCCGCGACTTCCTGATGCCGCGAACCCGCGGCGACGCCCGTCGCGCCCTGGACGTTCCGGCCCACGGCCGCCTCGTCTTGGTCTCGGGCGGCGGTTGGGGCATCGGCGACCTGAGCGGCGCGATCCACGCCGCGCTCGCGGTGGAGGACACCCTGGTCGTCTGCATCACCGGCCGCAACGAGATCGCCCGCGAAAAGCTCGAGCAGCGCTTCGCCGCCAACGAGCAGGTGCGGATCATCGGCTTCACCGAGCAGATGAGCGACTGGATGGCGGCCGCCGACGTGATGGTCCACTCGACGGCCGGCCTGACCGTGCTCGAGGCGCACATCCGCGGTTGCCCGGTCGTCTCCTTCGGCTTCTCCGCCGGCCACCTGCGGGCCAACAACGCCGCCTTCGAGCGCTTCGGCTTGGCCGAGGTGGCACGCTCCGAGCACGAGCTGGAGTCGGTCTTGCGCCACCTCACTCGTGAGCGGCGCTCTCCCGACTCCTCCTTTGCCTCGCTGCCCTCGATCGCCTCCCGCGTCCTCACCGCGCGCCCGCGCGTCCGACCCCAGCCGGTCTGGCGTCTGCGCGCAGGCCGGGCGGCGACCGCGGTCAGCCTCGCCGTGATCGCGATCACGGTGATCGTCTACGGCGCCCTCTCGCTGGACTGGGAAACGCCCTACCGCGAGATCTCGAAGGTCGCGAGGCCGATCGAGAGTCGCATCCACATCGGCAAGCTGGACAACGACGATCAGGTGCTGGTCGTCTCGCGCCGGGTGCAAGCGACGACGGCGTCCCACCACGCCGCCCCGCACCTGACCGGCCGTTGATCGCAGCCCTCGCCGGGGCAGGCGTCTCGGCCGCCGCGATCCTGCGCGCCGGCCCGGCTCTCGCCCCCGTCGTTCCCGGAGTCGGCTCGGCGCTGGGGATCGTCCAACGCCAGGAGGGCGCCGAGGGGGTGGCGCTCACCTTCGACGACGGCCCTCACCCGCAGGGAACACCCGCGGCGCTGGAGGTACTGCGCGAGGCCGAGGCGCCGGCGACCTTCTTCCTCGCCGGCGAGCAGGTGGCGCGTCGCCCGGCCCTGGTCGCGGAGATCATCGCCGCCGGGCACCGGGTCGAGCTGCACTGCCACCGGCATCGCAACCTGCTGCGGCTGACGACGGGCCAGCTCCTGGACGACGCAGATCGCGCCAGGGCGGCGATCGAGGAGGCCGGCGGGCAGGCGATATCGGCCTATCGTCCGCCCTACGGGATCTTCAGCGGCGCCGGGCTGCGGGCGATCCGCCGCCGCGGCTGGAGGCCGGTGCTGTGGTCACAGTGGGGAAGGGACTGGTCTCGCCGGGCGACGGCGGCGTCGATCGCCCGGCGCTCGACCGCAGGCGCCCGCGCCGGGGACATCCTCCTCCTGCACGACGCCGACTACTACAGCGCTCCTGGCTCTTGGATTCGCACCGTCGCCTCGCTGCCGATCCTGCTCGAGGAGCTGGAAGTTCGCGGGCTGAAGCCGATCGAGTTGCGCCGCTGAGCGGGTGGGGCGAGCGTCCAATGCTCACATCCGGCAAAGGCCTCATCGAGGCGCTGCGCCAGCGTGCTCCGCGGTCGGTCCTGGTCGAAGATCTCCTTGGGCATGGCTCTCCGTCCTGTGGGGGGGTGACGGAAGCATGGCTCCCCGGTCAGACGAAAAACTTGCAGCGGGCAAAAGGAGTCCGCAGCTTGCGGGATTTTGCCCAACCGTTGCGACGGCTCTCTAGCCTGACGCCGCCGCGCCGCTGCGCTGCGCTGGCCACCCGCTGACCTCGGCTTCCGCGGCGCTGCCGTGGTCGTGGGCGACCCGTCGCGACTCCTTCTGCGCGTACATCCGCAGGTCGGCGAGCCGCAGCGCCTCGGAGGGGTCGCTCGCCTCGCCGGGAATCGACGCCGAGCCCCAGGAGGCGGTGACGTCGAAGGCCCTGCCGCTTGCGGTAAGCGCGCTCGCCGCGTTGCGCTTCGCCGCGTCGAGCCGCCCTTTGCCACAGGTCAGCAGCACGCAGAACTCGTCGCCGCCGAAGCGGTATGCGGCGCCGTCCTCGCCGACGGCCTGGCGCAACTGGCGCCCGAGCCGGGCGAGGAGCGCGTCGCCTTCGGGGTGCCCGAAGGTGTCGTTGTAGCGCTTGAAGCCGTCGAGGTCCAAGAGCAGCAGAGTCAGCGGCTGGGGCTCGGTCGCCTGCTCGCTGCGGGTCACCAGGTCCACCTGCATCGCGCCGCGGCTGCCCAGCCCGGTGAGCGGGTCGGTCCGCACCTGCTCAAGCAGGGACTTGTTCTCCCGCACGCTCATCCCGAGCCGGACGATCACGGCGATCATCGTCGCCGCCCAGAGCGTGGTCGAGAGGCCGCTGGCGGCGCTGAAGTACTGCAAGCCGAAGAGGCCGATCATCACCGCGGCGGAGAGTGCCGGGACCATCAGCTCGCGCCAGCCTTCAAAGCGGCCCGAGACCCGGATCGTGGCGGCGCTCCGTTGCCAGAGCTCCGCCCCGAGGAAGCTGGCGGCGATCAGGTAGATCGGGTCGGTCCAGTCGCCGCCGGGCAGGTTGGCGCCGCTCGACTGCAGCGTGTAGGCGACGTCGGCGACGACCAGCGCCGCCAGCCCGGCGAGCAGCAGCGACCAGGTGTGGCCGGGTCGCCATCCGGTCAGCGCGATCACCCCGACGACCAGCGCGAGCATCGCGATGTCGCCGATCGGGTAGGCGAGTGTCGTCGCGACCTGGATCGGGCTGCCGCTGGCATGGCTGGCGACGAAGTCAAAGACGAATGCCGCGCCCAGCGCCGCGGTGCCGAGCCCGGCGATCAGGCCGTCCATCCACAGCCGCCAATCGACCTCGTGCGTCCGGGCCCGGATCAAGAGCGCAACGCCGAGCGCGGCGAGCGGGTAGAAGGCGAGGTAGCCGGCGTCGGCCGGCGAGGGATAGGGGGGCGATGGGTTGTGGAGGATGACGGCCGTCCAGTAGACCTCCGCCGCCCCCCAGGAGACGATCGCGGCGCCGATCGCCAGCCAGGCGCCGCGCTCGTTTTCCCCGCGCCGCGCTCGCGCCAGGCAGGCCAGCCCGGCGGCGATCACCACGGCGTCATAGAGCGGCCCTTCTGCCGCGTAGTTAAGGTCGCGGCCGCCAAACCCGAACCAGATGTGCAGGGTGACGAGCGCGGTGCCGCCGAAGAGCAAGGTCGCCAGCGCGCCCCGCAGCGCGCGGGCGCCCGCCGACTCGCTTGGCCCACTCAGGGTGTCCACCTTGGTTCTATCGGCAGGAGGCGGGCAGTTCTCTAGACTGAGAGGGGATGAAGACTGCAATTCACCCTGAGTACACGCTCGCCAACGTCCACTGCTCCTGCGGGAATCAGTTCTACACGCGCTCGACCAAGGCCGACCTCCACGTCGAGCTCTGCTCGGAGTGCCACCCGTTCTACACGGGCAAGCAGAAGCTGGTCGACACCGGTGGCCGGGTCGAGCGCTTCCAGCGCCGCGCCGCGAAGCACGCCAAGGCAAGGAAGTAAGCGGTGAGCCCGGAGCTGGGCTCAGCAGAGGTGCCACCGGTCTCGCCCAACGGGGGCGATCCGCTGCGGATGCCCGACGGCGCGCTGGTCGCCAGGCGCGATGCGCCGCTCGGCGGGCAGGCGGTGCTGGAGGGGGTGATGATGCGCGGCGTCTCGACCTGGGCGGTAGCGGTGCGGCGTCCCGACGGCGCGCTCGAGGTCAGCTCCGAGCCGCTCGTCCCCTGGGCGAGGCGCCACCGGGCCTGGCGGCTGCCGGTGATCCGCGGCGTCGTCGCCCTCGGTGAGTCGATGAAGATCGGCTTCCGGGCGCTGGCGATCTCCGCCAACGCTCAGCTCCCCGAAGACGAGGAGGGCACCCAGGAGGAAATCGGCGGCTGGGTCTGGGGGGCGACGGTCGTCCTCTCGCTGGTCTTGGCGGTCGGGCTCTTCTTCGTGGTGCCGGTCGGGTTGACCAGCCTGATCAAGAGCCAGCTCGGCTCCCCCGTCCTCTTCTGGCTGATCGAGGGGGCGCTGCGCACCGCACTCTTCGTCGGCTACATCGCCGCGATCAGCCGGATGAGCGACCTGCGGCGGGTCTTCGAGTACCACGGCGCCGAGCACAAGACGATCTCCTGCTATGAGGCTGAAGACGAGCTGACGCCGGCCCGGGCCAGGCTGTACTCGCGCCTGCACCCGCGCTGCGGGACCAGCTTCCTGCTGGTCGTGATGGTCCTGGCGATCTTCGTCTTCGCGCCGATCGGGCTACCGGCCTGGTACTGGCTGGTCGCCTCGCGCATCCTCGGCATCCCGCTGATCGCCGGGCTCTCCTACGAGGTGATCAAGTGGGCGGGGCGCAACCGCCGCAAGCGCTGGGTGCGCGGCGTCATGTGGCCGGGGTTAATGCTGCAGAAGCTGACCACGCGGGAACCCGACGCGGAGCAGCTCGCGGTCGCGATCGCTTCGCTGCAAGCCGTCCTGGCGCGGGAGTCGCCCGAGGACCTCGCCGCTTCGCAGCACATCGAGATCGTCGCGTGATCGAGCAGCTTGTCGAGCAGATCGAGGCACGGTTCGCCGAGCTGGAGCTCCAGATGGCCGATCCGGACGTGATCGGCGACCGGGAGCGCTACGCGGAGGTCGGGCGCCACTATCACGCGCTCGAGCTGGCCCATGAGCTGGCGCTCGAGTACCGCAAGCTCGGCGATGACCTTGAGGGCGCGACGGAGCTCTTGGAGGAGGGAGACGATCGCGAGTTGCGGAAGGTCGTCGAGGAGGCGCCGGCACGGATCGAGGAGCTCGAGGATGAGATTCGGCTGGCGATGGTCGAACGGGACCCCAACGACTTCAAGAACGTACTCGTCGAGATCCGGGCCGGGACCGGGGGGGACGAGGCGGCGCTGTTCGCCGGCGATCTGTTCAAGATGCTGACCCGCTACGCGGAGGAACGGGGATTCTCGACCGAGGTGCTCTCGCAATCGGCTGCCGAGGTGGGTGGGTTCAAGGAGGTCACCTTCGCGGTGAAGGGGGACGGGGCATATTCGGTCTTCAAGTACGAGGGCGGGACCCACCGGGTCCAACGGGTGCCCGAGACGGAGTCCCAGGGCCGCATCCATACCTCCACCGCGACGGTCGCCGTGTTGCCGGAGGCCGAGGAGGTCGAGGTCGAGGTCGACCCCAACGACCTCCAGGTCGACGTCTACCGGTCCTCGGGCCCCGGCGGGCAGTCGGTCAACACGACCGACTCGGCGGTGCGGATCACCCACCGACCGACCGGCATCGTCGTCTCGATGCAGGACGAGAAGTCCCAACTTCAGAACAAGGACCGGGCGATGCGGGTGCTGCGGGCACGGCTGTATGAGCGCGAGCTGGCCCGCCAGCAGGCCGAGATCGCCTCCGAGCGAAAGGCCCAGGTGGGCAGCGGCGAGCGCTCCGAGAAGGTCCGTACCTACAACTTTCCCCAGGGCCGGGTGACCGACCACAGGATCAAGCACACCTCGCACAACCTCGACGCGGTGCTGGGCGGCGAGCTGCGCGATTTCACCGACGCGCTCGCCGCCGAGGAGAAGCGCCAGAGGCTGGAGGCGGCAGCCTCAGCCGCCTGATGGGAGTGGCGCCGACCAGCACCGCGGGCAGCGTTCGCGATGCGATCGGGGCCGCGGTCGATGCGCTCGGCGCCGCCGGGGTAGCGAGCCCGCGCCTTGACGCCGAGCTGCTCCTCGCCGCGGCGACCGGGCGCGAGCGGGCGCGGCTCGCCGCCGATCCCGAGGCCGGGGTGGGGGCCGATTCCGGGCGGCGCTTCGCGGCGATGGTGCGGCGGCGGCTGCGGCGTGAGCCGGTCGCCTACATCCTCGGCCGCAAGGGCTTTCACAAGATCGAGCTGGCGGTCGACCGCCGGGTCTTGATCCCTCGCCCGGAGTCCGAGCTGCTGGTCGAGCTGGCTTTGGAGCTGGGGCCCCGCTCGGTCCTCGATGTCGGCACCGGCTCGGGCGCGATCGCGCTGGCGATCGCCGCGGAGATGCCGGAGCCCGAGCTGACCGCGACCGACAGCTCGGCCGCGGCCCTGGAGGTGGCGCGCGCAAATGCCGAGCGCCTCGGCCTTGGCGGGCGGGTCCGCTTTCGGGAGGGCTCTGTCCCGGAGGGGGAGGCCTTCGAGCTGACCCTCGCCAACCTCCCCTACGTAGCTGACCGCGCGTGGGCCTCGCTGCAGCCGGAGATCAGGCTGTGGGAGCCGCGCGAGGCGCTGCTCGGCGGCCCCGACGGCCTCGATCCGATCCGGGCCCTGATCCCGCGGGTGCCGCTGGGCACGCTGGCCCTGGAGGTGGGGGAGGGGCAGGCGGGGGAGGTAGCCGGGCTGCTGGGGGGCGCCGGCTTTGCGGCGATCCGCACCCACCGCGACCTCGCCGGGATCGAGCGGCTGGTGATTGGGCGTCGGCAGCAGTGATCGGAGCGGCCAAGCTGGGGTGGGCGGCGGGGAGGAGCGCGCGATGACCGAGGTCGTCTCGGTGCGGCGGGCGGGCGCCGCTGCGGCGCGATCGGCCCTGGCGCGTTGCGTCGCCGGCGGTGGGGTCGCCGTCTTCCCCGCCGACGGCCTCTACGGCCTCGCCTGCGACCCGCTCGACGCGGCCCCGATCGGGCGCATCCAGCGGATCAAGGGCCGCGATCAGGGCAAGGCATCCGCCGTCATGTACTTCTCGGCGCTGGCGATGCGCGAGCTGGTCGAGGAGCTCGGGCCGCGCAGCGCCGGAGCGGTTGGCGCCCTCCTCCCGGGCCCGGTCACCCTGGTCCTCGCCAACCCCCGCCGCCGCTACCCGCTCGCCTGCCGCGAGGACCCCGAGCGCCTCGGCGTCCGTCTGATCGCCGGCCCGCTTCAGGGCGCCATGTGCCCGGTCTTTCAGACCTCCGCGAACCGCAGCGGCTCGCCGCCTGCCTCGCGGTATGAGGATCTGCCCGCGAAGCTGATCGAGGCCGCCGACCTCGCGATCGACGGCGGCACCCTCAGCGGCCTGCCCTCCACCGTCGTCGACCTCACCGCGCTCGAGCAGGGCGGTGATTGGACGGTCCTCCGCGACGGTGCCCTCTCGCGGGGCGACCTCGCCGCCCGCCTCGCCGGCCTCGGCCCCGCCTGAGAACGCAGCAGCCGGGCTCCGACTGGGAAGCGCCAGTTCAGCTCGGCGACGCGGTCGGGCTCGCTGGTATCGTCGCTTTGGCGATGAGCGAGTTGCCCGAGAGCTTCCAAACCGCCCCCCTGGCCGAGGTCGACCCGGCGATCGCGGCGGTGCTCGAGGGGGAGCTGCGCCGCCAGCAGGGGACGCTGGAGATGATCGCCTCGGAGAACTTCGTCCCGCAGGCGGTGCTCGAAGCGGTCGGCTCGGTGCTCACCAACAAGTACGCCGAGGGCTATCCGGGGCGCCGTTACTACGGCGGCTGCGAGGAGGTCGACGTCGCCGAGCAGCTGGCGATCGACCGCGCCAAGGAGCTGTTCGGCGCCGAGCACGCCAACGTCCAGCCCCACGCCGGCGCCCAGGCCAACAACGCCGCCTACATGGCGCTGATCGAGCCCGGGGACACGATCATGGGGATGGCGCTGGACCACGGCGGGCATCTCACCCACGGGATGAAGCTCAACGTCTCCGGCAAGCTGTACGAGGTGATCGCCTACCACGTCCGCCGTGAGGATCTGCGGGTCGACATGGAGGAGGTCGAGCAGCTCGCCCACGAGCACCGCCCGAAGCTGATCGTCGCCGGCTGGTCGGCCTACTCGCGCCAGCTCGACTTCGCCGCCTTCCGGGCGATCGCCGACTCGGTCGGCGCCAAGCTGATGGTCGACATGGCCCACTTCGCCGGCCTGGTCGCCGCCGGTGAGCACCCCAACCCCGTCGAGCACGCCGATGTCGTCACCACGACGATCCACAAGACGCTGTGCGGCCCCCGCAGCGGCATGATCCTCTGCCGCTCCGAGCACGCGGAGGCGATCGACAAGGCGGTCTTCCCCGGCCAGCAGGGCGGTCCGCTGATGCACACGATCGCCGCCAAGGCGGTTGCCTTGCGGATCGCCGCGACCGAGCCGTTCCGCGCCCGCCAGCGTCAGACGATCGCCAACGCGAAGGCGCTTGCCGAGGGTCTGATCGAGGCCGGCATCCCGGTCCTCACCGGCGGTACCGATGTCCATCTCCTCCTCGTCGACCTGACCCCCACCGGCCTCGACGGCCAGCGCGCCGAGGACCGCCTCGAGGGGGTGGGGATCACCGTCAACCGCAACGCGATCCCCTTCGATATGCGGCCGCCGATGAACCCCTCCGGGTTGCGGATCGGCACCCCGGCGCTCACCACCCGTGGCCTCCTGGAGGACGACATGCGCGAGATCGCCGCGGTGATCGCCGCCGCCCTCTCGGAGCGCTTCGACGGCGAGGCTGAGGCGCTGGCGGAGCGGACCAGGGCCCTGTTGGACCGCTACCCCCTCTACCCCCAGCTGACTCCCGCCTCCGTCTGATCGCTTGAAGGTTTGGGTCGACTGCACGGCGGCGGCGCACCCGCTCGTCCTGCGGCCGATCGTCGAGCGCCTCGAAGCTCGTGGGGACGAGGTCTTCGTCACCGCGCGGGAGTACGGGCAGACGCTGGGGATCCTCGAGCGGCTGGGGATCCCCTACACGGCGGTGGGCAGTCACGGCGGCGCCTCGGCGCTCGGCAAGGGGTGGGCCCTGGCCGGGCGCTCGGCGCGCTTGGCCGCGCTGATCGGGCGGCGGCGGCCGGACCTGGCGATCGCCCACGGCTCGGTCGACCTCGCCGTCGTCGCCGCCCTTTACCGGATTCCCTCTGTGCAGATGCAGGACTACGAGTTCGCCGGCCTGCAGCGCCAGATCAGCTTCCGGGTGGCGCGCCGGGTGCTGGTCCCGGACTCGATCCCGCTGGGGCGGCTGAGGCGGACCGGCGCCAAGCAGCGCAAGCTGTTTCGCTATCCGGGCCTGAAGGAGGAGTACTACCTGGCCGGCTTTGAGCCGGACCCCGGCGTACTGGACGAGCTGGGGCTTGAGCGCGAGAAGGTGCTGGTCGTCGTCCGCCCGCCGCCGGAGACCTCCGAGTACCACGCCCGCAACGACCTCTATGACCGCGTGATCGGCCATCTCGCCGGCGAGCCCGGCGCCGAGGCGGTCGTCATCCCCCGCACCGAGTCCCAGGCAGCCGTGGTTCGGGCGATCGGCGCGGCGAACCTGATCGTCCCCGAGCGGGCGGTCGACGCCCAGAGCCTGATCGCCTGCGCCGACCTCGTGATCAGCGCCGGGGGGACGATGAACCGCGAGGCGGTGGCGCTCGGCACGCCGGTCTTCACCACCTTTGCCGGGCGCATGGGCGGGGTCGATGAGGCGCTGATCGCCGAGGGCCGCCTCCAAGTTCTCGCCGACCCAGCCGAGTTGCCGCTGCGCAAGCGCGAATCGCCTCCCGGTGTCCGCCATCCACGCGATCCCGGCCTGCTGGTCGAGGGAGCCCTCGGGGCCGTCGAGTAGCCTGAGCGCGCTCGCACCTTCTTCGGGCACCGCGAAATGGCCTCGACCCTAGACGCCGTCCTCGCCTTTCTCGCAGCCGCTGCGATCACCTGGCTGCTCGTCCCCTACGCCGAGCGGCTTGCCCACCGGGTCGGGGCGATCGATGAGCCCAAGGAACGCGGTCTGCACGCGATGCCGATGCCGCGGCTCTCGGGGCTGGCGATCCTGGTCGGGGTCGAGGTGGCGGGCTGGATCTGGCTGCCGAGCGACGGCGAGAGCCGCTCGATCCTGCTCGGGGCGATCGCGATCGCCGCGGTCGGCGTGATCGACGACGTGCGCGGCCTGGCGGCGCTGCCGAAGCTGCTTGGCCAGACCGCCGCGGCGCTGATCCCGGTCCTGGCCGGGGTCCGGGTCACCGACCTCACCCTGCCCTTCCTCGGTGGCTTCCAGCTCGGCTGGCTTGCCTATCCGCTGACCGTGCTGGGGATCGTCGCGGTCGTCAACATCATCAACTTCATCGACGGCGTCGACGGGCTCGCGGCCGGCGTCTGCGCGATCGCCGCGGTCGCCCTGGCGGCGATCGCGCTCTCGCTGGAACGCAACGCGGCGGGGGTGCTGGCGGCGCTCACCGCCGGCGCCGCGCTCGGCTTCCTGCGCCACGGCTTCCCGCCCGCCTCCAGCTTCATGGGCGACACCGGCTCCAACCTGCTCGGCTTCCTGCTCGCCACCACCTCGGTGCAGGGCGCCCTGAAGACCAATGCGGTGATCGCCCTCGCCTTCCCGCTGGTCGTCCTCGCGGTGCCGATCCTCGACACCGGCTTCGTGGTCGCCAAGCGGCTCAAATACCGACAGCCGATCTACCAGGCCGACAGCTGGCACTTCCACCACCGGATGGCCAACATCGGCTTCTCGCAGCGACGCACGATTGCCTACCTCTACGGCTGGACGCTGGTCCTCGCCGGCCTCGCACTGGCGCTGCGCTTCGTCCCCTACAGCAACCACCACGGCCGCTTCAACCCGTTCTGGACCGGGGTGCTGATCGCCTGCGGCCTGATCGCGCTCGCCTTCAGCTTCTACCTGGTCTACGTGCTCGAGATCCTCAAGCTGCGCCGTGGCCGCCTCAACCCCGAGACGGGCGAGTTCGAAGCGCTCGAACTCGAACCTCCCGAGGGGTAGTCGTGATCGAGGCGATCTCCCACTCTGCCATCGCTAGTTCTCCGCCCCCGAAAGCGCCGAGAAGTCGACCTCGCTGAGCGCCTCCTCGACCAGGAGCCTTTGCTCCTCGACGTCGAGCGCCTTGCGCGTCACCTTCTCAGTCGCCAGCAGGGTGAGCTCGGCGACCTCATTGCGGATCTGCTCGAGTGAACGATGGGTCTCGGCCTCGATGTCGCGCCTGGCCGCGGCGATCATCTCCTCGCGCCGCTGCTTGCCGACGGCGGCCGCCTCGGTCTCGGCGGCCTTTCGCGCCCGCGCCACGATCTCATCGGCCTGCTCGCGCGCCTCGGTCAGCCGCCCGCGGTACTCCTCGAGCAGCTCATCGGCTTCCTTTCGCTGGCGCTCGGCAGCGTCGATCGAATCGCTGATCGTCTTGGCGCGCTTGTCGAGTGCCGCCTGGATTTTGGGGAAGGAGAGCTTGTTCAACACCCACATCGTGAACAGGAACAGCACCAGCGTCCAGATCATCAAGCCGAGGCCGGGCGAGACCAGGAAGTTGCCGTTGCTGGCGGCGGCAGCAACCGGAACCGCAGCTATCGCGCCCAGCGCTGCCATGCGCCTAGTAAACTCGCCTCGCCGCCGCAGATAGTTGAGGGACGCTTCGACGGCTCCGCCGTAACACGGCGGGGGGACTCTCGTCTGTAGGGTGGCCCTACTCACCGTGCCAGACCGCGATGCCAACAACGGGGATCTGACCCGCCTGCCCGCCCCCGCCCCCGCCCCCGGGCCGGGAGATCCACCCGACCGTTCAGGTCCCCGCCGGGACAGCGCGCGATGGTTGGTGATAGTGCGCTACCTGGACGTCGTGCTCGTCGCGGGCGCTGTGCCTGTGGCGCTGGCGCTCGGGGCACCCGCGTTCGGCTGCGCGGTTGGGGCGGTGGCATGGGTGGCCCAGCGCGTGCTCGCCCAGACCGACAGGCGCTGGATCGCCAGGGCAAGCCAGCCGCGCGCGCAGCTCGGCCTGAACCTGGCCGAGGCGTTCGGGCGGATCTGGCTTCTGGCGGGCGCGATCGTGCTCGCCGGAGTCGCCGGCGGGCGCGCCGATGGGCTGGCCGCCGCGCTCGTGATCTTCGGCGCCTACTCGGTCGCGCTTGCGATTCGCGTCTTCTCCGGTCCGCCCAACCGGCAGACCAGCTCCCCTCCTGCATATCCCACCAGTACACCCACGTCCGCCTCTCCGTCCATCGCCCGCTCCCCGTCCACCGGGGCCCAGAAGGCGGCTGGCTCGATGACACACGGGGCGACGCAATGAGCGCCGTGGCCGCACCCGCTCCCGGCCAGGCGGCCGCCCCCGGCGCGCCGATCCCGGGCGGACCCCCGGCGCCCAAGCAGGGGGGCAGGAGCAAGACCCGCAAGATCGCCTATGGCAGCGCGATCGTCTACGTCCTCGGCCTGGTCGTGTTCGGGCTCGTGTTCGGCGTCAAGAGCCATCGCAACGAAAGCTTCGACGTGGTCGGAGCCTTTCACCTGGAAAGCTGGTTTCACATCGCGGGGCCGCTGAACTTCGACAAGGGCGTGCTGTATCTGCTGATGGCAGCGTCGATCACCGTCGGCATCGTGCTGTGGACCTCAAAACGCATGCAGGTGCGCCCGGGTCGATTGCAGACGGTGGTCGAGTGGATCTACGACCTGTCGATGCGCATGACCCGGGACAACATGGACGAGGAGATGGCCCGCAGGTGGTTTCCGCTCGTGTTCACGCTGTTCGTGTTCATCCTCGTGACCAACCTGATCGGCTACATCCCGCTGCCGGTCAACAGCGGCGAGACGTTCATGGTGTTCGGCGTGGAAATCCCCGCGTTTCAGATCTACGCCGCCGACACCAACCTCGCGATCCCGCTGCTGCTGTCGCTCGGCGTGTTCATCGCCTACAACGTCGAAGGCATCCGTCATCACGGGTTCTTTGGCTACATCAAAAGCCTCGTCCCGTCAGGGATCGGCGGCGGCATGCTGATCGTCATGTATCCGCTGGAGATCATGTCGAACTTCCTGCGCCTGATCTCGTTGACGGTCAGGCTGTGGGCCAATCTGCTCGCCGGGCACCTGCTGATCGATTTCATGGCCGGCCTGCTGGCGGTTGTCATCGGCCTGCAGATCCTCGGCTGGTTCACGCTGCCGATCGGCGTCGCCATCTACCTGTTCGAGGCGGTCCTGATCGCGGGTCTGCAGGCGTTCATCTTTGCCATTCTCACCGCCATCTATCTCGGTGGCGCCACTAAAAGCCACTGACAAATCCAAAGGAGTTCGTTGATTCATGACTGACCTCATCGCAGCCGTCAGTACAAACGCAGAAGTCGCCAAGGAAGGGCTTCGCTCGGTCGCGCTCGGCGTGGGCGCCGCGGGCGGCGCCGCGGGCGCCGGCGCGGGCATCGGCATGCTGTTCGGCAAGGTGATCGAGGCCGTGACGCGCCAGCCGGAGATGCGCGAGGAGATCACCTCGATCCAGTGGCTGGGCTTCGCGCTGACCGAGGCCACCTTCTTCTACGGGCTCGTTGGCGGCCTGATCGCCTTCTTCTTGTAAGGCCCAGTCGATGAACGCCGACCTCGCCAACCTTCGCCGCCCTGCCCCTTTACGAACCCTGACTGGATCCTGACCCGATGGAGCTCAACGCCCTCATGCCTGGCATATCCACACCGATCGCATCCAGCTCCAACTCGTGGCTGATCACGCCCAACGTCGGCCTCACGATCTGGACGCTGGTGGTGTTTCTGATCTCGCTGTACATCCTCAACAAGGTGGCGTTCCCGCGCATCCGCGACGCGCTGGACAGGCGCCGCGCCAGCATCGACGAGTCGATCAACGCCGCCGAGCGCACGCGCCAGGAGGCGGACAAGCTGCTGGCCGACTACCGCGCGCGCCTGCACGCGGCGCGCGCGGAGGCCGAGGAGATCGTCCAGCGGGCGCGCCAGGCCGCGGAATCCCACGAGCACGAGGGGCGCGAGCGCGGGCAGGAGATGATCGCCGACGCGACTCGCCGGGCCCAGCGCGACATCGAGGCCGCGACCAAACGAGCGCTCGACGACATCCGCCGCGAGGTCGCCGACCTGACGGTCATGGCCACCGAGAAGGTCACGCGCAAGACCCTCACCGAGGCAGACCAGCGGCGCCTGGTCGACGAGGCCTTGAGCGAACTGGACTTCTCCAGCCTGTCCTCGGGCGCGTCCAACAACTGATGATGGTGGTCAAGCGCTGATGGAGGAGCTCGCCCAGGTGTACGCCCGCTCGCTGTTTGCGGTGGCGCTCGAAGGGGACCTGCTCGATGAGCTGCGCGAGCAGCTCGGCCAGTTCGCCGACGCCCTGAACGAGCAGCGCGGCCTCGCCGTGTTCTTCTTCTCGCCCTACTTCTCCACCGCCGAGAAGCGCCAGGCGCTCGACACGCTGCTCGACGGGGCGCACCCGCTCTTCCTCAACTTCCTGGCCCTGCTCATCGAAAACCACCGCATGCCGGTCGTCTTCCGCATCCGCCACGAGTACGAGCGGCTGTGGGATGAGCACCACAAGACCCTGCCGGTGCAGATCACAAGCGCGATCCCCCTCGATGAGCAAACGACCGAGAGTCTCGGTCGGGCGATCGGGGAGCGCACCGGGCGCACCGTCACGCTGGCGGCGCGCGTCGATCCCGACATCCTCGGCGGCATCGTCGTCAGGATCGGCAACTCGATCCTTGACGCATCCATCCGCAACCGACTGGAGCAGCTGCGCGTCCAGGTTGCCCAAGGAGCCTCATAAAGCGGCGGAGGGCAGGCAGGCCCTCCACCCGAACCCCTCCCATGAAGAAGAGCTAAGGAAAAAACATGCAGATCAATCCCGACGAGATCACCTCCATCCTCAAGAGCCGCATCCAGGCCCTTGACAGCGGCGCCGCCGAGCTGACCGAGGTCGGCACCGTGCTGTCGGTCGCCGACGGCATCGCGCGTCTGCACGGCCTTGAGAACTGCATGTCCTTTGAGATGCTCGAACTGCCCCACGGCGTCACCGGACTGGCGCTGAACCTCGAGTCAGACAACGTCGGCGCGGTGCTGTTCGGCGAGTGGGAGCGCGTCAGCGAGGGCGACACCGTCAAGCGCACCGGCGCGCTGCTTGAGATCCCCGTCGGCGAGCAGCTGTTGGGGCGCATCGTCGACCCGCTGGGGCGCCCCCTGGACGGCAAAGGCGAGATCGCAACGACCGAGACCCGCCCCGCGGAGTTCAAGGCGCCGGGCGTCGTGCAGCGCCAGCCCGTGACCGAACCGATGCAGACCGGGCTGAAGGCGATCGACGCGATGATCCCGATCGGCCGCGGCCAGCGCGAGCTGATCATCGGCGACCGCCAGACCGGCAAGACCGCGATCGGGATCGACACGATCATCAACAACCGCGACACCGGCGTGGTGTCGGTGTACGTCGCGATCGGTCAGCGCATGTCCACGGTCGTCGCGCTCGCGCAGACGCTCGACGAATACGACGCGCTGGAGCGCACGATCATCGTCGCCGCGCCCGCGGACGAGGCCGCGCCGATCAAGTTCATGGCCCCATATGCGGGCTGCGCGATGGGCGAGCACTTCCTCTACTCGCATCGCCACGCGCTTTGCGTGTACGACGACCTGACCAAGCATGCCTACGCCTACCGCCAGATGTCGCTTTTGCTACGCCGCCCTCCGGGCCGCGAGGCCTACCCGGGCGACGTGTTCTACCTGCACTCGCGCCTCTTGGAGCGCGCGGTCAAGCTGAACGACGAGCTCGGCGGCGGCTCGCTGACGGCGCTGCCGATCATCGAGACCCAGGCGGGCGACGTGTCCGCGTACATCCCCACGAACGTGATCTCGATCACCGACGGGCAGATCTTCCTGGAGTCCTCGCTCTTCAACGCGGGCGTGCGCCCGGCGATCAACGTCGGCATCTCGGTCTCGCGCGTCGGCGGCAACGCCCAGATCGGCCCGATGAAGAAAGTCGCCGGGCGGATCAAGCTCGAGCTCTCCCAGTACCGCGACCTGGAGGCGTTCGCCCAGTTCGGCTCGGATCTCGATGCCGACACCCAGCGCACGCTGGCGCGCGGCGAGCGGTTGGTGATGACGCTCAACCAGTCAGAGCGCGCGCCGCTTGCGGTCGAGGACCAGACCGTCCAGATCTACGCCGCCACCAACGGCTACCTGGACAGGCTGAACGTCGAGCGCGTGCCCGAGTTTCTGCTCAGCTCAAGCGAGCGCCTGCACGCCCAGCACCCCGAGCTGCGCGAGCAGATCCGCGGCGGGGACTGGTCTGAGGAGGTGCAGGCCAAGGTGCGCGAGACCCTCGACGCGCTCGCCGCGGATTTCGGCTACGACCTCGACGAGGAGGGCGAGCCGCTCGAGGACGATGCGCCCCTGGCCACCGGAGCCGACGCCGACGCCGCGGCGGGTGCGGGCACCGGCGAGCGCCAGGAGGAGCCCCAGCCCGCCTGATCGGGCCGGCCGGATATCGCCATGGCATCCCAGCGCGACGTCAAGAACCGGATCGGTTCGGTCAAGAACATCGAGAAGATCACCCGCGCGATGGAGATGGTCGCGGCGGCGAGGCTCAGACGCGCCGAGCAGCGAATCGCGGTGCTGCGCCCCTACGCCGACGCGCTGCGGCGGATGACCCGCCAGGCGGCGCTGGACGCGGGCGCCGAGGCGGCGCGCCTGCCGCTGCTGAACGAGCGCGAGACCGCCACGACCGTCGGGCTGCTGCTGGTCACCGGCGATCGCGGTCTGGCGGGCGCCTTCAACTCGCAGATCATCCGCACGGGCATCCGCGCCGGCGCGGAGATCGGGGAGCGGGGGCTGCGCACGGCCTGGTTTGCCACAGGCCGGCGCGGCGTCTCCTCGCTGACCTTTCGCGGGCGCGAGCTGAGCGGGACGTACACCGGGTTCGCCGACAAACCCTCCTACGCGGACGCCCGCGCGATCGCACGGGAGCTGATCGAGGCCTATACGAGCGGGGCGGTCGATCGGGTGGAGATCATCTACAACTCCTACGTCTCGCCGCTCACCCAGACGGTCACACGCGAGACGCTGCTGCCGCTCTCGCGCGAGACGATCGTCGGCGAGGAACAGCGCGACGGGGGCGACGGGGTGCAGGAGCGGGCCGGCGGCGCGGAGACGGAGCTGACCGGCGCAGAGAGGCGGACGGGGCTCGACGACGATAGGGGCGAAGCCGGGCCGCGGAGGAAAGCCCTGGTCGAGTACGAGCCCGAAGCCGAGAAGATCCTCCGCCAGCTCGTCCCAGACTATGTCGAGACTTCGATCTACCGCGCGCTGGTCGAGTCGGCCGCCGGGTTCTTCGGCGCGCAGATGACCGCGATGCGCAACGCCTCGGAGAACGCCGGAGAGATCATCACCGATCTGACGCTGGAAATGAACCGCGCGCGCCAGGCCGAGATCACCCAGGAGATCATGGAGGTGGTGGCCGGAGCTGAGGGACTGCGATAACCCCCCTCCCCTCCCCCCACATCCCGAGCGAACCCCTTCTCCTCCTCGAGAGCTTCAGAGGGCTTGCGGGGTTCGAGGCCCCCGCAAAAAAGACTTGAACAGACGAACAGGAGACCGAACAGACCGATGGCAATCACCACCACAATTGAGCCTGCCGACACGAACACCCAGCGCAACGTCGGGCGCATCGAGGAGATCCAGGGCGTCGTGATCGAGGCCGTGTTTCCCGAGCGCCTGCCCGAGATCAACCACGCGATCACGGTCGCCCGCCCCGCCGCCGCGGTCGACGAGGAGGCCCCCGGCGTCAGCAGCGAGGCCGGCGGAGAAGTGCTCGTGTGCGAGGTCCAGCAGCATCTGGGCGACGATCGCGTGCGCGCGGTCGCGATGGACACGACCGACGGACTCGCGCGCGGAGCGGAGGTGATCGACACCGGCTCCCCGATCACGGTCCCGGTGGGCGAGGTCACGCTCGGGCGCATCTTCAACCTGCTCGGCGAACCGATCGATCTCGGCGATGAGCTGCCCGCCGGCACGCAGCGGCGGAGCATCCACCAGGAGGCGCCGCGCGTGGAGGATCTGACGCCGACGACCGAGATGTTCGAGACGGGCATCAAGGTGGTCGACCTGCTGGCCCCCTACGCCAAGGGCGGCAAGGTCGGGCTGTTCGGCGGCGCGGGCGTGGGCAAGACGGTCCTGATCCAGGAGCTGATCCACAACCTCGCCAAGGAACACGGCGGGCTGTCGGCCTTCTGCGGCGTGGGCGAGCGCTCGCGCGAGGGCAACGACCTGTGGCTGGAGATGAAGGAGTCGGGCGTGCTGGAGAAGACGATGCTGGTGTTCGGCCAGATGAACGAGCCCCCGGGCGCGCGTATGCGCGTGGCGCTCTCAGGACTGACGATGGCCGAGCACTTCCGCGACCAGGGTCAGGACATACTGCTGTTCATCGACAACATCTTCCGCTTCGTCCAGGCCGGCTCGGAGGTCTCGGCGCTGCTGGGCCGGATGCCCTCCCAGGTCGGCTACCAGCCTACGCTTGAGACCGAGATGGGTCAGCTGCAGGAGCGGATCACCTCGACCAAGACCGGCTCGGTGACCTCCGTGCAGGCGATCTACGTGCCCGCTGACGACCTCACCGACCCGGCGCCGGCGTCGGTGTTCGCGCACCTGAACGCCACCACGGTGCTGTCGCGCTCGATCTCTGAGAAAGGCATCTACCCCGCGGTCGATCCGCTGGACTCGACCTCGACGATCCTCAAGGCCGAGATCCTCGGCGAGGATCACTTCCGCGTGGCCAACCAGGTCAAGGAAGTGTTGCAGCGCTACAAGGAGCTGCAGGACATCATCGCGATCCTCGGAATCGACGAGCTCTCCGACGAGGACAAGCTCAGCGTCCAGCGCGCCCGTCGCATCGAGCGCTTCCTGTCCCAGCCGTTTCACGTCGCCGAGCAGTTCACGGGCACGCCGGGCGCCTACGTGCCGATCGCCGAGACGATCCGCGGGTTTGAGGAGATCCTCGCAGGCAAGCACGACGAGATCCCCGAGTCGGCGTTCTTCCTGAAGGGGACAATCGATGAAGTCGTGGCCGATGCCAAATCCAAGTAATAGAAGGAGGTCGTACATGTACGACCTCCCCGGGCGGTACATGTACCCGCCGGGACCACGGCACATGTGCCGTGGTCGATTGAAGATGGAGAAGCTGTAGATGGCCCATACGAAATTCCCAGCCGAAGTGTCGACCCCCGAGGGGGAGGTGTTCAGCGGGGAGATCGAAATGCTCTCCACGTTCACCGAGGACGGCTCGATCGGCATCCTCGCCAACCACCAGCCGCTGCTGGCGACGCTGCCCGCGGGGGCCGAGCTGCGGCTGTACCGCTCCGAGACCGACATCGTGCGGTTCACCCAGGGAGATGGATACCTGCAGTTCGCCGACAATCGCGCGCTGGTGCTCGTGCAGGAGGCCACCCCGGCCGATCAGTAGGATCGCGGCTCCATCAGCGCTGCCGCAACGCAACGAGAGCCCGTCGGAGTCATCGGCACCGGATACGTTGGGCTGGGCAGCGACATGTACCGCGTGGACATCGACGCCGCCAAGATCGAGCGGTTGCGCGCGGGCGAGGTTCCGATCTACGAGCCGGGCCTCGGCTTGCGCCTACTAACCGAACCCGCGACCCAGCCATTGTAGCTCCGCGTGCGATTGAATCAGAACAGATTGACCCAGTTCTGCCGCCCGGCGGAACGACCGTTGCCGCTTCGACACGCCGGCGCCTGGGGATAATCGGCAAGATGAAGAAGGCGGCAGGAAGGAGACGACGATGGCGAAGCTGACTAAGACCCCGACCCCCGGCGTCTTTCGCCGCCACAAGCAGGGCTGCTCCGGCAGGGGGCGCTGCGAGTGCTCCTACGTCGTGATCTGGCGCCGGCGCGGCAGGCAGAGCACCGAGAGCTTCCGCACTCTCGCCGAGGCGCGCGAGGCAAAGCGCGAGCGCGAGGCAAAGCGCGAGCGCGAGGCCGGCGCCGTCCGGGGGGAGGGCGCGGAGGCGCGTCGCGTCGCCCTCCACGCCTTCGCTCGGGAGTGGGTCGAGCGCTACCAGGGCAAGGAGCAGCTCGCCGACGCCGAGCGCCGCCTCGAGGAGGCCGAGCAGGGCAGCGGCGCCCAGCGCCGGGCGCGGAAGGACCGTGACCGGGCGGAGGCTTTCCTCGCGATCGCAGAAGGATGAGCGAGGAGCTCGTCGCCCTCGCCACGCGGCTGATCGGCTATGACACATCTGAGCCGGAGACCGTCTCGGAGGCCGCCGGCTTCGTCAAGGGCTGGCTGGAGGCGCGGGGCATAGAGGCCGCCCGCGACGAGGTGCGCGGGCTGCCGGTGCTGCGGGCCGAGGTCGGCCCGCAAGGGGCGCCGACCGTCGTCCTGCACGGCCACCTCGACGTCGTCCCCGGACGAGCGGGCCAGTTCGACCCCCGGGTCGAGGGCGATCGCCTCTATGGGCGCGGCTCCTATGACATGAAGGGCGCCTTGGCGGCGATGCTGCTGACCACCGCGGCGACGCGCGACCAAGACCAGGTGCGGGTGCGGCTGGGGATCGTCGGCGACGAGGAGTCCGAGGAGGAGGCCGAGCGGGGCAGCGACCACCTGGTCGACAGCGGCTTCCTCGGCGACTTTGCGATTACCGGCGAGCCAACCGACCTCCACATCGGGGTCGAGGCGAAGGGGGTGCTGGCGCTGCGGCTGGAGGTAGGCGGCACAGCGGCGCACGGCGCCACGCCGTGGCTTGGCGACAATGCGGTGCTGAACGCGCTCGACGTCTTTCGCAGCATCGAGTCGCTGCCGTTTGCGCGGCACAGCTCCGAGTTGTTTGACCGCCCCTCGATCAACCTCGGCAGGATCTGGGGCGGGGATGCGCTCAACAAGGTGCCCGACCGCTGCGTGATCGACGTCGATATCCGCTACCTGCCAGATCAGGACCCGGCCGGCGTGCTGGAGGAGGTGCGTGGCATAGGCGGCGCCGAGGTGGCGCCGCTCTTCACGCGCCCGCCGGCCATCGTCGACCGCGACTCCGCGGCCGTACGGGCGCTGCGCGAGGCGGCGAGCGCCCATCACGAGGAGCCGATGAGCGTCGGGCGCGACGGCGCCTCTGACGCGGTCTCCTTCCTGCGGGTCGGGGTGCCCGCGGTCGAGTTCGGCCCGGTTGGGGCGGGACACCACGGCCCCGAGGAGTGGGTCTCGATCGCCTCGCTGGAGGCCTACCGCCAGACGCTCGACACCTTCCTCCGCGCCGTCCCCGAGCGGCTGGGCGGCTGAGCCGCGGATGATCGAGCCGCTCTCCAAGAAGCCGCCGAGCGGCGCCGACAAAGAGCCGCCGCCGAGCCCGAAGCGCTACCGGATCGGGCCCCAGTGGCCCCCGCCTGAAGGCCTGGTCTACTTCGGGGCAGAGGGGTCAGGGGCCGGCCCAACCAGCCGATTCTCAATGACCCCAGCCCGACCGAGACGCTCGAGGGCCGCGAAGCTGAGATCTATCCCGACGGCGGTAGGGTCAAAATGGTCGCTTGGCACCGAGGCCGGAACACCCACTGGATCTCCAACAGTCGCCTGGGCTTGCTGGGCGACGAGCGGATGAGCTGCGGGCGGGCTCGGTGAGCGCGACGATCCCGAAGCCGAGGCACGCGAGGGGGAGGGGATGACCGCAGAGAAGGAGCCGATCGGTGTGATCGGGGTCGGCTGGGTGGGCCTGGTGACGGCGGCCTGCTTCGCCGAGCTCGGCCACCGCGTCCTCGCGCGCGACATCGTGCCGGCCAAGGTCGAGGCGCTCTCGCGCGGCGAGACGACGATCCACGAGCCGGGCCTCGATGAGCTGCTGCGTCGTAACGCCGAGCGGCTCGAGTTCACCACCGAGATCGCGGGCGTGCTGGCCGCGGCCCGCATCCTCTTCGTCTGCGTGGACACTCCGCCGACCTACTCGGGGGACGCCGACCTCGGGCGGGTGATGTCGGTGGTCGATGAGCTGCGGGGGGACTCCACTCATGCGCTGGTGATGAAGTCGACGGTTCCGGTCGGCACGGGCCGCAAGATCCAGCGGGAGCTGAGCGATACCGCCTATGCGTCCTGTCCTGAGTTCCTCAAGGAGGGCTCGGCAGTCGAGGACTTCATGAACCCAGACAGGGTGGTGATCGGCGCCGATCCCGGCAACGAGTGGGCGGCCGAGGCGGTCGCGGCGATCTACGCTCCGCTCGAAGGGCAGCTGGTTCGCACCGACGTCTCCAGCGCCGAGATGATCAAGCTCGCGTCCAACACGTTTCTCGCCACCAAGATCTCCTTCATCAACGAGATCGCCAATGTCTGCGAGGAGGTTGGGGCTGATGTCTCTGAGGTAGCTCGGGGTATGGGGCTGGATGACCGGATCGGACCGAAGTTCCTACAGGCGGGCCTCGGCTTCGGGGGCAGCTGCTTTGGGAAGGATGTCTCGGCCCTGCGCAAGCTCGCCGCCAATACCGGCTACCACTTCCAGCTCCTCAATGCTGTGGTCGAGGTCAACGAGCTCCAGAAGCGACGCGTCGTCCACAAGCTCCGTGAGCATCTCGGCTCGCTGGTCGGCAGGCGGGTCGCCCTGCTGGGTCTCTCGTTTAAGCCCAACACCGACGACATGCGAGACGCCGCGAGCCTGGTCCTCGCCGCCCGCCTGGAGGGGGAGGGGGTCACGGTGGCGGCCTATGACCCTGTGGCGGCGCAACGGGCAGCGGAATTGCTGCCTGCGGTTGAGATGTCCCGCTCGGCCCTTGACGCTCTGGACGGCGCCGACGCCGCGGTGCTGGTCACCGAGTGGCCTGAGTTCGCCGCACTGGACTGGGCCGAGGTGGCCCGGCGCATGGCCCGTCCGCTGATCGTCGACGGCCGCAACTTCCTCGACGCCAAGGCACTCGCTGCCGCCGGCTTTGAGTACGAGGGGATCGGGCGGGCCGGCCAGGGCTCCTCCGCCCCGACCGCGGCAGACTGAGCTGATGCAGGCGATCGTCCTAGTCGGTGGCGAGGGGACGCGGCTGCGGCCACTGACCGCAACCGTGCCGAAGCCGGCGCTGACTCTGGTCGACCGGCCGTTCATCGCCTACATGGTCGAGTGGCTGGCGGGGCATGGGGTGAGCGAAGTCGTGCTCGCCTGTGGGTTTCTCCCCGACGTGCTGCGCGAGGCGCTCGGCGAAGGTGAGGCAGAGGGGGTGAGGATCCGCTACGTGGTCGAGCCCGAGGCCCGCGGCACCGCCGGCGCGATCCGCTTCGCCGCCGATCAGCTCGGCGAGGAGCTCGAGGATCGCTTCCTGGCGCTGAACGGCGATGTCCTCACCGACCTCGATCTGACCGCGCTGCTGGGTGCCCATCTCGAGCGCCGGGCGCGGGCGACACTCGGCCTGCACCCGGTCGAGGATTCCTCGGCCTACGGGTTGGTCAGCACCGGCCGGGCGGGCGAGGTGTTGGAGTTCTCGGAGAAGACCGGCGTGCCGGCGCCGGGGGAGGTCAACGCCGGGATCTATGTGCTGGAGCGCTCGGTGCTCGACTTGATCCCGGCCGGGCGCGAGGTCTCGATCGAGCGCCAGGTATTCCCGCGCCTGGTGGGGGAAGGCCTCGGGGGGCTGCGGCTCGACGGCTACTGGATGGACATCGGGACGCCGGATCGCTACCTCCAGGCGAGCTGGGACATCCTCGAGGGGCGGGTAGAAACGCAGGTGGAGCCGACCGCGCCCGGCCTGCTTATCGATGCCGGTGCGACGGTACTCGAGGGCGCGGCCGTGGGACCGCGCGCCGTTCTCGGGCCGGCGTGCCGGGTGGAGGCGGGCGCGGAGGTCCGCGACTCGGTGCTGCTCGAGGGTTGCATGGTAGGCGAGGGGGCGCGGGTGAGCGGCTCGATCCTCGCCCCCGGCGTCGATGTCGCGCCCGGCGCCGAGCTCGACGCCGCGGTGATCGGCGCGCGTGAGAAGGTTCCGGCCTGATGCTCGAAGACGTCCTCGCTATCCCCGACCATCTGCGCGACGCCCTGTGGCGAGTCGAAGCGGCGCGCCTGCGGCCGGCTGATGCGGCCGGGCTGATGGTCTGCGGGATGGGCGGTTCGGCGATCGGCGGGGACCTCGCCGCGGCGGTGCTCGGCGAGCGCCTCAGCAGGCCGCTGCTCACGGTCAGGGGATACGAGCTCCCCTCTTGGGCGACGCCGGAGTGGGCCGTGCTGTGCTCCAGCTACTCGGGCGACACGGAGGAGACGCTCAGCTGCTTCGCCGCCGCCGGGGCGCTCGGCGCCAGGCGCTTCGTCGCCGCCACCGGCGGCGCCCTGGTCGAGGGCGCGCGCCAGGACGGCGTGCCGGTGATCGGCCTGCCGGGGCTCCTCCCTGCTCCTCGCACCGCGGTCGCCTACATGCTGATCTGCGCGATGGAGATCGCCGCCCTGACCGGCGCCGCGCCAACCCTGCACGCCGAGATCGAAGCCGCCGCCGCCTTCCTGGCGGAGCAGGCGGGCAACCTGCAGTCGCGAGCCCTGGAAGTCGCCGAGAGGCTGGAGGGAACTCTGCCGGTCCTCTACGGCAGCGACCTTACCGCCCCCGTCGCGCGCCGCTGGAAGACCCAGATCAACGAGAACGCAAAGCTCTCCGCCTTCTATTCGGAGCTGCCCGAGGCCGACCACAACGAGATCTGCGGTTGGGAGGGCGCCGGTGCAAGCGGCTCCAGGCCAGCCGCCGTCTTCCTCGAGGACGCCGCTCAGCACTCCCGCGAGCGGCGGCGCTTCGAGCTGACCGCAGAGGCGATCGCCGCTCGGGGCGCCGCGGCGATCCGGATCGAGGCCGAGGGCGATTCGCGCACCGCCCGGCTGCTCTGGGCGACGATGCTCGGCGATCTCGTCTCGCTGCGGCTCGCCGAGTCCCACGGCGTCGACCCCCTCCCGGTCGAGGCGATCGAGCGCTTCAAGGCCGCCTTGGGGCAGCCGGCGTAGGTCCTACGTATCCTTCGCCGGGCCCCGACCACACGAAAGGAACCGATGGCAACCGCCGCATCCAACTACGACATCGCCGATATCTCGCTCGCCGACGCGGGCCAGAAGCGGATCGAGTGGGCCGATCGCCAGATGCCGGTGCTCACTCGATCCGCGAGCGCTTTGAGCGCGAGAAGCCGCTGGACGGATTGCGGATGGCCTGCTGCCTGCACGTCACCACCGAGACGGCGAACCTGGTGCGCACCCTGAAGGCTGGCGGGGCCGAGGTGGCGTTGTGCGCCTCCAACCCGCTTTCGACCCAGGACGACGCCGCAGCGGCGCTGGTCGACCGCTTCGGCACCGAGGTCCTCGCGATCAAGGGCGAGGACAACGACACCTACTACCGCCACATCGAGGCCGCCGTCGACCAGCACCCCCAGCTGACCATGGACGACGGCGCCGACGTGATCGGCGTCCTGCACGGGAAGCGGCCCGAGCAGCTTTCCGAGGTCATCGCCGGCATCGAGGAGACGACCACCGGCGTGATCCGGCTCAAGGCGCATGGAGGCGGACGGCGCGCTCGCCTTCCCGATCATCGCCGTCAACGACGCCGACACCAAGCACTTCTTCGACAACCGCTACGGCACCGGCCAGTCGACGATCGACGGGATCATCCGCGCCACCAACGTGCTGCTCGCCGGCAAGCGCTTCGTCGTCGCCGGCTACGGCTGGTGCGGCAAGGGCGTGGCGATGCGGGCCAAGGGCCTCGGCGCCCACGTGATCGTCACCGAGGTCGACCCGCTGCGCGCGCTGGAGGCGGTGATGGACGGCTTACGAGGTGATGCCCGATGGAGAGGCGGCGCCGCGAGGGCGACATCTTCTGCACGGTGACCGGCAACAGCGACGTGATTGCGCGGCGAGCACTTCGAGCGCATGAAGGACGGTGCGATCGTCTGCAACACCGGCCACTTCAACGTCGAGATCGACATCCGGCGCTGCGCGCGCTGACCGTCGTCGACGTCGCGAAGCGCGGCCGCTCGTCGAGGAGTTCACCGGCTAAAGGACGGGCGCGAGGTCTTCCTGCTCGCCGAGGGGCGCCTCGTCAACCTCGTCCGCCGCCGAGGGCCATCCCGCGGCGGTGATGGACATGAGCTTCGCCAACCAGGCGCTCGCCGCCGAGTACGTCGCGAAGAACCACGCCAGCCTGGAGACCAAGGTCTACTCGGTGCCGCGCGAGATCGACGCAGGAGATCGCCCGCCTCAAGCTGGAGACCATGGGCGTCACGATCGACAGCCTCACCGAGATCCAGTCGACGTACCTGGCCTCATGGGACCAGGGCACCTGATTTCCGCCTAAGCGGTCGTGATGCGGGCCATGGTCTTAGCCGCGGGGTTGGGAACTCGGCTGCGACCGATCACCTACGAGATGCCGAAGCCGATGGTGCCGGTCTTGAACCGGCCGGTGATGGAGCACATCGTGCGACTGCTCGGCGGCCACGGCTTCATCGAGACGATCGCCAACCTGCACTGGTTCCCGGAGCTGATCGAAGCCCACTTCGGCGGCGGCGCGAACTTCGGAGTCGAGCTCTCCTACAGCCGCGAGGAGCGGCTGCTCGGCACCGCGGGAGGGGTGCGCGCCGCGGCGGAGTTCCTCGGCGACTCCTTCCTGGTCATCTCCGGCGACGCGCTCACCGACATCGACCTCGGTGCGATGCGCGATTTCCACGCCTCCCACGACGGGGTCGCCACCCTGGCGACGAAGCGGGTTAAAGAGACCAGCCAGTTCGGGGTTGCGATCACCGGCGCCGACGGTCGCATCCAGGGCTTCCAGGAGAAGCCCGACCCCGCCGAGGCGCTCTCGAACCTCGCCAACTGCGGCATCTACATGTTCCGCTCTGAGGTCTTTGACTTCTTCCCCGCGCCAGGGGCGAGCAGGGCGGCGGGACCGGATGACCCGCTCGGGTTCGCCGATTGGGCGATGGACGTCTTCCCGGCGCTGCTGGCCGACGACGCGCCGTTTTACTCGCACCAGGTCGAGGCCTACTGGAACGACATCGGCAACCTCGACCAGCTTCGCGGCGGCAACTTCGACGCGCTGTGCGGGGCGGTCAGGGTCGATCCCGGGGTCCCGGAGGTCGCCGACGGCGTCCGAGCCGCCGGCCCGCTCGGCGACGCCGAGGTCGAGCCGCCGGCGCTGATCGGAGCCGGAGTCGAGCTCGGCAAGGGAGTCCGGATCGAGGGCCCGGCGATCCTCGGCGAGGGATGCCGGATCGGTGACGGTGCCCGGATCCGCGACTCGATCTTGCTGAAAGGCGCCGAGCTGGCCCCGCAGACGTTCCTGATCGGCGCGATCGCGGGTCACGCCCACCAGTAGTCACGGCTCCCGATCAAGGCCAGCGCCGATCCGCCGACCCCAGCCTGGCGGCCGGCGCCCGGGCGCCGGGCCGCGGCCGCGGCGCTCTCCCGAGAAACCTTGCCCGCTGCCGGTGAGGGGCGTAGCATCGGGGTACAGACCCGAAGGAGGCAGCATGCGAATCGAGATCCGTGGTCGCAACGTCGAGATCACCGACGAGCTGCGAGAGCACGTGCAGAAGCGATTCCGCCGGGTGGGCAAGCAGGTCTCGGAGTTGGCGACGCTCGAGATCGAGATCACCGAAGAGCGCAATCCCTCGATTGCCGAGAGTCAGGTGGCGGAGGCGACCCTGCGGCTCAAGGGCGTCACCCTGAGAGCCCGAGAGGCCTCGGCGGAGATGCCCCACACGATTCACGAGCTGGCGGAGGACATCCGCCGTCAGGTAAAGAAGCACCGTGACCTGCGCCGCAAGCGCGCCCTGACCCGGCGCGCGGTCGGGCGCATGCGTGGACGTACCGCCTAAGCCCCGCCCATCGCTAACCTAGGCCGATGCCCGCCGCAAGGGACATGGTCACGCGTGCGCTGCGCGTTGGTGAGGGACGCAAATTCAAGGCCTATGAGAGGCGCGCCGAGGCGATCAACCGGATCGAGCCGGAGATGGAGGTGCTCAAGGACGTCGAGCTGCGCGAAGAGGCCGACTCGCTGCGCGAGCGCGGCCCGAAACGGGGAGTCGCTCGACGAGTCCTCCTGCCGGAGGCCTTCGCGCTGGCCCGCGAGGCCTCGCGCCGCACCCTGGCCAGCGCCAGTACGACGTCCAGCTGATGGGCGGCATCGTCCTCCACGAGGGCGAGTCGCCGAGATGAAGACCGGCGAGGGCAAGACGCTGTCGCGAGCCTCGCCCTCTTCCTCAACACGCTGGGCGGCGAGGGCGTCCACCTCGTGACGGTCAACGACTACCTGGCCCGCCGCGACGCCGAATGGAACCGCGGGTCTACGACGCGCTCGGGGTCAGCGTCGCCGCCATCGAGGCGATGCCACGCGACCCGCCGAGCAGAAGCACGCCTGCCGACGTCACCTACGGCACCAACTCGGAGTTCGGCTTCGACTACCTGCGCGACAACATGGCGGCGCTGGAGCAACCCGTGCAGCGCGGCCACCGCTACGCGATCGTCGACGAGGTCGACTCGATCCTGATCGACGAGGCGCGGACGCCGCTGATCATCTCGGGCGCCGCCGAACAGGCGGCCGCAGACCTACTACACTGGCGCGTCTCGCCAAACTGCAGGGCGTCCCGTCCAAGGGGCACAAAGCTCGACGAGTCCCAGGACTCCAGGTCGAGTACGACTTCCTCTTCGACGAGAAGCACAAGACGGTCTCGGTGACCGAGCGCGGGATCGAGAAGGTCGAGCGAGCGCTCAAGGTCGAGAACCTCTACCCCGGCCGAGACGTGCAGCTCGTCAACCACCTCATCCAGGCGCTCAAGGCGGAGGCGCTCTGGAAGCGCGACGTCGACTACGTCGTCGCCGACGGCGAGGTGAAGATCGTCGACGAGTTCACCGGCCGGATCATGGAGGGGCGGCGCTGGTCGGAGGGCCTCCACCAGGCGGTCGAGGCCAAGGAAGGCGTCGAGATCATGGAGGAGAACCAGACGGTCGCGACGATCACGCTGCAGAACTACTTCCGCCTCTACGAGAAGCTCGCCGGGATGACCGGTACCGCGAAGACCGAGGAGAAGGAGTTCGTCGAGATCTACGGCCTCGCGGTCGTCCCGATCCCGACCAACGTCGATGGTCCGCGACGACCACAACGACCTGATCTTCAAGACCGTCGACGGCAAGTTCAAGGCCGTCGTCGACGACATCAAGGAGCGCCACGAGAAGGGCCAGCCGGTGCTCGTCGGCACGATCGCGGTCGAGACCTCGGAGATGATCTCAGCGAGCTGCTCAAGCGCCAGGGCGTCCCGCACGAGGTGCTGAACGCGAAGGAGCACGCCGCGCGAGGCCGAGATCATCAAGGACGCGGCCGCATGGGCGCGGTGACGATCGCGACCAACATGGCCGGCCGCGGCGTCGACATCAAGATCGGCGGCGACCGACGGTCCCGACCGTCCCGGAGGGACGCCGGCGGAGCCGCGCCCGACGAGGTGCGCGAGCTCGGCGGCCTCTACGTGCTCGGCACCGAGCGCCACGAGGCCCGCCGCATCGACAACCAGCTGCGCGGCCGCTCCGGCCGCCAGGGCGACCCGGGCGAGACGCGCTTCTACCTCTCGGGCCAGGACGACCTGGTGCGCCTCTTCGCCGGCGACCGCATCTTCAACATCATGGATCGCTTCAGGGCCTCGACGACGAGCCGATGGAGGCGAAGATCCTCTCCAACCAGATCGAGAACGCCCAGAAGAAGGTCGAGGAGCAGAACTTCGTCATCCGCAAGAACGGTGGTCAAGTACGACGACGTGATGAACGAGCAGCGCCGCGTGATCTACGAGTAGCGCCGCGAGGTACTCGAGGGCCGCGACATCTCCGAAACCGCCCGCGACGAAATGGAGGGCGTGATCGAGCGCCTGGTCGATGAGTACACGCCGGGCGACATCCTCGAGGACTGGGACCTGGCCGAGCTGGAGACCCAACTGCGCCAGATCTGGCCGGTTGGCATCGAGGTCGCCTCGCTGGCTCCGGAGACGGTCGACAGCGAGGCGCTGAAGGACGCCCTCGACGAGGACGTGATGAACGCCTACGATGAGCGCGAGAAGCAGTTCGGCGCCGAGCTGATGCGCTACTTCGAGCGCTCGATCCTCCTGCAGGTGATCGACAACCGCTGGCGCGAGCACCTCTTCGACATGGACTACCTGCGCGAGGGAATCCACCTGCGCGGCTTCGCCCAGCTCGACCCCCTCGTCGCTTACAAAAACGAAGGCTTCTCGATGTTCGAAGAGCTGATGCACTCGATCTGGGAGGAGTTCAGCAAACTGATCTTCCACGTCGAGGTGGAACTCGACCCCGCGCAGGCCGAATCCGCATTCGCCCCCAACGGCGAGAGCGAACCGGCGACGTTTGACTACTCCGGCGGCACCCTCGAAGGGCAGCCCTCGGCGCTGGCGCAGGTCGCCGCGACGGGCGCGGCGGGGGCGGTGGAGACGCTCGCCGCGCCAGGCGCCGCCCAGGCCCCCAACGGCGCCGCCGAGGTGATTGAGACCGTGGTCAAGGACGAGCACGACAAAATCGGCCGCAACGATCCCTGCTGGTGCGGGTCGGGCAAGAAGTACAAGAAGTGCCACGGGGCCTGAGAACGCAACAACCGCCACCTTTGCGCTCTCAGGTCTGCGATGCGGAACTCTGACCCCGTAAGGGAGTTCATCAGGGCCTTCAACGCCGGCGATCTGGATGCCTTCGTCGGCGTCCTTGATCCCGGCGTTGAGCTGCATTCCATGAAGGGGCTGCGAAAAGGAGTGGAGGCGGCGCGGCTGTGGGCGACGCGAGCCCCTGGGGGCGTGCAGCAGACGATCGAGTTGGAGGAGCTATACGAGGACACCGACCGGGCGGTTGCCTCGATCAGGCGGATCTGGCGCTGGGCCGAGGACGACTCGCCGGCCGGCGAGGATGAGATGGCCTGGCTCTTTGAGCTGCGCGGCGGCAGGGTGCGCAGCTGGCGCCCATTCGAGGACCGCGCCGAAGCGCTGCGGGCGGGCGGATTCGAGCACGGGACTGGCGCTGGGTAAGCTGCCTCGATGGCCGAGGCCGCCTCAACCGAATCGGTGCCGGCGCGGCTCGCCGAAATCCGCGAGCAGTTGAAGCTGCTCGCGGATTACCTTTGACCCAGCTTCGCTGCGGGCCCAGGTGGAGCGGCTGGAGGCCGAGATGCAGCGGCCGGGCTTCTGGGAGGACCAGGAGGCAGCTGCCCGCATCTCCGCTGCCCATGCTCGTGCCCAGCGCAAGCTGAGGACCTTCGCCGAGCTGCAGTCCGAGGTCGGCGATCTCGATGAGCTGGCCGAGATGGCCGCCGCGGACGAGGAGATGGCGGTTGAGCTCGGCGTCCAGCTCGCCGCGGTCGAGGGGCGCCTCGCCGAGCTGGAGGAGGCGCGTCTGTTCAGCGGCGATTACGACTCCGGTGACGCGGTGATCACCGTCCACGCCGGGGCCGGTGGCACCGACTCCCAGGACTGGGCGGAGATCCTGCTCCGCATGTACCTGCGCTGGGCCGAGCGGCGTGGCTTTGAGGTCGAGATGAAGGAGGCCTCGCCCGGTGAGGAGGCGGGTCTCAAGTCGGCGACCTTCATCGCCCGTGGCGAGAACGCCTACGGCCTCTTCGCCGCCGAGCGTGGCGTCCACCGCCTGGTGCGGATCTCCCCCTTTGACTCCTCTGCGCGCCGCCACACCAGCTTCGCCCAGGTCGACGTCGGGCCCCTGGTCGACGCGGGGGTCGAGGTCGAGGTCGACGACGCCGACCTGCGGGTCGACACCTATCGTGCCTCCGGCGCCGGCGGCCAGCACGTCAACAAGACCGACTCGGCGGTGCGGATCACCCACCTCCCCAGCGGCGTCGTAGTGCAGTGCCAGAACGAGCGCTCCCAGGCTCAGAACAAGGCCGTCGCGATGCAGCTGCTGCGCTCGAAGCTGATCGAGCTGGAGGAGCGCAAACGCGCCCAAGAGCTGGCCCGGGAGAGGGGAGAGGTGAAGGACGTCGCCTGGGGCTCGCAGATCCGCAGCTACGTGATGCAGCCATACACGATGGTCAAAGACCACCGCACCGACCATCAGGTCGGCGACATCCAGCGGGTCCTCGACGGCGACATCGACGAGTTCATCCGCGACTACCTCAACAAGACCGCCGCCTCCTCGGCCGCCTAGGGGCGGCGCGGCTTGATCAGCCGGCCCCGGCCGGCCCTCGCTCAGCGGTCGCGGTCGGCGGCCGGGCCTGGTGCGAGCCAGTCGGTCTGCTCGCCGGCCAGCCGCTTGACCGTCAAGCGGCGGATCGCGTAGCGGTCGCATATGGACGGTGCCGTCGGGACGTCGAGGCTGACGATGAAGGCGCGCGCGGCCCGGGCTTTGGCCATCGCGCCGGCGCTGAGGTGCTCGCTCAGGTGGAGCAGCCCCTTTTCCGTGAAGCGCTCCCTGGCCTTGCCGAGCTGAAGCGATCCCCGCCCCCCTTTCAGCCAGTAGTCGACCGGGACCTCATACCACTTCGCACACAAGGCAGGTGATAGCGTGGGGAGGTCGAACTTCGGTGGTATGGCTACTTCGATTGCGTTCCCAGAAGGCACCCTCGAGCGTATGGACGAGTTGCTGGCCGACAACAGGCTCTCGGCCCGCGAGCGCTCGCGGATAACGTGCATCCGTCTCCTGGCCCTGGGGTGGGAGGCTCAGGATGTCGCGGAGGCGGTTGGCATCACCCGCAGCAGCGTCTATCGACGCAAGGCGGAATTCCTCAAGGACGGTGAGAGCACGCTTCACACCGATCGCTGGGGTGGGCGCCGCGGCGGGGTCCTCACCGAGGCCCAGGAGGCCGAGTTCGTCGCCCACTTCGAGGCGGCTGCCCGCCAGGGGCAGATGGTGAGCGCCGCGGCGATGGCGGGCGAGCTGGCACGGCGGGCCGGCAGGCCGGCCTCCCCTGCGACGCTCTACCGGATCCTCGCCCGCCACGGCTGGCGCAAGGTGGTGCCGCGGCCGCGGCACCCCGAAGCCGATCCCGCTCGCCAGGAGGCGTTCAAGGAAACCTCCCGCAGCTCCTGGCGTCCGCCCGGGCGGACGATCGGCGCCCGCTGAGGCTGATGTTCATGGACGAGGCGCGCTTCGGGCGCATGAACCGCCCGGTGCGCTGCTGGGCGCCGCCCGGCGTGCGTCCCGTGGTGGACTGCCAGACGGTGCGCGAGTACACCTACGCCTACGGCGCGGTGTGCCCCAACGACGGGGCGCTTTGCTCGCTGATCATGCCCACCATGCATAGCGAGTGCTTTGAGCACTTCGCGGCGGAGGTCTCCAAGCGCCACCCCGATGAGCTGATCGTCCTGGTCTGCGACGGAGCCGGATCGCACACCGCCACAGAGCTGTCGCTGCCCGGGAACATCCGCATCCTCACCCTGCCGCCCTACAGCCCCGAGCTGAACCCCACCGAGCAGCTCTGGGACCTGATCCGCGAGCGGCGCTTTGCCAACAAAGCCTACGAGAGCCTCGGCGAGGTCGAGGACGACCTCGCCGAGGAGCTGTGCGCCCTGGAAGCGGACCGCCCCACGATTCAGTCCCTCACAAGTCATCCCTGGATAACAGCGTCACTCAACTTGGTTGAGGATTAGTATCAGACGGCGCGTAGGAGGTGTAGCCGACCGTGAGGCTGACGCTGTCGCGCGCTGCGGAGGTGATGATCCGAGCCGCGGCGCTGCGCAGCAGGCATTCGCTGGGCGGAAGATTCGCAGCTTCGGATTCTTCTTCTTGTTCTTCTTCTTCGGCGCGTTCTTCGCCTTCCCATGTTTCCCCGCCTTCTTCTTCTTCGTTGGCGGCGCTCGGCGCGAGGGCGGCCCGGCTGAGCGGGGCCGGGCGGGGCGATGCGGCGGCCGGCTGGGGGCTCGCCACGCCGGCGAGTGAGATCGAGAGGGCGATGCAGGCCGAGATGGCGAGCGGCTGCCAGCGCCTCACCTAGCCGATCAGCTTGTCTGCGCCGGGCATCCCAGCCTGGATCGGCGGGAAGGGACGGTCTCTTTAGAGAACGCCCTCGAGCTTCAGCAGGGCCTCCTTCATCGGCAGGCCGCCGCCGTAGCCGCCGAGGCCGCCGCCGCTGCGCAGGACGCGGTGACAGGGGACGACGATCGGGAGCGGGTTGGAGCCGCAGGCCGTGCCGGCGGCCCGCACCGCCCGCTCGTTTCCGGCGCGGCCGGCCATCTCGGTGTAGCTGCGTGTCTGTCCGTAGGGGATCCTGGCGATCGCGCGCTGCACCCTGGCGCGGAAGCCGCTGGTGAGCTGCCAGTCGAGCGGCAGCTCGAAAGCCCGCAGGCGGCCCTCGAAGTAGAGGTCGAGCTTGCGCCGCGTCTCCTCGAGCTGGGCCGGGTACTCGAGCAGCCGTGGCGAGACGCGGGTCGCGAGGTCCTCGAGCAGGTCCTCGGCGTCCTGGTTGGGCAGGCCGACTCGTATGAGACCGCGCTTGGTGGCTGCGAGCAGCAGCGGCCCAAAGGGCGAGTCGGTACTCGCGTAGGCGACGTCGAGCAGGCCCTCGGCGGCGGCGCGCTCGGCGAAACGTTGCAGCGAGGCCTTCATGACAGCTCCCTTCGCAGTCGCTTGACTCCCTCGTGGAGGCTGCGGCGGGCCGCCTCCGGTGTGCAACCCAGCGCCGCGGCGATCTCAGCGTGGGGCAGGTCGCAGGCATAGCGAAGCTCGACCGCGGCGCGCTGCTTGGGTGGCAGCGCCCCCACCATCGCCCAGATCTCACCGTCGGGCTCGGGGTCGCTGACCGCGACCTCGGCGAGCTCGGCGACCGGTACCGGCCGGCGCCCGTTGGCGCGATGGTGATCGACCGCCTTGCGATGGGCGATCGCCAGCAGCCAGCCCCGCAGGTTGCTGGCGTCGCCCAGCTTCGGATAGGCGCGCAGGGCGGAGACGAAGGTCTCCTGGAAGCAGTCCTCGGCGTCAAGGCGCCCGACCGCGCCGCGCAGCACCGCCATCACATCGGCGGCGTGCTCGTCGAGCAGGGCTTGGAATGGGGGCAAGGTGCTCAAGGTGCTCAAGTCACTGATTAAACGCGCTGCGGGGCCAAAACGTGAGACGGTGGCCTCGAGGGCGCGCCGCCGCCACACGCAGCCCCCCAGGCGGGCGAGCCGTGAGCCCACCTCGATTACCCTGCGGCGATGGCCGATCTCGGCGAGCCGCTCAGCGAGGTCGTCGCTCGCGCGCTGCGTGAGGACATCGGCGCGGGGGACGTGACCGCCGAGGCGACGGTGCCCGAGGCTGCCAGAGGCCGCGCCCGGATCGTGCAGAAGCAGCCCGGGGTGGTGTTCGGCCTCGCCGCGGTCGAGGAGGTGATGCGCCAGTGCGGCGCCGAGCTGCTCGAGAAGCTGGTGGTTGAGGGACGTTGGCGGGACGAGGTGCCGGCCGAGGTGGCACTGGTGGGGGGTCCGGCGCGCGCCCTGCTCGGCGCCGAGCGCACCGCGCTCAACTTCCTCGGCCACCTCTCCGGCATCGCCACGCTGACGGCCCGCTACGCGGAGGCCGTGGCAAGCACCGGCGCCGGCATCCTCGACACGCGCAAGACGACGCCGGGGCTGCGGGGGCTCGAGAAGGCGGCGGTCGCGGCGGGCGGCGGGCGCAACCACCGGATGGGCCTCTACGACGCGATCCTGATCAAGGAGAACCACATCGCCCTCGCCGGCGGGCTGGCGAGGGCCGTCCACGCGGCGCGCACCGCTCGTCCCGACCTGGCGGTCGAGGTCGAGTGCCGCAACCTCGACGAGGTCGCCTACGCGCTGGGCACCGGCGCCGATCTGCTGCTGCTCGACAACATGGACACCGCGACGCTGCGGGAGGCGGTGCAGCTGCGCGACAGCTCGGGCGGCGCGAGGGCGCCCTCGCTGGAGGCCTCGGGCGGGGTGAGCCTTGAGACGGTGCGGTCGATTGCCGAGACCGGCGTCGAGCTGATCTCGATCGGCGCCCTTACCCACTCGGCGCCGAGCCTTGACCTCAGCATGCTGGTCGAGCCCGACTGACCCTCACTTCAAGAGCCGCGAGAGACGACGGTCCTTCAGCACCCGCCCGCCGGTCTGCTCGGCAGGGCAGTAGTTGGTCTGGTGCGCGGAGAAGAAGACCGCCTCGATCGTCGTCCCGCAGCGGGGGCAGGGCTCCCCCTCGCGCCTGTGGACCCGCAGCGGCATCGGCAGCTTGTCGGGGACCCGGTCGCCGACCACCTCCTCGTAGTGATCGATCGCATCGCCGAGCACATGGAGCCCTCCGTGTAAGCGTTCGACCTCCTCCTCGCCCAGCTCCGAGCCTTTCTTAAACGGCGAGAGCCGCGCCTCCCAGAGAATCTCATCGACCCAGGACCGCCCGATCCCGGCGATCACCCGCTGGTCGCGCAGCAGCGGATGCAGATGGCGAGGTTGCCCGATCAACACGGCGAACTGCTCAAGCGGCGGCGGCGGCCAGGCTTCTGGCCCAAGCGAGGCGACCATCTCGTCTCCGCTCACCGCATCGGTGCCGAGCAGCTTCGCCCAGGCTCGCTGCCTGGTCCCGAACTCCCGCAGCCGCAGCTCCCGCCCGTCCGCCAGCCGCACCAGCAGCCGGGAGGCCCGATCCCTGGGTGAGGCCTGTTTCTCGAACACCCCCAGCCGCCCCGCCGACATCAGGTGAACCAGCAAGGCCAGATCGCCAAGCTCGACCACCGGCATCTTCCCGACCCGTCGCACCGCGCTCACCACCCGACCGACCAGCTCCTCCAGGCTCGGCTCAAAGGTCTTCATCACGTTCATCCCCGGCGCGAGGGCCGCTTCGACCTCGGCCCCCGATAGGGCGCTGCCCAGGCGCCGGGCGGTGATCTCGACCTCGGGCAGCTCGGGCATCGTTGAAGTCTTGCGCCTGTGCCCGCGGCGCGGTGAGAGGGCCGAGGCGGGCCTCGCCCCTCGACGGACCTGGGCGGCGAGAGGGACCTCCAAGTGGTTAGACTTGGACAACGTTCATTCGACTGGTTCAAGGCGAAGGCCGGGCCAGCGAACATCAGGAAAGGAAGGGCTCCGTGCAAGAGCTCCCGACGATCCAACCCACTTCACCGGATGCCCTCTGGCCCGAGCAGGTCGCTGCGCTGAGCGAGGAGGTCCGCGCCCTCGCCAGCGAGCGGGGCGCGGTGATCCTGGCGCACAACTACCAGCTTCCCGAGGTCCAGGACGTCGCCGACTACATGGGCGACTCACTCGAGCTCTCCCGCGAGGCCGCGGCCACCGACGCGGAGGCGATCGCCTTCTGCGGCGTGCACTTCATGGCCGAGACCGCCTCGATCCTCTCGCCGGAGAAGACCGTCCTGATCCCCGACCTCGACGCCGGCTGCTCGCTTGCCGACTCGATCGACGCCGAGGCGCTGCGTGCCTGGAAGGCGGAGCATCCCGGCGCGCTGGTCGTCATGTACGTCAACACCTCGGCCGAGGTGAAGGCGGAGACCGACTACTGCTGCACCTCCTCCAACGCGGTCAAGGTGGTCGAGCACATCTGGGCCGAGCACGGCCCCGAGACTGAGATCCTCTTCGGCCCCGACATGTGGCTGGGTGCCTTCGTCGAGCGCGAGACCGGCCTCCGTGAGGACCCAGAGCGACGCGAGCGCTTTCAGGTCTGGGACGGGGAGTGCCACGTCCACGCCGGGATCCGCCCCGAGGACCTCGCCCAGACGCGGGCGGAGCATCCCGAGGCGGAGCTCCTGATCCACCCCGAGTGCGGCTGCTCGACCCAGGCGATGGAGTACCTCGCGGCGGGCGAGATCGAGCCCGAGGGCGTCCACATGCTCTCCACCTCAGGGATGCTGCGCCACGTCGAAGCGCATCCCCAGGGCAGCTTCATCGTCGCCACCGAGAACGGGATGCTCTACCCGCTGGGCAAGGCGGCGCCGCAGGCCAACCTGATCGAGGCCAACCGGATGGCGTTCTGCCGGTACATGAGGATGATCACGCTGCCGAAGCTGCGCGACTCGCTGCTCGAGATGCAGTTCGAGGTCAGCGTCCCGGCGGAGATCGCGGCGCGGGCGCGCCTCCCGATCGAGCGCATGGTGGCGATCGGCTAACGCGAGATAGAGTCCGGCCCCCGGCCGATTGTGAAGAGGTCTACGTCCTTGCACCAGGTCATCCCTGCGCAAACCGCGAATCCCAACCAGCAGCTGCACGAGCTCGCCCAGCAGCTCCGCGTCGATGCGATCCGGGCAAGCGCAGCAGCCGGCTCCGGCCATCCCACCTCCGCGATGTCGGCCGCCGACCTGATGGCCGTGCTCTTCGCGCATCACCTTCGATACGACTTCTCCGCCCCGGAGAACCGTGCCAACGATCACCTCGTCTTCTCCAAGGGCCACGCCTCGCCGCTGCTTTATGCGCTCTACAAGGCCGCCGGCGCGATCGATGACGAAGAGCTGCTCACCTTCCGTGAGTTCGGCTCCCGCCTGCAGGGCCATCCGACCCCAGAGATCCCCTGGGTCGACGTCGCCACCGGCTCGCTCGGCCAGGGCCTGCCGATCTCGGTCGGCATCGCGCTGGCCGCCGCGCGGCTCGAATCCTCCGAGCTCAGGGTGTGGGTGCTCTGCGGCGACTCCGAGCTGGCCGAGGGATCGATGTGGGAGGCGTTCGAGTACGCCGGGTACGCTCGGCTCGGCAATCTGATCGCGGTGGTCGACGTCAACCGGCTCGGCCAGCGAGGCCCGACCATGCACGAGTGGGACACCTCCTCGCTGGCGGCGCGGGCCGGCGCCTGCGGCTGGCAGGTGCAGGAGATCGACGGACACGACCTCGCGGCGATCGATTCCGCCTACACCCAGGCGCTTCAGGCAGATGTCCCCGCGGTGATCTTCGCCCGCACCAAGAAGGGCTCCGGGGTCTCCGCCGTCGAGGACAAGCCGAACTGGCACGGCAAGCCGCTGCCCGACCCGGAGGCCGCGATCGCCGAGCTCGGCGGTCTGCGCTCGCTTGCGGTGAGCGTCGAGGCGCCGCCTGCTCCGCGGCCGTTTGAGATTGCGAGGGAGCCGGTCGAGCGGCCTGCGTATGAGCTCGGCGCCGAAGTCGCGACCCGCGCGGCCTACGGCGACGCCCTTGCCTGGATTGGCTCCATCGATGAGCGGGTCGTGGCGCTTGACGCCGAGGTGGGGAACTCGACCTACGCCGAGCGCTTCGCGCACAAGCACCCGCAGCGGTTCTTCGAGATGTTCATCGCCGAGCAGCAGATGGTCGCCGCCGCGGTCGGCCTGCAGGTCCGCGGCTGGAAGCCGTTCGCCTCCTCATTCGGCGCCTTCCTGAATCGGGCTTATGACTTCGTCCGGATGGCGGCGATCTCTGACGCGGACTTAAGGCTCTGCGGCTCCCATGTGGGGGTCTCGATCGGTCCCGACGGGCCCTCGCAGATGGCACTCGAGGACATCGCCGCCCTGCGTGCCGTGCTCGGCAGCACGGTGCTCTACCCCTGTGACGCCAACCAGACGGTGCAGCTCGTCGATGCGATGCGCCAGCGTCGCGGGGTCAGCTATCTGCGCACGACTCGCGGCGGCACCCCGGTGCTCTATGGGCCGCAGGAGAGCTTCCCGATCGGCGGCAGCCGCACGCTTCGCTCCAGCGGCGATGATGTCGTCACCCTGATCGGCGCGGGGATCACCTTGCACGAGTGCCTCACCGCCGCCGAGGAGCTCGCCGGCCGCGGGATCGCGGCCCGGGTGATCGACCTCTACTCGGTAAAGCCGGTCGACGCTGAGACCCTGGTCAGCGCGGCAGCCGATACGCAGGCGCTGGTCACGGTGGAGGACCACTGGGCCGAGGGAGGGATCGGTGAGACCGTCGCCACCGCGCTGGCGGATTCGGGCGCCTGCACGCGACTGCTTCGCCTCGCTGTTTTCGAGCGGCCCCGTAGCGGCCCCCCGGAGGCGCTGCTGGGCGCCGCCGGGATCGACGCCGCGCACATCGTCTCCGCGGTGGAGCGGGCGCTGGAGGGCTCGCGGCGCCGCTGATCACTAGCGTCAGCTAACAATTCGTTAAGGTTTCGTCAACCTTCTATGGGCAGGGTCTTGCGCGCCCGACGCTGCGCAGGAGTCACCCTGTGATCGCAGAACAGACCACCGCAATGGCCAAAGCGAAGAAGAGACCGAAGCGCGACGAGGGTCCGCCGCGACCCCGCCGCGGCGGCAGGCCGATCATCGAGCTGCGCGACGTGACCAAGGTCTACCCCGGTGGGCACATGGCCCTGGACCGGGTCTCGCTCGCCATCGACCGCGGCGAGTTCGTCTTCCTGGTCGGCCCCACCGGCTGCGGCAAGTCGACCCTGATCAAGCTGTTGATCCGCGAGCTGTCGGCCACCGAGGGCAGCGTCAGCATCGCCGGCCGCGACATCGGCGCCATGGTGGAGAAGAAGATCCCCCTGCTGCGGCGCAACGTCGGCACCGTCTTTCAGGACTTCAAGCTGCTCCCCGATCGCACTGTCTATGACAACGTCGCCTACGCGCTGCAGGTGATCGGCGCCAGCCGCGCCGAAATCCGCGAGCAGGTGCCCGAGACGCTGCGCCTGGTCGGCCTCTCGACCAAGCTGCACAGCTATCCGGACCAGCTCTCCGGCGGCGAGCAGCAGCGCGTCTCGATCGCCCGCGCCTTCGTCAACCACCCGCCGCTGCTGCTCGCTGATGAGCCGAGTGGCAACCTCGACCCGATTACCTCGATCGGCGTGATGCAGCTGCTTTACCGCATCAACAAGACCGGCACCACCGTCCTCGTCGTCACCCACGATCGCGAGATGGTCGACAGCATGCGCCGCCGGGTGATCGAGCTCTACGAGGGCCGCGTCGTCCGTGACGAGGTAAGCGGCGGCTACACCGAGGAGTCGACCACCGAGTTCGGCCTGCGGATGCGGGCCGAGATGGGGGTCGGCCCCGAGGGCCAGACCAACGGCCACGGCAGCGAGTCCCTGTTCTGATGGGCAGGCTCGCCTTCTTCACCAGGGAGGCCTTCCGGGCGCTGCGCCGCAACGCGGCGCCGAGCATGGCGGCGATCGTCACCACGGTCGTCACCGTGATCTTGCTCGGGGTGCTGATCCCGATCCTGCAGACCACCCAGGCCAAGAGCAACCAGGTCCGCGGCCAGCTCAACGTGCAGGTTGCGCTGTTCGCCGATGCGACCAAGGGCGAAACCGCCGCCCTGCACGCGAAGCTGGTGGCGCTCCCGCACGTCGCCTCGGTCCGGTACATCAGCAAAGCCGGGGCGCTCGAAGAACTGCGGGAATCGCTGGGCAAGAAGAAGAGCCAGGAACTCACCGACCAGCTTCACGAAAACCCGCTGCCGGCCAGCTTCAGGATCAAGCCCGACGACGCCTCCGACCTCGGCGCGATCCGCCTCGCGATCATGCGGCCCGGGCCAAACGGCAAGCCCGACCCGATCTCGCCGATCGTCCAGAACACCTTCGACCGCCAGCAGGCGGCTGAACAGATCGCCCAGGTGACCGCCGCGCTGAAGATCGTGCTGACCGTGATCACCGCCCTCTTGATCACCGCCTCGCTGATGCTGGTCGGCAACACGATCCGGCTCTCGATCTACACCCGCCGTCGCGAGGTCGAGGTGATGCGGCTGGTCGGCGCGACCCGCTGGTTCATCCGCTGGCCGTTCATGATCGAGGGGGTCGTGGTCGGTTTCAGCGGCGGCCTGGTGGCCATACTTATCCTGTGGCTGGGCAAGATCACGATCGTCGACCCGCTCAGCAAGACGTTCTCCTTCCTCGCCGCCCAGAACAACAGCAGCCTCTCCTTCCCGCTGCTGATCGGCATCCTCTTCGGCGCCGCGGTGCTGGTCTCGGCGATCGGCTCGGGAGTCACGTTGCGGCGCTTCCTGAAGGTCTGAGGCTGGCGTGAGGGCGGCGCGGATCGCGGCGATCTTCGTCGCCCTACTCCTCGCCCTCGGCGGGGGGATCTGGCTGGGGGGCCATCCAGGCCACCTGCCCAGCTTCATCCGCAGCCGATTCGTCGACTCCTCCGGAGGCCTCAGCGCCGAAGCGAGCGAACTGATCGAGGACAACTACTACCGGCCGGTCGGGGAGGCCGAACTCGGCAACGCCTCGCTGCAGGGAATGACGCGGGCGCTGCGCAGGAAGTTCGACGATCGCTTCTCCGAATACTTCTCCCCGAAAAGCGTGGTGGGCTTCAACGAGGAGATCGACGGGCACTTCTCAGGCGTGGGAATCGTGATCGCCCCGGTCCGGCGCGGCATCCTCGCCGTGCGGGTCCTGCACGCCTCGCCCGCCGCGAAGGCGGGGATCAAGCCAGGCGACGTGATCGTCTCGGTTAACGGCAAGCCGCTCGCCGGGAAAAGCCCCGAAGTGGCGAGGGAAATGATCACCGGCCCGGAAGGCTCCAGCGTCAGGCTCGGCGTCGTGCGGCCGGCGCACCGGGGGGTGAAGAGCATCGCGGTGACGCGAGCTGAGATCGTCACGCCCGTCACCTTCACGCGGATCAAGCGGGTCGACGGCCGCAAGCTGGGATACGTGGAGTTCTCTAGCTTCACCGAAGACTCCAGTCACCTGGTCGCCGATGCGCTGCGCAGGGTTGAGCGAGAAGGCGCCCAGGGGATCGTCTTGGACCTGCGCGGCAACGGCGGCGGCCTGCTGCAGGAAGCCGTCCAGATCGCGAGCCTCTTCTTGCCGAAGGGCCAGGTGGTCGTCTCCACCCGCTCTCGCACCCAGGGCGACGAGGTCTACAAGACGCTCGGCGGCAACCTGCCCAAGCGCCCGGTAGTCGTCCTGATCGACCGCGGCACGGCCTCCTCGGCGGAGATCCTCACCGCGGCCCTGGCCGACGACGCCGGCTCAACCGTGGTCGGCACCCGCTCCTACGGCAAGGGCGTCTTCCAGCAGGAGTTCGACCTCTCCAACGGCGGGGCGCTGAAGCTGACGGTCGGTCGCTACTTCACGCCCGACGGGGTCAACCTGGCCGGCAAGGGCATCCACCCCAACGTCTACGTGCGGGACAACCCGCGCTCCAAACGCGACGTGGCGATGCAGCGCGCCCTCGAAGTCCTCGCGCATCAGGTTCACGGTTGAGCCCGCGCGGGGCCCGCGCGCCAAAGCGGGCGCGCGGGGCGGTCGAAGCGCTGCTGGGCGAGCGGCTGGGGAGCCGCGGCTTCCGCGCCGCGCTGGAGGTCGAAGCGGCTGAGGCGGCGCGCGCCGCCCGGAAGCGCCCGGGGCCTCGTCACGAGCTCACCGCGCTGCCCACCTTCACCGTTGACCCGGCCAGCGCCCGTGACTTCGACGATGCAGTCTCGGCCCGGCTCGAGGGAGACGGGGCGCGCGTCTGGATCCACATCGCCGACGTCGCCGCGCACGTATCGCCCGGCTCGTCGCTTGACCTCGAGGCCCGCCGCCGCGCCAACAGCACCTACGTGCCGGGGGCGGTCGAGCCGATGCTGCCACATGCCCTGAGCAGCGAGGCGTGCAGCCTCACACCCGGGGAGGAGCGCCTCGCGGTCAGCACCGAGGTCGAGCTGGGGCCGGACGGCGAGCCGCGCGCGGCTCGCTTTTACCGCAGCCGCATCTGCTCCGACGCCCGCCTTGACTACGACCAGCTCGACGCGATCTTCGCCGGCCGGGCGAAGCCGCCGGAGCCGGTCGCCGAGCCGCTCGCGGTGGCGCGGGAGGTGGCTGCGGCGCTGCACGAGCGGCGCGGCTCCGGCGGCCTTGAGGTCGAGTCCTTTGAGCCCGTGTTCCGCTTCGATCTCGCCGGCGAGGTGACCGGCGCCCACTCGGTGCCCCAGACCGAGTCCCACCGCCTGATCGAGCGGCTGATGATCCTCGCCAACGAACAGGTGGCGCGGTTGCTGGAGCAAAAGCGGGCGGCGGCGATCTATCGCGTCCACCCCCAGCCCGACCCCGCCCGGATCGAGCGGCTGATTGCCCAGCTACACGCGCTCGGGGTGCCGACCCCGCCGCTGCGCGAGGGGCTCTCACCGCGCCAGGCGGGCGAGGTAGCCGCCGCGGCGAGCCGGCTTGCCAGCCGCGAGGCCGCGCGGCGCGGGCACGGCCGCGAGGCGTATACCTCGCTGGTGCTCCGCTCCCTCAAGCAAGCCTCCTACAGCGAGCGAAACAGCGGCCATGCCGGCCTCGGCAGCCCCGCCTACTGCCACTTCACTTCGCCGATCCGCCGCTACCCGGACCTGCTCGTCCACCGCGCCCTGCTGGCGGTGCTGGGCGAGGGCGAGGAGGCGCCGCGCCGCGCCGAGGCCCGGGAGGTGGCCGCCCATTGCTCTGAGCGCGAGCGCGAGTCAGCACGGATCGAGCACGAAGCCGACGACCTCTGCGCCGCCTACCTGCTCGAGCGGGAGCTGCGCGAGCGTGGCAGCGATGCGAAGTTCGAGGGCGAGGTCTCCGGGGTGATCCGCTCCGGCGCCTTCGTCTCCTTCGGCGGCGAGCTGGGCGACGTCTACGAGGGCTTCCTGGCGGCCCGCAGGATGCCGGGCGAGTACTTCGAGCTGGACGAGACCGAGACCGCCCTGGTCGGCCGCAGGAGTGGCAGCCGGGTGCGGCTCGGTGACCCGATAGCGGTCGCCGTAGCGGGGGTCGAAGCGCCCCGCGGCCGAGTCGACCTGGAGCCCGCCGGTGGCTGAGAAGCGGCGCCAGCCCGCCTCCGGCGACGTCGCCACCAACCGCCGCGCCCGCCACAAATTCGAGCTGGTGGAGACGATCGAGGCGGGGATCGCCCTGCGCGGCTCCGAGGTCAAGTCGCTGCGTGGCGGCAAGGCCCAGATGACCGACGCCTACGCGGTGGTCGAAGGCGGCGAGGTCTGGCTGCGCAACCTCCACATCCCTCCCTACCTGCCGGCCAGCAGTCAAAACCACGAGCCGGGGCGGCCCCGCAAGCTGCTCCTGCACCGAGCCGAGATCGAGCGCCTGATCGGCAAAGCGGCGCAGAAGGGGCTGACCCTGATTCCCACCCGCATCTACTTCAAGGGGCCGCGGGCAAAGGTCGAGCTGGCGCTCGCCCGCGGCAAGGAGGGCCGCGACCGCCGCCGCGAGATCGCCGATCGCGACGTCCGCCGCGAGGTCGAGCGCGAGTTCAAGGGGCGGATGCGGTGAGGGCGCTGGCCCCGAATTCTGCACGGGCGCGCCCGTCTTGGCGCCTGGGCTTGCATGTGCCGCCTCACATGAAAGTATTCAGGGGCATGCGGACCCGTTTGCTCTTGCTGCCCAGCCTCGCAGCGCTGATCTCGCTGGCCATGGTCGTTCCTGCCCAGGCGCAGGCCGAATCCTTCCCCAACAAGGCCGGCAATTACGTCAGCAACCACGTCGAGTACTTCGTCGGCGCCCTGGTCGTGGCGATCCTCTTGCTGTTGCTCGTGATCAGCATCACCCAGCGTCGCAGCAAAGCCAATGCGAAGCCTAAGAAAAAGGGGGTCGTCGCCCCCTCAGCACCGCCTGCCGCTGCCTCCGTGCCGGCCACCGCCCAGGCGACGGCCGAGCGTCCGGGGGCCGTGCCTGCCCCCGGCTCGGGGCTGTCCCCGGGCGCCCCTCCCGCATCGGTTCTGCCCCCCGCTCCCGCGCCGCCTCAAAGCGCCCAGGAGAAGCGGCGCACGGCCCGCGAGCAGCAGCGCGCGGCGCGCGTGGAGCACCGCAAGCAACGCGAGGAGGAGGCGAAACGCCGCAAGGCAGAGCGGGCCGCGAAGCGCACCTCGCGCGGCGGCGGCCGTGGTCGCGGCGCCAAGCGCCAGCAAAAGGAAGCCGTCGAGGCGGAGCGCAAGCTCGCCGCCGAGCGGATCGCGCAGGAGCGCGCCCTACTTCAGCACGGAGCCCAGCAAGCCGACGTCGCGCCGCCGGCGACACCGCCGGCGCCGATTCCGTCCGCACCGGCACCGGCGCCCCCTGTCCAGCCGCCCCCCGTGCCGGTCGAGCCGACTCCGCCGATCGCTCCGGTGCCGCCCCCGGGCCTCGGCGCCGCCCCCCCGGCAGCGGGTTCCTATGACCCGGCCGTCGCCGAAGAGAGGGTTCGAGCCAAAGTGGGGGAGATCCAGCGCGAGGAGGAGCGGATCCGGGCGGAGGCCGACCGTCGCATCCAGGAGGCCGAAGGGCTGCAGCGCGAGGCCGAAGACCGCGAGGCGCGCGCCCAGGCGGGCCAGATCACGCAAAGCATCGAGGCCATTCCTCCCACGCCGCCGGGCGAGCAGTTCGCATCGATGCCGCCCGCCCCCCCGCCGCCACCGCCCGCCGACCTGGAGACCGCAGAGCACCGCCTGCAGCAGGAGCATGTCGCCGTCGATCGCTCGATGGAGGAAGCCGAGGAGCGCATGCGCCAGGTTGAGGAGCGCACCAAGGCCGCCGAACGTCGTGCCGCCGAGGCCAAGCGCCTCGCGGAGCTCAAGGCTGAGGAGGAGAAGCGCCAGCAGCGACTGCGCGAGGTGCAGGAAAGCGTCGCCGAGGCGGAGGAGCGGGCGCGGGAGGCCGAGCGCCGCGCCGCCGAGGCCGAGCAGGCGGTGATCCGCTCGGTTGAAGGTGGGGGCGTGCCGCTGCCACCGTCTGATTCCCCGACGCTGTCTGCCCCAGCCTCACCACCGCCAGCCTCGCCGGGTTACCTTCCTCCTGCCTCCCCACCGTCGCCCGAGCCGCCCCTGGCCGCGCCCGAGCCGCCCCAACCGCCGCCCGCGGTTGCCGCCCCGCCGCCGCCACCACCACCGCCCGCCGCTCCGCTGTCCCCGCCCCCGGCCGTGGCCCCACCGACTCCGCCCCCACCCCCGGCGGCTCTGTCGCCGAGCCCGCAGCCGCCCGCAGCTGCCGCGCCACCGCCGCCAACCCCTCAGATCCCTGCGCCGCAGCAGCCGTCGGCGCTTCACTACGAGCCACCGCCCGCGGCGGTGGCGGGACCCGAGGCGACGGTAGACCTCAACACGGTCACCTTCGAGCAGCTCCGCGGGCAGAGCCTGACGGTGACCCAGGCGACCCGCCTGCTCGCGCACCGCGAGCGCCTCGGCCGCTTCCAATCGGTCGACGACCTCGACCAGGTTGCCGGGTTCCCGCCGGAGATCCTCGACGACCTGAAGCGCCGCTCGACCGTCTGAGCGCCGCGCTCAGAGCCCGTAGGCCTCCAGCAGCTTCAGCCAGATCTCGCTGCGGGTCGGATAGGCGGCGACCGCGTGCCGGAGACTGGCAAGCGGTACCTCGCCGACCACGGCGATCGTCGCGGCATGGAGGAAGTCGGCGGTCTCAAAGCCGGTGAAGGTCGCCCCGACGATCGTCCCGCGCGCCTCGTCGACGACGATCCGGGCGGTGCCGCCGGTCCCCTTGCCCTGGAAGCTGGCCCCAGCCGTGCCGTCGGTCGGCACGTCGACCGCCCTGGCGTCGATCCCGGCCTCAAGCGCCCCTTCCAGCGTCTTGCCGACTGCGGCGACCTGGGGGTCTGTGAAGGTGACGCGAGGGGAGCCGATGCCCTCCGCGATCGCCACGACTTCCCGCCCGAGCAGATTCTCGGCGACGACCCAGGCCTGGTACTTGCCGATGTGGGTGAACAGCGCCCGGCCGTTGACGTCGCCGATCGCATACAGCCACTCGCGACCGCCCACTCGCAGCCTCTCGTCGGTTTCGAGGAAGCCGCCGCGCCCCGCCTTGACGCCGGCCGACTCCAGATCGAGCCCCTCGGTGCGGGGCCGCCGCCCGACCGCAACGAGGATCTCGGCGCTTTCGATCTCCTCGCCGTCGCTCAGCTCGACCACGATCCCCGCGCCGGCGTCGCTCACCCTTCGGGCGAGGACGCCGGTCCGCACTTCGACGCCGTGCTTTGCCCGCAGCGCCGCCGCGACCTGCTCGCCGGCGAAGGGCTCCTCGCGCGAGAGCAGCCGCTCTGCACCCTCGATCAGGGTGACGGATGTGCCCAGGGCCGACCAGGCTTGCGAGAGCTCGGTCCCGACCGGGCCGCCGCCGAGCACGACCATGCTCAACGGGATCGCCTTGGCGGTCGTGCCCTGGCGGTTGTTCCACGCCCGCACCGAGTCGAGGCCCTCGATCGGCGGCATTGCGGCGCCGCTGCCGGTCGCGACCACCACCGCTCTTTGCGCGGTGAGAGCCTCGCCGCCGACCGTGACCCGCCGCTCGCCGTCAAGCCTCCCCTCGCCGCGGAACAGCTCGATCCCACGTTCCTCGAGCCAGGCAAGCTGCGCCGTGTCCTCGAGGTCGTGGACCACCTCGTCGCGGCGGGCGAGGACTGCCCTGGGGTCGAGGTCCCCGCTCACCGCCTCGGCCACCCCCGGCACTCGCCGGGCCTCCGCGAGCAGCGGGGCGGGGCGCAGCAGCGACTTCGATGGCATGCAGGCGTAGTAGGAGCACTCACCGCCGACCAGGTGCTGCTCGACGATCGCCACCTGCAGCCCAGCTTCGGCAAGCTGCCCGGCGCAGACCTCGCCGGCCGGCCCGGCTCCCAGCACTATCGCGTCGAATTCCCTCTCGCTCATCCACCTTCCTTCCTCGACACCGTACAATTACACGGCACATAGCACGGGGGCGACAGGCTTCGACGTAGTCGATCCGTGCGAACGGTTGCAGGTCGAGGTTGTCGGAGGCCTCGTTAAACACCGGCAAAACCAATACGTGCGGACCATGAGTTCGCCCTTGCCGCTTAGTTAGAAGCTAGGCGATGAGAGTCGGTCCTCCCTCGCCCGCGGGGAGGGCAGCCGGCTTCAGAAAGCGGGCTCACCCGGGTGGATCGCCCCGTCCGCCAGGGGACATCTCAGAGGGCTCTGTCTCTCGCAGTGCCCGCCGGCGCGGACCCCGGGAGACGAGAACCAAGCGCCGGCTAAACCTGTAGAGACCATCGCACAGCGACCGCGGACGCCGGTTCAATTCCGGCCGCCTCCACTACAACTACAACTACCGAGCTCTGGCTTGAAACCCGACCGAAGCGGCTCGGCCCGGTCGACTTTGCCTGATCGGCTCAGGTTCGGCCGTGACTGCAAGCTCACCTCAGCGTGACCCCGTGCAGCCCGCCGCGCTTCGCGCAGGGCTGGCGTTCAACCAGCTTTTGGCCTCTGGTTGCCGACTATAAGGTGGGCGCATGAATCGCTACGTCGCCTTCCTGCGGGGGATGAACCTCGGCGGGCGTCGGATCAAGAACGACGAACTGCGGTTGCGCTTCAAGGAGCTTGGCTTCGGCGATCTCGCCACCTTCCGCGCCAGCGGCAACGTGATCTTCAGCGCCGCCAGTCAGAAGCCGGAGGAGATCGTCGCCCGGGTCGAGGAAGGACTTGAGGGATCGCTCGGTTACGAGGTGCCGGTCTTCTTGCGCAGCGCGGCGGAGGTGCTGGAGATCGCTGCGCACGTCCCGTTCGATCCGCAGCTGGTCGAGGCCTCGCCCGGCAGGCTGCAGGTTTCGATGCTGCTGGAAGAGCCGGCTGCGAAGGCGGGCGAGCAGGTGCTCGCGTTGGCGAGCAAGGAGGACAGGCTCGCGATCCACGGCCGCGAGCTCTACTGGTTGCCGAGTGGCGGCATCCTCGACTCCCGGTTGGAGATCACGGCGATCGATTCCGCCCTGGGCCCCACGACAACTCGCACCAAGGGCACGGTCGACCTGCTCGCCGCCAAGCACCTCCAAAAGTAAGCCTCAGTTCGAGCGGATGCGGCGCAGGGCCTCTCGCCCTCTGGGCTCGAGGTTTCTTTCGCGTCGGGGCTAAAAGACGACGGTGCGGGCGCCGTCGAGGAGGACGCGGTCGTCGAGGTGGGCCTTGACCGCGCGGGCGAGGACGAGGCGCTCGATGTCGCGACCGATCCGGATCAAATCGGCGACCTCGTCGCGGTGGCTGACCCGGGTCACGTCCTGGTCGATGATCGGGCCCGCGTCGAGCTCCTCGGTGACGTAATGCGCCGTGGCTCCGATCAGCTTCACGCCGCGCTCGTGGGCGTGGCGGTAGGGATCGGCGCCGACGAAGGCGGGCAGGAAGCTGTGGTGGATGTTGATCGCCGGGGCGCCCAGCCCGCGCAGGAACCCGGGGGAGAGGACCTGCATGTAGCGGGCCAGGACGAGCAGGTCGATCCCCTCGAGCAGCTCCAGCGCCCGCCGCTCTGCGCCGCTCTTGTCGCCCCGCGCGACCGGCACATGGTGAAAGCCGAGGCCCAGCGAGGCGACCTGCTCGGCGTGGTCGGGGTGGTTGGAGATCACCGCCACGATGTCGGCGCCCAGTTCGCCGCTTCGCCAGCGCCAGAGCAGGTCTGAGAGGCAGTGATCCTCGCGTGAGACCATGATCGCCATCCGCTTGCGCTCGTCCGACTCGGCGAAGCGGTGCTCCATCTCCAGCTGGCCGGCGATCTCCTCCCCGAAGCGCCTGTGCAGCGCCGCGCGCTTGCCCTTCGGCACTGAGTCGAAGACCATCCGCATGAACAGCCTGCCCTCGCCTGAGGAGTGTTGATCTGCGTCGACGATGTTGAGCCCCGCCTCGGCGAGGAAGCCGCTGACCGCGGCGATCAGGCCGGGGCGGTCCGGGCAGGCAAGCAGCAGGCGCGATGTCGAGGCCTCGACGATCGGGCAATCATGCCGCGAAGCGCCACCTGGAGGCGGAATTTCCCGCTCATCCATTGACTACAGTGGGCCCGATGCGGATTGCGGCGGCTCCCGATGGTTTGACCGAGCGCATCGGCCTCCTGCTCAACCGGTTGCCGACCCCGATCGGCGAGGCGATGTTCGCGATGCCCGTCGCCCGCTCGCTCCAGGTAGCCCAGAGCACCGGGATGCTCGCCGCCCTCGCGGAGGGTCCGCGTGACCCGGCCGAGCTGGCCGAGCACCTCGGCCTGCGGCCCGTCGGGACCGAGCTGGTCCTCGACGTGATCGCCTCGCTCGGTCACCTGGAGCTGCGCCCCGACGGCCGCTATGAGATGACCGCCCGCGCCCGCCGCTGGCTTGACCCACGCTCTGATCGCTACCTCGGCGACTTCCTCGCCGACACCGGCGAGTACTGGCGCTGGTGGCAGGGGCTCGAGGATCTGGTTCGCGACGGCCGCCACGCCGAGCTTCACGACCGACCCGCGGATGATCCCTACTGGCGCTCCTACATCCGCGGCCAGTACCAGCTGGCCCGCCTCTCCAGCGCAGAGGTGGCGAAGGCGGTGCCGCTGGCGCGGGGCGCCCACTCCCTGCTGGACGTCGCCGGCGCCCACGGTGAGTTCTCGATGGCCATGTGCCGGCGCCATCCTGGCCTGAAGGCGACCGTGGTCGACCTCCCGGGCAGCGCCCGGATCGGCCGTGAGATCGTCGCCGGAGCGGGGATGGAAGACCGGGTCCACCATGTCGAGGGCGACATGTTCAAGGCCGACTTCGGTGGCCCTCACGACGGCGCCCTTTGCTTCAACATCGTCCACCACCTGGGGCCAGAGCAGGCCCGGGAGCTGTTCGCCCGGGTTCGCGCAGTCCTGCGCCCCGGGGCGCCGCTCTGCGTGCTGGAGCTCTACGACCGCCCCGACGGCCGCCGGCCCGACTCGGGCTCGATCCTCGGCCTCTTCTTCCACCTCACCTCGGGCGCCGACACCTACACCACCGAGCAGGTCTCTGCATGGCTGGCGGATTCGGGATTCGGCGGGCCCACGAAGGCCACCTTCCGCACTCTCCCGGGCCTGGCGATGCTCAGCGCCAAGGCCCTTTGAGCCGCGCCTCCCTTGCACGATCTGCGCCAGGTGCCCGGCAGCAGTTGGACGCTTCGTGCCTGGCTTCGTGACGATCGTCTCTTGTGGGCAGCGCTATGTGATCGCGATCACCAAGTGGGGGCGCCGACTTCTCCAGGGTTGCCCGCTTGCTTACAAAACCCACATATATCGTCCTTGTCCTTCTCGCCGCCGCCGTCTTCCCGGCAGCTGCGCTCGCCGCGACCGGCGGCGAATCAACCGCTTCACGGCTCGGCCTAACCGACGCGAGGCCGGTGAAGATCCGGATGCTCCAGCGTCCGGCCGAGCAACTCCACCAGGCGATCCGCATCGAGGTGAGGAAGCTCCGCGCGGAAAACCACGCCAGGCTTCAAAGGCGACACCGCGAGAGCTTCGCCCACCTGCCGGGCGGCGTCAGCCTCGCCACCCTCGACGCGATCGCGGCCTGCGAGTCGGGCCGCAACCCGACCGCGGTCTCTCCCGGTGGCACCTACCGCGGCCTTTACCAGTTCGACTACGGCACATGGGCCTCGGTCGGCGGCAGTGGAGACCCGGCGGCAGCTCCCGCTGCCGAACAGACCTACCGAGCGGCGTTGCTCTACTCGCGCTCGGGCCCCGGCCCTTGGCCCGTCTGCGGCTGAGCCGCCAGACGGAGTCGGGCGCCCTTCCCCGCCAGGGCGCTTTCGCAGGGTCCCGGCGCAGAGACGCCGGTGCGCAGCGAAGCGAAGTGTCGAGCGCCGGAACTGCCCGGCCCCACCCACGCCGAATGCCTGCGAGGATGAGCGCGCGATGAGCGGCGAGCGCGTCCCTACTCCCAACCCACAGGGGCCGAGTCGCAAGCCGCCGCGCGAGTCGATCGCCGAGGCCCGCGTCCGGGCCCCGACCCGCGGCAACCGCAAGCTGGAGGGCTTTCTCGAGGCGGTAAACGAGGACGAGCAGGTGAGGACCTGGTGGTACATGTCGCAGGTCCACGCCGAGCGGCTGGGGATGTCGGACCACTCGTGGGTCCACATGCAGATCGTCCTCAACATCGCCCTGCGGCTCTTGCGGTTGCTCGGCAAAGCCGGGGTGGAGCCGGCGGTCGTCGCCGATCACGGGATGAGCGCCCGGGACGCCGAGGTGGTGGTTGCCGGCGGCGCCCTCCTGCACGACGTCGGCATGTCGATTCACCGCGTCGACCACGAGGCCTACAGCCTCTTCCTCGCCAGCGGCGCCCTTGACCGCCTGCTCGCCAGCTCCTACAAAGAGCCGCAGCGTACGATCATCGCCGCGGAGATCCTCCACGCGATCATCGGCCACCGCCGCCGCGGCGAGCCCTACACGGTTGAGGCGGGGGTGGTCCGGGTCGCCGATGCGCTCGACATGGCCCAGGGGCGGACCCGCATCCCGATCGAGGCCGGCCAGGAGGGGATCCACTCGATCTCCGCCGCCGCAGTAGACGAGGTTCGGATCCAGGCCGGGGAGGAGCGGCCGGTGCGGATCGAGATCGAGCTCAACAACTCAGCCGGGATCTTCCAGGTCGACGACCTGCTGGCGACGAAGATCCGCGGCACCCCGCTGGAGGGCCGGGTCGAGGTTGTGGCGAATATCGAGGGGGAGAGCGAGAAGCGTCTGCTGAGCGGCTTCCGGCTGTCCTGACTAGCCGTACCGTTCGAGGTCGTAGCGGCGCCGTTCCTTGCGCTTCTCCAGTTTGCCCTGGATCAGCGACATCACGATCACCAAGACGGCGAAGAAGATCATCACCCCGAAGCAACAGAAGGTGACCGTTTTGTCGGTAATCGGACCGGCCAGGCCGACCCCATTGTCGGCCAGCGCCGCTGGCGCCGCGACCAGCAGCAGCGACCAGGTGGCGAGGAAGAGTGCGGCGGCGCGCTTCACTGGCGGCAATCTAGCGCAAGCGAGCGCGGCGCCGGCCGCTTTTCCGCAAATAGGACGCTTCGAGTTGTGAAAATCCTGTGAACGCAGGGAATTTTGGCAAGCGACCGTCGCCGCCGAGGCATACAATCGCTTTGCCTCGGAAGCAGGTTCACTTGCTGCCCGTCCGAATTGGCGTCGCCAACTTGAACCCACAGCAGACCATCAGGCTCGCGGTTATCGACACCGACAGTGGTTTCGTGACCGTGCTGTCGAAACGCACCGAGGTCGCCGGCTGGCAGCTCCGCCAGGTGGCTGGCGCCGTCCCGCCCGAGGAGCTGGTGGCGATGAAGCTGAACGCCCTCCTGCTCGACCCGGCCGTGCTGGGGGAGGATGGCTGGGGTTATCTCGAGCGAGTCTGCGCGATGCTCCCCGACCTCGGCGTGGTCGTCTGCACCAGCCGCTCCACCGTTGCCCAGCGGGTCCGGGGCCTGCGCCTCGGGGTCGATGACTGGATCACCAAGCCCTGTCATCCCGAGGAGGCGATGGCCCGGATCGAGGCGGTCTCGCGCCGCCGTCGCCGCGGCCACTCGAGCGCCGAAGCCGGCCCGCTCGTCGCTGGTGAGCTGGAGATTCGAGCCGACCAGTTCCAGGCCTTCGCCAGCGACGGCAGCCTCGACCTCACCCGCCGCGAGTTCGAGCTGTTGCACCTGCTCGCCGAGGCAAAAGGCCAGGTGCTGGAGCGCGAGACGATCTATCAGCGGGTCTGGGGCTACGCGATGGCCCACGGCGACCGCTCGGTCGACGTCTTCGTCCGCAAGCTGCGCCAGAAGTTGGAGAAGCGCTCGCCGGAGTGGAGCTACATCCATACCCACTTCGGGGTTGGCTACCGCTTCGACCCCGAGCCGGTGCCCGGCATCGCCGGCGAGGCCTTGGCGGAGGCGCTCGCCGCCGAGCGCTCGCCGCAGCCCGAGCGCGCCGCCGCCTGAGCGCTTCACAACCCGTTCACAACTGCTTCACGTCGAGGTAACCGCGTCGGCGCCGAGCCCCGCCATGCTCGTCGGGCATGGCGGGCGAAAACGGGAGCTCAGATCGGCAGCTGGCCGAGCGGCTGGAAATCCGCCCCGACCAGCACGCCGCGCTGGTCGACGGGCGCCCGCTCAGCCTGACGATGCGCGAGCTGCAGCTGCTCACCACCCTGGCGGCCCACCCGCAGCGGATCATGACCAGGGAGGAGCTCTACGCCGCGGTCTGGGGCCGCCACCCCCGCCACGCCGATCGCTCTGTTGACGTCTACGTCAGCCGCCTGCGCTCCAAGCTCGGCGAGGCGCTGCCGGACCTGCGCCTGATCCACACCCACAACGGGATCGGCTACCGCTTCTCCCCGGATGGCTGATGCGCAGTTTCCCTGCCGCGATTGGTTCTTTACATCTTTTTTACATTCTCGATACAGCGAGGTAACAAGCTGCGCAAAGGCCGCTGCGAGCGTGCCGGGCAGACGGCCATCAAGGTAAAGGAGAGATCGCGTGACTAAGAGACTTCTCAGCGCCGGCCTGGCACTGGTGCTCACGACCGGGGTTGTCGCCTGCGGCAGCTCTTCCTCAACTACCAGCACCAGCTCCTCCAACTCGCCGCTGGTCGGCGCCGGCAGCACCCTGGTGGCGCCGCTGATGTCGAAATGGCAGGCGAGCTACGCGAGCAAAACCAAAGAAACGGTCACCTACGGCGCGATCGGCAGCGGCGGCGGGATCGCTCAGATCACCTCCCGCACGGTCGACTTCGGCGCCTCCGATGCCCCGCTGACCCCCGAACAGTTCAAAGAAGCAAACGGCGTCGTGCAGATCCCCTGGGCGCTGAGCGGCACGGTGCCCGCCTACAACGTCAAGGGTGCGCCGAAGAACCTGAAGCTGAGCGGTGAAGTCCTGGCCGACATCTACCTCGGCAAGATCACCACCTGGAATGACCCGGCGATCGCCAAGCTCAATCCCGGCGTCAGCCTGCCGGCCACGAAGATCACCCCCGTCTACCGCAGCGACGGCAGCGGCGATACCTATGCGTTCACCAACTACCTCTCGACGGTCGACCCCGAATTCAAGTCGAAGGTCGGGACCTCGACCAGCGTCAAGTTCCCGACCGGCACCGGCGCCGAAGGAAACGATGGCGTCTCGGCCGCGATCTCCCAGACCAACGGGGCGATCGGCTACGTCGGCCTCGCCTACGCGCTCTCCAACAAACTCGACGTGCCGCTGGTCGAAACTCGGCCGGGAACTTCCCGGTTCCGGGGGTGAAGAGCGTCGAAGCGGCGGCGAGCGCGGTGAAGACGATTAACGTGGACAACTCGATCTCGCTCGCTAGCCTGCCAACCTCGGCCAAGGGCGCCTACCCGATCTCGACCTACACCTACGTGATCGTGCCGCTCAAGTCCTCCAAAGCGGCGGCGCTGCAGAAGTTCATCACCTACGCGATCGGCCCGGGCCAGGAATCTGGTCCCGCCCTTGACTTCGCGCCGCTGCCCGCAGCGGTCATCGCCGCCGATAAGAAGGCGATCGCCAAGATCGGCAGCTAGGTGGAGGCCGGCGCCCTCGGCACCCCGGTTCTGCGGGCCCGGCGCAACCGCAAAGATCGCATCGGTGACCCGCTGCTGCGGGGCCTCTCCGGCCTCGCAGCAGCGCTCGCCGTCGTTGTACTCGGGGGGATCGTCTATGAGGTCATCCACCTCGCCGGCCCGGCGATCTCGAAGTTCGGCATCGGCTTCGTCACCACCAACGACTGGAACCCGGTCAGCCAGCGCTTCGGCGCCGCCCCCTTCCTCTACGGGACGGTGGTGACCTCGACGATCGCGCTGCTCTTTGCCGCGCCGCTCTCGATCTCGATCTCGATCTATCTGACCGAGCTGGCCCCGAAGCGCCTGCGGCGGCCGGTGGCGACCCTGGTCGACATGCTCGCCGCCATTCCCAGCGTCATCCTCGGGCTCTGGGGGATCCTCGTCCTCGGGCCGTTCATGGACGGCACGATTGAGCCGGCGCTGAAGAGCGTGCTCGGCTTCCTGCCGATCTTCAGCGGCGAACCGTCGGCCTTCGGCTACCTGACCGCGGCGCTGATCCTCACGATCATGACCACCCCGATCATCACCAGCGTCACTCGCGAGGTCTTCGAGACGGTGCCCGGCGAGCTCAAGGAGGGCTCCTACGCGCTCGGCGCGACCCGCTGGGAGATGGTCCGCCAGGTCGTGCTCCCCTACTCGCGGGCGGGAATCGTCGGAGCTGTCATCCTCGGGCTGGGCCGGGCGATCGGGGAGGCGATCGCGGTCGCCCAGGTGATCGGCGGCGCGACCGGGATCAACGTCTCGCTCTTTCACACCGGCGGGACGCTGGCGGCACAGATCGCCTCCCAGTTCCTGGGGGCCACCTCGGCGTTGCAGAAGGCATCGCTCGCCTATCTCGGTCTGATCTTGCTGGTCTTCGCGGTGATCGTCAACGTGATCGCGCGGCTGATCGTCCAGCGCGGGACGCTGAAGGACACCCAGGTCACCCTGACCGAGGCGGAGGGGATGTGAGCGCCACAGCCGGCACGGGGGCGCGCGGCGATCGGGGCTCGCGGCGATCGGGGCGCGGGCGCGAGGCTGGCCGATGAGCCCGGGCGAGGGTCACGCGCTGCTGATCGACCGTGGCAACCTGAAGCGGCGCAACCGCTTTAACCGGCTGATCGAGATCATCTCGACCGTGGCGGCGCTGCTCGCCGTCGTGGTGCTCCTCATCGTGGTCGGCTCGGTCCTCGGGAAGGGGGCCGGAGCGCTCAGCCTTCACTTCCTGACCACCCCGACGGCGCTCTTCGGCGAAGTCGGCGGCGGCATCTCCAACGCGATCGTCGGCTCCGCGATCATGGTCGCACTGGCGGCCCTGATGGCGATCCCGGTCGGGCTCTTGGTGGCGATCTACACGACCGAGTTCGCCCCGCAGCGGATCAGCCACGCCGTCCGCTTCGTGCTCGACATCCTGAACGGGGTGCCGACGATCATCACCGGCATCTTCGTCTACGGGCTGCTGGTCGCCCACCAGGAACAGAGCGGGTTCGCGGCCTCGGTGGCGCTGGCGATCATCATGTTGCCGATCGTCGCCCGCACCGCCCAGGAGGTGCTGACGCTGGTTCCCGGCACGCTCAAGGAGGCGGCCCATGCGCTCGGGATCGCCCGTTGGCGGACCACGATCCGGATCACGGTCCCGACCGCGGCCGGCGGCCTGATCACCGGTTCTCTGCTTGCCGTCGCCCGCGTGGCGGGGGAGACGGCGCCGCTTATCCTGCTCTCTTCGATCTATGCGCAGGGCGTCCTCACCAACCCCTCGCAGGCCCTGGCCTCGATCCCGATCTTCATCTACCGCTCCTCCGAGTCGCCAAGCCCCGAAGCGCACACCCAGGCCTGGGCCGCCGCCCTGATCCTGATCGCTTTCGTGCTCGCCCTCAACGTCCTCGCCCGCACCTTGTACGCCCGTTCCCGCAGGCGCCTGGGAGCCTGAGCCCCCCAAGCGCCCGCCCGCCAGTATGGGAGTCCTAGGATGACAAACAGAGATTCGACCGAGAACCCACCGATGACAGAGCAAAACCCCGAATCGCAGGCAAGTCCCCGGGCGGGCTTCTCCCGCCCGGGACCGACGATCTCGGTGGCCGGGGAGGGCGCCCTGAGGCCGGCGCAGCATGGCCGCGAGATCGGCAACGTGGAGCTGCGCGACCTGCATGCCTACTACGGGTCCAACCACGCCGTGCGCGGCGTCAGCCTCGGTTTTGACGCCGGCCGGGTCACCGCGATCATCGGCCCTTCGGGCTGTGGCAAGTCGACGATGGTGCGCTGTATCAACCGCATGCACGAGGAGGCCCCCGGGGCACGGTCCGAGGGCAACGTCCTGCTCGACGGCCTCGACCTCTTCGATCCGCGGATCGATGTCGTCGCGGTGCGCCGCTCGGTCGGGATGGTCTTCCAGAAGCCAAACCCGTTCCCGACCATGTCGGTCTTCGACAACGTCACATCTGGCCTGCGCCTGACCGGCGCCTCGCGCAGCGAGCTCGACGACCGCGGCCGCGAAGCGCTGGTCGGGGCCGGGCTCTGGGAGGAGGTCAAGGACCGCCTGAAGGCGCCCGGTGTGGGGCTTTCGGGAGGCCAGCAGCAGCGCCTCTGCATCGCCCGGGCGCTCGCCGTTGACCCCGAGGTGCTGCTGATGGATGAGCCCTGCTCGGCGCTGGACCCGGTCGCTACGCTGAGGATCGAGGAGCTGATCGGGGTCCTGAAGGAGCGGGTGACGATTGTCATCGTCACCCACAACATGCAGCAGGCGGCGCGGGTCGCCGACACTACCGCCTTCATGCTGAGCGGCGAGCTGATCGAGGTAGGCCCCACCGACAAGCTCTTCACCAACCCCGACGACGAGCGCACCGAGCAATACGTGACCGGGAAGTTCGGTTGATGGGAGCGGCGCGAGCCCCGCATCCCCGCCGGGCCATCTGGGCGCGAGCAAAGCGCGAGGCCAAGTGATGTCGCCGGAGACCAGGAGCCACTACCAGGAGGAGCTGGGGCGCCTCGAGGCCAGCGCCCTCGACGGGCTCAACCTGGTCAATGCGGCCCTCGAGCGCACCCTGGAGGCGGTCGAGCACCAAGACGTCGAGCTCGCCCAGATCGTCGTCGCCGACGACGATCGCATCGACGGTCGCTACCTCGAGGTCCATCAGAGCCTGATCACCCTGCTCGCCACCCAGTCGCCGGTGGCGACCGACCTGCGGCTGATCTCCGCCCTCCTGCACATACTGAAGAACGTCGAGCGGATGGGCGATCAGTGCGTGAACATCTGCAAGGTGATCCCGCTGACCGGCAACGAGCCGCCGGCCGACGAGGAGATGGTGAAGCTGATCCTGACGATGGGGAGGCACGTGCGCTCGATCAATAACCAGGCGAAGCGGGCCTTCGAGGACCGCGACATCGAACTGGCGCAGGACCTGGTGCGCCGGGACGACGTGGTCGACCAGCTCAACCGCGAGTGCTTCCGCCTGGCCCTGGAGATCGGCGACGACGCCGACCGGCGCGAGTGGGCGATGACGATGCTGCTGGCGGCGCGCGCGATCGAGCGAATCGGGGACAACGCCGTCGACATCGGCGAGCAGGTCGCCTTCGTGGTCACCGGGCTGTTCCGGGAGTTTGAGGACGCTTCTCACCCCGATGCCGTCCCGCGCTGACGATCCGACGCGTTTGCCATGATCAAAGCTGGAGACTGTGCTCTGCGCCGCCATAGATATTGGTTCCAATACGACGCGCGTGCTCGTGGCCGAGCCGGTGGACGGGCAGTTGAAAAAGGTGATGGAGCAGCGTGCCTATACACGGATCAGCAAGGCGCTCGGTGAGGACGGTGCGATCAGGGCGGACAAGGTCCACGAGGTCGCCGAGTTAGTTGCCACGCAGGTGCGGCTGGCCCGGGAGCTCGGGGCGGAGGTGATCCGGTCGGTCGCCACGGCGGCCGTGCGCGAGGCTTCCAACGGCGAGCTCGCCGCAGAGGTGATCGGGGAGGCCTCCGGGGTACCGGTCGCGATCCTCAGCGAGGAGGAGGAGGGGCGGCTCTCGTTCATCGGCGCCACCAAGACGCTCGGCCACCCGGTGCAGGGCAAGATCGGCGTTGTCGATGTCGGCGGTGGCTCGACCGAGGTGATCCTCGGCACGGCCTCCGGCGGGGTCGAGGCGGTCCGCTCCTGGCGGGTCGGCTCCGGAGTCTTGGCCGACGAGCTGATCGTCTCAGACCCTCCCTCGGCAACGGAGATCCGCAAGGTCCGCGACCGCATCGACGACATCTTCGAGGGGGTGGAGATCGAGCATCCCGCCCGGGCGGTCGCGGTCGGGGGCAGCGCCACCTCGCTGCGGCGGCTGGTCGGGGCGGTGCTGGAATACGAGACGCTGGAGCGGGGAATCCGGGTGCTGGCCGGGGGCCCGGCGGCCGAGGTGGCGCGGCGCTTTGAGCTCGACCCCCAGCGGGTGCGGATCCTGGCGACCGGCGTGCTGCTGCTGGAGAAGGTCTCCGAGCTGCTCGGGCAGCCGCTGCAGATCGGCAAGGGGGGCCTGCGCGAGGGCGTCATCCTCGATCTGCTGAACGGCAGCGTCAGCGGCTCCTCGCCGCAGGCCGTCGCCGCCTGAGGGCGGTCTCGTCGGCCTCGACTACGCTCTCGATATGGCCCGGGCGCGCCAGGTCGAGTTCGACTGCGAGGAACCCTTTGCATCGGCCGCGGCGCGGGTGGTGGCGGTGCGCGCGGCGGAGGTTTTCGCGCAGACGCAGGGCGTCCTCGACCTCAAAAGGCCCGAGCGCGTCCACGACATGCGCGTCGCTACGCGCCGCCTGCGCGCCGCGATGGAGGTCTTTGAGCCCTGCTTTCCGCGCAAGCGATTCCGCAAGGCGCTGATCGAGGTCAAGGCGCTCGCGGATGCGCTCGGCGCGCGGCGGGATCTCGACGTTGAGGCCGGGTTCCTGGAGCGGCTCGTCCCGGAGGCGGACGCCGGCAATCGCGAAGGCGTAGCCGCGCTGCTCGCCGGGCTGCGCGAGGAGCGGCTGCGGGCGAACGACGACCTAGCGCCGTTCGTCGCCGCCGAGCGGCTGGAGAAGCTGCGCCGCCGGCTGCGGCGACTGGTCGAGGGGGCCGCGGGGTGAAGGCCCGCAAGGTGAAGGGGCTGGACCCGGAGAAATCGCTGCGCCGCAACGCGGCGCGGATCGTCCGCACCCGCCTTGAGGAGCTGCGCTTCTTCGCCGCCGCCGCCCTCGACCCCTCGGCGGCAGTCGACCAGCACGGCATGCGGATCGCCGCCAAGCGGCTTCGTTACCTGCTGGAAATCGTCGAGGGCTGCTTTGGCCCCGAGGCACCAGCCGCCCGCCGCGCCGCCAAGGAGCTGCAGGCAGTCCTCGGCGAGATCCACGACTGCGACGTGATGCTGCCCCGCGCGGCGGACATCGAGTCCCTCCAGGCGCTGCTGCGGACCCGCCGCGAGCTCCTCTACCGCCGCTTCGCAGAGCTCTGGCGCGCAGAGGAGCGCAGGGGCACCTGGACAGCGCTCGAACACGCCTTGCGCGACTAGCCGCGCATCAAGCGCTGCCCGCCGCTCCCTACTCCCCGGACTCAGCGTCGGGGTCGGTCAGAGCCGCGACGTCTGCCACGTCCACTGGGCGCCCGCGGGCCAGCTTCATCCGGATCAGGTCATCCAAGTCAACGACGGGCACCTCGACGTCGCCGAGCCGCACCTGCAGGGCCCGGTCGCTCAACTCGGCATATGGACGGCCGCCGGGAACCTCGCGCATCACGTCAATGCCGCCGTCTCGGGTTACGAACTGCCAGACCGCCGCCCGCGGAAGCATCTTCGCGTCCACGGCGGTGTCCTCCTCGCCGCGATTGAGCACTCGGGCGTCGAGCGAGCGCAAGGCGGCGGCGAGTCGCTCGAGGTTGGCCGGGTCTGGGGCGGGGATGAGGTCGGCGTAGTTGGTCGTGCGGACATGGCCGTGGGTTTGCACGGCGAGCCCCCCGATCAGCAGGTAGTCGACCCGGTGCTCGGCGAGCGCGCGCAGGATGCGCTCCGCGTCGAGCGGGGTATCAGGTTCGGCCACGCGCCTCTCGCCCCGCCGCCGCAAGACGACCGGCCATGCGGTTCCAGGAGATGCCAAGCGCGAGGCGCTCGCTGGAGGAGCGCCTCGCTGTCGCTCGCCGGTGCGCTGGGTCGTAGTCTCGCTGCGGCGAGCTGCGACCGAGCCGCAGACTCTCTCCCATCGCCAGCATCAGCAGACCCAGGGTCTCGACGCTGGGTGAGATCTCGTCCGCCTCGAGCCGGCTGATGGCCGACTGATGGGTTCCGGCACGCCGGGCTAGACGCTCCTGGCTGAGGCCGTGTCGAGCGCGGGTCGTGCGAATCAGCTCGCCAGGAGTCACGCAGTGATTATAACAAATAAGTGATTAGAAATGCCGCTGGGCCTGGCCATTGAAATGGCACGCACCCATATGCCGCGCGCGAGCGTCCAGGGGGATCACCGGATCTTCACCGGCAGTTCCCCGCCGTTTCACAATTTTCCCCTGCTATTAGCGGAATCTGGGTGGTGACAAAGCAAATACAAGAGGGAGACACCGATGACTTCCCGAGTAGATATGCACTGCCATTCCACCGCCTCGCAGCTTTCGCGGCTCGGGGTCCAGCGCTCGCTCGGGCTACCCGAGTGCGCGACTCCGCCGCAGGAGGTCTATGCGCTGGCGAAGCGGCGCGGGATGGACTTCGTGACGATTACCGACCACGACACGATCGACGGCTGCCTGGAGCTGGCGGACCGTCCCGAGTGCTTCATCTCCGAGGAGCTGACCGCCCGCTTCGCCGGCGAGCCCCAGGCGGTTCACGTCCTCTGCTACGGGATCACTCCCGGGGACCACGAGTGGCTGCAGGCCCATTCCGGCGATGTCGAGGCCTGCGCCGCCCACCTTCGCGAGAACGAGATCGCCTGCGCCCTGGCGCATCCCTTCTACAACGTCGGCGCGCCCCTGACCCAGCGCCACCGCCGCCGTCTGGCGGAGCTATTCGCGGTCTGGGAGGTCCGCAACGGGTCGCGGGCCGCGGAGCTCAACATGCCGGCAGTCCTCTACATCGAGACGCACGGGGGGACCGGCATCGGCGGCTCCGACGACCATGCCGGCGTGGACATCGGCCGCACCTTCACCGAGGTGCCGACCGCCACCACGCCGGAAGAGCTCCTGAGTCACCTGCGCCGCGGCGAGGCCCTCGCCGGCGGCGAGCAGGGCAGCGCCGCCAAGTGGGCGCACGCGGCGATCGCGCTCGCCACCCGCGCCCTCGCCCTCGACGGGAGGGCGGGAGACGCAAACGAGCCCGACCCCGCGGCGGTGCTGAAGATCGCCCAACGGACGATTCGCGAGGGCACCGCCCGCGAGGGCAAGGTCGCCGCCGACCTCGGCCCCGATGACGCCCGCGGCCTGCTCGAGGCCTGGCTGCGGAGCATGGGCCTGCCGATGCGGGGGCGCGAGCTGCTCGACTACTTGCAGTCAGAGGGCTTCTCCCATGCCGACCTCTACCGCCGCGCCCGCCGTACCCACGAGCGGCGACTGCGCACCGCGGTCGGTGACGGTGCGGAATCGATCGCCCGGGGTGACGTCCCGGCGGCCCTGACCGGCCTCTTCGAGGCGCTGGTTCCGGCCGTTCCCTACGCACCCCCGACGACCTTCCTCGCCGCTGAGAAGGCGAAGCTGGCCAGCCGTGACGGCGAGCCGCGTCGGGTCGCGGTGATCGCCGACGGCATCGACGCGATGCACGGGGTCACCCGCACGATCGAGCAGATCCGCGAGCGCGGGGTCCCAGGCTTCGAGGTCGAGGTGATTGGCACCGACGCCGGCGTCGATCGCCGCCTTCCGGCCGCAACCGAGCTGGAGGTGCCTTTCTATGAGGGGATGAGGCTCGGGGTCCCGGGCCTGCCCGACCTGGTCGAGACGCTGGCCGAGGGCCGCTACGACCTCCTCCATGTCACCGCGCCGGGCCCGGCGGGCGTCGCTGCGACCCTGCTCAGCCGGATCTCCGGGCTGCCGCTGCTCGCCAGCTACCACACGGAGCTGGCCGCCTACGCCGGTTTGCGCAGCGGCGACAGCGGCCTCGAGGCGATCGCCGAGGCGGCACTCGGCGTCTTTTACGGCGCCCCGTCGGTAGTCCTCTCACCGAGCCCGGCGGCGGATCGCTCCCTGCTGCGGCTCGGCGCCGAGGCGGCCCGGCTGGGGCGCTGGGAGCGCGGCGTCGACACCGAGCGATTCAATCCCGAGAAGGCCGACCGTGACGCCTACCCGGGTGAGCTGAAGGTCCTCTACGCCGGCCGCCTCACCCGCGAGAAGGGCGTCGACCTACTCGCCGAGAGCTTCCTGCGGGCGCACGCCTCAGACCCCCGCCTGCACCTGCTGGTTGCCGGCGGTGGCCCCGAGGAGGCGGAGCTTCGGGCGCAGCTCGGCGAGCAGGCGACCTTCCTCGGCTGGCTGGAAGGCGAGGCGCTGGCCCGCGCCTACGCCAGCGCGGACGTCTTTCTCTTCTGCAGCCGCACCGACACCTACGGGCAGGCGATCGTCGAGGCGGGGGCGAGCGGAGTGCCGGTCATCGCCGTCGCCGAGGGCGGCCCGGCGGCGCTGGTCGAGAACCGCCATACCGGCATCCTCTGCCGCCCCGATCCCGATCACCTGGCTGGCACCCTCCTCCAGCTCGCCTCCGAGCCGCTGCTGCGCCGCCAGCTCGGCGCCGCCGCGCTCCGCACCGCCCGCTGGCGCTCCTGGGAGCGAGCCCTTGACCAGCTCGCCGCCGGCTACCGCCGCGCCCTCGGCGATCCCGCAGCCGTCGACCGGCTGCCCTTCGCCCAGGCCGCCTGAGGCTCCTGGACGCCCGCCTTGCCTCAGTACGATGGCCCAATCGACGATCCCGCCCTCTACTTCAACCGCGAGCTGTCCTGGCTCGACTTCAACCAGCGGGTCCTGGAACTCGCCGAGGAGGACGGCGTGCCGTTGCTGGAGCGGTTGCGGTTCTGCGCGATCTACGCCTCCAACCTGGACGAGTTCTTCATGGTCCGGGTCGCCGGCCTCTTCGACCAGCTCGACGCCGGGATCGACGCGCGGGGCCCTGACGGCCTCGCTCCCGGCGAGCAGATCGACGCGATCCAGGCCGGGGTACTGGCCCTAGACCACCGCCTGCACGCCTGCTTTAACGGGACCTTGCGCCCGGCGCTGGAGGAGAAGGGGATCAGGATCGTCTCGCTGGAGACCGCCAGCGAGCAGGAGCGGGCCGAAATCGACCTGCGCTTCCACGAGCAGGTCTTCCCGGCGCTGACTCCGCTGGTGGTCGGCCTCGGCCGCCCCTTCCCCTATATCTCCAATCTCTCGCTCAGCCTCGGCGTTTTGCTGCGCGACCCCGAGAGCGGAGTCGAGATCATCGCCCGGGTCAAGGTGCCGAAGGAGCTGCTCGGCCGCTTCCTCGCGGTCGGCGATGACGGCACCGCGCTGGTCCCGCTCGAGGAGGCGATCGCCGCCAACCTAGATGCGCTCTTCCCCGGGACCGAGGTTGTCGACTACGGCTACTTCCGGGTTACCCGCGACGCCGACTTCACCGTCTCAGACGAGGCCGACGACTTGCTTCAGGCGGTTCAGGATGAGATCCGCCGCCGCCGCTTCGGCGAGGTGGTGCGGCTGGAGATCGCCGCCGGCATGAACCCGAAGCTGCGCGAGCAGCTGATCGATGCCCTGCGGCTTGAAGACCGCGAGGTCTACGACATCGACGGGCTGATCGACCTCGCTGACCTCACCGAGGTCGCCGACCTGCCCGGCCATGCGGAGCTGCGCTTCTCGCCCTGGTCCCCGGTCACCCAGCCGCGCCTGCAGGGCGAGGACGGGGAGCCGGTCGACATGTTCGCGACGATCCGCCAGAGGGACCTGCTCGTCCACCATCCCTATGAATCCTTCGCCAGCTCGGTCGAACGCTTCGTCGAGCAGGCGGTGGCCGACCCAGACGTGCTGGCGATCAAGCAGACCGTGTACCGGACCAGCGACGACTCGCCGCTGGTGCCGTCGCTGATCCGCGCCTCCGAACGCGGCAAGCAGGCGGTCTGCATGGTCGAGCTGAAGGCCCGCTTCGACGAGGCGGCCAACATCCACTGGGCCAAGTCGCTGGAGGAGGCCGGGGTGCACGTCGTCTACGGCATCCCGGGGCTGAAGACGCACGTGAAGGCGATCCTCATCGCCCGCCGCGAGGGCGACCGAGTTCGCGAGTACGTCCACATCGGGACCGGCAACTACCACCCCAAGACGGCGCGCCTCTACACCGACTTCGGCCTCTTCACCGCCGACCCCGAGATCGGCGCCGACGTCGCCGAGATGTTCAACTTTCTCACCGGCTACGGCCGGCCGGCGGCCTACCGCAAGGTCCTGGTCTCGCCGACCACGATGCGCGACCAGATCATTGGCGAGATCGAGGCGACGGTCGACGCCCACCGGTCCGGCGAAGCGGCGCGGATCGCGCTGAAGATGAACTCGCTGGTCGACGCGGGCTGCATCCGGGCGCTGTATGAGGCCTCGCGGGCTGGGGTGCGGGTCGACCTCAACGTGCGGGGGATCTGCTGCCTGCGGCCGGGCGTGCCGGGGATCTCGGAGAACATCCGCGTCCTCTCGATCGTCGGCCGCTTCCTTGAGCACTCGCGCGTCTACACCTTCCAGCGGGGGGAGGAGACCAGGGTGCTGATGGGCTCAGCCGACCTGATGCCACGCAACCTCGACAGCCGGGTCGAGCTGGTGACGCCGGTCGATGACCCGGAGCTGCGGGACGAGATGCTCGACGTCCTGGAGCGCTGCTTCGCCGACAACGTGAATGCCTGGGAGCTGGGCGCCGACGGGGCGTGGACGCGGCTGAGCGCGCCCGCGGGAGGGCGTCGCAGCGTCCAGGAGGAGCTGCGGGGGCGCCACGCTGCGCGCGCCGCCGAGCAGCTCGCGGGCGCCGCGAGCTGAGGGCCTGGCGACCACTAGGATTGCCCGGTGGCGCGTCTCTCGCTACTGCCCCGCGATCACACCTTCTTCGATCTCTTCATCGAGGCCGGGCAGAACACGGTCCTCGCCTCGCGGCTGCTCGACCAGATGATGGGCTCCTGGCCCGACGACAGCGGCCTCTCCCAGGAGATCCTCAAGGCCGAGCAGGAGGGCGACCGCATAACCCACGACATCATTCGGCGACTCAACTCGACCTTCGTCACGCCGATCGACCGCGAGGACATCTACGGCCTGGCGACCAGGATGGACGATATCGTCGACCTCGCCGAGGAGGCGGCCGACTTCCTTGGCCTCTACCAAATCGAGGCGCCGATGTCGCAGGCGCAGGCGCTGACCAAGGTTCTGGTCGGGGCATGCGAGCAGCTCGCCGAGGGCCTGGAGCACCTGCGCGAGTTCAAGGGGCTCGATAAGTACTGGATCGAGATCCACAGGCTCGAGAACGAGGGCGACCGGATCTCCCGCGACGCCGTGGCGTCCCTGTTCTCCAACGGGATCGACCCGATGGTCGTGATCCGCTGGAAGGACATGTTCGCGGTGCTCGAGAGCGCGATAGATGCGACCGAGACCGCGGCCCAGATCATCGAGGGAATCGTCATCAAGAACTCGTGAGCTCCGATGTGATCCTGACGCTCGTCGTCGTCGCCGCGCTCGGTTTTGGCTTCAGCAATGGCTTTCACGACACCCTCGACCTAATCTCAACCGCGGTCTCCACCGGCGCGGCGCCGCCGCAGGTGGCGATCACGGTCGCGGCGCTGCTCAACTTCCTCGGCGCCTTCATCTCGGTTGCGGTGGCGGCCACCGTCGCCCACGACATGGTCGATGCGGCGGCGATCACCCCGAGCGTCGTCTTCGCCGGGTTGATCGGCGCGATCGCCTGGAACTTGGCGACCTGGCACTTCAGCTTGCCGTCCAGCTCCTCGCACGCGCTGATCGGCGGGGTGGTCGGGGCCACCCTGGCGGCGACCGGGACCGGCGCGGTGCTCGGCGGCGGGCTTTTGGACAAAGTGCTGCTCCCGGCCCTGATCGCCCCACTCGCAGCGTTCCTGCTCGCCGGCTTCCTCATCGTGGTCATCTACCGCCTGGTTGGCGGGCGGCGCCCGGGGCCGACGACGCGCGCCTTTCGTCGGGCACAGATCGTCTCCGGCGGGCTGCTCGCCCTTGCCCACGGCGCCAACGACGCACAGAAGACGACAGGAGTGATCATGATCGCGCTGATCGCCAACGGCAGCCTAGGCCCGCACGCGGGGCCGCCCCTTTGGGCGATTGTCGTCGCGGCGGCGGCGATCGCGCTTGGTACCTACAGCGGCGGCTGGCGGGTGATGCGCACGACCGGGGCGCGGATCATCAAGATGGACGCGGCGCAAGGCTTTTCCGCGCAGAGTGCCGGGGCTACCGCGATCCTCGTCTCCACCCTGTTTGGCTTCCCGATCTCGACCACCCACGCGATCAGCGGCGGCGTGATGGGCGCCGGGGCCGCCAAGCGGGTCTCGGCCGTGCGCTGGGGGGTAGCCGGCAACATCGTCGCTGCCTGGTTGCTGACCTTGCCGGCTGCGGGGGCGATCGGGGCGGCGGCCTATGGGATCGTCAGGATCTTCGGCACCGGGGCGCTGGGGCCGGTTTTGGTGAGCTTGATCGCGCTGGCGCTGATCGCCGCGGCCTTCCTGCGCCGCTCACAGCGCGAGCAGCAACTCGCCCAAGTCGGGCCGTCGGCGTAGCACGGCAGGCGCGACGTACAATTGCTAGATGCGCACTTTGCGCGATGTCGCAGTCATCATGACGCTGGCCTTCGGTGTTGCCTTCGTGCCCGCCGGCGGCAACGTCGCGGAAGCTGTGCTCACCGCCCTCACGATGGGGTTCCTCGCGGCAATCGCCTGGATGCTCTACGTGCTGAGCCGCCAGAACGAGTTGACGCTGGCGACCCTCAGCGACGGGCGGCGGGCGATCCTCTACGGCGCCCTGGGGATGATCGCCCTCCTGATTGCCGGCACCGACGAGCTCTTCTCAAGTGGAGGCGGCACGGTCATCTGGATCCTCCTCCTGGCTGCCTCGGTGGTGGCGATATGGCGGGTCTGGGTAGAGGCGAATACGTATTAAACGAGGCAAGCCGGGCACTCGTCCTCGCTGGTGCCAAGCCATGTCGTGGCGTCTTTCGATTACCTCTGCGCGCATGAGGACAGTTAGAGCTAGAGCGGAAAATGGCAAAGTGGATCTGGCTCCGTGAGGCTCCGTTTGAGACCAGGAATGACACCACGGAATCTTCGCGTGGCAGCAATGGTACTTCGGTAGCCGCTGCCACGAGGGGAGGAGGGGGGAGGGGTTCGGCAGTCGCCAGCTCAAACGCAACGCCAGACGCTCCGGGCACGCCGCCAAAAGACTTGCTAATGACACGCTCGGGGGGCGTCGATTCGACGCAGCTTGCGTTAGGAGTAGTGAACGGTACATATAGACCGGAAAGCGCCCGTTGAGGTGCCGCAAACCAGGCTGGGTGTGGGAGGCGCGCAGCGGGCATGCCTATGCAGCGCCGGGGCGCGGAGTCGGACAGAAAAGGCTCACCCGAACGACGGAGTGACCGTTGGAACCAACCCGGAGACTCCGGTAGAAGGCCTTCCGGTCACTGATGAGAGTCGGCGAGGTCAAGTTTTGCCTACGCACACCCCTCCGTTACTGTCTGCGACCAGAATCGCGGAAAATCCTTACACGGCGAGTACCGTCCGCCAGTCCTCGCGCAACGGCTCGGCGCCAAGCTCCTCGATCGCCAGCGCGACGATGTTCCTCGTGCCCGATCGCTCCGGTGGGCAGGTGCAGCTTGCCGATCAACTGCCCCTCGAACTCTACCTTCAGATCGGCGGGGTCGCAGGTTGCGCGAGCCTAGTCGCTGTGCTTGGTGATCAGCTTCAGCCGCGGTTCGGCCACCGAGATCAGGTCCAGCATCTGGCCCTCCTCGTCGGAGATCTCGATTTGCTTCCACTCGCCGCGCTCGTCGACCACCGTGCCCTTCGTGCCGGCCGGACAGCGGCCGACCGCATCGAGCGGCTCGACGTAGTCGATTTCACCGATTGCGTGCTTGACGGTTGCCATAGTCTTTCGAGTTTAGGGCCTGAGGTAGGCGGTTGTCATGTGTGGCTGCGCATCGGCCTCGGCGATCCGCCAGACCGTTCTCAACTCGACCACCCGCTCGCTCTTTTCCCCGCACCTCCGCAGCGGGAAATCCACCACGCAGTTGTACCCATACGGCAGGTTGCGGCGCACGGAACTGATCATCGAGGACGATCACATCCACGTGTCGTCGCCGGGCGTGACGGCCGCAAGCGAGCAGGCAGGCAAATGACGTGCCACTTCTCGTTGACCGCCGCGCGCAGCCGCAGTAGAATCCCGATTGGTCACTAACCCCTGGGCCGGATGGAGCAGGCACGATGAAAACCGATGCGAGGCGGGCCACGCTGGTGCTGGCTGTCTCGGCGGTCGCGGCCCTGACGGCGCTCTCCACCGCGGCAACAGCCTCCGCCGCGTCGGTGCCCTCGATAGCGGCGGTATCGGTGTCGCACATCACCGCCACCGATGCGACCCTCGAAGCCCCGATCGACCCGAACGGTCTGGAAACGACCTACGAATTTCATCTAGCCTCTCCTGCCTGCCAGAAAGAATGGCCGCTGGTCGGACCGTGTTTTGCGATCAGTGAGCGTCCCTTGCCGAGCGGGAATATCAGCGCACAGTCCGGCGATCAGACCGTCAGCTTCGACCTCAACAGCGCTGGCGTAAAGCTGCTGCCTGACACCTGGTACGAATACGCGGTGACTGCCTCCAATTCCGCCGGAGAAGTGACGGGACACAATCCGGGGGAAGGGCCCGGTATTGGCCGTAACTTCGCGGGGGGAGGAGGCGAACAGAACTTCAAGACGCTTGGCGGCCCACCGCTGATCGAAAGCGAGTCGCTCTCGAATCTGACCCCCACCGATGCCACCCTCGAAGCCCAGATCAACACCGCGGGGCTCGAAACCACCTACGAGTTCAAGATGTGGGCCTCGCCGTGCTCGCATCACGCGTCCGGCTGTGAACTGATAGAAGACGTTTCCCTGCCGAGCGGCAAGCTGCTCGGCTCCTTTGTAGGCCAGAGCGTCAGCCTCGACCTCAATAGCGCCGGAGTGAAGTTGACGCCGGGCGGCGAATACGGCTACTCCGTGAACGCGACCAATTCCGTCGGCAGCGTCGAAGGCCCTTGGCATCAATTCGAACCGCCGCCTTCAACCCCCTGGGTGCTCCTAGGCTCTGGAGAGACAGTCCCCAAAGCCTTGCCGGGAGCGCCGGCCGTGGGGGTGCCCACCGCCTACCAGCCCTCGCCCCCGAGCTACTCGTCGCACGGCCACCACAGAAAGCACCATCGCGGAAAGCACAAGCGGGGACGGCACCGCAGCAAGCTGCACCGAGCCAGGCGCGCGGGCTAGGAAGCCACTCGGTCATGGGGTGGGGCGGACGCAGTCACGGTGGGGCTCTACTTGGCCTGACCCTCGCCGTCTTGATGGTCGTGCCAGCCTCCGCATCCGCTAGCACCGGTGCGATCGAAGGCGTCACCGTCGAATCGTCACTTGCTCACGCCTCAGTCCAGAACCTCTCCGTCGACTACAACGGATGCTCGCTGGCCGACGATCCGACTTGCTCATGGGAAGCTGCCGCCTGGCTTGTGGCTCCGCCGAGGACTTCCTGTCCTCCCAATGGTTCATATCTGGAAATGTACGAGGGGAACCCCCCGAACCTTCCCGGCGTTCTCGACAATTGGAGGATCTGGAGCCTGGAATCGACCGGCGATGCCAGTGTCCACAGCGGTCCTCTCCAGCTGAACCTCGAAGGCGTCAATGATCAGTTCCTCTGCCTCTACGCCACCGAACCGTCCGCCACGACGACGACCAAAACGCTGTCGAGTGGAGCGCAACCTGCGTACACGTATGAATTACCCGATTCCTCGGAGCTCCTCGCGTCCCAGCCCCTGCACGTCGAACAGCCGCCGACTGCGGACGAAACCTCGTCAGGCGAAGTCGAATTGGGGATGTCTGGCGAAATCATTCCCTCCAAACTGCCCCGCTCTCGGCCGGCTCCCGTCTCCCTGCGGATTGGCTTCATCTCTGAAGAACCGAGCACCCACACTGCTCCCGAACTGACTCGGATCGCGCTTGAAATCTTTCGCAACGTCACGTTCCAGACGGCGGGATTGCCGAGTTGCCCGCTCGCCAAGCTCTATTCGACCACGGCAACGGCTCGCCAGGCGTGCGCGCGGTCGCTGGTTGGTCGCGGTCGCGTCATCTCTGAAGTCAAGCTGCCGGGCCGAGCACCCGCGACGATCGACGGCAGTCTCTTGGCTTTTTACAACTCTGCCGAAGGCCACCGAGGGATTCTCGCCCGAGTCACCAGCGGCGGCTCTTTGCCACTCACCTATGTGATCCCGTTTAGGTTCCGAAAAGACCGCGGCCTTTTCGGAACTAGCCTATATGTCGACCGGTCGCATATGACAGGCATTCAGGGCATATGTGCGATTGGCCATCCCAACTGCTTTAGCACCTACGGTTTCGAAGGCATCTACGGCCATATCTCCAGCTTCGAGCTGACCCTGAAGCGCCGCTTTACCCGCGCCGACCGAAGGGAGAGCTTTGTGAATGCAGACTGTCCCGCCGGCGGGCGTCAGCTATCCGCCGGATTCGAGGGAGTAAGCGTGAACTACGACCAAGGTTCCCGGTTGGGGGGCGAGAGTGCCACCTTCCTCGGCAGGTGTGAGGTTGCAAATTCTGGCGCAGAATAGTTCCAGAAACCCTGCGATATTCGCTGGAGTCAAGCGACCGTTCCGGCTAGTCCGCAGACTCTGTCGAGTTAATGCTCGAACCGCGAGACAGGCCACTCGAACGTAGAAGCGTCCTTGAGAGCGGCATCGGCCGGGCTGGCGACGAGGGCGAGGGAGCCGTGAGCACCTAGGTTGCCCGCGGTCCTCGATGATCCGGACTTCGATCACGCTTGACCCGCGCCGGATCCGTGCCTCGGAATGGAGATTCCTGCAGAACGCCTGAAACTCGGCGGCGATTGCAACGACCGACGCGTGGTTGATCTGGGTCGTGGAATATCGCCGCCCGGGCTTGGTGCCTCCTACGGCAGCATGAGCGTCTTCGAGTTCAGCCAGCCGTGCGAGTTGCTTCGAGTCCCGATTGTCCAGTGATCGAGACATTCTGGACGCTCCGAATTACTCGTTCGGCCCCGACGCCCGCTAAATCGCCCAGCCCTCGGATCCCCGGTCCTCCCCGCCATGCCCGAAGCCGGCGTGGGGGAGAGGGATCTCCGATCCATCCCGCCTTACCGCCTGACGCCGTCAGGTCCGAGCAGTGGTCCAGGGGGCGAACTTTCCCGCCACGGGCCTCTGGGAGATATCGAAGGCCGCGCGGCCACCCGAGACGGCCCAAGCCGAGGAGCGCGAGCCAACGCCTCGGCGCCTCGCGCTCGCCGGCGCTGAGCGATTGCCAGGCCCTATGCACATGCTGCGCCGAGTCGAGTGCTCCGCCGCCCTCGGCCTGCTCCACGGCATGATTGGCGAACGGGTTCAGATCGTCGTCAGCTTGCCCGGCATGCCGACCGCGCCGTGGCTCGAGTTCCACATCGGCCGTCATGCCTGCCGGTTGATCGAGCCGCTCGACGGCCCCGGCTTATTCTCCGGGTGAGTTCAAGACCGACGCCCGGACCAGCCTGTCTCGACCCGGGAGGGACGCACCCGGCTGGGTCGCCTTCGGGGCGTGGAGCTGGAGGAGCGGCATCACTGGATGTATATTCGGCCACGACACCTCCGATCCTCGTCGAGGACGCCGTGACTCCAGGTAGCCTGCCAGGCGAAGCTCTCGGGCCAACGACACTTGGAGGGGATCAGTGAGCAGTTCAAGCCGTGCAACGTGGGCCGGTCTTTTCGGGACGCTGTTGGTGCTGGCATTTGCCCCCGCTGCAAACGCGGCGATCACCAGCTCCCAGATCACCTCGCCCGCAAGCCCGAGCTATGGGATCTATGACGAAGAATCCCCGAACACGATCGCGGTCTCCGGAACCACCAGCGGTGGCAATCCCGCCACCAACAAAGTCAACCTCGACTGCTTCTACGGCAGCGGCCCCAAAGATACGGTGCTCGCAGAAGAAGTTTCGCTCAACCCTGACGGAAGCTTCTCGGTTCCCGCTGCGAGTCTCTCAAAAATCGAGGATCAAGTCTGCCGCCTGAGGGCAGTTCCGACCGGCGCCATACCTGCGGATCTCTCGCCGTTTAGCGGGCCGGTGATGGCGACCGGTGAACGAGACAAAACCAGCAAGATCGGAAGCGGTCCCAACGCTGGCCAGCCCTACGACTTCTATATGTGGGGTCAGCAGCAGAGCGCGGCCGATGACTACGACTCCGCTGGCGGCTGCGGCCTCGACGACGGCTACCTCTTTGACTCCGAATTCAATTTGTCGACGACGACCTTCTACTGCAACGACTGGTTCAAGTCCTACGAGGATTTCGAAAACCAAGCCGCTTCTACGCGATCGGAGATGCGGGTCGACGGAGCCGACGCCTATCTCCCAGCCGACGCGGAGCAAATCAACGCAGAAGCAAGTTCAGGGTTTCCGACCCTCACCTACTCCTATAGCCAAGACCCGCTGACCGGCAACCTGACGATCCATGAGTCCGATCAGATCGTCAAGTGCCCGGAAGCGACCTATCCGCCCACCAAAACCAGCTGTCCCTCATTCCTCAGCACCGGCGTGCGCGATGAACGCACGATCGTGCAGAGCAACGAAGGCCACCTGGTCACGATCACCGACCAGTACGTGAGCACGGACGGGCAGGCTCACACGCTCGACCTGCTTCCCCAAAACGTCCAGTACTTTGGCGGCAACGGCGAAAATATCGCCTATCGCTTCCCTGGGGAAAGCTCCTTTGCCACCCACAAAGACGGCGAAAGCGTCGCCTTCTCCGGTGAAACACCCGCCGCCGTCTTCGCCCAGGTCCAGGGCTCCCCAGACGGAGACACCTTAACCGGCCGGGGGGCGATCGTCTTCGATCACTCCGCCTCGCCTGCGACCTTCAATGCGGTCAACAACAAAGAAAGCAACTTCTACTTCCACCAAAGCGCGGCTGTGCCGGCCGCCGGCTCGACCACTCTGCGCTTCGCTTACGCCCAGGCCTACGCCAGCTCCGAAGTCGAAGCGCTGGTCGAGCAGGCTGAGAGCTCCTTCAAGCCGCCGCCCGCGCCCCCGCCTCCAGCGCCCGTGGTGGTTCCTTCCAACTCATTCACGTTCGGCAAGGTGAAGCTCGACAAGCGGAAGGGCACCGCGACGCTTCAGGTCAATGTCCCCGACGCGGGCACGATCGTCCTCTCCGGCAAGCAGATCAAGACAGTCAAGCGGGGCGCCTTGGCTGCCGGTACCGTCAGCCTGACGGTCACTCCGAAGGGCAAGCTTGCTCACAAGCTCAAGCTCACCGGCAAGGCGAAGGCAACGGCGAAGGTGACCTTCACCCCTACCGGGGGAAGCGCGAAGACGGAGACCAAGCCCCTGAAGCTGATCAGGCGCTGAAGCGGAGAGGACCTCAGGCACGAGGCGTCCTGTCCCGACGCCAAGTCGCCCTTCGACAATCCGATGGTGGCAGCAGGAGACGAATCGGGCCCCGTATTGGCCGTCGCTACTCCGCAAGGCCTAATGTGTACCTCTGCACGTACCGCCGCAGAGAAGTTTGTCCTCGGCTCGAACATCAGCGCAGCTCGTCAAGCGAGGCGACCTCGAGGTCAAAGGGTTCCTCGGCGGAGCGCCGGCGCCGGTATGGGGAGACGGTCACACGATGGACTTCGCCACAAACGCAAGGGACCTCGATTGGCCGCGTGTCGGCGGCTGGGTCGGTGTCGACCTTGAGGCGCCGGAGCTTGCCGGCAGGCTTGCAGCCGAACGAAATCACCCAGCCATAGTCAACGGGTTCGGTGCGCCTTTTCCGGTGATGAGGGTGGGGCATCTGCTTATCCTTTCGGAATTGAGTCGGAAGGGGCCAGCTCGATCGCCGCCAGCGCCGCCGGCGAGTTGAGCCTCACCGCTGCCCCCAGGCCTAAGACCCACCAGGTCGACTGGGGGCGGATTGCCTCCTCTTCGAAGCATGCCGCATCGCGTAGACTGGACCAAGATGGCTTCTTCGGTGGAGGTAAAGGGCGTCGAGGGGATGCAGGCGATGGTCGGGCAAGAGATCGGCCCGAGTGAGTGGCGGACCGTCACACAGGCCGACATCAATGCCTTCGCCGATCTATCCGGCGATCACCAGTGGATCCACGTCGATGTCGAGCGGGCCGGATCCGAGAGCCCCTTCGGGACGACGATCGCCCACGGCAACCTGACTCTCTCGCTCGTCGACGGCTTCCGCGGCGAAATGATCGCTCCCAGCGGCTTCGTGCTTGGCGTTAATTATGGGTGGGACAAGATCAGGTTCCCGGCCCCGGTTCCGGTTGACAGCAAGGTCCGCGCGCGCGCCGAGGTCGTCTCGGTCGACGAGAAAGGCGGCGGCTGGTGGCAGGTCGTCACCCGCTTCACCCTCGAGGTCGAGGGCAATGAGAAGCCGTGCTTCGTGGGCGACAGCGTCACCCGCGTGATGGCACCCGCTAACTGACGAACGCCACCTCAGGTGCCGGCGCGGGCTCGGCGGCCAGATCCTCACGATCTCGGCGCTGCGCTTGCCCGATGGCACCGGAGCCGTGGGGGGCGTGGCTACACTTTCTCCCGATGGCAGCGCACCTCTGGCCAGATGTTCCCGATGAGCAGCGATGGGCGCATGAGCTGATGGAGGAACGGCTGCAGCGAACCAGCCAGCCGCCGCAGGAGCTCTCCGCCCGCGCCGGGGAGCTTCGCGCCCAGGCCGCGAAGACCGACATCAAGGGCTTCCGCGACGCGGCGCTCGCCTTGGCCGATCGCTACGAGCAAGCCGCCGCGGCTCGCCTAGCCTCTGCGTAGCTCTACAGCGAGCGCAGCTCGGGCAGCAGTTCAAGACAGCGTCTGGCTGGCTACGAGACCTTCTGTCGGCCCCTGCCTGAACCGTTGTCTGACTCCACCGCGATCGGCAACGCGCGTAGGCGCAGCCGCCCCCGCGAGAGGCTCGCAATTGCCCCCTTGCCGAGCGCGTCGCTGATCGCAGGCAGGTTCGCTGTGAGCAGATCGGCTTGCTCGCCGGGGGGCATATGGCACCGCGGAGCGCAATAGGACCACTGAGGGAGCAGCAAGGGAGCCCAGCGCAAGCAGCGCCCCAAAGTCCGCATCGGCCGGTCATGAGGACTCGATCCTGATCGGAGGCGGCCCACAGGATCCCGGGGTCCAGCGCCCTCATCAGCCCAACGGCGGCGACGTGGACGGAGTCATACCCGGCCTCGCGCAGACGACGCGCAACCTCAGGGGAGAGGTTCGCGTCGAGGAGGAACCTCACCCCGGGGGCGGCCACGGACAACTCACGCTCCTGCGTCGCTGCCGCCGCGTATTCGAGCGCCGCGAGTACGTCGTCGCGTTCGAGGTAGGGGTGGGGTAGTCAGCGAGGACCTCCTCCACGCCGTTGCCCGTCGCCAGCTGCCCCAGCACTGCACTGACGTCACGCGGGTGTCGCGGATGCAGGGAAGCCTGCGCATTCGGTTCGGTCGACGGTAATCCGATCGAGAGCCATAACGCCTATCAGGGTAGATGAGCGCGCGGAACCGGCGCCGCGACGAGATCGCGGTTGCCCCCCACGGAACTCTGTCGCCCGATGAAAGTCTCTACACTTGGGGGCCTAGACGGTTGGCGCCGAGTCCCGTTTCTTACTTATTCACCATCCCCGTGGGTGAGATCGTGTACCAGTAGCCGCCGTTGGCGTTGAGTCCTTGTCCTGTCGCCATACCGGGAGAGGTATTGGAGATGTAGGTGTAGAGGGGCCAGCCGGCATAGGTGGCTACCCCTCCGCCTTCGGAATCCGGGTCGCTGCCGAGCAGCGACTGCTTCACCTGCCCCGCAGCAATGGGCTTTTCGCCGGAGACCAATTTGACCGGCGGCCAAACACCCGCACAAGTGCTCAGACACGTGACCTTGCTATGCATGTCAGGGGCGAACGTATAGAGGGTCAACCCTTCGCTGTTGACAAGCACCTTGCCCAGGTTGGATACCGACCCTGCCGAGATCTTCACTCCCTGCGTGGAGGGTCCAGGCCTAGCTGATGCTCGGCTCGTTGACGCAGACGGCGTTGTCGTGCTGCTGGCGCTGCTCCCACAGCCAGCAATGATGATCGCGGCGACGGGAAGGGCGAGCACTGCGGCAAGCTTCCTCATTGGGTTCTCCACTGGATGCGCGCTGCTAGCGGCTCCCCCTCAGTGGAGCAGCCGCAGCGCATTTTCGCCATCGTCGACGTAGTAGACGTCGCCTTCTTTGACGACCAGCCCGAACAGGGATCCCGCGCCGGTCTTCGTATCAGCCGTGCGCACGGCGACCTGCTTGCCGGCGGGCGTCGTTTCGACCAGGTTGCCATCGCCGGCATTGGTCGTCAGGATGTTGCCGCTCGGAGTGAGCGCCAGCCCGAGTGGTTGCTTGAGGTGTCCCCCCGCTGAGACGGTTGTCCCGCCGCCTTCGGCCGCAGTCGTGCGGGTCGCCGCCTGGGGGATCGCGGTGATCCGGTTATCCAGCGTATCTGCGAGATAGAGCGTCCCGTTGCTCGCCAGCGCGACCCCGGTCGGGCCGATCACGAGCGCTTCGGGGCTGTCGATCCAGGGGATCTTGTCGGCGATCACCTGTTCGCTGAGGACCTTCGGCGGCTGGCCGGGACCCGAGCGCAGGAGGATTCGCAGCACGGTCGAGTTCTTGTCCGTATGCACGCCCTGCTTGGCGCCGCCATTCAGCGCCATGCTGACGAAAAGAGTTGTGGTCGAGCCATGGCTGACCGAGGTCATATCCCAGGGGCCCTGGATCTGGCTGCCGGCGATCGTGCTCACCGGGTGCCCATTGCTGTCGAGGACGATCAAGCAACCCGCCTTGGCGGTGGCGGACATGCCGTTGGTAGTCGGCAGGCTGCCGACTACGACGTAGCCGCCAGGAAGGATGCTCAGCGCGGTCGTCAAGCCGACTCCGCCGGGGCAGCTCCCCGGCAAGGTCATGGGGTCGATCTTGGCGAAAAGTGAGCTCTTGCCAGCCGTGCTGATCTGATCGATCGTCGTGCCGGTGCCCTGGGCGTTGGCCCTGTCGTTGTAGTTGCTGACCAGCAGTTGGCCGGCGACCAGCTTGCCCGTCGTGCTCGGGACCACGACGATGCCGTAGGGATTGACGTCACCGTTGGCGGGCACCGTGGAGGTCAAGGTCTTGACCGCCTTGAGCGGGGCGATGAACGCCGCCTGGCTCGCGGCAGCTGCCGATGAACCTGCATTGGCGGCTGAGGTCGACGTGGACGTAGAGCCGCTATTGCTCGATCCTCCACATCCGGCAATCGCCAGCGTCGCGACTGCGCCGAGAAGAATCAAAGGCCTAGGCATGTGGGATGTCTCCTGTCTGAGGATGGGCAACGGACTGGGCTCGACCAGCTTCACCGACGGCATACGGGGAGATCGGCTCGAAGGTTCAGACAGTTAGGCCGGAGCTCGCCTCTCGGATCGCCGGTCGGACTTGAACCTTCCGAGGCCTGAGACCGTAAAGCGTCTAAGAGGACATCGGTCGGGCAACGCAGAGGCACAAAGGAGGAGATGAGCGAGATGGGTGTCAGCTACCAGGACGTTGCACCATTGGCCCCTCTGTCGCGCCGGGGCTCGGCCGTCCGCCTTGCGATCGGCACTTCGCTCGCAAGTCTCGCCCTGGCGAGCTTTCCGGCGCTGGCCGCCGCCGCCGCTCCGAGCGCAACGGTCGATCCCGCAGTTCAGATTGCGGGCGGGTTCAGCCTCAAGGGCACGATCGAACCGCATGAACTGGACACCCACTACCACTTCGAATACGGCACCACGACGAGCTACGGCACCAACGTCCCGGTTCCCGTCGCCGACGTCGGCTCAGGTGGTCTCTATTACCCCAGCGTCTACGTCTCTCAAACCGTCACCGGCCTGCAGGCGGGCACGACCTATCACTTCCGTCTTGCTGCAAGCAACTCCGCCGGGTCTGCGACCAGCGGCGATGAAACCTTCACCACTCCGGCTGGCCTTGAAGCGCCACCGCCGCCCACCGAATACCCAACCGAATCGGGTCCCACCCACAAGGGCAAGAGGGTCGTGGTCAAGGAGGTAAAGGTCAAGGGCAAGACAACTCTCACCACGATCAGAGGCCACACCCTCTACAGCCTCACCGTCGAGATGCACGGCACGTTCATCTGCACCATGAGCAGCGGCTGCCTCGCCCTTTGGCATCCGCTCGAAGTGCCGGCCGGAGTGATTCCGAAGGGGCCGGTGAAGCTGGGCACGATCAAACGGCCCGAAGGCGGAGTGCAGGTCACCTACCGGGGCCTGCCGCTCTACAGCTTCGCCGGGGACAAGAGGTCGGGACAAGCCAAGGGCGAGGGACTGAAGGACGTTGGTACCTGGCACGAGGTAGTGGCGCCGACACGCTGATGGTCAGACCATCGGCTGACTGCTACCTCTCGTCGTCCTTGGCTGATCGACGGGAGAGCGTGTTGCGCAGCAACTTGACGGACTGCGTGCCTGAGGCTACAAATGGAGAACACGCGCTTTCGGCTGATCAGGCGATCATTTGATCTAGCCTTCCGCCCGTCGGCCTTCGTGGAATCGCGACCCGGGAACTCATTGCTTCGCGGTTCGCTAAACCCTCCGCGGTGCGACCGGACTAGCTCAGGTGTGTCTAGCTGGATGTGGCGAAGAACCCGCACGATGGCACCAGTGGGCAGGGGGTAGCCAAAGTAGTGCCTTGGTCGCAGCCGAACGCGGCAAGACGCCGGCTAGACGCGACGCTCTCCAGTCCCTCGGGCCGTCGGCCGTTTGGTGCTGACCTGCCACTGAACCCACGCGCCAGGTTGCGGGTATGCCGAGAGTGACACCTATGGAGTCACTCATCTCACAGCGCTGGCTTGGGCGCCAGCAAGTCTGGCCGCGGCCGCGGCCATCGAGAGCTACCGCCCAACCACAGGGACCAAGGCGTCTCCTGGGCGGCAGCGCCGTCCCAGCACCGATTGCCGTGGCCGCTGTGGTGATAGCGCTCGCTGGTTGCGGCGCGGGCTCAGCCGGCGTCCATTCCGAGGCTGGCCGAGCGGCGGCCCTGCGGCGCTACCTAGCGCAAGTTGAGCCGATCCGGCTCGCCGTCAATCGACTGCTGGGCAGAGCCGATCCGACCCTGATCGCCTACAGCGACCATGGGCTCAGCGCGCGAAACGCAGAGCGGCGGATGAATGCGCTCGAGCACCAGTTTGCCGCCTACACGGTCCAGATCAACGGGCTCAGCCCCGTGCCCGCCGAGTTGAGCGCTGCGCAGCGAAGCTACGCCCATACCTACATCCTTGAGGACGCCTACCTCAGCGCGCTCGTGGCAGCGATCCCGGATCGCAGCTTTGACGATCTCCCCGACACCCAGGATGCCCAGCGCGCCGCGATCATCGGCTGGCGGACAAGGCTCGAAGTTCTCGCCGATCGCCTCGGCGTGCAGCTTCCCTCCGACATCGGGGTTGCGGGCAGGGGGGAGATAGCTCCATCGCCCATGGGTAGTTGATCCCGACTTTAGGGCCGATGATCGCCTCCCTCAGGTGCGGAGACACGACTTTTGGCATCGCGATCGAACCTTTCCGCAAGTTCGACCGTAGACCGTTCAGAGAAAGCCCAATTTGGGTCCGAGGAGCTTGACGAGGAGGGATGAGCGAGATGCAGACTAGGGACCGAGACGATCGACCCTCGCGCCTCAGGCGCCATCGAGGCCGGGCCGTTCGTTGGCTTGTCGCCGCCGCCCTTTCACCCCTCGCGCTTGTCGCCTTCCCCGGCTCGGCCGCCGCGATCATCTACGCGGCTCCCTTGGTCGTTGCCAAGCCGGCGGTCCAGACCGCCGGCGGCTTCGAACTCAAGGGGTCGGTCGATCCCTACGGGCTGGACACCCACTACCACTTCGAATACGGCACGACGACCAGCTACGGCACCAACGTCCCGGTTCCCGACGCCGACGCGGGCTCCAATGAAGGCTTCGTTCCAGTCTCCCAGACGGTCACCGGCCTGCAGCCGGGCACCACCTACCACTTCCGCCTCGAGGCCTCTAACTCTTACGGGCCGAAGACCAGCAACGACGAAACCTTCACGACGCCATCAGACTCCGGCACGCCGCCGCCCAGCAATCAGTTCACGATCGGTGCAGCGACGACCAAGGGAGCGACCGCGACGCTGGCGGTCACGGTGCCCGATCCGGGCATAGTCTCTGCCTCGGGCAAGGACCTGAAGGCGGCCACCATTACCGCCGCTGAAGGCGGTGCCGTGAAGTTGAAACTGAAGCTGAGCGCTGCCGGCTCAAAGGCCCTGAAGAAGGCCAAGAGCCACAAGCTGAAGCTGAAGGCAAAGATCAGCTTCCTTCCCACCGGCGGCAGCGCGGGAAGCATGAGCAAAACCCTGACCTTCAAGCAGACGGGTGGCCGTCGCTAGCACCGGGAATGTCACCGTCGGCCGACTCACACACAACGGAGGAACGATGATGAGCAACTCGAACAGCGACCACCACGCTCCACGGACACCGAGGGCACGGTGGTGGCGAGGCACCCTTGCTCGCACCCTCCTGTGCGGCTCGATCGCGGCCCTCGCCCTCGCGGTTTTGCCCTCCGTCGCCGAGGCGTGCGGTCCGTACGCTCCCTTCATCGGCAGCCCCTCGGCCACCCCGAGCCACACCAGCGCGAAAGTGACTGTAAGCATCGACACGTACTGCTACGCAACAAACTACACGATCGAATACGGACCGACCCCAAGCTACGGATCAAGCGTGTCCGGTGTAACCGGTGCCGCCGAAAACGAAATGGTCGAAAAGACGATCTCGGGGTTGACCGAAAACACCGAATACCACTACAAGATTACGGCCAGCAACTCGTACGGATCGGCGACCCCAACATCTGGTCACACATTCAGAACTCTGGGGAACGCCACGAAACCGACCGTGACCGTGAACGCGGCAACCCCGATCACCGGAGGCGAGGAACTCAGCGGCACTATCAACCCAAACGGATCTCCGATAACCAGTTACCATTTTGAATACAGCGCAGAAGGCAGCGGCGTGTACGAATCTGTCGCCGGCGAACAGACCAACCCGCAGGGAAGCGCCGCGGTGACGGTTTCGGTGAAACTGAAAATTCCCGAAAAACTCCTTCCCAATACGACCTATAGCGTCCGCCTGTTTGCCGAAAATGCCGGTGGTCCCGAAACAAAACAGGGACCCAGCTTTACAACTCCCAAAGCGGAAAATGAAAGCGCTCCGGCGGCCACCGCAAGACCCGCGATCGAAATAACCCAGACCTCGGCAACGCTTAAGGGAGAAATCAATCCCGACGGTCTGAAAACGACATACCATTTCGAATTCGGGAAGTCGATTGCTTACGGCACCAACCGGCCCGAAACCGAAGCGGAACTCGCGGCCGGTGAAACCACGAAATCCGTGGAAGCGGACATTTCCGAGTTAGAACCGAACACGACCTACCATTACCGCGTCTTCGCGAAAAACTCGAAAGGCAAAACAGAAAGCGCCGACCGCGAATTCACGACCCTTCCTGAACCGCCGACTGTAGTCGCCACCCCATTCACCAAGACGGCGGAAGGCTACGTCATAAACGGCACGGTCAATCCCCACGGAGCCGAAACGTCCTACCACTTCGAATTCGGCACAACTACCGCCTACGGGACAGATTTCCCCTCACCTGATGCGGTGGTCGCCGGGAGCGGCAACGCACCGGTCGCTGTCTCGGTAGTGGTGGGGGAATTTCCGCCGGGGATCCCCTACGACTATCGCCTCGTCGCCCACAACAAAGGCGGCACGAGCACCAGCGAAAACCAGGAATTCACGACCCCGGCTGAAGTCCCTGTGACGCTGCCGATGGTTCCACCCACGGTGCTCCCACCGCCACCGCCGAACAATTTCAGCGTAGGCCAGGCGACGGCCAAGGGCACCAGCGCGGCGCTTCAGATCAGCGTTCCCGGGCCCGGCACGGTCACGGCCTCGGGCAAGGATCTGAAGCCAGCGACCACGATTGTTACTGGCGCAGGGAAGATCAGCCTGAAGCTGAAGTTGACCAGTGCCGGCACCAAGGCCCTCAAGAAGGCCAAGGGTCACAAGCTGAAGCTGAACGTCAAGATCACCTTCCAGCCCACAGGCGGCAACCCCGCCACCACCAGCAAGAGCCTGATGTTCAAGAGCAGCGGAAGGTAATAGTGTCGGCCCAGGTAGCGGTGCGCCCCCAAAGCCGCTTAACGTCAAACCAAGGAGAATCATGTCGAAGTCCCAAGCAGTCCGCAGCCCACGAGCCTCAGTAACAGCGACCGTTGTCGCGTTCGCGACTTTGGCGCTTTTCGGCCTCGGCGCAAGCGGCGCTGTCGCCGGCACGGGCTCGAAGGTCGTGGTCAAGGAGGCAAAGGTCAAGGGCAAGATGATTCTCACCGCCACCAACGGCCATACCCTTTACAGCCTGAGCGTCGAGAAGCACGGCAAGTTCGCCTGCACGAAGAGCAGCGGTTGCACGGCGATTTGGCATCCGCTCAAAGTGGCTGCCGGGGTGAAGCCGAAGGGACCGGTGAAGCTAGGCACCGTCAAGCGACCCGAAGGGGGGGTGCAGGTCACCTATCGAGGCCTGCCGCTCTACACCTTTGCCGAAGACACGAAAGCGGGCCAGATCGAAGGCGAAGGCGTCAAGGACGTTGGCACCTGGCACGCTGCCGTCGTATCAGGTGGGTGAGCCAGGGCCGACCTCCTGATCGCACGGCTGCGCGATGTCTGACCTGCCCGACAGCGCTGCGCAAGCTCATACCGATGGGCTCCGCGCCTGGATCGGCGAGGTCGACAGAGCGATACGAGTTCGCAGCCGCCTCGGGGTGCTGCTGTTCGCCGTGATCGCCTGCGTCGCGGGCGTCGCCCTTTACATAGCGGTTCAGACCTCCGATGACAGCGCCACCAGCGGCCAGATCCCGGCTCTCCAAAGCCAGATCGACAGGCTTGGGGGGCAGGCCACCCTCGTCCGTCAACTCAATCGCCGCATGGCCCTCGCGCGGCTGGCGGCGAGCAGGGCCACAGCCGAAGTCGCCGGGCTGCGAAGCCAGGTTCAGGGCCTCCGTCAAAGTGCGGCAGCGGCCCGGCCCGGATCTTCGCGCTCCCATACCCAGGCCTCATCAGGCTCCTCAGCGGCGAGGAAAAGTCCAGCCGATGGCGCCGGGAAGAGCTCCAGCGCCAAATCAACGACAGTCTCAACCGCCACCAATGCGAAGCTCGGCGGGATCCTCGTCGACTCTCACGGCCTGACTCTCTATGACTTCCAAAAGGACAAGGGAGCCAAGTCAGTGTGTTATGGCTCCTGCGCGAAGATCTGGCCGCCACTGACGGCGAGTGGCACGCCGCAAGCCGCTGGGGGAGCCCAGCAATCGCTGCTAGGAACCTCTCCGCGCAGCGATGGCACTACACAGGTGACCTACAACGGCCATCCGCTTTACACATATGTGGGCGACACGAAGCCGGGTGAGACGAGTGGCAACGATCTGACGGAGTTTGGCGGCTCCTGGCATGCGCTCCGCCCGAACGGGAAGGCGCTCGGCGGCTGATAACCATCTGGCCGTGATAGCGCGCCGTGTGGGTATGTCCGATACCAATTGCCAAACCGCTGGATCGCTATTCCAGCTACTGGGCAGGTGACTATTTTCAACGGATGGCAAAGCTCCGCCATGTAGGCTGGCAGGGGAACAATGGATGCGCGCGACGCTAGGCGCGAAACCCTGGCTCGGAGCGCAACCTTCTAAGCGTTCACAGACTAGACAGGAACCGGATGGCCACCACACGCACCGTCAGGCCCCCCGCCGTTCACCTCGGCCACCGCGCAAATTGGCTCCGCGCGGCGGTTCTGGGCGCCACGGACGGCATCCTGTCTGTTGCCAGCCTGGTCCTGGGTGTGTCCGCATCCGGCGCATCGGACACCTTGATCATCACCGCCGGTGCGGCGGGCCTGGTGGCCGGGGCCTCGTCGATGGCCGCGGGGGAGTACGTCTCCGTCAGCTCGCAGCGAGATTCTGAACGGGCGGACCTACGTCTTGAGGAACAGGAGCTCGACAGCGACCCCGGAGGTGAGCTGGTCGAGCTTATCGGCATCTATGAACGTCGCGGCCTGCCGAGGGAGCTCGCGCAAGCGGTCGCACGCGCACTCTCCAGCCGCGGTGCCCTGCAAGCCCACGCGCGAGACGAGCTGGGCTTGGATGAGAAGAGACGGGCCCGACCGGTGCAGGCCGCGTGCACATCAGCGCTCTCATTCGCCTCTGGCGCGGCCCTGCCGCTTATCGCCGTTGCAGCGGCTCCTGCTGCATTTCGACTCCTTGCCTGCGTTGTCGTGACACTCCTCACCCTCGCGCTATTGGGCGACGTGGGTGCTCGTCTCGGCGGAGCCCCTAGGTTGCGTGCGACAACCCGCGTGCTCCTCTGGGGGGCCGCGGCCATGGCAATCACCTCCGGGATCGGCGCTCTGATCGGTACGACGGTCTAGCCTGATTTGGCTCCCCAAGCTCCGAGGCCAAGCTCCGCATCACAGCTGGCGAAAAGGCGGTCTGCTTGGCTTGGGCACCGCTCGAGCTCTCCTCGAGCTGAATCTCTCTGACCGGCAGATCAAAGTGCTGCCTGACTTGCTCAAAGAGGTTCTTTTCAGCCCACTGATTGCCCCCCTCGCGCGAGGGCAGGATCACGATCTCATCAGCGGGAAAGCTGACCAGCGCATCCTCGATCGCGATCAGCGGATCGGCTTCTCGACCTCGCCCTGCGCGGTCATCTTGTCGCAGTTCAACTCACCCACCGACTCGCTGAGACGACCCTTGGGCACGTCTGATTCCGTCATCCGCATCACTGGCGAGAAACTTGAGCATCGATTGCGCATATGCCGGTGCAACAACGCGTAACTCCAGCGGACGGTCTCCGGAGAGCATCGCAAGCCACTGGCGAAGCTCTCTCCCCTTCGCTGCTTGCGCGACAACGACAAGCAGACGGAGTGGCTGCTGCCGCCGGGTAGATGGACCCGAGCGCATCGGTGGTTGGTCTATCCGCAGCGTTGCGGCCACGGCAGGTCGTCGAAGAGGCGCGGCTCGGATTCCGGGGTTATCCCTCTCCTCCATACACCGGAATACGGAGACCGGTCAAGTCACGTTCAATTCTGCCATCTGTCCAGCGCGGATAACCACGCGTTGAACCCAGGAGGGGGTTCACCCGTAAACCCTTAAACACAGAGCATCGATCGCAACCGGCGATCCTTGCCATCAGATCTGGAGCTGGCCAATGTCTCATCCACGCCTCGGCGCCACGGCGCTATCACTCACCGCGCTGGCTCTCATTGTCGCTGGCTGCGGCGGCAGCTCCACGACAAGCTCGACATCTTCGAGTCAGCCGACTACGACCTCGGCCACCAACGCCGCAAGCTCCACGGGCGCTGCTGCTGCGGCAACCGTCTCGACTGCCAGCACTCCGAAGCTCGGCACGATCATCGTCAACTCCAGCGGCATGGCGCTCTACGATTTCCAAAAGGACACCGCCACCAAGTCGGCCTGTTATGGCTCCTGCGCGAAGGTCTGGCCACCACTGATGACCAGCGGCGCGCCCAAGTCAGCCGGCGGCGCCGAAGCCTCAAAGCTCGGCACGGTCAAGCGCACTGATGGCACGACCCAGGTCACCTACAACGGCCATCCGCTCTACACCTACACAGCCGATATGCGTCCCGGTGAAGTTAACGGCAACGGCATCACGTCATTTGGTGGAGCCTGGCACGCACTGAAGTCGAGCGGGTCTGAGGCGACGGCGACAAGCTCAGCCACGACCGGCGGCGGTTCCACGGAAGCGACCGCCGCGCCGAGCAAGAGCGGTTCAAGCAGCGGCGGAGGCGGCTACGGCTATTGAGCCCCTGTGCTCAGGTGGTGAACCAAAGCCGCACTCGCTCTCTCCCAGCCGAAGTCTCAGCTGGCAAGATCGCGAAGTGCCCTGGGCCAAGCCTGCGCAGCTGTCCACCCTCGGGCGGAGGCGAGCGGCAAGATCAGCGAGCCGCGCTCATCCGAGGTCTGAACCCGGGAAGCCGCTGCTCCGTATCCAGAGTAGGTGTGAATATCTTCCCTTCGTCAAAATCGTTCTGATGTCTCCCGGAGCGCTCACCCGCGAGCGAGACGTGCGCGAGGCCTACGCCGCGCACGCCGCCGAGCTGTACGGCCTCGCAATGCGCTCCCTGGGCGATTCCGGCCTCGCCGAGGAGGCCGTGCAAGAGACCTTCCTGCGCGCCTGGCGTGCAGGCGAGCGCTTCGACCCGCAGATCGGCTCGCTGCGCACCTGGCTGTTCGCGATCCTGCGCAACGTCGTGATCGACCTCGGACGCGCTCGCGCCCTGCGCCCTGGGGTTTCGGAGGGTGGGGCCGAGCCTTCGGTCGAGCCGCTGGAGGAGGCGCTCCTCGCCTGGCAGGTGGAGGAGGCGATGCGCAGGATCGGCGAGCAGCACCGCCAGGTGTTGGTCGAGACGTATTACCGCGGCCGCCCCTACGCCGAGGTTGCCGAGGAGCTCGGCGTCCCGATCGGCACGGTGAAGAGCCGTGTCTACTATGGCCTGCGAGCGCTGCGGGTCGTACTGGAGGAGATGGGATATGAAGACTGAGAGCTGCCGTGAGTGGCGAGAGGCACTGGGCGCCCACGCGCTGGGGCACCTCTCCACCGAGAAGCGTGCAGGTCTGGAGGCCCACCTCGAGGGCTGCATGGAGTGCCGCGCCGAAGCCGACTCCCTGGCGCTCGTCGCGCGTCTGCTGCCCTACGCCGACCCGGAGCGCTTCGGCGGCCCCGCGCCGCTGCCGCCGGCGGCGCTCGGCGAGCGGATCGCCGCGCAGATCGGCACCGAGCGGCGCACCGGCAACCGGCGCTGGCGGCTACGCCTCGGGCTGGCGCTGAGCGGCGCGACCGCGGCCGTGGCCGCCGTTGCGCTCGCGATCTTCGTCCTGCCGGGGGAAGCGGTGGGGCGCCGGCGCAGCAGGTCGCCTTCCGCTCGCTGCCGCCCGACGTGAGCATCGCCGCCACCTTGGAGCCGCAGTCCTTTGGCACCGAGATCCGTATGTATGTGAGTGGCATCCGCTCGGGCACGCTCTGCCGAGTCTTCCTTCGCAGTCCAAGTGGCGCCCTCTTTTCGGCCGGCACCTTCCGCTACCGCTGGGGAGGCGACAGCGAGGCAGTGCTCAGCTCGGCGCTCGACCTCTCCAGGACCGCGGCAATCGACGTTCACGCCGGCGGCCGGACCTTCGTCGCACCGGTCAGCAGCGCTGGCCCGGCAAACACCTAGACGAACTTCGTCGCTGCAGCAGATATATCGTCCCGACGCGTTGGCTGGGCCTGCTCCGCAGCCGGACCTGGAAGGACCGGAGCGGTTGGTGAGCTCAGCTGTCGCTGGCGGCGATCATCCGCTATGAAGCTCCGGTCGACGCCGCTCGAACGGCACTTCTTCGCGCGCATCGAGTCGGTCCGGGCGTCCCACCTTGCCTCGATTGCGCTCCTGTCGCACGATCCAGAGTCGGATCGTGCGCTCAACCGGTCGGGCGCTTCCATGCATGTTTCTCTAACGTCTAACCCTCCTCGTAGGGAACGGGTGACCGCCGCCGTGCTGGCCACCCCGAATGCCCCAAGCCACCGCCCGGTCGGCCTGAAAACGCGCGAACCGGCGACGCATCTTCGGTCGACTCCCCCGCCGGTGCGCCAGCCGAGCGCCTGGCATAGGCGCCGAGCTCGATATCCGTCATTGTGGGTTCATAGCCGTCATGCTGGCGCGCCTGGGCTGCGTGCGCATTGGGGCCAGGGCCGTTGCCCCGCGTGCCGCTCTGGCCGTAGTTCCGTCCCACGCCGTCGTCGTGCGACGCGCGACGATTGCCGCCGATCGGGAGCGGGGGAGGGGGAGCTGCGCCCGCCGGCGATCAACGCAACCGAGGCGAGGAGGAGGACGCCTATGGCTGCGACTCCTTGTTGGCGTCCTTCCTGGGCGAGCTTCTCGTTGGACCGTATCCGGATAGGGGCCCTGCTGTGACCCCCGGCTCAGCGGCCGCTGAACTCGGGCGTCTCGCCCGCGAAGAACGCCTCGACCCCGGCCCGCAGATCCTCGGTGGCCATGCTGTCGGCGATCCCGTGGCGCTCCAGCTGCAGGTGGCCGGTGAGGTTGTTCTCAATGCTCTGGCCGCAGAGTAGCTTCGCCATCCGCACGTAGTGGGGCGCCTTTGCCGCTAGCTTCTCGGCCTTGGCCCGGGCCCGCGCCATCAGCTCCTCCGGCGCCACGACCTCGGCCACCAACCGCTCGGCCAGCGCGTCAGAGGCGCTCATGTTCGGGTCGTTCAGGAGGATCTCCAGCGCCCTGCTGGGGCCTACCACTCGCGGTAGGAAGTAGGTCATGCCGCCGTCCGGAGAGGCACCGATGCGGCCGTAAGCACAGGCGAAGAAAGCAGTCTCGGAGGCGATCCGGGTATCGCAGGCGAGCGCCAGTGAAAAACCCGCTCCTGCCGCCGGGCCGTTGACCGCGGCAATCACCGGATAGGGGATGCGCCGCAAATCGACGATCGCCTGATGCAGGGCGTCGGCCCCGCGCCTCACCTCGGATGGCAGGTCGACCTCCTCCGCCTCGACTCCTTTGCGGAACCAGTTGATGTCGCCCCCGGCGCAGAACGCCTTGCCGGCGCCGGTGATGATCAGCGCCCGCAGCGGGGCGCGGTCGGCGAGCCAGGCGAACCCGACGGGCAGCTCGTTGATCATTTCGGGGCTCATCGCGTTGAAGGCGTCGGGCCGGTTGAGGGTGAGGGTCCCGATCTCCCCGTCGATCTCGATTCGCATCGTGCTCAGCTCGGGCGGGCTCAGGGTCTGGGTGGTCATCTCGCTCTCCGTGTCAGCGTCAGGTTTGGCCGGGCGGCCCGGAGCCTACCCTGTGTCCCAAGTGGCCAAAGACGATCACAGCGACAGCCTCCCTCGAGATGTGCGGATCGCACAACAACGCGGCTCCCTGCCCGACTCACCGGGCGTCTACCTCTTCCACGGTGACGGCGAGGAGGTGCTCTACGTCGGCAAGGCCCGCTCGATCCGCAAACGCGTCGCCTCCCACTTCTCCGGCGGCGAGAACCGACTCACCTCACGCGTTGAGCGGATCGAGTTCCTCGTCACCGCAACCGAGGCCGAGGCGCTGCTCGCCGAGCAGAGCTTTATCAAGCGCCACCGACCCCGCTTCAACATCCGCCTCCGCGACGACAAGTCCTACCCCTACGTCGCGGTCAGCCTCGACGAGGACTACCCGCGGGTCTACTTCACCCGCGAGAAGCACCGACCCCGCCGCGCCTACTTTGGCCCCTTCTCCAGCGCCAAGCGGGTGCGGGAGACGCTCGACCTGCTCGGCAAGCTGTTCCAGTTTCGCACCTGCGAGGGGCCCCAGCCCGGCCGCCGCTCCGGCAGCCCCTGCCTCGACTACTACATCAAGCGCTGCGGGGCGCCCTGCGTCGGCTACATCGGCCGCGAGGAGTACCGGCGCAACATCGACGCGATCCTCGACTTTCTCTCCGGCCGCTACCGCCAGGTCGAGGCAGAGGAGACGCGCAAGATGGAGGGGGCTTCCGTGGCTCGCGAGTTCGAGCGCGCCGCCCTGCACCGCGACCGGCTGAAGGCGATCCACTCCCTGTTCGAGCGCCAGCGCGTCGCCGGTGGCTCGGTCGGCACCGCCGACCTGATCGGGGTCGCCGCCGAGGGCCCGGACGCCAACGCCCAGGTCTTCCAGGTTCGCGACGGGATCCTCGCCGAGCGTCAGAGCTTCTACCTCGACAACCAGGCCGAGCGCGACCTGGCCGAGGTCGCCGAGGAGTTCATCGGCCAGTATTACTCGGCCTCACCGGCGATGCCCCGGGCGGTCGTCGTCGGTCCCTACCTGCGCGAGCGCGCTGCCGTGCTGGCCGAGGCCCTGAGCGAGCGCCGCGGCACCAGCGTCGAGGTACGGGTAGCCGAGCGCGGTGACAAGCGCCGCCTGCGCGAGCTGGCCGAGCGCAATGCCCGCCTCGCCCTCGACCAAGACCGGCTGCGTCGCGAGCACCGCCGTCAGCGCCGGGTCGAGTCGCTCGCCGTGCTGCGCGAGACGCTCGGGATGGAGGAGTTGCCGATTCGCATAGAGGGCTATGACATCTCCAACCTCGGCGGCGAGCACACAGTGGCCTCGATGGTCGTCTTTGAGGGAGGGGCGACGAAGAAGGCTGATTACCGCCGCTTCCGAGTGCGCGGAGGGGAGCGGGCGGGGAGCGCCAACGGCGGTCCCGACGACTTCGCCTCGATGGAGGAGGTGCTCTCGCGCCGTATGAAGCGCTATCTGGAGCAGGCCGACCTCTCGCCTCACGACGGCGAGCGCGACGAGAGCTTCGCCTCGCTCCCCGCGCTGATCGTGATCGACGGCGGCAAGGGCCAGCTCGCCGCCGGGATGCGGGCGCTGCGGCCCTTCGCCGCGCTCGGCGTCACCGTGATTAGCCTGGCCAAGCGGCTGGAGGAGGTCTACGTCCCCGCCCGCCGGGCGCCGATCGACCTGCCCGCCGACTCGGAGGCCTCCAAGCTCCTGCAGCGGGTTCGCGACGAGGCGCATCGCTTCGCGATCGAGCATCACCGCGGCCGCCGCGACCGGGCGATGACCGGCTCGGTGCTCGACGAGCTGAGAGGCGTCGGGCCGGTCCGCAAGCGCGCCCTGCTCAAGCATTTCGGCTCTCCAGAGCGCTTCCTGGCCGCCTCTCGCGAGGAGCTTGAGGCGGTGCCCGGCGTGCCTGGCAAAGTAGCCCGTGAGATCCACGAGCAGCTCAACAGGACCGGCTGAGGGGGCGCGATGGCGAGGGCCGAGAAAACCAAGGAGCCCAAGGCGAGCAGCAGCGGAGTGGAGCACCGCAAGGAGGTGACCCTGGTCGTCATCACCGGCCGCTCGGGGGCAGGCAAGTCGGAGGCGATCGCTGCCTTTGAGGACGGCGGCTACTTTTGCGTCGACAACCTGCCACCGCGGATGATCGGCAGCCTCGGCGAGCTGTTCCGCCACGATGGCAGCGGGGTCGAGCGGGCCGCGGTCGTCTCCGATGTCCGTGGCGGCGACTATTTCGACGATCTGGTCCAAGTCCTGGACGACCTCGAGGCCGACGGGCTGAAGCCCAAGGTCCTCTTCCTTGAGGCCAACGAGGAGACGCTGGTCGACCGCTACAAGGAGACCCGCCGCCGCCACCCGCTCGCCCCCGAAGGCCGGATCATCGAGGGGATCCGCGCCGAGCGTGAGCTGCTGGCGCCGTTGCGCGAGCGCGCCGATATCGTCATGGACTCAAGCGATCTGACCGCCGCCGAGCTGCGTCGCCGCATCGCCGAGGAGATGCTGGGCCGCGAGGAGGGCGGCAAGCTGGCGCTGACCCTGCTCACCTTCGGCTTTAAAAACGGGCCGCCGCGGGACGCCGACCTCAGCCTCGACGTGCGTTTTCTGCCCAACCCACACTACGTCGACGAGCTGCGCCCGCTGACCGGCCTCGACCGCGAGGTGCGCGAGTACGTCGAGTCCGGGACCCAGGCGGGGGAGTTCTACGGGCGGCTGATGCCGCTGCTCGAGTTTCTCGTCCCCGCCTACGTCGCGGAGGGCAAGAGCCACCTGACGATCGCGGTCGGCTGCACCGGCGGCCGCCACCGCTCGGTCACCGTCGCCGACCGCATCCGCCGTGATCTGGCCGAGCGCGACGACGTGATCGTCCGCGTCAAGCACCGCGACGTCGAGCTGGACAGCTGAGCGCCGCGGCCCGGGCGCTGCTCGGCGAGCTGAGCGCCACTCAGGGTCGGATCCCCCACGCCGACCATAGAATCGGCGCGCTTTGCCCCAACCGGTCATCTCGATCAGCGGCTTGCGCAAGAGCTACGGCGATGCCGAGGCGGTGCACGGCATCGACCTCGAGGTCCAGCCCGGCGAGGTCTTCGCCTTCCTCGGCCCCAATGGCGCCGGCAAGACGACCACGGTCGAGATCCTCGAGGGCTACCGCAGCCGCAGCGGCGGCGAGGTCTCGGTGCTGGGCAGCGATCCGCAGCGGGCGGGGCGCGAGTGGCGCGAGCGGATCGGGATCGTCTTGCAGAGCTGTCGTCTTGACCCCTACCTGACGGTACGCGAGTCGCTCGGCCTTTACGCCGGCTACTACAGCGCCCCGCGGCCGATCGAGGAGGTGATCGAGCTGGTCGGTTTGGAGGGCAAGGCCGACGAGCGCGCCAGCCACCTCTCCGGCGGCCAGCAACGCCGCCTTGACGTCGGCATGGCGCTGGTCGGCGACCCCGAGCTGCTCTTCCTCGATGAGCCGACCACCGGCTTTGACCCCGCGGCGCGGCGCCAGGCCTGGGACGTGATTGCCGGTCTGCGCGAGCTCGGCAAGACGGTCTTCCTCACCACCCACTACATGGACGAGGCGCAGCGCCTCGCCGACCGGGTGACGATCATCGCCGAGGGGGAGATCGTCGCGCGCGGTACTCCCGAGGATCTCGGCGACCGCGAGAACCAGCCGGCGACGATCAGCTATCGCCTCAACGGCGAGGAGATCTCGATGCAGACCACGACCCCGGTCAAGGCCCTCCACGAGCTGACCGGGCGGGCGCTCGAGAGAGGCGAGGACCTCGAGCGGCTCGAGGTGAGAAGGCCCACCCTCGAGGACGTCTACCTGGAGCTCACCGAGCAGCAATGAGACTCCTCCTACATCAATTCCGCTACGACCAGAAGGTCTTCTGGCGCAACCCAGCCTCGGTCTTCTTCACGGTGATGTTCCCGGTCGTCCTCTTCGTGATCCTCGCGGTCGCCTTCAGCGGCAAGACCGTGGGCATCCGCGGTGGCATCAAGGCGACGATCTACTACGTGCCGGCGATCATCGTCCTCTCGGTGATCTCCTCGACCGTGCAGAGCCTGGCGATGTCGCTGGTGATCGCCCGAGAAGGAGGGCGCCTGAAGCGTGGCCGGGGGACTCCGATGCCGCCTTGGGTCTTCATCGCCGGGCGGATCGGCAACGCGATCGTCGTCGCCGTGATCATGCTGGTGCTGCTGGCGGGGATCGGCCGGGTCTTCTACGGGGTGCCGATTCCCTGGGGCGGGGTGCCGGCGATCCTGGTGACCTTGATCGTCGGCGCCGCGGCTTTCTGCTGCCTGGGCATCGCGCTGACCGCGGCGATCCCCTCCCAGGACGCCGCCGCCCCGATCGTCAACGCCCTGCTCTTCCCGCTCTATTTCCTCTCCGGGGTCTTCATCCCCGAGAGCGAACTTCCCAGCGGCGTCATCCACTTCGCCGACGCCTTCCCGGTTCGCCACTTCTTTGTCGCCTTCTTCGACGCCTATGTGTCGGTTGGAGGCGGCTCCAATATCAGCTGGGGCAACCTCGCGATCGTCGCTGTCTGGGGCCTTGCCGGCCTCCTCCTCGCGGTCCGCTTCTTCCGCTGGACGCCTCGGGGGGGTGAGCAGACGACTTCTGGACGCCCGCCCCCTATAGCCTTCCAGTCCCGTGTTGCATCACGTCCTCTTGGAGGTCTCCGACCTCGACCGGAGTTCCTCGTTCTACGACTCGCTGCTCGCGCCGCTCGGTTGGCGGCGCCATTTCGACGAGGATCTGACGATCGGGTGGGGGATCGCCAAACCCGTCTTCTTCATCGCTGCCCATCATGAGCCCAAGCCAGGATTCGGTTTGCTCAGCTTCTCGGGGTTGGGACTGGTCGCCGTGAAGGCGGCGTGGGAAGCTGGGATCGATGCCGGCGGGGTCAGCGTCAGCGAGCCCGGCGAACGTCGCTCCTACGGCTCGGGCTCCTACTCGGGCTTCCTCAAGGACCCGGATGGCTATGAGATCGAGATCACGGTGGGCAGTGACTAGCAACGGCGTACAAGGACTAGGGAAGGCTTGACCTGATGGCGGTAAGGGTCGGCATCAACGGCTTCGGGCGCATCGGGCGAAACGTCTTTCGCGCCGCAAAGGTGGCGGGGGCCGACCTCGAGTTCGTCGCGATCAACGACATCACCGATCCGGCGACGCTCGCCTACCTGCTCACCTACGACTCGGTCCTGGGGCGCTTCGGGGGCACGGTCGAGGCGGGGCAGGCATCGATCTCGGTCGACGGTGCCGAGATCGAGGTCCTCTCCGAGCGTGACCCTGCCGCATTGCCCTGGGCCGAGCGCGGGGTCGACGTCGTGATCGAGTCGACCGGGCTCTTCACCGCCCGTGAGGATGCCGCCAAGCACCTCGCTGCAGGGGCCAAGAAGGTGATCATCTCGGCCCCTGCAAAGCAGCCCGACGTGACCGTGGCGCTCGGCGTCAACTTCGAGAGTGCCTATGACCCGGAGAGCCACCACATAATCTCCAACGCCTCCTGCACGACCAATTGCCTGGCGCCGCTCGCCAAGGTGCTGAACGACACCTTCGGGATCGAGCGGGGCCTGATGACCACGATCCACGCCTATACGTCCGACCAGCGCCTCCAGGACATGCCGCACAAGGACCTGCGCCGCGGGCGTGCCGCGGCGCTCAACCTCGTCCCGACCACGACCGGCGCCGCCAAGGTGGTCGGCTTGGTGCTGCCGGAGCTGGACGGGAAGCTGAACGGGCTAGCGATCCGGGCTCCGGTCGCGATCGGATCGATCGTCGACCTCGTCTTCACGACCCCCGATCCGGTCGAGGTCGCCGAGGTAAACGCGGCAGTCAAGTCCGCCGCCGAGGGCCCTCTGCGGGGCATCCTCGCCTACACCGAGGACCCGATCGTCTCCACCGACATCGTCGGCGACCCGCACTCCTCGATCTTCGACGCCGGCCAGACGATGACGATCGGTGACGGGCGCCTGGTCAAGGCGATCAGCTGGTATGACAACGAGTGGGGCTACTCCAACCGCTGCGTGGAGCTGGCGACGAAGGTGCTGGAGCCGGTCGCGGCTGGCGCCTGATCGCGCTGGGGCGTTGAGCTTCTCGAAGGCAAGCGTCCGCGACGCCGACATCGCGGGAAGGCGAGTTCTGGTCCGGGTCGATTTCAACGTCCCGTTGGAGGACGGGCGGGTCGCCGACGACACTCGCATCCGGGCGGCGCTGCCGACGCTCGAGCTGCTGCTCAAGCGCGGCGCGGCCCTGGTTTTGGTCTCCCACCTGGGGCGGCCGCAGGGCAGGCCAGACCCGGCGCTCTCGATGGGGCCGGTGGGCGAGCGGCTGGCACAGCTGCTCGACGCCGAGGTGCATCAGGCACCCATGGTGGTAGGCGGCGAGGTCGAGACGATGGCCAGCGCCCTTGAGCCGGGCGGGGTGCTGCTGCTGGAGAACGTCCGCTTCGAGCCGGGGGAGGAGGAGAACGACCCGGCCCTGGCCGAAGCGCTCGCCGGGCTCGCCGACCTCTACGTCAACGACGCCTTCGGCGTCGCCCATCGCGACCACGCCAGCACCGCCGGGGTAGCGCGCCTCTTGCCGGGGTACGCAGGCCTGCTGCTCGAGCAGGAGGTGGAGGAGCTCAGCACGGTGGTCGAATCGCCGCGGCGGCCGCTGCTCGTCGTTCTCGGTGGCGCCAAGGTCTCCGACAAGGTGGCGGTGATCGATCGCTTCCTCGAGATCGCCGACCGCATTCTGATCGGCGGCGCGATGTGCTTCAGCTTCTTCCGGGCGCAGGGAATCCCGACCGGCGACTCGCTGGTCGAGGTCAAGGGCGTGGCGCTGGCGGCGAAGGCGATGGAGCGGGCGGAGGACTCGACATGCGAGCTGGTGCTACCGGTCGACCTCGGCCTGGGGGAGCGCTTCGATGCCGCGGCACAGCGCCGCGAGAGCGACGGGGTTGAGGTGCCCGACGGCTGGATCGGGCTCGATATCGGCCCCCGCACCGCGGCTGCCTACGCCGCGGCGATCGCCGCGGCCGCCACGGTGCTGTGGAACGGGCCGATGGGCGCCTTTGAGCTGGAGGCGTTTGCGGCGGGGACGCGCACCGTCGCCGAGGCGGTGGCCGAGGCCCCCGGCATCACGGTGGTCGGCGGCGGCGACTCGGTAGCGGCGCTGCAGCGGTTCGGGCTTGGTGAGAAGGTGGACTGGCTCTCGACCGGAGGAGGAGCGTCCTTGGAGCTGCTGGAGGGAAACGAACTGCCGGGGCTGGGGTCCCTGCTCGATGCCTGAGCGCACGCCCTACATCGCCGCCAACTGGAAGATGCACAAGACGGTCGCAGAGGCGGCGCAGTTCGTCGATGCCCTCCTGCCGCGGATCGCCGGCACCCGCAGCGACATCGTCATCTGCCCGCCGTTCCTCGCCCTCGGCGAGGTCGTGGAGCGCTCACGTGGCAGCGCCGTGCGGGTCGGTGCCCAAAACATGCACGAGGACCGCGCCGGCGCCTTTACCGGCGAGGTCTCGGCGCCGATGCTGGTCGAGGCTGACGTCGAGGCGGTCATCCTCGGCCACTCCGAGCGCCGCCGCTACTTCTGCGAGACCGACGAGGCCCTGGCGCGCAAGGTTCCGGCGGCGCTGGCCGCCGGCTTGGAGCCGATCCTCTGCGTCGGCGAGGTCGAGGAGGAGCGCGACGCCGGGCGGACCGAGGCCGTCCTCGAGCGCCAGCTCCAGGCTGGCCTGGCCGCGGTCGATTCGAGCGGCCTGGCCCGCGTCGTCATCGCCTATGAGCCGATCTGGGCGATCGGCACCGGTCGCACGGCGTCCCCCGAGCAGGCCCAGGGGGCGATCTCCTTCATCCGCAAGACGCTGAGCGGCCTCGGCGCTGAGGCCGAGCGGGCTCGCATCCTCTATGGCGGCTCTGTGAAGCCCGCCAACGCCGCCGAGCTACTCGCCCAGCCCGACCTCGACGGGGCGCTGGTCGGCGGAGCCAGCCTCGACCCCGGCGATTTCGCCGCGATCGTCGGGGCTGCCGGTTGACCGGCTCGCCCTTCGCCTCGCTGGCCCTCGTCATCCTCGACGGCTGGGGCTTGGCCGAGCCGGGCCCCGGCAACGCGATCTCGCTTGCCGAGACCCCCGTCTTCGACCGCCTCTGGGCCGGCTTTCCCCACACCCAGCTCTCCGCCCAGGGCTCCGATGTGGGGCTGCCCGACGGGCAGATGGGCAACTCCGAGGTCGGTCACCTCAACCTCGGCGCGGGGGCGATCGTCAAGCAGGACCTGGCCCGGATCGATGACGCGATCGCCGACGGCAGCTTCTTTGAGAATGAGGCCCTGCTCGCCGCCTGCGAGCGCGCCCGCAGCAGCCCGCGCGGGCGCCTGCACTTGCTCGGCCTGCTCTCCGACGGCGGTGTGCACTCCGGCTGGGAGCACATCGAGGCGATGATCGAGCTGGCCTCCCATGAGGGGGTGCCCGACCTCGTCTTTCACGCCTTCACCGATGGCCGCGACACCCTGCCCCACGGCGGCCAGACCTATCTCTCCGAGCTGCAGCGCTGGCTGCGCCACGCCGGCCGCATCGCCACCGTCGGCGGTCGCTACTACGCGATGGACCGCGACACCCGCTGGGAGCGGACCAAGCTCGCCTACGACGCGATCGTCCACGCCGAGGGGCTGGCGGCGGCGAGCGCCGAGGAGGCGATTGCCGCCGCCTATGAGCGTGGCGAGACCGACGAGTTCGTCAAGCCGACCGTGATCGGCGACTACGACGGCGCCGCCGCGGGAGATGTCGCGATCTTCGTCAACTTCCGTCCTGACCGGGCCCGACAGATGACCCGTGCCCTCGCCGAAGCTGGCTTTGAGGAGTTCTCCCGCTCCGGTGGCCCGCTCCTCGACCTGACCACGATGACCGAGTACCGCAAGGGCTGGCCCTACCCGGTCGCCTTCGCGGAGGCACGACCGAAGACCACCCTGGCCGAGACAATCTCGGCGGCCGGCGGCCGCCAGCTGCACGTCGCCGAGACCGAGAAGTACGCCCACGTCACCTACTTCTTCAACGGCGGGCGCGAGCAGGAGTGGGACGGCGAGGAGCGGTTCCTGGTCGAGTCCCCGCGCGATGTCGCCACCTATGACCAAAAGCCGGAGATGAGCGCCCGGGGCGCCGCCGATGCATTCGTCGGTCACTGGTCGGGGGGCGAGTACCGCTTCGGGATCGTCAACTTCGCGAACCCCGACATGGTCGGGCACACCGGCGTGATCCCGGCTGCGGTGAAAGCGGTCGAGGAGGTCGATGGGTGCCTGGGGGAGGTGGTCGCGGCAGTTGAGGCGACCGGGGGGGTGTGCATCGTCACCGCGGATCACGGGAACTGCGATCACATGCTCGAGCCGGACGGTTCGCCCAACACTGCGCACTCGCTCAACCCGGTGCCGCTGATCCTCACCGCCAAGGGCGTCGAGCTGCGTGAGCGCGGCGTCCTTGCCGATGTCGCCCCGACCGTCCTCGAGCTGCTCGGCATCCCCCAGCCCGAAGCGATGACCGGTCGCTCGCTGATCGCGTGAGGAGCGATTCGAGCCGACTTCGGTTCGAGGTCGAGGCTCGAGACGGGAGCGCGAGGGCCGGAACCCTGCACACGGCTCACGGGCCGATCCAAACGCCGGCATTCATCCCGCTTGCGACGAAGGGGACCGTGCGTGGCTTGGACTCCGCAGAGGTGGCCGGGCTTGGCTATCAGCTGGTGCTGGGGAACACCTACCACCTGTTCGTCTCGCCAGGGCCGGAGCGGATCGCAGCTGCGGGCGGGCTGCATGGGTTCATGGGATGGGAGCGTGCGCTGATCACCGATTCCGGTGGCTTTCAGGTCTTCTCGCTGGCTCACGGGGGGGTTGCGAACGAGGTCAAGGGGAGTGGGCGGCGGGGGGGAGAGCCGCGCTCGTCTGTCTCGATCGAGGAGGAGGGGGTTCGGTTTCGCTCCTACCGGGACGGGGCGTCTTTGTTCATCTCGCCCGAGGTCTCGATGGAGGTGCAGGCGAAGCTCGGGTCCGACATCGCCTTGGCCTTCGACGAGTGCACCCCGTTTCACGCCGACCGCGACTACACGGCTCGATCGACGCAGCGGACACATCGCTGGCTCGATCGCTGCCTGAGGTGGCACGGGGAGAATGGACCGCGGCGCCAGGCCGTGTTCGGGATCGTCCAAGGCGGGGTCCACGAGGACCTGCGGCGCGACTCGGCGCAGGCGGTCTCTGAGGCGGAGCTCGACGGCCTGGCGATCGGCGGCACGCTGGGGCGCGACAAGGCCGAGATGCGCGAGGTGCTCGGCTTCACCGCGCCGCTTTTGCCCGAGTGGGCGCCCAAGCACCTGCTCGGGGTCGGCGAGGTCGACGACCTGCTCGCCGGCATCGCGCTCGGCCTCGACCTATTCGACTGCGCGGTCCCGACCCGCCTCGCCCGCCACGGCGTCGCCCTCGCCCCGAGCCCGGAGACCCGCTTCCGCCTCGACCTGCGCAAGTCCGGCTGGGCGGGCGATCGCCGCCCCCTTGTCGAGGGCTGTCCCTGCCCCGCTTGTCAGCACCACGACCGCGACTACCTCAGCTACCTGGCCCGCGCCGAGGAGCTGACAGCGCTCCGCCTAATCTGCCTCCACAACCTCACCTACATGCAAGAGCTGACCTCGGGCGCTCGCTCCGCGATAGCCGCCGGCGCCTTTGGCTCGTTCTCCTCCGCGGTCGCCGACGGAAACCCTCCCTGGGCTACTTCGTGTTCTTTTTAACCAGTTCCTTCACTTCTTCGACCACCTTGTCAACCGTGTTTCCCGCCACCTTGCTCACGTTCACCCCGGCCGCCTTATCGGTGGCGATGATCACCGCCGCGGCCACCGCCGCCGCGATCAGGACCAGGGCGACCAGGGCGAAGACGAAGCGCAGGAAGCGCGAGAACGCGCCCCGCTTGCGGGCTTCGATCGGCTGGGGCGCGCGCGCCGCCGGTTGCCGGGTAGGCGAGGGGGCCCGGCGGTCTGCGGTCCGCTGGGGACGCTCGATGCGCCGCGTCGTCGTCTCCGCGCCGAGCACCCGGGTCGGGGTGGGGCCTTCGCCGAGCGGCAGGGTCACGTCCTCTCCCTGCAGGCCCAGCTGCAGGCCGCCGGCCAGCTCGTCGGCGCTGGCGTAGCGGCGGGTCGGATCGCCCTCGAGCGCCCGAAGCACCGCCGCGCCCAGCGTCTCTTGCACCGCGTCGTTGTATGTGCTGGGCGGCAGTGGCCTCTCGTTTTGCTGGCGCACCGCCAGCTCGGCCAGGGTCGAACCCTCATACGGCAGCCGCCCGGTGAGGAACTGGTAGAGAACCACCCCGAGCGCGTAAACGTCGGTGGCCGGCGTGGCCTCCTCGCCGCGGACCTGCTCTGGCGAGAGGTAGGCGGCAGTGCCGACCACTGAGCCCACCTGGGTTATCCGGGTCTGCTCGATCGCCCGCGCAATCCCGAAGTCGGTCAGCTTCACGGTCGTTTCGCCGCTCCTCACCGGCCCGCCGACGATCATCAGGTTGCCCGGCTTGACGTCGCGGTGGATGATCCCGCGCCGGTGCGCGTAGTCGAGCCCGGCGCAGGCTTGGACCCCGATCTCGGCGGTCGCGGCGCCGTCCAGTGGCCCCTGCTTTTGCAGGATCTGCGCTCCTGAGCGGCCTTCGACGTACTCCATCACGATGTAGTGGCGTCCCTCATCGACGCCGGAGTCGTAGACCTGGACGATGTTGGGGTGGATCAGTTTGGCGACGGCGAGTGCCTCGCGGCGGAAGCGCGCGACGAAGCGCTCGTCGTCGGAGAGGTGCTCGGCCAGCACCTTCACCGCGACGGTCCGCTCGAGGATGCGGTCGGTCGCCCGGTAGACGTTCGACATCCCGCCAGAGCCGAGCCGCTCGCCGATCTCATAGCGGCCCGAGAGGTTCTCGACCATCACCCGCCACCACCTGCTGGGGCGCCGGGGCCGACCCCGCCGGACGGCGGGCTGGGGCCGCCGCCTTCGGTAGTCGTGGTGGTCGGCGTCGTCGTCGGTGTGGTCGGAGTCGTCGGTGTGGTGGTCGTCTTGGTGGTGGGCGGTTCGCTCGGCGTCGGCTTGGGCTTCTTGGACTTTTCTTCCTTCTTTGCCGGCTTGCCGGGCGTGCTTGCGGTCGTTTCTTCGCTCGTTTCGGTTACTTCGGTCGTTTCTTCGCCGCACTTCGTGACGACTTCGTTGAGCCGGGTGGCGCCTTCGCGCAGCGCTTCCTTTAGCGTCTTATCGACGCCGCCGAGCGCGTCGATCTGGCTGGCGATCTGCTGCGCCTCGTCTTCGGCCCCGACGCATTCGCCGCTCTGCGCCAGTCGCTGCACCTTGTCGAGGTTGGAGGTGATTTCAGCGGCGGTGTCTCCTGGCAGAAGCTTGGCGCTGTTGCCGCTTCCACAGGAGACGAGGGCAACCGCGGCGAGGGCGCCGAGGGCGAGGGTGAGGAGAGATGCGCTTACGCGACCCACGGTCCGAGTCTAGAGAACGACGTAAAGGCTGGATTTGCCCTGCAATTGACGCTCACGTGCCGACGTAGAGGCGGTCGGCGAGGCGCTCTGGCAGGCCGGCGGCGAGGATCGGCTCGGCGGCGCGGTCGATGTCGTAGCCGACGCGGTGAAAGCGGGCAGAGTGCTCCCCGGTGTCCAGCTCCAGCCAGGCGGCGCGTGGGTCACCGTCGCGAGGCTGGCCGACGCTGCCGGGGTTGATCAGCCAGGCGCCGCGGCTGAGGTCGAGTCGCGCCTCCTCGCCACCCGGCCCGCCCCGGGTCGCGCCCGGCTCGCCGGGGGCGGGACGGGCGAAGAAGAGGGTGACGTGAGAGTGGCCGATCAGGCAGACGCGCTGCGACTGGAGGTCGAGACAGGCGTCGGCCTGCTCAACCGAGAGGACGTACTCCCAGACCGGGTCGCGCGGGGAGGCATGGAAGAGCCCGATTCCCTGGCGCGAGCCGGCAGGCTCCAGCTCTCGCAGGAACTCGAGCGTCGGCTCGGAGGCGTTCGCCTGGGTCCAGCGGACCGCCTCGGCGGCGGTCTCCGAGAAGGCGGATACGTCCAGCACCCCGAGCACCGCCAGGTCATGGTTGCCCACCAGGCAGGTATCGCAGCGTTCGCGAACCAGCTTCGCGCAGGCGTCCGGCTCGGCTCCATAGCCGACCACGTCGCCCAGGCACCAGATCTCGGCGACGCCGGCCGCCTCGATCTCCCCGAGAACGGCATCGAGCGCCGGCAGGTTGGAGTGGACGTCGCTGATCACGGCTGCGCGCAAGTGGGCCAGCGTACCCTGGTCCACCGCGCGGCCGGCGCCGCGGCGAGGCTCATACGATGAGACCGATGACAGCCAAAGACTCGATCGCCGAGCTTCACCTTGCCATTGGCCAGGCGGCCCTCGCGCTGCGCGACGGCGAGCCGACCGAGCCGCAGCCCTCCCTCGACCGCCCGCCCAAGCCGCAGCTCGGCGACTACAGCTCCAATGCGGCGATGCTGCTCGCCGCCCCGCTCGGTGAGACCCCGCGCGCCGTCGCCGAGCGCCTCCGGGTCGAGCTGGGGCGCGAGCTCGGCGCCGCCGGCAGCGTCGAGCGGATCGAGGTGGCAGGGCCGGGGTTCGTCAACCTCTTCCTTTCCGACGCTTGGTACAGGCGCGCGATGGCCGGCCTGGGCGCCGCCGGCGAGCGGCTCGGCCCGGCCCCGACCGACTCGCCCGAGCGCATCCTGGTCGAGTTCGTCTCCGCCAACCCGACCGGGCCGCTGCACGTCGGCGGCGGCCGCCACGCCGCCTACGGGGACGCCCTGGTGCGACTGCTGGAGGCTGTCGGGCACGACGTGCGGCGCGAGTTCTACGTCAACGACGCGGGTGGCCAGGTGGAGCGTTTCGCCGACTCGATCGCCGCCCGGATGACCGCCGCCGAGCTGCCCGAGGACGGATACGAGGGCGCCTACGTGGCCGAGCTGGCCGAGCGCCTCGCCGCCGAGGGGGTCGACCCCGCCGATCGCGAGGCGCTGAGCCGGCGCGGGGTGCGAGCTGGTGCTGGAAGGCGTCCGCGCCACCCTGGAGCGCTTCGACGTCCGCTTCGACAGCTGGTTCTCCGAGCGCGACCTCTACGCGCGCGGCGAGGTCGACGCCGCCCTCGCCCAGCTCGGCGAGGGCGGCCACACCTACCGCAGCGAAGACGCCCTCTGGCTGCGCACCACCGAGTTCGGCGACGACAAGGACCGGGTGCTGATCCGGGCCAGCGGCGAGCCGACCTACCTGGCCGCGGATGTCGCCTACCACTGGGACAAGCTGCGAGCGCGGCTTCGAGCGGCTGATCGACGTGCTCGGCGCCGACCACCACGGCTACGTCCCTCGCATCCGAGCCGCGCTCGCCGCGCTCGGCGCCGATCCCGATGCCTTCGAGGCGCTGATCATGCGCTTGGTTCACATCGTCGACAACGGCGAGCGGGCCCAGATGTCGAAGCGAAGCGGCGACTTCGTCTCGCTCGATGAGCTGCTCGACGACATCGGCTCCGACGCCGTCCGCTGGTTCATGCTCTGGCGCAGCCACGACACGACGGTCGACCTCGACCTCGAGCTGGCCCGCCGCGAGTCGAGCGAGAACCCCGTCTACTACGTCCAGTACGCGCACGCCCGCATCGCCAGCATCCTGCGCAAGGCGGGAGAGGCGGGGAGGCGGGCGACGGGTAAGGCGGCCGAGGGATCGGCGGAGGCGCCGCTTGAGCCGGCCGAGCGGGAGCTGATCAAGCGCCTGCTCGAGTTCCCCGAGGAGGTCCGCGAATCCGCCGCGCGCCGCGCGCCGCACCGGATCTGCACGTACTCGATGGCCGTCGCCGCCGACTTCCACGCCTTCTATCGCGACTGCCAGGTCCTCGGCGCCGAGGGGGATGGGGTCGAACGCTCACGGCTCGCCCTCTGCCTCTACGCGAAGCGCACGATCGCCGCAGCCCTGGGTCTGCTCGGGATCTCCGCTCCCGAGCGGATGTGATGCTCCGTCGCCGTGGCAGGCCTGCGGTGCTTGCGGAGATCTCCTCCCCGGTGCCGGGTGGGGCGCGGCGGGGAGCGTTGCGGCGCGGCGATCTCGAGGCGCTCGGGGCCCTGCTGGACAAGCTCGGGGAGTGCCGGTCGGTGCTTCTCACCGGCGGTGCGGATAGCAAGGTGGGGGCCTCCCTCGGCCTCGCCACCGCCGCCGCCGCGGCCGGCAGGCGAACGGCGCTTCTGGAGTGCGATCTCGGCAGCCCGACACTCGCCGCGGCGCTGGGGCTGGCGAGCGCCCCCGGGCTGGGCGAGTACCTGCGCCGGGAGGCGAGCGCCCAGCAGATCCTCCAGTCGGCCGTCCTCGCCGGGCCGGCGTCAAGCGGCGCGAGCGCGCCGCTGGTCTGTGTGGTGGCCGGGGCGCCGAGCGCCGACGGCGCGACCCTGCTTGCCTCTGAGAGCTTCCGTCACGCGACCGCGAAGCTATCCGCCGCCTACGAGCTGCTTGTCCTCGACGGGCCTCCCGGCGGTGAGGAGGGAGCGCTGAGAGCCGCTGCGGCCCAGGCCGACGCCACGCTTGCTTGCCTGGCTCCCAGGGAGGCCTTCGCGCGGCTCCCGGTGGCGGTCAGCGGGCTGATTCAGAGGTCGTAGCGGGCGAGATCGGCGTCGAGGCGCTCGGCGTCCTCGCCGCTCGGCCCGCGCGGCGTCGGAGGATCGGAGCCCGGCGGCCCAGCTTGGCGGCGCCAGCGCAGCACACCGAACGCCAGCGCCGCCGCGGCGACCGCGAAGCCGATCACCGGCACGAGATAGGCGGAGAGGTTGAAGCCCGAGGCCTTCGGCAGCGCCAGCACTTCCGGGCCGTACTGGGCGACCAGCGTGTCCTTGATCTGCGCCCTCGTCTTCCCCCTGGCGATCAGCCCTGCGACGAATGCCTTCTCGCGTTCGGCCTGCGGCGAGTCGGCCAGCTCGAGCAGCGTGCCGCAGATCGGGCACATCACTTCGCCCTCGATGTCGTTCAGCGAGACCCTGGGCTGGGCGGCGGATGTCAGCGCCGGCAGCGCCATCAGCGCCGCCAGCGCCGCCAGCAGGACCGCCGCCGCCCGCGTCTTCACGAGCGGGGACTGTCCGGCAACAGCGGCGTCACGTAGCGCTGCAGGTACGCCGCGCTGACCGGGCCCCTGTTCAAGAGGCGCAGCTTGCCCTGCGGGCCGACCAGGAAGTTTTCCGGGACGCCGGTGCTGCCGAATTCGTGGGCGCGCTGCCCGTCGCCATCGCGAAGCTGCGGGTAGGTGAGCCCATACTGGCGCACGAAGTTCTGGCCGTCGCCGCTGAGGTCGCGGGTGTCGATCCCGAGCACGGTGAAGCGGGGGCCGCCGTACTTGCGCTGAAAGTCCTCCAGGACCGGCGCCTCCTGCCGACATGGGATGCACCAAGATGACCAGAAGTTGACCAGGACCCAGCGGCCGCGATAGTCGGCGAGCGAGCCAGACCCGGGGCCGAAGAGGCGGGGGAGGGGGCCGGCGGGTGCCGCTTGTCCGACGTTCACCCCGACCGATCCCTTGCTCAGCAGACCGTAGCCGAGCAGCCCGACAACGGCCACCACGGCGAGGAGGGCGATCAGTGGGCGGGCGCGCACGAGCCGCGAAGATTAGATCCCGCCCGCTCCCGCCCGCCGCCCGCCGCCCCCAAATCAGCCCCGACGCCGACGTAGCGCGGTCGGGAGGGCGCGCGCTTCCAAGCACCTGAGGTCCCCGATCCACCGATCGATGGCGCTGCCGGGGGATAATCGTCGCGTGCTCACCGTCGCCGTCACGGGCCCCACCGGGGAGATCGGCAGGCCGTTCATCGCGGCGCTGGAGCGGGCGCCAGAGGTGGAGCGGGTGATCGGGATGGCGCGGCGCCGCTTCGACCCCGCCGAGCATCACTGGGGGGACAAGGTGGAGTACCGGCGCGGGGACATCCTCGATCGCAAGTCCGTCGATCAGCTGGTGCAGGACGCCGACGTCGTCGTCCACCTCGCTTTCGTCATCGTCGCCGGCCGTGGTGAGAGCCGCGAGATCAACCTGACCGGCTCGCGCAACGTGTTCGAGGCCGCCGCCGCCGTCGGCGCCAAGCGTCTTGTCTACACCTCCTCGGTCGCCGCCTACGGCTTCCGTCGCGACCTGCCCGAGCTGCTGACCGAGGACCTGCCGGTGCGGGGGACCGCGCGCCATCCCTATTCCGCTCACAAGGCAGAGGTCGAGGCGGAGCTGAACGAGGCGCTTGCGGGCTCCGACACCGACGCCTACCTCTTTCGCCCTTGCATCGTCGCCGGGCCCGAAGCGACACTGCTCCTCGACCTCATCCCCCTGCTCGCGATCGGGCAGAGGCTCCCCGGCCCGCTGCGCTGGGCACTGGGCAAGGTGCCCGAGCTGCGACCGGTGCTGCCAGATCCCGGCGTGCCGTTCCAGCTGGTCCACCACGATGACGTTGCCGCGGCGCTGTGCGCGGCGGTGATCGGCGAGGGCGAGCCGGGCGTCTACAACCTCGCCGGGCCGGGCGAGCTGACGGTCTCCGACCTCGCCCACGCCCTGGGCTGGCACGCGGTGCCGGCGCCCCAGCTCGCGGTCGGCGCCGCCGCCGAGGCGGTCGCGCTGCTGCCGTTCTTGCCGGACGAGGCCGCCTGGATCGAGGCCGTTCGCCGCCCGGTGCTGATGGACACCTCCGGCGCCCGTAAGAAGCTGCACTGGATGCCCCACCATGACGCCCTCCAGACCCTGCGAGAAACGGTCGCCGCGGTCAGGGCCCGCTGAGGACAGGCGATCTGCATCGGCCACGGCGCCGACCGTGGCTTCCCCCGTCTTCGTTCGGGATGCCGATCGGGCGTACAGTTCTCACGTGGCCGAGCAAGCGATGCCGTGCGAGGCGAGGACCGCGAACCTCCACGGGCACTCGCTGACCTACGCCGAGGCCGGCAGCGGGCCCGTCCTGCTGATGATTCACGGGATGGGGGGGACGTTTGAGACATGGGTGAAGGTGATCGAGCCGCTGGCCCGCAGCTATACCGTCATCGCCCCCGACCTCCCCGGCCACGGCCGCTCGGCGCCCGGCGGCGGCGATTACTCGCTCGGAGCGCTCGCCACCGTTCTCAGGGACCTGCTGCTGACCCTAGGCCACGATCGCGCCACGCTGGTCGGCCACTCCCTCGGTGGCGGTATCGCAATGCAGTTCTCCCACCAGTTCCCGGAGACCGTCGAGCGCCTCGTGCTGGTCTCCAGCGGCGGCCTCGGGTCGGAGGTCAGCTTCGTCCTTCGCGCCGCGGCGCTCCCCGGTGCCGATCTGTTCATCGCCGCGACCGCCGGGGCCGGCAGCCGGGTCGGCTCGGCGCTCGGCCGCGGCTTGGCGGCGGCCGGCCTTCGCCCCAGCGCCGACGTCGCCGAGCTTGCGCGCGGATACGCCTCGCTGTCTGACCCCGCGCGGCGCAAGGCATTCCTCGCGACCCTGCGCTCGGTGGTCGGCACCCACGGCCAGCGCGTCGATGCCGAGGACCGTCTTTACCTTGCCGAGTCGTTGCCGGTGCTGATCGTCTGGGGCGAGGGCGATCCGATCATTCCCGCCAGCCACGGCCGCCGCGCCCACGAGGCGATCGGCGGCAGCCGGCTGGTGGTCTTCGACGGCGTCGGCCATCTTCCGCAGTTCGAGGCGCCGGAGCGCTTCATTGCCACGCTGGACAGCTTCCTGGCCGAGACCGAGCCCTCGCGATTTGACTCCGAGGAGTGGCGGGACCGACTTCGGGTCGGGACGCCTCCCCTGGGCTCCTCGGCTGAGTCGAGATAGTCGGCTTCCGCGGCCCTCCTGGTGGGTGGATTGCCGGGAGGCGATCAGCGTCCTGAGGTCGTCCCGCCAGCCGCGCCGTAATCTTCAGGCGCTCCGCCGGCGCGGGAGGGCGGATACCCGAAGCCGATCAGATCCCGTCGCGGTGCTGCTCTCTCGGTCTCGCAACGAATATCGTTGCGCTAAACTGGGGCTCGATGCCGGTTGCGACCGCAGAGAAGATCACCGCTTTGAGCCAAGACCTTGGCTCGCAGCGACGCCTAGCCGAGCTGCTGGGCGTCAGCCCGGCGCAGATCACCCGCTGGCGCCGTGGTGGCGGGATCGACCTCGCCAACGCCGAGCGGGTCGACCTTCTCGAGCTGGTCCTCGCAAGCCTCCTGCGCCTCTACCCGGCGCAGGCCGCCGAGCAGTGGCTACAGGGGCTCAATCCCCATCTTGGCGACCGCCGCCCGATCGACCTGGTTCGCACCGGCAGGGCACAGGAGCTGCTCGGTGCGATCGCGGCCGAGCGCTCCGGTGGCTATGCGTGAGGCTCTGGCGGGCGCTGCCGCTCGATAGGGGCGGGCGGGCAGATGATCTCGGCGGTCCACTCTGGTTTCCCCGCGAGCAGCAGGGCGCCGGCAGGCATGACAACCCAGATCTCTACGGCTGCCTCTACGTCTCCGAGGAGCCGGTCTCGGCGGTGGCCGAGTTGCTTGCGCCGTTTCGGGGTACTGGCACCCTCTTACCCTCGATGCTCGTTCGCTTCGGCTTGCCGCTGGCGCTCGCATCGTTGGAATTGCCTGACGAGGAGACGGTCGTCGACCTCGACGATCCCCTCGCCTTGAGCTCCGAGAGCCTGCGTCCGTCGCAGGTCGCGACGCGCCGGCGCAGCGTCACCCAGGGCCAGGCCGCCGAGATCCACATCTCCCACCCCGAGGCGATCGCGATCCGCTGGTGGTCGATCCTGGAGGCGAGTTGGATCAACTGGACGCTGTTCGAACGTGCCGCCGGAGCGTTTGAGCTGGAGAGGCTGGCGGAGCTGACGATCGACGCGCCGGTCGTGCTGGAGGCGGCCGACTTCCTCGGCCTATCGCCCGGCTGAGGGTCGCCAATGCTCTGGTCGGGTCTCGGTTCGCAAAGCCGGATCAAAGCCCGGCTGCGGTATCGCCAGGACGCCGCCCTCCGAACGGTCATTTTGGGGTCTTGCTGAACACGCGGGAAGGCGCCGGATTTCCTTTTGCGCGGCGGCTGGCGATCAGGCGAGATGCAAGCACAACTCCTGATCCTTCTCCGACACGCTCACGGTGTAGGTGATCATGAGATCGGCGCGCCCCAAGAGAGCGTCGAGTGTGGCGACGAACAGCGGTTGAATCTCGAACTTTTGACGGATGGCACGCCGTTGACGAAGGCTTCGCAAGGCTTCTGCGCGTCCTGAGCCGAAGCAGAGCCCTCCACTTGGCCTACCTCCACGGGAGCAAGGTCTCCCGCTTGATAGCCGAGCAACTGCCCGTAGTCGATCGGGAGCACCGACTTGTCGGCACCGGTGTCAACCAAGCCGACGATCGGGACATTCGGACCGCCGCGAGGCCTTTCAGGGTCAACCACAGATAGGGGCGGGGGTGGCCATCGGAGCCGCACCGATATGGAGCCGTCGCGCTCCACGCGCGTTCCACCGCGTCAGGCGACGAAGTATCCGCCGTGGGAGCGAGACACGGGAACGATCACGTCGGTCGCTTTGACCTCGCGATGGCCGCGCAGCTTCTCCGCGCTGAGGTCGCTGGCGATCACCTTCCCTGCGCGAAGAGCGACCCACTTGCCCAGGTAAGGCGTCAGGTCCTCCTTCGGCTCAAGCTCAGCCTGGCCTCGGCGCAGATCGTTTCGCTCTTCGACGGCCATGAAGCTCCCATTCCGACGTCCAGATCAGCTTCCTCCCCGCACGGTAGCGATGCAACCCGAGACGCCGTGCGCGGCATAGGTTTCATAGGGCAGGGCCCATCCTCCTCCACGGCTCGTTCCCAAACCACTGGGAGTCCGATCAGCTGTCAACTCATCCCCGCCGCAAAAGCCCCAGTCCAGGGGCAGGGCTTTCGCCGGCCTTGACAATCGGCATTTGGCTCGCTAGGGCGAAGTCGGGGTTCTGCGGCTCGTGGCGCTTTAGCAACCGTTCGCCTCCGTTCTCGCCAGAGTTGTGTTCGGTATCCGTTTGGAGTTTTTGGCCGGCTTCAGGTCCCGCTCGGCTCGGGCCGGGGGAGAACATCAAGCGCTCCCTCGCCTGGGAGCAGGGTGCCGATGGCGCCTCTCAGCAGGTTGAAGTGATCCTGATCGGCTGTGCACACGGCCTCTCCGGCCAGCCATGCGCTCGCTGCGATCTGGATATCTGTTACCCATGCGACTCGCCGCTCGGGCTTGGGACCGCGGGGGCGGCTCGCGCGGCCGTCGGTGGGCGGGGACGGATGTTTGGCACGTAGCCGACCAGCGAGCAGCGCCGCCTCCCAGGTCAACGGGAGCACCGCCAGCAGCCCGGAATCGAGTAGTTCGGTGAACCAGCCGTGTGCCGTGCGAAATCTCTGGTCTTCCTCCTTGCGCTGGAGCCCGAAGGCGATCTCCTGCACCGTCGGGGCACAGAGGAGCACCGGTTCACTCGAGAGAGCCGCTTCGCTTGCTATCTCGAAGAGATGACTGCCTGGGTATAGGCCCGACGCGACCGAGGTATCCCAGACCGGCATCGACAGCAACCGCTAGCTTCGATCGACGAGGATCGCCTCGCGCAGCTCCTGCGGGGAGGGGAAAGCGTCGGGGCAGGGTCGGCTGGAGCCGACAACAGCGGCGCGGCGCTTGGCCACCACCTTGCGAGCGTCCCGCTGGCGCTTCGCTGCCACAGCGCCGATCTGAGCCAGGTGAACGAGAGCCTCGTTCTCGCTCGTTCCCAGCTCGCGGGCCGTCCGCGACAGCTCGGCCTCAAGCGCCGCGGGAACCCGCAGGGTAGTCCGGCGGCCCTCACGGCGCGATGAGCCAACACGACTCGGTCGGCTTCCTTGCTGAGTCGCCATCGACGAGCATGCTAGCGCATCAAGTTGATGCGATCAGATCCCCGGCATCGGTTTCGTCATCTGAGACAGGAGCCAACAATCACGGACTCCGTGGAGCTTGGTCCGGCTCACAACGCCACGTTCGGGATCTGTTCGGAGTGGGTGGCTTCCGTTTGCAGCGTCACCCCGGAAATGGCTTGGGAATGGGGAATTCCGCTGACGGCGACGTGAACTGGTATCTCGCACTTATCGGCATCCCGAACAGCACGCTGGCGCTCCACCAGCTGGCCTGAATTCTCTAGGATGGCTTTGGAATCACGAATTTCGCCGCGCGGACGTAGCTCAGCTGGTAGAGCGCGAGCTTCCCAAGCTCGAGGTCGCGGGTTCGAGACCCGTCGTCCGCTTCCCCGTTCTAGAGACCAGGTCACGATCGAGACCCACGAGCGCGAACCGCGTGAGGTGGAGATCGACACCGCGCAGTTCGCCGACCTCAACCTGGGTTACGCCGTCCACGTCTACAAGCCCAGTGGCATCACCACCGAGACCTCGGGCATTCTCACCGGCGGCTGGCAGACCGACCGCGAGCACGTCTACGTCGCGCCCTCCCGCCCCCGGGGGCAGACCCAGATTTACGTATCGCGAGAGGGCCTCGCGGAGGCGGGGATAGACACCGGCGCGGTCGAACGCCTCGCGCCGAGCGCATGCGTCGCAGCGGGGCCCAGGAGGCAAGCGTCAGCCGCAAGGTCGACGATACGGTCGCGGAGCGCTCAGCACAGAACGACCGAGGGATCAATCCGGACCGCGATCTCGACTGCCGTTTCGGGATCTAGGCCCGTCGCCCGTCTCACAGCCGACCGCGATACCTACGGCGTAGACACTCATGCATCGGCACTGCCGATCTGCCAGCGCAGGCCCGGCCCGAACTCGAGCGTGAGGTGATCGGGGGTTATCAGCTCCCAGCTGGGAGGATCGTCCGCGCTCTCCTCAACGGCCGGCACAATCACCAGCTGCGAGCCATCGGAAAGGCGACAGCGAAGCTCGACCGTAGTCGGATTAACCTTCGCCTCTTCGAGCACCTGTCCAACCAAGCGAGCCGGGTCGGCCGGTTTGAACTCGGCGTCCTGGGTCGCGAAGCGCCACAGCTCGCCGGCCTCGTCGCGAACTTCGACGTGAAGCACCTCCGGGTAGGCAATTCGCGCATCAACAATCCGCCCGCGCAGCGCGCGCAGGATCGTGCTCGGGGAAGTGTCGAGAGCAACGCTAGTCGCCATTGGCTTCCTTCCATTGTCGCAGCCAGGCCAGCAGTTCGCCATAGCTCATGTGAGCTTGAGGTCTGCTGGCTTGCTTCTCCGCGTGCAGCGCATCGCGCGCCGCGTAGCGCTCCTCGTCAGTTAAGCGCAGCTCCTTACACGCCTGGCGGAACTGCTTGATGTCGCGCTTGCGAGCCACGGGCCGCTGCGAGTTTATTCCCAGCTAACAGGACCAAATGCCCAAAGGCCACTCGCCCCGCCCCCTACCCACCCTCCTCCACAGCTCGCTCTCGACCATTTTGTGAGCGCGATCAGCCCGCAGTCCATGCTCTGTAGCAGGAGCTCCTTTCCCAGAGTCTCACTTGCCTACACCGTTCACTTATACACAAGGTCCAGGATGCGGAGTTGCTTCCCTTAACGTGTCCGACACCAACGACGCGATGGCGAAGGTCGTCGACTGGTTTGCAGAGGACTGGACGGAGCTAATCTGATGAGCCAGCCAGCTCCGGCGGGCGAGAGCCTGCGTTTGGGCATGTAGGGGTTTGCGATTGCGTCCACTGGTCGCAGGGTATATGCGGTTATGCTCGGTTATAGCGGAATTGCTATAACCGTCTATGGCTGGATTGGACGCGAACTTGCAGTCTGTCGCTCAGAACGGCGAGCGCTCCCTCCAGCTGAGCTACCGGGGGCCGGAAGAACAAGATTGACCCCAGATTCGGCAACCTGGGTAGGAACATGGGAAGGAACAAAATCGGGTTCATCGTGTCCATCGCTGTCACCTTCTGTCAACTCAGAAATTGCTTCTTTGCAGACGAAGCGCATTGGAAGGCCGCTGCGGCTAGGCCTTAGCGTGAGCTTCCCAAGCTCGAGGTCGCGGGTTCGAGACCCGTCGTCCGCTTCCCCGTTCCAGAGCCAAAAATGCGGCTAATCGCACCTCTATAACGAGGGCCGATTAGGCCGGGCATAGGGGGAGAGGTGATCCCCGTCCACCCCAATCACTTCGAGGAGACGATCGAGGAGCGCCGCGAGGTCGCCCGCTACCAGGTCGTTCACCGTGCCGATGCGATAACCGTCGCCGTTGTCGAGCGCACCGGCAGCGGATCCGAATGGACGGACGAGCTGGCGAGTGCTCTGACAGCGCGACTGCGAGCCCTGGGCGCGGATCCGCCCCCAGTCCGGATCGAGCTGGTCGAAGAGCTCTCCCGGCCCGACAACGTCGGAGCGAAGCTCAAAGTCGTGCGTTCGGAGGCCTGAGCGAGGAAGAGCAGGGAACCTCCCCATTGCGAGGGGAAGACGAGCAGTCGAGATTCGCCTCTAGGACGGATTGGCCGTCACGCTAAGCGCTCTGCGAGGAGGATGACTAGCTCTTCCCCGCCCAGCGGCGCGAAGGTTGACAGTGATGCTCCAGTGAGCTCTACTGGGTCGATTCGAGGATCCCAGTAGACGTTTCGTCCAACCGCTAAATCGGAGGCTGTTATGAACGCCACAGGTATCGACGAGGGCAAGCTGGAAGCCTTCATGGGCCAGGCAGTGACCGACATGGGGGCTGTAATCAGCGCCCCGCTATTCCTCATCGGCGAGAAACTCGGCCTCTACAAGGCAATGGCAGGAGCTGGGCCGCTCAGCTCGGAGCAGGTCGCCGAGCGAGCCGGGGTTGCCGAGCGATCCGTGCGCGAGTGGCTGAGAAACCAGGCTGCCGGTGGCTACGTAACTTATGACTCCGAGAGCGACACCTACACGCTTCCCGACGAGCAGGCACTTGCCCTGGCTGATGAGGAGAGCCCCTTCTACCTACTCGGGGCCTATGACTTGATCGCCTCGCTCTTCGCCGATCAGGAGAAGATCACCGAGGCCTTCCGGAGCGGCGATGGCATGGGTTGGCACGAGCACGATCACCGGCTCTTCAGTGGCACAGAGCGGTTCTTTCAGGCCCGGCTACCGCGGACATCTGGTCGGGGAATGGATTCCGGCGCTCGACGGCGTGCAGAAGAAGCTCGAGGACGGGGGCAAGGTTGCCGATGTCGGGTGCGGCCACGGAGCCTCAACGATCATCATGGCCGAGGCGTTCCCACGTTCGGAGTTCATCGGCTTCGACTACCACGACGCCTCGCTGGAGCGGGCCCGCGAGGCGGCCGATGAGGCGGGCGTCGGTGAGCGGGTGAGTTTCCAGGTCGCCTCCGCGAAGGACTTTCCGGGCGAGAGCTATGACCTCGTCACGGTCTTTGACTGCCTCCACGACATGGGCGACCCGGTCGGGGCCTCTGCACACATTCATGAGACCCTCGATTCCGAGGGGACCTGGATGATCGTCGAGCCGTTCGCCAACGACAGCGTCGAGGACAACCTCAACCCTGTGGGAAGGGTCTTCTACGGCGCATCCACCGTGATCTGTACTCCAGCGTCACTTGACCAGGAGGTTGGGCTGGCGCTCGGCGCGCAGGCCGGAGAGGAGCGCCTCACCGACGTGATCATGCAAGGCGGCTTCAGCGAGGTCCGCCGAGCCACCGAGACTCCGTTCAACTTGGTTTTGGAGGCTCGTCCTTAAGCTCCACCCTCCGCAAAGCCTGAATCTGGCCGCGAAAGCATAGTACTGGCTGATCGCGACCCACCACCTGATTAGCGTGCCGGGCATGCGCAGGATTACCCGGCGTTGCGCTCGCTGTTTTCCGCTGCGGAGAATGTTGGCATGACCTCCCGCGCGGCGGGAGCACCCCGAGAGATGCCGTCCCGAAGGCGAGATACTCAACGTCCCATCGATGACTGTCTCAGCGCTCTCGCGCACGATCGAATCCCAAGCGGACCTGCTTGAGCCGGTTCTCGAGTTGGATCTCACTTCGGCGATAGACCGCCTTCGGGAGGCGCAGCAGATCTGGCTGGTCGGTACCGGCACAAGCCAGCACGCCGCCGAGTTGGGCGCCCAGATGTTCGGGTCTGCGCAAAGAAAGGCCCGCTGGTCCTCAGCAGCAAGTTTCGTGCGTTTCGGAACGGAGCTCACCCAGACTGATGCGGTGATCGTCATCTCACACACTGCCGAGACCGCCTTCGCGCGCTCGGCCCGCGACCGGGCCAGGACCGCGGGCGCCTCACTTGTCTCGATCACCGGCTTTGGCTCAGGGTGGCCGGAGGCAATTGAGACCGTCCCTCGCGAGAGTTCTGAGACTTACACGGCGAGCTACACGGCCACCCTGCTCGTCCTGGCCCGACTCTCAGCAGCCCTCGGGGCCAAGGAGCTAGCCGCAGACGGGCTCAAGGCGATCCCACGTCGAGTCCAAGACGCAGTCCAACGCTCTGAAACCGCGGCAATAGGGATTCCGGATCGCCTGCTTGTTTTCGCGGGGGTCGGGTCCTATGCCGTGACCGCCAGAGAGGGGGCGCTCAAGGTGCGAGAGGCCGCATCAATTCTCAGCGAGGGATTCGAGGCCGAGTATCTGCTTCATGGCTCAGCCGTACCGCTCGGGCGAGCCGATGCACTCATATTGGTACAGCCCGACGCAGATCCTGACGGACTTATGTCGGCAATCGGCGATGCCGCCATCTCTGAGGGCGTGGCCGTTGCGTCCATAGCGGAGCCGGCTGGCCTGGCCCCCCTGCTTTCCCAGATCCCGCTGACCGTCCGGCTGCAGGTCCTCGCGTCGCGCTTCGCGCAAGAGCGCGGGACGAATCCAGATGAGGTAATTGTCGGGGCCTGGGGAGCCGACGCTCTCTGGAAGTTGGGCGGACCCAGCTAGTGCCCCGCAGTTCCGCCCCTGAGCTGCGGGATCGGTTCCGAGCACAGAGAGGTATCAGTGTGGTGGTTGGAAAAGGGTGCTTGCGCTCGATGCCGAGCAGTCCGATCGTGATCATCGGCGCCGCGCGATCAGGCGCGGGTGAAGCAGGCACCGAGCCAACTCGGTGTCCTGGCGCGGAGTCGTCTTCCAGCGTTCCGGCCGTGCCCACAGCGCGGGCTGAGCGCGAGGCGAAAAACCTCGCGAACTCCTGAGGGACGTGAGATTGGAGGAAACGGACTTAACCGGATACCCACTCGTCGGGCAACCTGCATTCAGCTTGCCAGTTGCCGTCGGGGGCGGTGTGGCGATGGCATCAGCGGACCCACCAGCGGCTCCCGGGCACACCCTTTGTGCGACACCCACGACGAACAGCAGGACTCAAGATCACATCCGCGTCGACCGCTGCTCCAGCCAGGAGCGGAAGCGTCGGCAGTCTGCACAGGCGACGCAAAGCTCAAGATCGAGAGCCCGACGCGGTGATCCGTCTTGCTACAGGCGGCCGAGTTCGAAGCGATTCGTCCAGCGCTCAAGAAATCGGCGCTGAGCGCCGATTTCTGGCCTGAGATGGCAGCCAAACGCCCAAGCTCGAGCAAGGACGCAATCAGGGTGCCGGCGCCGCCGACCCCTGTGGTGGAGCAGCCCGCCGAGAACCTCCACCGCCTCGGCGAGGAGCTGAAGGCGCGCGCCGAGGACGTTCTCAAGCTGACGGTCGAGCAAACCACTGGTCCAGGCCACGAGGTCGACGCCGTCGTCCAGGAGAGCTTCGAACGAATCAGTGGAAACTCGACGATCGCGGTCGCCCGCTGGATCGCGGGGGAGGGCATGGAGGTCGCGATCGAGGCCGGCCGGGAGACCTGGGAGATCTTCGGTGAGTTGGCCGTCCAGCGTGCCGCCTCGCTTAACGAGGTCACCTGGCGCTGTTTTTGGTGGCGCAACGTGATGGCCGAGGTGCTGAACGAAAGCGCCACGCAACTTGGCATCTCGCCCGAGGCGCGCTCCCAGGCGCTGAACATCCTGCAGCTCAGCCTCGAGTTCAGCCTGCTGCGGATGTGCGAGTGCTTTGAGTCAGAGCGCCAGCGCACCGACGAAGAGCTGGCACGCCGCGAGGAGGAGCTTTCGTTCCTCGCCACCCACGATGGGTTGACAGGGTTGCCCAACCGCACCCTGATCCTCGACCGAGTCGAGCAGATCCTGTCGCGCTCGCGTCGCAGCAAGGCGCCGGTGGCGGCGCTCTTCATCGACCTCGACAACTTCAAGGACATAAACGACAGCCTCGGCCACGCCCTCGGCGACGAACTCCTGCAGGCGGTAGCCGCTCGCCTTGACGGCGTGATCCGCGAGTCCGACGCGCTCGGGCGTCTGGGGGGCGATGAGTTCGTCGTGATCTCCGAGGAGCTCTCGATGTCAGTCGGTCCTGAGCTCGTCGCCGAGCGCCTGCTCGAGACGCTCAAACAGCCGTTCAAGCTTGGGCCCGACAAGCAGACTCGCGTCAGTGTGACGGCGAGCATCGGGATCGCGATCGCCGATCAGACCTCGGCGGAGGAGCTCCTGCGCAACTCCGACATCGCGATGTACCGGGCCAAGTGGGACGGCAAGAATCGCACCGCCGTGTTTGAGAGCGGCATGCAGGACATCATCCAAAAGCGCATGGAACTTGAAATGGACCTGCGCGAAGCCCTTGCCAAGGAGGAGTTCTTCCTCGCCTACCAGCCGACGCTCAACTTAAGCGACATGAGCCCCACCGGGGTGGAGGCCCTGATCCGCTGGGAGCACCCGACTCGCGGGGTGATCCAGCCTGACGATTTCGTCCCTCTGCTCGAGGGTTCCGGCCTGATCACGGACGTTGGCAGGTGGGTTTTGGAGCAAGCCTGTGCCCAGGGCGCCGCCTGGCGGGCGGCCGGTTACCCGATCCAGATGGCCGTCAACGTCTCCGCCCGCCAGCTCGACACCGACCAGATCACTGCCGACGTCGAAGTTGCGCTCTCTCACGGAGGCCTTGACCCCGCAGCATTGACGATCGAGGTGACTGAGACGGCGCTGATGCAAAACGTCGAGCAGACCGCTGCTCGGCTGACCGCGATCAAAGCGCTCGGCGTGCAGATCGCGATCGATGACTTTGGCACGGGGTATTCATCACTTGCCCACCTGCAGCGCTTCCCGGTCGATGCACTGAAGATCGATCGCTCCTTCATCTCAGGGCTCGACCGCAGCGCGGAGAGCGAGACGCTGATTCACTCCCTGGTGCAACTCGGCAAGGCGCTCTCGATCCAGACCTTCGCCGAGGGGATCGAGCAAGAGCACGAGCTCACCATGCTGATGGACGAGGACTGCGACAACGGCCAAGGCTTCCTCTTCTCCCACCCGCTCGACGTGGCGGCCACCGAGGCCTACCTGAAGGACTGCGCCGGCGCGGGCACTCCCGGCTTCGCGAAAGCGAAGTAGTAACTCGGCGGGTAGCTTTGTGGGAGCCGCGACGATTGAACTAACAGCGCTTCCCGAATCCCGCCGATGAGCGCTCCATCGGACGCCGACACTGACTAGGCTCGCCTCCCATGCCGAGCTACCGATTCCAAAAACGAAACGGCGAGGAGGCTTGGCAGGATGTTGGGGAGCAGGAGATCGGCAGGGAGACAACGGCCAAGGAAGCCTTCGCCTGGCTCAGGAGGAGCGAGAAGCTGCTGCCGGGTGAGTACCGCTTCAAGCGCTCCGATGAGAGCCCCGACCACCACTGGGGCCAATTGAGGCTTGCCGGGGATGGTGAGGTCATCCTCGGCGAGCGCTGAGCGAGGGGACGAGGCTCAAGGGGAACCCCGACCCGCTCGCCAGAGGTAGCCGCAGTCCCTAATGGCGACAGAAAGGATCGACATAGAAATCGTAGACCTGGAAGTCGCTGCTCTGCCCACCGGGGATGAGCGTGAACTTGACCGACTGCCAGCCACTTAAGTTTTCAGGCTGCAGGTTGACCGGGTCTGAGAGAGTCCATTCCGTGCCTTGGCCGTGGACCTGCCCGGTGTTCTTGGGCTGTTCCCAGGTGGCGGTCCCGGCATAGGAGACGTAGAAGAAGACGCCCTCGGCGCCGATTACGTTGCGGACCATCATCCGCGCGACGGGGTATTCGGAAGTGACGCAGATGGTCGGGCTGACGGCCTTTGAGCCGCTTGGCAGGTTGAGGACGCCGGCGCTCTTGCCACCGGGTTGGGTGACGGTCTCGACCTTCGCCCCACCGCTCAGCGTCCAGCCTTCGGCGTTGAAGCTGTTGGCCTTCTGCCCGGGCACCTCCATGTAGTAATTGGAGTCCCCGTTGGCGAGGAAGACCTGGGAGAGGACGGGTTCTGAGCACGATGGGCTGCCGCTGGCCGCTGCCGGAGCTGCGGAGAAGCCCGCCAAGGTGAGGCCGAGGACGCAGCCGATCGCTGCCTGGGAGACGCGCTTGAGCGAGCGGGGACGGTGAAATCTGGTGAGCTTCATTCGGCAAACCTCCTCGTCGCAGGCCAAAAAAAGAGCCTGGTCACATGAACCAAGCTGGCAGTTGAGCCATCTCGCCCGACAGGCGAGACCTCTGACTTTGCGCCCCTGTCTCACGACAGGTTTGCCCTTATGCAGCTACTTATCTGGTCAGAGCATCGGCAGCGCGCGTCTGCGGCTAAAGGGGCCTCATACGCACGGCTAGTCGGTTTTGGGGCCCCCTAATTGCCACCGCGATGTCGAGCAGGGCGAGCAAAGCAAGCCTGGGGACGGATCACACGCCCCTGGGACGATTGGCGAATCGACCGGGATGATTTGGGACCGGCGTCCAAGCCCGCTCCAAATGCTCGGGAGTAGCATGCCCGCCGATGCTGGCGCGCCTCGGCCGCAGAGTTACTTCTAGGTCTCTTCTCGACGCCGCATGATGCCGCTCGCCTTTACCTGGAAGCTGACCCTCGACCTGAGCTTCGAATGGGCCACGGTGTCCTCGATCACGCTGCCGATGCTGATCGGCATCGCCTACTTCGTGCGGGTCGGGAAGCTGCGAGAGGAAGGCCGCCAGCCCTCCATCGTTCGCCAGGCGAGCTTTGCCTGCGGGATGGCGATGATCGTCTTGGCGACGGTCGGCCCGCTTGACTCCCTCGCCGACGACTTCGTCCTCGGCCACATGATCCAGCACACGCTCCTCTTCGACGAGGCGGCTCTGCTCTTGGCGATCGGCCTCACCGGACCGGTTCTTGTGCCGCTCCTGACCAAGCCGGGGCTCAGGCACCTGAAGGGACTTATGCACCCGGTCGCGGCGGTGACCCTGTGGTTGGTGGTGATGTACGGCTGGCACCTGCCGCCCTGCTACCAGCTCGCCGCCGAACACGAGGGCGTCCACCTCTGCGAGCACGCCAGCTTCATCACCGCCGGGGTCGTGATGTGGCTGGCGCTGCTCGGCCCCTTCCCGAAGCCCGAGTGGTTCGGCAACGGCGCCAAGGCGGTCTACGTCGCGGTGATCCACTTCTCGACGATGGGCCTCGCCAACATCCTGATGTGGTCGGGTACCGTGCTCTACCCGTTCTACAGCGCCAGCGACATAGCTCATGGGATCGCTCCGCTGACCGACCAGAGCCTCGCCGGAGTCGTGCTGATGATCCAGAGCGGCATCGTGATGCTCAGCGTCCTCTGCTGGTTGGTGCTGCGCTGGGCGCGGGAGGACACCGAGCGCCAGGAGCTGATCGACCTCGCCCAGGAGCGCGGAATCGAATTAGACGCCCGGCGTGCCGGTCGCGCTGTCGCCTCAGGGCGGGGTGAGGAACTGCGGAATCGCTTGCTGTCCGCTGAGGAGTAAATCGAGAGCCACGAGCTGAACGAGGTTAGGGATGAGCGAATCGAGAAGTGGAAGTTGAGCAGGCGGCCACCGGCGACCGCCCTGTGGCTGGGCGGTGTGGCTCTGATCGCCGCCGCCGTGGGCGCGGTGGCGATCCTTTCGCATTCCTCCAGCTCGGCGTCAGAACCCGCTGCGTATGGGACCGTGATCAACAAGCCGGTGCCGAGCAGTCTCCGTCAACTCCCGCTCACCAACCAGCACGACCAGAGGGTCGATCTGGCCTCCTGGCCAGGCAAGACCGTGGTGCTGGTCCCGTTCTTGACCCTGTGCAGCGACATCTGTCCGTTTACGACTGGCAACTTGGTGCAAGTCGAACAGTCGTTGCGCAACGATCATGCCGCCTCAAAGGTGCAGATTGTCGAGATTTCTGTAGACCCCAAACGCGACATCCCGGCTCGTCTTGCCGCCTACGCGAAGCTGACCGGCGTTCGCTACCAGCTCGTAACCGAGCCGCCAAAGGAGCTGGCTGTGCTCTCTAAGTTCTTCGGCTTCACCTACGAAAAAGTCCCCGAGGGCAAGCCCCCCTCGATTGACTGGTGGACCGGCAAGCCGCTCACCTATGACATCAACCACTCCGACAACTACTTCGTCATCGACCCGGCAGGTGTCGAGCGCGTCGTCCAGGCGGCCGCCCCAGACTTCCATGGGCAGCTGAACCCCAAGATCTACAAGTTCCTCAGCCCCGAAGGTCTTCAGCACCTAGAACACCCGAAGTACCCGGACTGGACGCCCAAGGATTTGCTGGGGGCGCTCGGGCTCATGCTGCACCGAAGCCTTCCCGTCGATATTAACCTCGGCTAGGCCGATGGCGGCGGCGGGTGCGACGCCGCTTTGATTTTCAACGGCGCGGACACGGCGCCAAGGGGAAGGCGGCAGAGCGGGTGCACTGATCTCGTGTCGCTGGCGGCGGCGTTTGGACCTCCCAAGGCGGTGGGAGCCGGCCCGCGCGAGTATCGACTATGTGTCCGCCCTACCCTGGCAAGCCGGACGGGTGGTGTCGATACGGGTGGTAACGACCAACCAACCAACACTGTAAAAAGGCAAACTCGTCGTGAGGCGGGGACGCAAAGCTAGAGGTCTCAAAGGAGATCGCTCAGCTGCCAGTGGCCCTCAAGAAGGGGGACCATTATGTCTCCATCCTCGTTTCAGCTTGCGATCTGGGGCTACCAGTGGCCGCATTCCTTGCAGCGCTCAAGGCCTCCGCTTGATTCCCCGCGGCCTCCCCTGTCGAGCTAACCAAAGGGGCTGTCCCTCTCAACCGCAGCTTGAGTGTTTCTCCCGAGCTGCGATCAGAAAACGGCCCAGTACCTGCCGCAGCGAGGGGTCGGCAAAGGCAACTCAGCCATCTCAACGGTAGCCAGGTCGCGGCTATGCAGCGCCCGGGCCGGCCGCGTCGCTCATCGCTACTGGACGTAGCGCTTGTTACCTCGCACCTAGCCTGATCGGCAGTACTACTGCGCCGTCGGCCCCCGCGCTGGCTTTGGGCCGCGATTTTGGCACCAGCGCGTCGAGCCCTGCAAGCCCCGGCGAACGCCGGGGCTCCCTGCGGCCCTCACCTTCGGTTCGGGTTCCGGGCTCGACGCCCGGCGCCCTTCGCGGCCTCCTCAAAGCCAGCGACGAGGAGGTCGAAGATGTACGCCAGCACCGCCGAGCAGCAAAGGCGCACCAAGGTCCAGGCGCTCGCCGAGCAGCTTTACCGCGAGCGATACGACTCCCTGCTGCGGATCGCCGTCAGACACGCCGCCAACCGCGAGGACGCCGAGGACGCCGTCCAGTTCTCACTCTTCGCGTTGATCGACAAGTACGACCCGGCTCCCCGCCCCTGGCCTGGGTCACACTTTATGCCGACCTCTGCGTTATGCCGACCTCGGCATAACACGCTCGTATTGCAGCGCCGCTGCTGGGCACTTCGCCGTGAGGCCCATCTCTACCGGCGTGCCAGCCAGGAGGCCGCCCCGAACTCGGCAGGGCGGAGCTTCGCCGCAGAGTCGATTCCCTGCGGCGACGCCGGTCCGAGCAGCTGGTCGAGCTCATCGACGACACCCGCATACGCCTCGCCGCCCTGAAGCCCGCCGAGCGCCGTTCCCTCAGCCTGATCGCCGCCGGCTACAGCTACTGCGAGGTCGGCCAGATCACCGGCTTCAGCTACACGAAGACGAATCGCTGTGCCACCGAGGGACGTGCGGCGCTCCGGAGTAGCTGACACGTGACCCGCGCGATGTTGCCCGGAGGGCGGCACCTCCTTCTCGTCAAGGAAGGAGCGAGTGGCGCCTGTCGGAGACGCCCGCCTTCATGCGAACTGGAGCATGTCCTCTAACCGTAGAACTTGAGACGACGGTCCTCCCGCCGCCTACTTCGCTCTGACCTCGCCCGTCTGCCTCTGTAGTTGCACCGGAGCGCCGACGGCACACTGCATAGTGGGTCCATTGTCATCTACGTTTACGACTTAGTACTAGTCGTAGAACGACTGATGGGATTCGTACACTCGGCCGACGGAAGGATCCACAATGAGCGCGTCTCAGGCCAGCGACTCAATTGAAGACATTAGTGTGCCGGATGGCCTGCTGCCCGTTGACCCCGACTTGGCGCTCGCTGACCCCGACTTGGCGGATATTGACGGTCATGCCTTCGCCACCTTAGGCGCGGTGGAAGAGGCGCTCCGCACGGCAGGCAATCCGCCCGAGATCATCAGTCCTACACCAACCAAGCTACCGCCGGTGACTACGACCACCTGATTCAGGTGAGCGTTGCTTTCACCGATTCTGTCGACCCAATTGAGGCTGCAAACGGCGAGGGCCGGTGCTGAGGAGGGGCTCTCGTCCCGACGCTATCGTTTTACCCAAGCAGCCTGCGGCCCGTGCTGCTACGTAGGAGGCTGAGCGCCGGGGCGAGGAAATCTTACAGCCGGTTCCGCGCCGCTTGCGTTGTAGAAATGCGGGTGGCACTGAAGGATCGGACTTCTGGAGGGGCGCCCAACTGATCAGAAACGAGGGCCGACGTGGCTACACGAGCCAAGGGGCCGAGAATCTGCTCGCCGTCTTGGGTTGGGACGATCGCGATGGACCCGGTGGCCGAGATAGCCAACCGCCAGAATTTTGCAAACCTGTCCCACTATCTAGTAGTAGTGGGGCCGTCCGCCAACCGCCCGGCCAGTCGTGCCGAGTAGCCACAGCACCACGCCGACGACCAGCAAGATGATGCCGATCGGCCACAGGAAGGCGACATGCAAGAGTGCCGCGAGCAACAGGCAAATGATGCCGAGAATGATCATGTTGGGGGCTCACTCCTTGAGGTTGCGAATGAATCAGGACGGCCATCTTCTACCCGGCCGGGTAGATGACAAACGGTCCTAGGCGTCAGGGGGTGGTTCTGGGTAGCGGCGCCTTTCTCCGACGCGATCTTCAACAACAGCTTCCCTTCGCGTCCCAGGCCGCCGGGACCAGACAGCCCACTGCCAAGCTCCAATCAGGACTCCCGCCAAGCCAGCGATCATCAGGATTAGCCCAATGATGTGGATGTTGATGCCGTCGATTTGAAAACTGGTGGCGTATTTCAGAATGGCGCCAACAGCGATCAGGAAGATGCCTCCGCCGATAGTCATGCTTCCCCCTACCCCGCTCGGCATGCCGCGAAACCCGTTCGTCCAGCGACTGCATAGACGCCTTGACGAGTTTTACCTAAAGGGAGGCTGCGATTAGGCTGTTCAGGCCGCATCCGATATCGCTGAGCGTCTCTGAGCCTGTTTTGGTACTCGCTTGGGAACCATGTGGGGTATCAGCAGGGCTCGGCACGTGCCACGGATATAGACCGTAAGATTGGCCTAGGGAGCTTGGCCAATGTGTTTATCGCCCTACCGGGCGAACCGTGCCACAGCCTGGTCCCAACTCTGCCGACAAGGAGATTGTTCGCCGTCTTGATGGTTGGCTCGCTGAAGGCGGGGTGACCGTGGTCACCTCCGATCGCGATCTCGCCAAGCGAGCCCGCAGCCTCGGCGCGAAGGTTGAACCGGCGGCGGCGTTCCGCGCTCGACCCGAGGGAGGGCAGAGGTTTGCCTAGTCGACGCTGCCGATGACGCTGAGCACCGTGCCCGCCGCACAATCGCATCGACAAGATCGTCGCGCCGGGCACCAACATTAACCCGGCCGATGCGGTGGACCAAACCGGCCCCTAAAGCCGGTAGCGCGACGGCGCTAGCTCACCCCGCCACACAGGGTGAGCCGGCTCTAGCTCGGCGCGTCGGGACGAGGCTTCGGCCCCCCGAAGGGCTTAGTCGCGCTTCAATGCCTCCTTGACCTTGTCGGCCGCCTTGTCGGCGCCTTCCTTGACCCTCCCGGTCGCCTTATCGATCTTGCCCTCACGTTTGAGGTCATCGTCGCCGGTCAGGCTGCCGGCAGCTTCCTTGAGGCGCCCTTTGGCGTCGTCCTTGTTGCGAACGTCATCGGCCATCTGAATTCCTCCTTGCAGTCGTTCTTGCTACACGCGAGAGCCGCCTGTGCGTCTGGCGCTGATCCGCGGCCAGAGCAGCAGCACAAGCCCGATCACGATGCAGATAATCCCCAGCCCGTAATTCACCAGAATGGCCAGGACGATCCCGATCACGATGAGAAGCACCGATAGCGGCACAGTTGTCGATTACCCCTTTTGGTCTTCCTTAAACGCCAGCTTGAGCGCCGCTCACCGCACGTCACCGCACCTCTTCACTTGGCATCTCCATTCGGTGATCGGTCGGGGTCGGCGGCTGAAGCGTCGGCACCGCAGGAACAAAGCGGGCAGCGGTGTCCATATCGCTCGACCCCGGCGAACCGTGCTACCGGCAACGGACGGTCCACGGGATACGCAGCTAATTAGTCCGGTGCTCTTTTGTCGTCGAGGTCGCTGCATGCGCTCTGGCGCCCTGACCCCGAACCAGGCTCTTTGTCTTCCCGGGGCGCCTCCTCGAACAAGCTGGAGATCAATCGGACCGCTACTCCGTCCCGCGCCTGGCAGCGGGGGCAGTACTCGAGGATCGCAGCCCGGATTGGGCTGAAGCTGCTTCCACATCGATCGCAGTTGAACATCACGCCTTCGGGCCCTTTCCTCCATTGCGCCGGAGTGCCAACGTCGGCCCTGAGTCCGGAGACAACTAGCTCTTGAAGTTCTCCCCCGTCTCGCGCTTCATCAAACCCATCCTTCGTAAGAGGCAAATGACGCCGCACTCGACCCTCGCCCGCCAGTGGCGCGCACTGAGCGACCCGGTAGGAAACTCGATCCGATGGCCATCAGAGACGTCCCAACAACAGCAGGATGAGCAGGATGATCGCGATCAGGCCGAGCACTCCGCCAAAAACTGCAAGCTTGAGCAGTACCAGGACGATGGCCACCAAGATTAAAATGCCAATCGCGTAACGCATCATCGAAGTGCACGAGCCTTTCGTCTTATAGGCATGAAGTGTTTCTCGCTTCGGAGCCGGGTCAGTACTGCGGGGGCTCGCGAAGCTCGGGCCGTTCGTCGACCACTACACGTTCACGGGGACGTCGCGACCAGACAGCCCACTGCCAGAGGGCGAGGATGAGCACCGCCAAGCCCGCGATCATCAGGATCAGCCCCACGATCCGTAGGCTGACGCCCTGGATGTGGAAGTTGGTCGCGTAGCGCAGAATCGCGCCCACGGCTATCAGGAAGATCCCTCCGGCAGCTGTCATGGAATCCACCTACCCAGGCCCTATGCGTTGTAAACCTGCGGCGACTTGTCCCCGTGGGTGGCCTAGATCGCGACGGTGGCGGGTAAGGGGTGCCCATGCCGGATACGAAGACTCCTCCGACTGAGCCCCGCCGGCACACCGCATCAACTCAGATCGCGCGAGCGATCGTTTGGCTTCGCTTCCTGATCCTTCCTGCTTGGATTGTCGCGACGATTCTCGCAACGACGCATTTGCCGTCGATCTTCAACGCCAACACCAGCGAGATCGGCAGTCTGCTGCCCCGATCCTCGGCCGCGCTAGAAGTGGAACGCAAGGCAATCAAGACATTCGGTCTGCCGCTGCTGAGTCGGACCATCGTGATCGCCCACCAGCCAAGCGGCTTTCTCCCCCGCCAAATAGCGGCGGCAACCCGCTACATCGCTGACACCGATCGCCAGCAAGGACGCGGTGCGATACGAGCCGTGCCTCTGCTCGACACCCCGGGACTACTAGCGGCTCATCGGACCGCCACGACCTTGGTGACCTACCTCTACATCGATCCCTCTCTAAGCGAATCCGAATCCCAAGCCACGGCCCAGCGGTTCGATTTAGGTCTGAAACGGACGACCCGAGCAGCAGCAGCAGATGTCACCGGCGCCCTGCCTGCGACCAGGGCAGAAACCGCCATCACGAAGGACGACATCATCTGGGTGGAGCTGGCGACGATCCTTCTGGTGGTAGGCATCCTCGCTCTCTACTTTCGCTCAGCCGGGGTGCCATTGTTGGGCCTTGGCACGGTGGGAATTGCCTACCTGTGCGCCGATCGCCTTCTAGGGCGGCTCGCGCAGCGCTACGGCATCACGATCCCCCAGGAGGCCGAGCCGGTGATTGTTGCGCTTATCTTTGGGGTGCTCACCGACTACCTGGTCTTCTTCGTCTCAGGCTACCGGCAGCGATTGAGGGAGGGATCTGACTCCCTGCGGGCCGTGGTTGAAGTGACCGGAGAACTGTTGCCGGTGATTCTCACTGCGGCACTGATGATCGCCGGAGCCACCCTGACCTTGCTGCTATCTGGGATGCGCTTTCTCTCCGCCTTCGGGCCTGCCATGGCGGTCGCGGTAGTCGTCGCTGCGGTGGTGGCAATGACATTGGTCCCGGCGGCGCTTGCGATCTTTGGACGAGCGCTCCTTTGGCCAATTAGCAAGGACACGGGTCAGCGCCAAGCCGCTGATGCCAAGTCGGGGGTGCGGGGCACGCTGATCGGCGTCGCCGCGCGCTTTCCTGCGGTGATCGCCATTGTTTGCCTGTTGGTTCTCGGCGCCGCAGCGAGCGGCCTAGCCAAGTTGGCGTTGGGAAACCCGGTAATTCGCGGCTTGCCGCAGTCAACCTCCCCCCGGCAGGGCTATAACCTCGCGGCGGCCGGTATCGGCCCGGGAGTCTTGGGTCCAACGATGCTGGTCCTGGAAGACAACGGCATCGCCGGACAGCGCGAAGAGCTGGCCGGCTTGGAAACGAGTCTTGCCCAACAGCATGGTGTCGCTGGCGTCTTCGGCCCCGGAACGCAGCGCCTGCCGGGTGGCCGCGGGGTTTTGCTGGCACCAAGCGGAAACGCCGCTCGCTACGTCCTGGTGCTCGACCGCGATCCCGACGGTGCGGTGGCAACGGAAGCACTTTCGAGCCTCGAAGACCATCTGCCGGCACTGCTCAAACGAAACGGCTTGGGCAACGCTGCGGCTGGCGTTACCGGCGACACGACGATTGCCGCCGAACTCACCGAAGACACCTGGAGCGCCTTTGAGCGGGTGGCCCCGGCAGCCCTGGCCATCTTGTTGCTCTTGCTCTGGGTACTCCTGCGGAGCCGTTCGGCGCCGCTTTACCTGGTCGGGGTCAGCATTCTCGTCGTCGCTGCGGCTCTGGGCCTCACGGTCTACGTCTTTCAGGATCTGCTCGGATATGGGGAGCTGGCCTTCTTTGTGCCTGTGGCCAGCGCGATTTTGCTGTTGGCGCTCGGCGCCGACTACAACGTCTTTTTGATCAGTCGGATATGGCGCGAGGCCGATGCAGCGGCCCTTGAGCCAGCGATCAGGACCGCCGGCTCCCAGGCGGGGCGGGCGATCACGGTCGCCGGCGTCATCCTTGCCCTCTCCTTCGCCGCGGTGGCCCTGATTCCAATACAGAGCTTTCGCGAGATTGCCTTCGCGCTGTGTGTAGGTCTGCTGCTCGACACGCTGATCGCACGAACCCTGCTGATTCCCGCCCTGGTCAGCCTCTTTGGCCGTGGTTCGCCCGAAGGTGGGCGGGCGTCCAACGATCCCGACACGGTCGAGGCATAGAAGGGCTGACCGCCCCGGCGTACACAAGGCACAGTCATTTCGGCTCAACCCGCGAGTCCAATTGGATTTCTCGCTCAGCCCCATGACGGTCTTCGGCGATCTCGGCGCCGCGCTCCAGCTCGGCGTTCAGCTCATGACCAAAGAGGATCGCCAGGTTGCTGATCCAGAACCAGACCAGCAGCACGACGAGGCCGCCGAGCGTCCCGTAGGTCTTGTCGTAGGAGCCGAAGTTGGCGACGTAGGCGGCGAAGGCGGCGGCGGCAATCGCCCAGACGACGATCGCGACCAGGCTGCCGGGGGTGACCCACCTGAAGCCACGGATCTTCGCGTTGGGCGAGGCGTAGTAGAGGACGCCGACCATGCCTACGAAGACGGCCACCATCACCGGCCACTTGGCGACGTTCCAGACGTCCACTGCGGTTGAGCTGACGCCAAGCGGTTTCGCCACCGCTTCGACCACTGGGCCGGTCAGGACCAGGCCCAAGGTGAGCGCCGCCATCAAGAGGACCATGATCAGCGTCACCGCTAACTGCAGCGGCCGCAGCTTCCAGAACGGGCGCTCCTCGGTTGTCTCATAGATCGCGTTGGAGGCGCGGATGAATGCGCCCACATAACCGGACGCGGACCACAGCGCCACCGCCAGGCCGAGGACGAAGGCGAAGCCGGCGGCGCTCTGGTTGGAGGCGATCGAGCGGATCGGGCCGGCGAAAGTCTGCGCGGCGGACTTCGGCCCGATCGCGATGATCGCTTCGGTGATCGTCGAGGTCGTCACCTTGGGGTTGCCGATCAGTCCCAGGATCGAGACCAGCGCGATCAGGGCCGGGAAGAGGGCGAGCAACCCGTAGTAGGTGAGGGCGGCGGCCCAGTCGGTGAGGTTGTCGTCTTTAAGCTCGGCGAACGTTCGTTTCAGGACCGAAGAAATCCGCGCATGACTCACGGCTGGTCGGTCGGAGTCATCATCCTCGCGAGCGCCGGATGTTGGCCGGGCAGCGTTTCTCGCTGCGACATCAGGTTCGCCTGAGCGCCGGCAAGCGCCTCGGTACAAGTGGCTCCACTGGCCAGGAGCCCCGGCATGCCTGCGACCTCGGCTGACCAGCTCGTACTTCCCTCAACGTCTGTCCGCCTCGGCAGAACGGCCCTGTACGTGCGAAGCAGCGCCAGTGAGATGCCCAAATAGCGGTCTCCGGTCACAAATCCCTCCTATCCGTAATTCCTCTCCAGGGGTTGGAAGGACTGCCACCAGCCGCGATCGAGCGCTGCATGGTTGATGCGCTCAAGTACGAAGCCCTCCTCGTCGTGCAGCTCGTAGCTGATCACTGCCGGATCGCTGCGCTCGTCGACCTCGACGATGTGGGCGAGCAGCAGATAGGGAGGACAGCTGAGCCAGACCTCTCCGGGGTGCGGGTGGGTCCTGATGTCCGGGCTTGCCATGGTCGCCCACTACCCCAAGCACAGCCCGTGAAAACTTCAGCTAAGGGTGCGATCTCGGTGACCCGACGGCGATGACTCAGACTCCTGCGCCCTGATTCGCTGCTGCAGCGGCAGCAGATACCAGAGGGTCACGAACATTGACATCGCCGCCCCGCTGGTGATGGCGGTCGTGGCGACGCTCCCGAACAGGACGTTGGTGATCAGCATGATCGCGCCGGTCATCGCCAGCGCCAGGAAGCCAAGACCCACGATCGCGAAGCGGTTGGCGAGGGAGACGAGCCGGCGCTTCTGCTGTAGGTGGAAGGTGATCCGGTGATAGGCGGTGGGCGAGATCAGGAGCGCAGCCGAGATCGCCGTGCAGAGCAGCGTGGCGAAATAGACCTTCTTCTCAAAGGACGAGATCTCGGTGAAGTTCTTCTGGAACGGGACCGCCAGCAGGAAGGCGAAGAGAACCTGAACGCCTGGCAGTGCGACCCGCAGCTCCTGAAGCAGCTCGCTGAGGTTGCGGTCGAGCCGTGAATCCTCGCTCTCCGGCCTGCCCGATGGAATCTCGGCATCGCCTTCGGCTGGCGCCACTTCGCTCAATTGTCCGCGGCATCCTCTTCGGCGGGCTCAGGCCGTTCGCGGATCTCCCTCAGCTTCACCTCGGCGTACCTGGGCATCCTTCACCTCCTGGGTATCCGCTGGGCCTTATGTCCCCTGCTACCCGCCTTGCGGGTGGCGACGCACCTCAGCCGCCGATCGAAGCCGCCTCGACGCGCTGGCCCTCGTGCACGCCCTCGGCGAACTCCTCGAGGATCTTTGCGTTGAAGGCCTCGAGGTCGTCGGGTTTGCGGCTTGAGACCAGCCCCCCCTCGACATGGACCTCCTCATCGACCCACTCGGCGCCGGCGTTGCGCAGGTCGGTCTGCAGGCTCGGCCAGGAGGTGAGGGTGCGACCGCGCACCACGTCGGCCTCGATCAGCGTCCAGGGGCCGTGGCAGATCACCCCGACCGGCTTGCCGGCCTCAAAGAAGGAGCGGACGAACTCGACTGCCTCCCGCTCGGTTCGCAGCTGGTCAGGGTTAGCGACTCCCCCAGGGAGGACCAAGCCGTCGTAGTCGTCCGCGTCGGCTTCGCTCACCGTCTTGGTCGGGGAGAAGCAGTCGCCCTTGTCGAGGTGGTTGAAGGCCTGGATCTTCTCGTCCTTGGGAGCAATCAGGTCCACGTCTGCGCCGGCCTTGCCTACCGCCAGCAGCGGCTCGGTCAGCTCGACCTGCTCTACGCCCTCATTCGCGACGAGGAAGGCGATTCGCCTGCCCTGTAGCTCGTCAGCCATCTGGAACTCCCTTCGGGTTGCTTTTCAAATTTCTGACGGCAACCGCCCCGAACGCCTCTCCGCCCTAGGCGGTTGGTCTTCTCACCCGAAGGCGGGAACCGGATCGAGTCCGGTGAAAGCCGCCGGGACTCGGGCGGAGCCGTCTCTACTTCATCTACCCGGTCTCGGCTGGGACGAACATCTGCCGTGGGCCAGCGCTGCGCCGATCAGAGACTCGCAACTTTAGGCCTGATCGCGAGGATCACCATGTCGTCTCGGAGGCTTCCTCCGCCCCGGGCAAGCGCATCGACTCGCAGACGCTCGGTCAGCACGTCCAGCTCGAGGCCTGAGAGGGAATTCACCATTTCTGCCATTGCCTCCGGTGGACGGTGACTCTCGAGCGGACCGGCCTCAAGCCAGCCGTCGGTGTAGAGGATCAGGGTGTCGCCGGCGGCGAGGGTCACATTGTGGCGCTCAACTGAAGCGCCGGGCCACGCCCCGAGCACCGCCCCGCCCCCTAGCAGGACAGTTCTATCTTGGGTCACGTGGATGGCGGGCGGATGGCCGGCGGCCGCCAGAGCGAGGCTCCAGCCATTCTCACCGCTGCGAATCCGGATCAACATGGCGGTTGCGAAGTCGTTCAGGCTGGTTCCCTCCAACAGCAGCTCGTTCACTCTCCGCAGGACCTCCACCGGCTCATCGACCTCTCGGGTGAGACCCCCCACCGAGTGGCGCACCGCGACCGAGACGCCGGCGGCGGCGCTTCCCTTGCCCGCGACGTCGCCGATCAGGATCCAGCAGCCGTCCTCGGTGGGGAGCACGTCGTAGAGGTCCCCACCGATCTCGACCCCTTCACCCGCAGCCTCAAACACGACCGAGACCTCGAGCCCCGGCACCGCGGGCGGCCGGGGTGGGCGCAGGCCGCGCTGCAGGTTCTCGGCGATGCGGTCACGTTCGCGGTAGAGGCGGGCGTTGTCCAGGGCCATGGCGGCGCGATCGGCCAGCTCGCCGAGGAACTCGAGGTCGGTGGGGTCGTATCGCAGATCCTTGCGGGCGTGGAGAAGAGAGAGCGCCCCAAGCGTCCGGCCGCGTGCCACCAGCGCCACGACTGCTGCGGAGTTGTAGCCGGCGTCGTCCATCAGCTGTCGGTGCTCCTCACTCTGGGCAACCTGGTCGACAATCGCCGGCGCCTTAAGGTCTCGCCATACCATCGGGTGACCCTCGCGCAGCACCTGGGCGACCGGGTGCTCACCGTCGGGGTCCAGCGGAGAGCGCCTGCGGATCGCTTCCAGCCTCTCCGCGGCGCTGGGATCGACTCCCGCGACCACGCTGTCGCCGAGCCAACCGTCTCTGCGTATGAAATCGATCACGCACAGCTCGGCGAGCTCCGGCACCGCCGTGCCGACGATGGTTCGCGCGGTCTCTGCCGGGTCAAGTGACGAATCGAGATCTCGGCTTGCCGCGACGAGGAACTCCTGCGCCCGGCGGCGTCGCTTTTCGGTCGTAATGTCGCGGGCTATGACGGAGGCGCCCACTATCCCTGACACCTGATTTTCGATCGGCGAGACGGTCAACGACACGTCGATCCGCGTTCCGTCTTTGCGGACTCGCTCGGTCTCGTAGGTTTCCAGACGCTCGCCGCGTAAGACACGATCGAGGATCTCCTGCTCCTCGTTTTTGTGATCGAGCGGGACCAAGAAGGAGACGTGGCGACCTACCGCCTCCTCGTCGCTATAGCCGTAGAGTCGTTCGGCGGCTGGGTTCCACGATGTCACTATGCAGTCCAGGTCCTTGCTTAGAACCGCGTCCTGGGTCCCTCGCACGACCTCGGCGAAGTGACGGTGCACGTGTTCGGGCTCGAGCTTCCGATCGGCTTCCGTCGGGTCACCTGCTCTCATGTGCAACCCATGAACATCGCGGACTCCTGTAGTCGGCTCACCTCCTCAGCTTATGTCGCCCTCCAGGAAAGCCTTGCTTCGCCGCTTCTTGCCAAACCGAGATCGCCGGCCGCGCTCAGTCCTTTGCCCCGGCAACTGCACTCTCCAGCTGGGCCCTGCTCATTTTCGAGCGCCCTTTAATCTTCAGCTTGCGGGCCTCGTTGTAGAGCTGGTCGCGGGTCCGCCCCTTGGCGCGCTTGGTGCCGGAGCGCCGCCCCCCGCGATGACCCGAGGAGGAGACATCCTTCGTAGACGTATTGGAGGCACTGTTGGATTCGCCAGAGCGCGCCCGCTCCTTGTTCACGGTACGCGCCGCGATCTCCTCGGCGCGGCTCTCCGAGCGCCCGTGCTTCTCCTCGCTCCGCTTGATCTGCTCGTACTGCCGCGCCCGCTTCGTGCCTTTTTTGACTCCTCGCGGTGGCATGGTCATCTCCCTTCGTCGAGAGTTGAAGGTGGCATGCCCGCCCCATACCCCCGGACGGTGAGCTTCAATCCACCACATCGGCCCGGTTGGTTTCGGCCTCGAAGGCTCGGGTAGCGGACCAGGCAGGACGAGCGGCGATAGCGTCGCGCAGTGAGGTTGGCATGGCCGCAGAGCGGCAAGACCAAGCGCAAGGCAAGACGCCCGGATCGGGGCCGCCGGGGCCGGCTGAGAAGCTGGCCAGCGAGCAGCGCCTGTGGGCGCGCTTCGCCGAGAGCCGCGACCCGGCGATCAGGGAGGAGCTGGTCCGTCGCTACCTGCCGTTCGCGAAAAGCCTGACCCAGCGCTACCGGGGGGTGAACGAGTCCTTCGACGACCTGCTGCAGGTCGCGAGCCTGGCGCTGGTCAATGCGGTCGACCGTTTCGATTCCGCTCGCGGCATCCCGTTCACCGCCTTCGCCTCACCCACCATCCTCGGCGAGCTGAAGCGCCACTTCCGCGACCGGGTCTGGACGATGCGGGTGCCGCGCGGGCTGCATGACCGGATTGGGGAAGTCGAGAAGGCGATCGGCGAGCTGACGGAGGAGATGCAGCGCTCGCCCGCGGTCGGCGAGATCGCCGAGCGGCTCGAGATCGAGCAGACCGACGTCCTCGAAGCGATGGAAGCGAGCCACAACCGTCGCCCCCTCTCGCTCGATCGCCCGGCCGGCGAGGGCGAGGACGAGGCGCCGGCCTCGGAGTCGATCGGTGAGGAGGACCCTGGGTTCGAGCTTGTCGAGGGCAAGGCCGCGCTTGAGGAGGCGATCCCGCAGCTCGACGAGCGCGAGCGCCTCGTGCTGCGGCTGCGTTTTGCCGAGGACATGACTCAGTCGCAGATCGCCGAGCGGATCGGCCATTCCCAGATGCATGTGTCGCGGATCCTGCGTCGCGCTCTGCAGCGAATGCGCGAGTAGGTCGAGAAAGCCGACGAAACCGACTAGGGCTGCTGTTCGAAGGCGGCGAACCGCACCAGCAGGTACTCGCCCCCCTCGCCCGCCTCCACCCGCGTCTCGTCGGCAAGGGACTCAAGCGAGCCGCCGGCGGCGGGAACGGAAAGGCCTTCGCGGAGCGCCTCTCCCATACCCGGGGAGACCGGCCCGACCCGCAGGTCGATCCCCTCCTCATCGTCGGCAACGCTGAAGCAGGTCTGCCCGTCGGAGAACGCGGCGGGTGCCCTCGCCGCGAGTGCGTCAGTCACCAGGTAAGCGTCGCTGATGCGGTCGACCGCGATCCGGTGGCGGGCGGCGAGCGCTCCCACGATCCGAGCGAGGACTGGGGCGATCAGCTCTTGGCCGCCGATCCTCAGATCGGCGGCTTTGACGATGCCGACGCCGTTCCCTTGGTTGTTTGGACGCTTATCGCTTCCATCGGCGTCGAGCGGCAGGCGCATCGTGATCTTCGTCCCTCGATCAAGGCCGCCGGAGATCTCGAAGCTGCTCGAAAGAGCGGCGATCAGGGTCAATCCGATCCGCAGGCTCGGCCTGTCGACATCGGGGTGGGGACGGATGCCCCCGCCGAAGTCGCGGACCACTACCGTCAGCTCCCGGTCATCGGCAAACGCCTCGACCTCCAGCGGGCCGGCATCGTCGTAAGCATGGACGACGACGTTCATGCACGCCTCGGTGACAACGGTCTTTAAATCGCCGATCCCCGGCTCCTCCATCCCGAGCTGCTCCGCCAACCCGGCGACCGCGTGACGCACGACCGCCACGTTCTCCGAGCGAGCGGGAATGGTTATCGAGAGGCCGGTGTGATCGTCACTCATGGCTCCGCTCATGTTGGCCCGCCTGCGATGGAGGGAATCGTGCGGCAGGAAGTATTTCGAGCCCGGATGCATTCCGCTACCCCGGTCATGAAGTCCCGAAACTTCCTCTGTTGCATATTGAGCGAGGGATGACTCGCAGACTTGGGAGGAAAGCAGCGGATGGCGGGCGTCTCCGGTTGCCCGACAGCCAGTACCTAAGCGTGGTTCAGCCGCGCAGGTCGGTTATTGCGTCCTCACGGGAGCCGTGCAGCGGGATCGAAGAGTCGAGGCCGGTGATGCCGAACAACCGCTCCACCTGGTCGTTGGCGCAGCAGAGGGCGAACCGTTTTTCGCCTTGCCCGTTCTCGTCGTAGTTCAGCCGTTGCGACGCCCTGACCATTAGGGCAATGCCGGTTGAGTCGATGAACTCGCACTCCGAGAGGTCGATGAGGAGAGCAGGGCCATCGGCTGCAAATGCCGACTCCAGCGCCTCGTCGAGCCGCGGGGCGGTATCGAGGTCGAGCTCGCCACGCACAGCGATGAGCCGCACTCCATCCAAGACCTCGCTCTGCACCTCAAATGGTGCTGGATTCATCGCGGTGCTTTCATGCCGCCCGACGTCGCTCTCCCTTTACCGCTGAGCCTTGCAATCAGACGATGCTATCCCAAGCACGGCTATCTGAATGGTGATCGCCGCCGACCCGCGAACTGTGTGGCTCATCGGAGCTGACCGGCCCCCGAGCTGCCGATCTCACCCGCCTATAACCGCGAGCCGCTTGTGCGTCCGGCGCTGATCCGAGGCCAGAGGAGCAGCACAAGCCCGATCACGATGCAGACGATCCCTAGGCCGTAATTCACGAGAATGGCCAGGACGATCCCGATCACGATGAGAAGCAGCGAAAGTGGCATGGCTCTCGATTACCCCCTCCGGTCTCCCTTAAACCACGTTGAGCGCTCCCCGCCCGCTACCGCATGTCATCTCACCTCTTCCCCCGACCCCCCAGCTCGCTGATCGGTCGGGGTCCCACCCCTCTTGCCCCTGCGCCCGTCCGGCAAGCCTAGTTACAACGCCCGATCCGCTGCCTATGGACATACTCAAAAACCAACCGCTGCATAGCCGAGGGCCGCGCAGCACTTCGAAGCAGCTAGCCGTCGAGCACGGGTGTACGGTCTCGGGTGCGTGGCCAATGCACCCAGACCGATCACCGGCCGCTGCCTGTGCGGGGCCGTCAGCTATAGCGTCGACGCCGAGCCGGCTATGCGGTTGGCGTTGGCGGTGGCTCTGGGAGCGCCGGCCCCAGTGCATTCGTCGCCGGGCGGGCACCGGGAGTGACAGCGGAGGTTGTTCGCGAGGGCGACTCCGGCACGCTGCACCTCGCCGACGTCCACCAGCTTCCGGACGACAAGGTTCTTGAGGCCTGGGTGCGGCGCGGCAAGCGGATCGTCTCCGCGAACTCCCTGTTCGCCCCCGACCTCAGCGGGAGGGCGACCGCGACTATCCCGGACATGCGCGGGGTCAGCGCGGTGATGGTGACTGCCGAGCCGCGCGGCGGCACCTCTCAGCCGACCTCGGCCCCGATCATCAGCGTCGCGGTGCCGCAGTAGGGCGCGCCTGGGGAGTGTCGCCCGCGATGTCACGGAGACACTCGAGCCAGGCCGCCACGAGGCTCGATTTCCGATACCCCGAAATCGCCGCTCGGAGATATAAGACTTGGAGCAGATGGACGACAAGAACACCAGCCATCCCACAACCCCCCAAGCCGCGCTCGAAGTTCTGCAAGCCGGCAACAAGCGCTTCCTGGAAGGAAAGCTCGAGCGGCGCGACTACTCGCCTGTCGCCGGGCGTTTCGCCAGCGAGCAGGAGCCTTTTGCGGCGATCCTTACCTGCGCCGACTCGCGGATCTCGCCTGAGCTGATCTTCGATCTCGCCCCCGGCAACCTGTTCATCACGCGGATCGCGGGCAACGGCGTCGACCTGGGCACCCTCGGCAGCACCGAGTACGCCGTGGCCGTGCTGGGCGCGAAGCTGATCATGGTACTCGGCCACAGCGACTGCGGGGCGGTCAAGGCGGCGCTCGCAGTGGCTCGCGGCACCGCTTCCTACCCGGCCGCAAAGTACGGCTCAATCGGCGAGGTAGTCGGCGTTGTTCTCCCCGCGGTGCAGAGCGTTCCTCCCGGTAAGGACGCGCTTGAGCGGGGAGTGGTCGCGAACGCGTTGGCGCAGGCCACCGCACTCCGCGACCGCGGCCCGATCATCGCGCCGGCAGTAAGGGCGGGCAAGCTGGGCGTCGTTCCGGCCGTCTATGACATCGGCTCCGGACGGGTGGGGCTCGTCTGAGACGACGCCACAGCCTCCGGCCGATCAGCGCCTTGTCTCAAATGCAGAGGGAGTCTCGATGCTCGCTTGCCCGATTTTATTGAGCCCGTGCATTTAGGTTGGCGAGACCCGGGGTCGTCGTCGTGCCGGCAGGCGGGTATCGCTTCAAGCGCTCCGATGAGAGCGCCAGTCACCACTGGGGCCAACCGGCGAGCACGCCTACGTCGCGCTCAGCCGCGCCCGCGAGCGGACCCAGGTCTACGTGTCGCGAGAGGACCTCGGGGAGGGGGGCATGGATACCGGCGCAATCGAACGCCTCGGCGAGCGGATGCGCCGCAGCGGGGCGCAGGAGGCGAGTATCGCCAAGGAAGCCGACGATCGAACTTTCGAGCGTCAGGCGCGGATCGAGCGTGAGATCGACCGAGACCCGAGACCGCGACTGGGGCTTTGGGATCGAGTAGCCACTTCGAGCCGACAGCTCCGCTTGTCCGTGCCCGTGCATTCCTCCTCGTCGTCCGCCGATTGACCGCGGCCCACGTTACGCTGAGGCCATGGCCGGTCGGGAGCTGAAGGCAATGTTTCGCGCCTATAAAGAGGGCGATGAGCTCGCCTTCCGCAGGGCGGCGCAGGAGATCATTGAGGAGGAGGAGGCAAAGCAACACACGGCGCTCGCCCGTGACCTTCGAGGTCTTCTTGCTGGCGGCTTGCAGACGGCGATTGCGCCAGATGTCGCTCTTCCCGCGCCGCCAAAAGACCGAGAGGGAGAGTGGCCACTGGCGGAAGTCCGCCACCCTCAGCGTGCTCTCGATGACCTGGTTTTAGATGGCAGGTTGCTCGATCGACTCAAATCCTTGATCGACGAATATGGAAGGTGGGAGGAGCTAGATCGGCGAGGAGTCCCTCGGCGCCAGCGCATCCTTCTCCATGGGCCGCCTGGCTGTGGGAAGACCAGTGCCGCGGAGGCTCTGGCAACCGAAATCGGCCTCCCTTTGGTCATCGTCCGCATCGATGCAGTCATCTCCAGCTATCTGGGGGAGACGGCGTCCAACCTCCACCGGGTCTTTGATTTCGTAAACCGAGGATCCTGGGTGTTGCTCTTTGACGAGTTCGACGCACTCGGCAAGGCTCGCGACGACCCTGGCGAGCATGGTGAGGTGAAGCGGGTCGTCACGGCGTTCCTACAGATGCTTGACGCCTTCCGGGGATCGAGCCTCCTCCTTGCCGCCACCAACCACGAGCAGCTGCTCGACTCCGCGCTCTGACTCAGAAATTGCTTCTTTGCAGACGAAGCGCATTGGAAGGCCGCTGCGGCTAGGCCTTAGCGTGAGCTTCCCAAGCTCGAGGTCACGGGTTCGAGACCCGTCGTCCGCTTCCCTGCCGAGGGGTATATACGCGTGTGTGGCGCCGGCTGGTGGGGAGATCGTCAGCTACAAGCTGCGCTGGCGCGATGCGGACGAGAACGGGGGTCAGGGGGCAGCGCTCGAAGTCGTTCAGTGCCTTAAGTGCCACCACGCTCGGATCGCTCGACCGTGGCGTGGGATCGAGTAGGCGCTTCGCGCCCGGCTACCAGTCAGGTTTTCTTCGCTGAGGACTTTCGCGGTTTGCGAAATGGCATCAGCCGACGCATGTATTCGCCAAAGCGCGGGACCGTGAAGTCAATGTAACCGTAGTTCTCGGTGCTGTAGATCAGTCCCTTGGTCAGCAACGCCTGACGCATGGGAGATAAAGCGGTAACAGTCTTACCTAGCTTGCTGGCGACCGCGCCGCTGCGAAAAGGCCCGTCGCCGAGCTCGGCCATCGCACGCATGTAGCGTTGCTCGTTAGTGGTCGCCCGCTGGATGCGGACCTCATAGATGCTGCGGTCCAAGGACTCCTGGGCTACCGGCATGGCCCTTTCAACGTCCTCAAGAGTGATCGGCGACGTGTCGGCCAGGTTCCAAGCATGTTTGCCGAGCTGCTGGATGTAGAACGGATAACCCTCTGTCCACGCCAACGCTGCCGTCACAGCCTCCTCGGCATACTCGATGCCCAGCTTGCCGGCTGGTCCCACCAGTGCGTCGCGCGCATCCTCGTCGGGAAGGTTGGCGATGGTCGGGAAGTCGAACAACCGCTCGGCGTAGGAGCGGGCCTCGCCGGAGAGACGCGGGATTTGCGGCAGACCTGCGGCGGCGACCGCGATCGGCAGCCCTTTCTGGGTCGAGCGGTGCAAGGCACTGATCATCGACCGGTATTGGACCTCGTCGACGAATTGGACCTCGTCAAGGAAAAATGCAACGCCTCGCTGCTTAACCCGGGCGGCTTTGCCCAACTCAAGGAAGAGCTCGGTCAGCTCGGCGGTGATTTTGCCCTCCGAGGCACCCCGCAGGTCTACCTGCAGACTGAATCCCGCCGGTCCCACCAGTTTAATCGCCTTCATACCACCCAGAACTTCGCGTACTCCGTGGCCGGCCCTCTGACTGAGCTTGAGGCGGGTCAAAGCACTCTCGGCGTCGCGGGCCAGGCTCTCGATGAGGCTTGAGTCCGGCGTCAGCTCGTGGTAGTAGGTCAGAAAGTCTCGCGCCTCGGCTAGATCCTCGAAAGCGTTCAACAGCACGGTCTTGCCGACACCGCGCAGGCCCTTAATGATCAGGCTCTGGTCGGTGGCACCGTTCTGGAGGCGGGCGATTAGGACATCGAACTGCTCCAGCTCCCTCTGTCTGCCAGCCAGCTCCGGCGGGCGAGAGCCTGCGTTGGGCGTGTAGGGGTTTGCGACTGCGTCCACTGGTCGCAGAGTATATGCGGTTATGCACAGTTATAGCGAAATTGCTATAACTGTCTATAGCTGGATTGGACGCGCACTTGCAGTCTGTCGCTCAGGACGGCGAGCGCTCTTTCCAGCTGAGCTACCGGGGTCGGAAGAACGGGTTACCCCATTCGGCAACCTGGGTAGGAACAAAATCGGGTTCATCGTGTCCATCACCGTCATCTGCTGTCAACTGAGAAGTTGCTCATTTGGAGGCAAAGCGCATTGTCAAGCGGTTGATGCTAGGCCGTAGCGGGAGCTTCCCAAGCTCGAGGTCGCGGGTTCGAGACCCGTCGTCCGCTTCCCCATTTTAGAGACCGGGTCACGGTCGAGACCCACGAGCGCGAGCCGCGCGAGGTGGAGGTCGACACCACGAAGTTCTCCGACCTCAGCCTGGGCTACGCCGTCCACGTCTACAAGGCGCAGGGCATCACCGCCGAGACCTCGGCCGCGAACGCGCGCCGCAGAGCTTCGTCAAACGACTCCGGTGAGATCCCGAACGGTTCGGCCCCGGTGGGATCGGTGACGACGGTCGCCGTGGTCAACCCCTCGACAAGCGGGCGCGCCACCTTCGTGTCAACTGGCGTGACCAGGCCGAGCCAGAGCGCCGAGAGCCAGGGCGTGATGAAGGGGACCGGCAGCTTGCGTCGCGGCCGCTTCCCCATCGCGATCGCCATCCGATCCAGCATCTCCGAATAGGAGAGTACGTCGGGGCCGCCGATCTGGACTTCGCGGCCCTCTGACTCGGGGATCTCGGGAGCGCGGCGCAGGTACTCGATCGTCGCCTCGATTCCGATCGGCTGCGTCGCTATACGCAGCCAGCTGGGGGCGATCATCACCGGCAACCGCCCCACCAGATAGCGCAGGGTCCGGTAGGACTCGCTGCCGGCGCCCACGACCATCGCCGCGCGGAAGTAGGTGAGAGGAGGACCCTCGGCGGCGAGGACGCGTGCGGTTTGATGGCGGCTGCGCAGGTGCTTTGACTTGCTCTCGTCGCCGAGCCCTCCGAGATAGATGACGCGCTTGACGCCTTCGCGCCTGGCCATCCGGGCGAAGTTCAGCGCCCCGGTCCGCTCTCGTTCGGCGTACCCGCTGACCACCGGCCATCGCGTGGACGAGGTAGTAGGCGACCTCGACGTCTCTCCCTGCGCCTGCCAGGCTCTCTGCGTCGGTGATGTCACCCATGTGGAGGTCCAGACCCGCTGCCTCAAGCGGGTGGGCCTTCGAGCGGTCGCGAACCAGGCAGCGGACGGACGACTCCGTGCCTGCCAGCGAGGTGGCCAGCCGGGCGCCGATGAAACCCGTGGCTCCGGCGATGAGAACACTCTGCGCGATCTCCTTAAAGGTAGCCCGATTAAACTTGACTGCCAGACTGGGGCTGTGTCCGTACACGTCCTCGAGCGCAGTCAACGGGTCGAGGTATCGGTCGAGCAGGTATTCGACTTCTATGTGGACGCCCGCAACCTGGAGCCGATGACCCCGCCCTGGCTCCACTTCGAAGTGATTACGCCGGCCGATGTAGCGATGCGGCCGGGCACTCTGCTGGACTACAAGCTGAAGCTGCACGGAGTGCCGGTGCGCTGGCAGACCCGGATCGAGATCTGGGAACCGCCGGTGCGCTTTGTCGACACTCAGGCAAAGGGTCCCTTCTCGCTCTGGGAGCACACCCATCTATTCGAGCAGGATGGGGACACCGACACCGCCACCGTCATTCATGATCGTGTCCGCTACGCGATCCCGCTGGGGCCGCTCGGCGGGCTCGCGCGCCGACTTTTCGTCCGCCGCGATCTCGAGCGAATCTTCGACTACCGTGGCGAGGCCGTCTCCAAGCGTCTTGGAGACTCCACCCACTGAGCTTCGAACTGCAGTCATTTACATCATCTGAGCTTGCCGATCCGCAGATGCGGACTTTCGCCAGTGACGGTACTTTCTGTGAAGGTCGGCAAGACGTCACCATGTGCGCTTGCCGACCAGGGGAAAATTGTGGGCGGGGTCCGCCGTCAAGCCATGCGGGCTCGCGGCCAAAGGCCGCGCCCTGACGGGTTGACTGCGGCCGGCCTGGGGTCGTCGGCGCGGCCGTGGGTAACGGTGCCCGGCGCGCCATCTGCCCGGCGCAAGCCTCTCCGCTGTGCGGGTGCCGCAGGAAAAGGTCAGGGAAATACCGGATCAGGTCAGAGCGAGCTCTGTATCGGCGCGAGCCATCAGAGGACGACGAGCTCGCGCTCAGGATGCTCTGCCGGCCCGAACTCGAAGCCAAGCACGGCGCGGGCCCCAAAGGCATCACCGAGCTTCTTGAGAGTCTGGGCGTTGGTCGCGTGCTGGCCGCTCTCGATCCGCGAGATCGCCGAGGCCGTCGTGCCCATCCGGCGGCTAGCTCGGCTTGCGTCAAGCCCAACCCTCCACGTCGCATGATCACGATTCGGGCCAGCTCCTCATATGGAGCGAGGCGCGTTGAACCAGTGCAGTAGCGGATGTCAACCTCAACCCGTACGGTATCCAGCAGTAACAGGGCGGCGGCAGCCTTAGAGGTAACTGGGCCTTACGCTGCCTTGTCAGGGTCGCTCGGCGTGGATCCTGTCGATCAGCACCTGCACGTGCCTGAAGGCTTCGTCGAGGTCTTTGGTCGGGAACTCGAGCTCGGCGGCCAACTCGCGATACGTCTCGGGCCAGGTTGGCTCGATAGTCAGTGTGGGTGGCCAGGAGTGCGTCCTACGTAGCCCAAAGATTTCGATGCAGGCCGCTTTCTCGCGGCTGTAGTCCTCGATCAGTCCTCCCATGAGCTGCAAGTCGATCAGGTCGTGGACGCGGTCGTTTTCACGGTCGGGGAAGCGCTCGGTGCAAGCGTGGAATCTTCTGTGCGATCTGATACCGCAGCGACAGGCAAGCGACCTCGGCCGGTCCCGTGAGGCCGAACTCGCTCACGCTCAGCGCCGGCACTGACTCCGGCTCGTGAGCCTGTCCTTCCGGTGGCGAGACCTCGACCCGCAGCGTTGCCCAACTGCGGCCTTGGTAGGTCAGCTTGACGTCGAAGCGGTGCGCGCCGGTCCCACGGATGCCTCCGGCGGTGTATAGCTCAATGAGAAGCCCGAATAGGACGTGGCGAAGGCCATGTCGAGGTCGGCGAGGAGCTCGTCGAGGGAGCCGTGAAAGATCGCATCAAGGTCACGCGTCGCTCGCGCCTGGTTTTGGAAGCGCAGTTCGCACGCGATGCCACCCTTGATCAGGAATCGTCCGGGCGATTCCTCCTCGTGTACACGCTCCAATGCGCCAAGGAACACCATCGCCGAGACGCGCTGGCGCATCCGCCGTACGCCGAGGCCGCTCGCCTCGGCATAGTTGGAGGCCAGTCGACCGAGCTGCCTCTCAGTCGTTGGTTGGCGCCTCGGCGGCGGCGTGCTCATCGTGTTGGCGCAGTAGCGGGATCGAACCCGACCTCGTGCATGAGCTCGGCGTAGGCGCTGCGATTGACCAAGCCACGTTCTCTGGCTTGCTCCAATGCTTGGCGCAGCAGGTCACGGCGCAGATGCGCCTCGTGGCATTGACGGATGGCCTTCGCTGGTGTCACGATCGGCAGGCCCTCGTGCCGTGTGATGTCGAGCGCATCAAGGTCTTCGTGGTGGAAGCGATAGACGGGCGGCGCCTCGCGGCGACGTAGGCGGTAGCGCTTGGGGACGGTGATGTGGATCATTGCCGGGTTGACGTCGCTGAGCTCGTAGAGATCGAGTGCCGTTTCGTGGCTGAGGACACCCTCAACGCCATATGGCCAGAGGGTTGCCTTGCGGTAGCTATCCAGTGCATGGGCGGGGAAAGGGTCCAGGCGGTAGAGCCCGAGTCCCTGCCGCTGCAGCGATCCCCTACGCGCCATCTCGGCCAGCCGCTGTGGGCGGATGCCCACCCGCCGGGCGTCATCCACGGTCAGGAAGCCGTAGTTATCCTCAGCGATCTCGTACAGCGTCTTGAAGTGACGGCCAGGCATGTTGGACAGTCTAACGCATTTAGCGTTACTTTGTCCAGAGGAGAAGCGCCTTATTGCGACCATCGACGCGAAGTCGTCGAGGTCGCTGGCGGTGCTGAAAGCGCTTGACAGGCGTTTGGTTCAATAGCCCCCGCCATGCAGACGACCTCGCGCGGCTTCAGGATCCACTACACCGTCGATGGTGAAGGGCCGCCGCTGATGCTCGTCGCGCAAACGTTGGGCGCGGCTCAGCACTGGCTCGACGCTGGCTACGTAGCAGCGCTCGCGCCGAGCTGGCGCGTGATCAACGTTGACCCACTTGGGCACGGCAACAGCGACACACCGCATGACCCTGATGCCTACGAGGCAGCGGGCGTGACGGAAGACTTGGTCGCGGTCCTCGACGCTGAAGGGGTTGATAGGGCGACGGTCTGGGGGTACTCACGAGGCGGCTGGTTGACCTGCAGCCTGGCCGCCGCGCACCCCGAGCGCGTCGATCGGATCGTCGTCGGCGGCTATGCGATGCACGCCCACGAGGAAGAGGTCGCACGGCTCCTAGCACCGCTGGCCGGCATTCTGCGACGGAGCGACTGGGCGAGCCTCTGGCAGGCCCTGGGCGTCAGCGACATCGGCTTCCAGAAGATGATCGAGGACGCCAACGATCCACTCGCTGGGAACGGAACTCTCACTTGGCCCCACTCCGGAACCTTGAAATGGCCCCACCCCGTCCGACCCGCCGCGGACTGTTCGAGTCTCATGAAGCTCGAACGGAAGGCGGCAGACAGGGATGGGATCACGAGTGGAGACGTTCGAGCAGATAAGAAGAGATCGCGACCGTGAGGGCCTTTCGATCAGGGCCTTGGCAGAGCGCCACGGTGTCCATCGTCGCGCTGTCCGTCAGGCGCTTGCCTCGCCGCTGCCTTCACCGCGCAAGCGCCCTGAGGGTCGCCCGGCGCCGAAACTCGGCTTATACCGGGAGCTGATCGACGGCTGGCTGATCGCGGACCGAGACGCCCCGCGAAAGCAGCGCCACACCGCCCACCGCATCTGGGAGCGCCTCGGCGAGGAGCACGGCGCAGAGGTCTCTGAGCGTGCGGTGCGCAAGTGGGTTGCCCACCGCCGCAGAGAGCTGGGCGAGCCGCCGGCGGCGATGGTGCCCCTAGTGCACGACCCCGGCGTCGAGGCGGAGGTCGACTGGGGCGAGGCGGTCGTGATCCTGCGGGGAGTCCCCACCAAGGTGTTCGTCTTCCACATGCGCGCCTGTCACTCCGGCGCCGCCTTCGCGATGGCCTTCTCGCGCCAGACCCAGCAGGCATTCCTCGAGGCCCACGCCGGTGCTTTTGACTGGTTCGGCGGGGTCTTCCAGACGATCCGCTACGACAACCTGAAGGCTGCGGTCACGAAGATCCTCAAGGGCCGCAGACGCCTCGAGTCAGACCGCTTCATCGCGCTGCGCTCCCACTACCTGTTCGAGTCCTCCTTCTGCGAGCCCGGCGAGCAGGGCGCCCACGAAAAGGGCGGCGTCGAGGGTGAGGTGGGCCGCTATCGCCGCCGGCACTTCGTCCCCTTGCCCGAGGTCCAGAGCATCGCTGAGCTGAACGTGCTGATCGCCGCCGGCTGTAATTCAGATTTGAAGCGCACGATCAGCGGCCGCGCGGTGACCGTCGGTGAGGCCCTCTCGGCGGAGCTGGCGAATCTGCGAGCGGCGCCGGCAGAGCCGTTTGACGCGCGTGAGCAATCGACGCCGAGGGTCGACTCCAAGGCGCTCGTCACGGTCCGCCAAAACCGCTACTCGGTTCCGGTCTCACTGGTCGGGCGAAAGGTGCTCGTGAAGATCGGTGCTAGAGAGATCGAGGTCTTCCACGAGCACCAGCTGATCGCCGTTCACGAGCGCCTGGGGGGCCGCTACGGCGTCTCGGGGAAGCTCGACCACTACCTCGAGCTGTTGCGGCGAAAGCCGGGGGCGCTGCGCTCCTCGCTGCCCCTTGCCCAGGCGCGTGAGCGGGGCTCATGGCCAGCCTGCTTTGACGAGCTGTGGACGGCGATCGAGGCACGCTATGGCGCCTCAGAGGCCGCCCGGCAGATGGTCGACGTGCTGCTGCTCGCCCGCGAGCTCAGACCCGCACGCGTCGAGCTCGCCGTCCGTGGCGCACTGGCCGCCGGTGCAAGCGACGGGCGTGCGGTCGCCTTGCTTGCCAGGCGCTCTGAGCGCGCCGAGCCGCCCGGCATCGAGCTCTCGGAGAGGCTCTCGATCATCGGTGGACCCGAGCCGAGCCTCGGTGACTATGACCAGCTGCTCGAAGCCGCGGTGAGCCGATGAGCGCGCCGGCGAAGACCCAGGCGATCGAGGCGCTGATCGAGGCGCAGGCGATCGAGCTGAAGCTCCCGACCGTCAGACGGCGCTTCAAGGCGCTCGCCGAGGAGGCCCTGCGCGAGCAGCAGACACCGGTCACGTACCTCGCGGCGCTCCTTGAAGCGGAGATGGCAGAGCGCTCTGAGCGCCGTGAACGTCGACGCCTGCTGGAAGCCCGTTTCCCGGTGATGAAGCGCCTGGAGGACTTCCGCTTCGCTGATAACCCGAAGGTCTCGCAGGCCGCGATCGCCGCGCTGGCCGAGTGCTCCTGGATCGATGACCGCGAGTCGGTGATCCTGATCGGTGAATCGGGTACGGGGAAGACGATGCTGGCCACGGCGCTGGCGGTCTGCGCCTGCCAGCAGGGCAGACGGGTGCGTTTCACCACCCTCGCCGGGCTCGCCAACGAGCTCCAAGAAGCCGAGAGCCGAAGAGAGCTCGCCCGCGTCGTGGCCCGCTACGCGCGCACCGAGCTTGTGGTGCTCGACGAGCTCGGCTACCTGGCGCTCCCCAAGGGTGCCGCCGAGCTCGTCTTCCAGGTCATCTCCGAGCGAAACGAGCGAGCCAGCCTGATCGTCACCACCAACCTCCCCTTCGGCGAGTGGACCAAAGTGTTCCCCGACCCGCGTCTGGCCAAGGCCGTCGTCGACCGCATCACCCACCGGGCTCACATCATCGAGACCGGCACCGAGTCATGGCGCTTTCGCCACGGCATCCAACGCAAGGCGAAGGGGGCCGCCCGATGACGCGCCGGCGAGCTCTGGGCTGCGCTCGCCCTACGGGCTTCGCTTCGCCCAGAGCTCGCCGAGACTCCACAGCAGGGGTCGATCAGGGATCATCTACGCACACCAACAACCAGCGCGGGGTAGGGCCAGTTCAGAGTTCCGCGGTGGGGCCAGTGCAAGTGGCCGTTTCCACTCGCGGTGGCGGCGGCGATCGACGGCTCGCTGCGACCTACGCGATTCATCGACCCTGCGGCCGTGCGCTGCCCAGCTTCGTATTACGTGGGCTCGGAGGACTGGATCGTTCCGCATGTTCGTGCCGACGTGGAGGCCCTCGGAGCCACCCTTGACGTGATTCCAGGCCAGGCACACGCCGGAGCGTTCTTTGCGGCAGCCGAGCCAGTCCTTGAGGCGGTCAGGTTGCAACTCCGCTGAGTCGCTCTGCTGACCCGACGAGATCGGAGCTCTCGCTGGCGGTCTTCGTCGGCATCTCGTGCATTGCATTCGTGGCCGAGCAAACTGTCGCCGATCGAAGCTGGCGGAGTTGCGGAGTGGCAGCTCGCGCTAGTCCCGCATTGGCTGCAACATGGGAAGTAGCGCAAGCTTGACTAAGCGGACCACTGAGTCTGGGTCATCGAGTGTGATGTCTCCATCGCGCGTGAGCAGCAACGAGATCGCGAGGCGAGCGATCACTTCAGCGACGCCGTCGACGTCTGGAGTCGCCGCACGCCCCGCATCGATTTCGACCTGAAGTCGATGGGTGATCAGTAATCGGTAGAGCTTTAGCACGGGTCCACCGTCGAGTGTGAGAGGCGGCAGCAGGACCTCTGGTTCACTGCGCAAGAGCCTCTCGAAGAGCGGGTGGCCGTGCACGTACCGCCCGGCGAAAGCGAACCCTTCGACGAGGCGATGCTCCAGTGTTTCGGCGCCTTCCCACAGCAGGTCGAGCTCTTCCATGCCACGCCGGACCTCCCGGGCGATGACAACGTCGACAAGACCTTGCTTGCTCTCGAACCGGCGGAAGACGGTCATTCGCGAGACGCCGGCGCGGCGCGCGACATCTTCCATCGAGGTGCGACGGATGCCGTGCTCGGCAAACTCGGCGAGCGCCGCGGCGGCAACCCGGTCAAAGAGCGCGTCCTCCCCGTCGACGGGGGCCACTTCGAGAATCTCGGCTATTGGCGACATCAGATACTATGTTACCGAGACTTGCACTGAGTAACAAGGAGAGTTCATGGACAAAGCGCTTTTCGACGTGCCCCGACTGCGACGTCCGGCAATCGTCAATGCCGCTCAGTACTGGCTCGCGCCGGAACAATTCGCGCGCCGTTGCCAGCAGCTCGGCGACCGCTTCCTGGTGCCGATGCCAGCCGCGACGGGACCGTGGCTATGCCTGACCGACCCCGAAGACATCAAGCGCGTCTTTACTGCCGACACCGATGCACTTCGCCTCGGAGCGGCGCTAGCCAAGGCCTCGGCGCACCATCTCGTCCTCGGCCCGACGGGACTCACGAACCTCGATGGACCCGAGCACATGCGCATGCGGCGAAGGCAGCTACCCCCATTCCATGGACGCGCGCTCCCCAGTTATGAAAAGACCATGGAGCGCAAGACCGAGGAGGCCCTTGCACGCTGGCCCCTCGGGCGCCTCACTGCCTCCCAGCCACATATTGAGGAGATCACCCTTGAGGTGATGATGGCCACCGTGTTCGGGGTCACTGACCCCACGCGCGTCGAGCGGCTGCGCTCAGCGACGCTCGCGCTGCTTCGCGAGGGCCATTCGCGGCGGTTCTTCATCCAGACGATGATCGCGACCAACCGTGAGAATGGCTGGGACAGACCATTCCCGCGAATCCGCCGCGCGGTCGACGCGGTCGACGCGGTCGTGATGGAAGAGGTCTCCCAGCGCCGAAGCGAGGACAGGCTCGACGGCCAGGACGTCCTCGGAATGTTCCTGCGCACACCCGATGAGCAAGGTCAACTGATGAGCGACAACGAGATCTGTGACGCAATGCGCACTCTTCTGCTTGGTGGCCACGACACCACCGCCTCCACCCTGACCTGGGTGCTGGAGCGGGTTAGCCGCTTTCCTGAGGCGCTCGCGCGCCTTGAAGCTGCCGCGCTTCACGGAGACGACGAATACCTTGACGCGGTGATCAAGGAGGCGATGCGATTGCGCCCAGCATTCCCGCTCACCGCGCGGCTCGCAACCAAGCCGTTTGAGCTACCGGGGCTAACCATCCCGAGCGGCACCATGGTCGTCCCTTACATCACGCTCGTGCACCGTCGTCCCGAGCTCTATCCCGAACCACTCACCTTCCGGCCGGAGCGCTTCCTCAATACCCGTGCCGGCACCTATACCTGGATCCCCTTCGGCGGCGGACCGAGACGATGCATTGGCGCCGCCTTCTCCCTGACCGAGGCCCGAATCGTGCTTAGGACAATCCTGCGCCACGCCCGCATCGAGTCCTCGCGGCGGCGTCCGGAGCGGGTCGCGCGCCGCAACGTGTTCGTCGTGCCGGCCCGCGGCGGGCGCATCACGCTTCAACGCCGCACGCCTGACTCCAACCGCCGCCCTCATCCTCTCCCGCGCGACCACGCGGGAGTCGCCCAGCCGCATCCATAGGGCGACTGCTCTTTCCAGCTGAGCTACCGGGGCCGGAAGAGCAAGCTTGTCCCTCAGATTCGGCGAACCTGGGTAGGAACACGGGTAGGAACAAAATCGGGTTCATCGTGTCCATCGCCGTCATCTGCTGTCAACTCAAAAAGTGGGTATCTGCAGGCAAAGCGCATTGGAAGGCGGCTGGGTCTAGGCCAGGTCTAGGCCTCAGCGCGAGCTTCCAAGCTCGAGGTCGCGGGTTCGAGACCCGTCGTCCGCTTCCCCGTTCTAGAGACCAGGTCACGGTAGAGACCCACGAGCGCGAACCGCGCGAGGTAGAGATCGACACCGCGAAGTTCTCTGACTCAACCTGGCTACGCCGTCCACGTCTTCAAGGCCCAGGGCATCACCGCCGAGACCTCCGGCATCCTCACCGGCGGTTGGCAGACCGACCGCGAGCAAGCCTACGTCGCGCTCAGCCGCGCCAGCAGGCAGACCCAGGTCTATGTCTCGCGCGAGGATCTGGGGAGCAGGGGATGGACGTCGGCGCGATCGAACGGCTCGGTGAGCGGATGCGCCGCAGCGGGGCCCAGGAGGCGAGCATCAGTCGCGAGGTCGACGAGCGGCGCGAGCGTGAAATAGATCGGCAGCGCCAGCTCGAGTAGGACCGCGATATCAACCATGGATACGGGATCGAGTAGCCATCACGGCGTCCGCCGCTCGGATCCCGAGCAGCGCGGAGAGCAACTCGGAGCTCATCGTTCATCACCTACGGATCGGCCGGACGGGACCTCAGACGATGCGGACTGACCCCCGCCGCCGAATCGGCGAAGCGCGGCCCCCAACGGCGTCAGAGGAGCCTTTGTTGCGATGGCATTTGGAATGGTAGAGTGATGCCATGAAAGTGACCATCGACAAGGCAGGACGGATCGTCGTCCCGAAGCCCATGCGCGATGCGCTCGGGCTGAGCGGTGGAGAGAAGCTCGACATTGTCCTCAGCGAGAACGGGCGGCTGGAGTTCGAGGTGCCGGCGACGCCGATGCGACTCGAGCACCGCGGCGATGGGGTCGTCGCGGTTGCCGACCGGGAGATGCCGACGCTGACTCAGGATGCAGTCCGCGAGACGCTCGAACGGGTCCGGCGTTGAGCAGCCAGCGCCCGAGTTGCGTCGACAGCTCGGTTGCGATCGCCGCCTTCGGCGAGTGGCACGAACTGTACGGGCCGGCGGTGGAGGCGCTGGCCTCATCTCCCGCGCTCGTCGCCCACGCGGCGCTTGACGCCTACTCGGTTCTGACTCGCCTTCCCGAGCCCTTCCGCGCCCCCGCCCGGACGGCGGTCGAGTACCTGGCCGAGAACTTCTCGGTCAAGAGGCTGGCACTGCCGGTCGCCGAGCAGCGCGCTCTGCCCGAGACGATGGAGCGCGCCGGTGTGCGCGGCGGGGCGGTCTATGACGGCCTCGTCGGCCTGACCGCGAAAGCAGCGGGAGCGCAGCTGCTCAGCCTGGACACGCGGGCGGCGCAGACCTACGATCGGCTCGGCGTCGAATACCGCCTGGCTCTCTGACGGCCGGGACCCACCCGATCGGTGCGGCGACGCGCTTCTCGCCGTCGCCGGCGCCGCACGTCATCTGTAGGAACTCGGGTAGGAACAAATCGGGTCCGTCGTGTCCATCGCCGTCATCTACTGTCAACTGAGAAGTTGCTCATTTGCAGGCAAAGCGCATTGTCAAGCGGTTGAAGCTAGGCCTCGATCTGGTCGTCACCCACACCGCCTGGAGCACGGTTTGCTCAAGATCCGGCCCTCCGGGCACTCTCCCACCGAAACCGCTGCGAGTCAACCCGTCAAGAGGTCCACTCGGAGCGGAAACGTCGACCGACCGCGACCAGATGTCCGGATTTCGTCTTGAACGGGCATTTCGAGCATGTTCGGCGGACACTCGCAATCACGCGAGCCGTAGATAGCGATGAGCAGACCCCCGCTTGCCCGTCTACGGCCGCGACCGGCAAGATTCCTCAGAGTCATGTAACCGTCTTCACGCCATGGCACGTTTTGCCCCACTCGCAGCGAGTATCGTCGCGCCACCACTTATCGGAAGGAGTTCGGACATGCATCTACGTAGACCATCACCGACCACGATCATCGCCGTCCTGGCGCTCTTCTTCGCGCTCGGAGGCACTGCGATCGCGGCTCATCACTACCTCATTACGAGCACCAAGCAGATCAAACCAAGCGTCCTCAAAAAGCTCAAGGGCAAAGCGGGCAAGAACGGAACCGACGGGAAGAATGGATCCGACGGGACGAACGGTAAGAACGGGACGAATGGATCCCCAGGCGCCGCGGGAGCGTCGAACGGGTACACGGATCAGTATCCTGGACCCGGTGCATACATCCCGCTGGAAGGCACTCCATGGGTGGTCAGCCTGCTGAGCCTGCCGGCGGGCAAGTACGTGGTGCAAGCTGACGTTCACCTCGAGCAACACATCAAACCTGGCGCGACGGTGACCTGCGATCTGGCCGGAGCCAATACGCCTGACGAAAGCGTCGCTGACATTGGCGAAGGGGCCGGTGAGGTGAAACATGCCGACTTGGCGCTCTCGGCACCACTCACGCTGACCAGCGCAGGCGCCGTCCTCGTGGAGTGCACGCCCGCAACCGTGGGCAATGTCGCGGCGGGGGCCACGATGACCGCGGTGCAGGTCACAAACCTGACCTCGACGACGAACTGAGGCGCCGGCGGCATTGAGTTACATTCGGCAGGGGCGCGGGCGGGTGGCCGCGCCCCTGCCGGATCGTCGTTGACGGCAACGACGCAGGCGTAGGTACGCTCCCGAGGACGCACCGCCTACCTCAGACGCTCAGTCAGACCCTGCACGACCAGCCGATTGGGTCCCGGTGATGACCCGGCCATCGCGTATCGCGTGGTAGACCATCGTTCCGGGCACCTTTGCCCGCCGCCACGACACCGCCTCGTCGAGCACAATGACGTCGACGGGGATTCGGATGTCGCCGAGAGCGCGTCGCAGACGATCCCACTCCAGGTGGCAATTCTTCACCTCGGGCTCGATGACGAGGAAGTCGACGTCGCTGTCAGGCGCAGCTTCCCCGCGCGTGCGATCCGAACAGGATCACTTCGGCGGACTCGCCGGCAGCCTCAGCCAACGCCTCACCAGCCCTCTGGATCAACTCCGATGAAGCCAGCAATCACAAGCTACCCCACGCGCCACCCCGAATCTACGCACGCGCGCTCTCAGCCCTCGCCGTCAAAGGGGGGAAGGCCCGTGCTCATGCTCGAAGGCGGCGAACTCCTCTGGGGTGGCCTCTCGGTCCCCGGTTCGCTCAAGGATCGCCTTCCAGGAGCTTCTGACGGCAATCACCGCTCAAACACATTCCCACGACCCCATCCTTGAAGGGGTCGCAGGGCGCTCGGCTCATCGCCGAAAGACTGGTTGGGCGCAGGCCAGCCAGAGTCCCGCAGGGAATCCGCTCCCATTGCTCTCGATCGACCCAGCCGGTGAGAACACCTGGCCGCGTCGAGCTACCGAGTAAACCCGCCATCGTTCGCCAATCATCTCCAAGGTGAGCAAAGCGCGATAGTGGCTCGATCGTTGCTCAGAGGCCCTGAAAATCGTGGTGTCGGCGGTTCGATTCCGCCTCTCGCCATCGCTTGGCCGAGGGGTGTACGTTTCGGGCATGAGCGACGGGACGCTCGCACGGAGCTACGGCAAGGTCTTCAACGAGGTTGCGGTCGAGTACGACCGCAACCGCCCGACATACCCCGATGCGCTCGTCGATCAAGCATGCGAGGTGGCAGGTATCAGGGATGGTGACCGGGTGCTTGAGATCGGGTGCGGGACCGGCCAGCTGACGCGCAGCCTCCTCGCGCGAGGGCTGCGTGTGACTGCACTCGAGCCGGGAGACAAACTGATCCGTGTCGCCGAGGAGAACCTGAAAGATGCTGGCGATGTGGAGTGCATCTACGCGCGACTTGAGGACATGCAGTTGCCCCGCGAGAGCTACGAGGCGGCGTTCTCGGCGTCTGCAATCCACTGGGTTGACCCTGATCTAAGCTGGCGGAAGATCGCCGACGCGCTCGCTCCCAACGGGACGCTCGCCCTCATCCAGTACTTCGGCCTTCAGGAGCAGCGCAGCGTCGATGATCAGGAGGCTCTACTGTCGGCCCTGCGGAGGCACGCGTGGGAGATCGCCGCGACATGGCCCACCTACCGCGACCTCGATTGCACGATTGCGGGCGTTCAGGAGCGCCGTGGGAACGTCGCGGACGCGTGGGGCTGGCTAGGTAGCTACGACATAGGACGTGACTACGCAGCCGATCTCTTCGAGGATCTACAGCTCGCAACCGTGCCAACCCTGATCGAGCTCACCGCCGGTGAGCTCAACGCCCTGCTCGGCACGATGTCATTCTGGGCACGACTCTCGCCCGACCAGCGTGACGCCCTCCTGAACGAGACTCACGCTCTCCACGAGCGCCTGGGGCGGCCAATCCGGGCGAGCACGGTCGCCACACTACTCACGGCGCGACGCGTGAGTAGGAGCACGGCCACGTGATCGCCGCCTACGGCACTGAGAGTTGCACCCGCCGTCGTAGGGAGCATCCAAAGCACCCAGCACGCAGTCTCTGAGCTCGAGCTGGCCGGCAGGGCTAAGGTCCTTGTAGCCGAAGACGCGCTGGCGCAGCTCACCAGGCTGACGCTTTCCGCTGCCCCGTGAGCGAACGACCAGTACTACATGACGATCGCGGCTCCAGGTGCATGCTCCGCGCCTCGCCCAACCCGGGCGAACTGTCGCGCCCCGGCAAGACGCGCCACGGGCTCGAAGAGCTTCATCAGCCTCTTAAGCTCCCCCTCGGCGATGAACTGCGCGCGGGTTCCATCGCCGTCCTGTTCGAAGGCCCACGTCCCGTCCCGCGGATACGGCCCCTCAACAATGTGCACGTGAACGCTGCGCGGGCGATCAAATTCGGTGAACTCGGTCACCTGCTCGAACTCCTTGCCCAGCGGCTGCTTCATGCGCTCACGACCGGAACCACCGTACATCGAAACCACCTACGGCCTAAAGAATTGGCCCGGCTGGACCTTCAGGGTGGCAATCCCGTTGAAGTCCCACGGTAACAGCGGAGAATGCATGCGGAGGGGGAGGGTCGCCGGCATTTACTTCGGCAAGACCTGAGGGCCGGGGTGGCGCAGGGTCGATCGAGTCGATGATCGCGACAGCGGGGGGCGAGCCCCCGATTCCGTCGACGGCGTAGTTCGGGTCATCGGCACTGTGCCGCTGGAACCGGCGCGGCGAGCACGGTCTCCGCGGCCTTCCTGCTATCTTCGACGGGTTCAGGAACGCGAGCATCGAAAGGATCTGACTGCTTTTGCGTGTCAAACGTTGGGCGTTCTCAACTGTGCTGGCTGTGGCCCAGGGCTGTGTGGTGATCCTTGCCCCAGCCGCGGCGGCAAGGCACAACGCCGCGAGGAAGCACCTCCCCGCACTGAAGATGCTCCCAAACGTCGGCTGTATGGGGCTGCTTACGAACGCCGACTTCCCGGGGACGGTCACCGAAAGCACCCTCGCCGGCGGTGTGTTTTCCTTTGCCGAAGAAGGCCGTTCGGGCGGTTCGGGCTTCTTCAGCACTTGTCAGTTCAATCCGCCCGAACCGACCGAATCAGATCCCACACCGAGTATGAATGTGGGTGTAGATGAGCTCGGCGTGGCGCCCCGCGACGAGTTCGAAGCCAGCGGCAGGCGCCAAGATCTTCTCTACGCCTTTCCGTCAATACCCGAAAGCACGCGGTACCAGCTACACGGGATCGGCACCCGCGCCTACTTCGTCATCGACAGCGACGGCGGCACCGAGGGATTACTCCAGGTCCGCAACGACGTATTCCTCGTCGCCAAGGAAGAGGTCGCCGGGATCAGGGAACTGCTGGCGATCGTCGCGTCTGAGTTGTGCAAGAGCTGCAACGAAGCCGAAATCCCGCAGCCGAAGAAGTCCCACCAGCACGCCGCCAAGCTCGCGCACTAGAGCCAGCGTCTCTCAACAAGCCCCGACGTAACCTCGCTGGCCCCCCGAGCGTCCATATGCGGCCCTCCCAGCCCCTTTAGGGTCTCGGAGTACGATCCTCGCCCACGCTGGCAACTTCGATGGCCTGATGAAAGGATCTGCAAGTGAGTCGTGGCAAGTGGGCATTGTCCATCTTGATGCTGGCCTTGGGCTGTCTGGTGCTCTACGCACCGAGCGCGGGCGCGAAGCCCAAGCACCGACCGAAACCGCCCAAGAGTAAGCTGCTCTCTGGCCGCTCGTGCAAGGGACTGCTCTCGGTAGGCGACTTCCCGGGGACGGTCAGGGAAGACGCAACCATGAGCAAGACCCCAACCCGCTTTTCGAGCGAGTGCACGTTCTTCCCGCCCGAACCGAGCGAACTTGACCCTAACCCTGAAGGGTTCGGCTTCGACACCTTGGTCGTGCTGGGCCGCAAAGGCTACGAACCCAACGGAAGGCCGCTCAATCTGCTTGCCGGCTCGCTTGTAGCAAAGAGCCCATCGACGCAGTCGCTGCAGCCCATTCATGGGTTTGGTACCCGCGCGGAGATGGGATCGACAAATGAAAGCGGTCGCTGGGTTGGAATCATGCAGGTTCGCAACGATCTGTTCACCGTTCAAACGACGGAAGCACAGGTGAAGCCCTTGCTGTCCAAAGTCGCGCACGAGCTGTCCCCCACGGGCAAGTGAGCGAGTAGGAGGTCCTAGCGCGAGCTCCTTCTAACCAAGCTGTCACTCACCACGCGACCACCAAGTCCCCCTATGTTGGGGTACGGGGCGCTAGGCGCAGCAACCACGGCCGTCCTCACCTGGACCGAGGACGACGGCACCCTCGAGCTCCCGACGTCATCGAAGAAGCCTTCGACACCCGAGTGGGCTGCACGCTGCCGTATCGACCAAAGAGACCCCGTATTTGCCACGAGCGCGACCAGTGATGGGGCGGGGCTCTGCGGTGGCTGTTGAGGTGTACGTAGCGGGAGCGGAGCAGGCCACGAGCAGGTCGATGATCCATCCACCGGGAGCAGGGGCATCGTCGGCGGTCAGGTTCTTCGCGTGGCGCGTGTCTGTCGGGTATGCACGTCACCTATCTCGTTACCACGATCCTGGCGGCGCTCGCGAACGGTTACGCCGCCTCTTTGGACCTCGTCGGCGCCGAGTCGGTCAAGGTCGTCGCTGACCGGGTCCAGGTCTCCCGAGGGTGGATGGTCCCGCTCGGCGGTTGTTGGCGTCGGGCGCCGTTGGACTTTTGGCAGGCTTCGCTGTGCCGACGCTCGGGATCGCTGCAGCTATCGGCCTCGTCCTGTACTTCATTTGCGCTGTGACAGCTCACCTACGAGTCCGCGACCGCCAGATCGGCGGAGCCGTGTTTTTCTTGCTCCTTGCGGCAGCGGCCCTGACCACGAATGTCGCCTACCACAACCACTGGTGATTATCTGATCGCGCGAGCGGGGAGCTGAGAATGAACGAGCGTGAGTGGCTGACCGAGCGGTTCGAGCAGCACAGAAGGCATCTCCGTGCGGTCGCGTACCGGATGCTCGGTTCGGTGAGCGAATCCGACGATGCGCTTCAGGAGGCGTGGCTGCGGATTCGCGACCAGGATCCCGAGACCGTTGAGAATATGCTGGCCTGGCTGACGACGGTCGTCGGTCGGGTGTGCCTGAACATGCTGCGCTCACGCAGAGCGCGAACTGAGGAGCTCTCGGTGCACGTCCCGGATCCCGTGGTCGCTCTTGAGGAGGAGGGCCTCGAACACGAGGCGCTTTTGGCCGAGTCCGTTGGTCTGGCACTGCTCGTGGTGCTCGACGCGCTCACTCCCGCCGAGCGACTCGCGTTTGTGCTGCACGACATCTTCGGCGTGCCATTCGCCGACATCGCCACCGCGCTCGACCGTTCCGAAGCGGCTGCCCAGCAGCTCGCCAGCCGCGCCCGCCGACGGGTGCGCAACTCGCCTGAGCCGGACCGTGACCTTGCGCGGCAGAGAGGTGTCGTCGCTGCGTTCTTCGCCGCGTCGCGAGACGGCGACTTCGATGCCCTCTTGGAGGTGCTCGACCCCGAGGTCGAACTGCGGATCGATGGCGGCGTCCTGCGCGCAGAGGCCTCGCTCGTGCTGCACGGTGCGGAGGCTGTCGCCACGCACACCGCCACCTACTCGAAGCTCCACCCGTTCGTCAGACCCGCGCTCGTGAACGGCGCCGCGGGGGCCGTGGTGGCGCCGCGCGGCCGTGTTTTCTCGGTGATGGCCTTCACCGTCACGAACGGGAAGATCGTCAAGATCGATGTTCTTCTCGACCCGGAGCGTCTGGAGCAGCTCGATCTCAGCATCCCGCCGATTCCGGACAAACATAGTTGAGCTCAAGCGAGCCATCCGCGCAGGTCCGACCCGAGACCGTGGCGATGCGCCATCCGAGAACGAAGCAGGTGTATGACGCGATGCCGGGGTCGGCCCCAGCGGAGAGTTTCCGGATCGCGTGCGGCTGCTCGAACCTTTCTCTAGGCGATCATCGTCAGCGCGGGGTTGGTGGCGGGACGGTCCGGTGACACGCAGACCATTCCGTCGCTGAACCCGGCCGAGCCGATCCCGAAGGCGGCGTTGAACCGGTCGAGATTGACGAGGGTCAGCAGGGCGGTGATCTCGACGAGCTGCTCGTCGCTGAAATGCTCCTTCATCTGGGCGAAAAGTTCGTCGGTGACCTCGACCGGAGTGCGCATTACGGCGATCGTGTACTCGAGCGCAAGCTTCTCGCGGTCGGTGAACAGGTTGCTCTTGCGAAAGCCCGGCAAAGCCAGCAGCTCGTTGTCGGAGAAGCCGGAGTTGCGGCAGATCTGCGAGCCGAGGTCAACGCAGAACTCGCATCCGATCATTTGCGCGCCCTTTAGCTCGACCAGGTTCCTCAAGCGCTCATCCACGGACTTCCCCTTGCGCACCGCCTGGTTGAACCTGCCCATCCCCATCATCATCTTCGGCTGGTGGGCCCAGATCTCCATCGGCTCCATCCCGCTGCCGCTCTGCGGCGCGCGGCCCGTCAGCTTCCTCATCATCCTCGGACCAAAACTGTAGGCGAGCCTGACCATCGGCCCGGCCTTGCGCTTCGAAATTCCCTCGATGCGTGCCATCGGGCATCTCCTGTCACATAGGTTGGGGTTCGCGGGTCTATCCACTATGACCCGCGAGACCCAGACGGTGTGACAGCGATGAACGAACTCCAGTTGGCCGACAAGTTCGACCGGCGGCGACCCCAGCTGCGGGCGGTCGCCTACCGGATCCTCGGCTCGTTGAGCGACGCCGACGACGCCGTGCAGGAGACCTGGCTACGGCTGCAGCGGACCGATGCCGAGCAGATCGACAGCCTCGAGCGGTGGCTGACAACGGTCGTCGCCCGGATCTGCCTGAACATACTCCGGTCCCGCCAGACCCGCGGCGAGCAGCCGCTCGACGGCTTCCTGCCGGAGCCGATCATCGACAACCCGGGCGCCGGGACCGATCCCGAGCACGAGGCGCTGCTGGCCGATGCGGTGGGAATCGCCCTGCAGGTCGTGCTGGACGCGCTCAACCCCGCCGAGCGGCTCGCCTTCGTGCTACACGACATGTTCGCGGTGCCGTTCGACGAAATCGCGGCGATGCTCGATCGCTCACCGCAGGCAACCCGCCAGCTCGCCAGCCGCGCCCGCCGCCGCGTCCAGGAGGCGGCGCCGGTGCCGGACCCGGACGTGACCCGCCAGCAGGCGGTGGTCGACGCCTACTTCGCCGCCGCGCGGGATGGCGACCTCGAGGCGTTGGTAGCGGTGCTCGACCCGGACATCGTGCTGCGCGCCCACCGCCGGGACGGCGACCCGCTCGAACTGCACGGCGCAGCGCGGGTCGCGCGAGGCGCAATCAGCGCCCGGCGTTTCGCGCCGTATGTTCGCCCGGCACTTGTCAACGGCACCGCCGGCGTCGTCGCGTTCGACGGCGAGCAGCCTTTCGCGGTGCTCGCGTTCACCATTGTCAGCGACCGTGCGGCCGCGATCGACGTGTTCAACGACCCCGAACTGGTCGCCAAGCTCGACATCCGCGGAATTACCGCCTGAGTGACACCGCTACGCGAGGTCGTGAGCTACCAGCATCCGGCGAGCGCGAATGCAGCTCTACGACCCGGGCTGTACGCAAAACTTCCTCTTCGCCAGGAGCAGGCATGTGGTCGGACCGAGACGAGACGCATGCTTGGGACGATTCCGAGCACGCCGACTGAGGATCGGGTATACGTTCGCTCGTGTGGGCGAAGCGGAAGCGTCCCGGGCTACACTCCCCCCGTGGGCCATGCAATACGCCGAAGGGGACGGGGCTTCTTTCTGGCTTCGGCGCTCACGCTGCTGCTCTTGGCCACGTTGGCCCCAAGCGCACTAGCCCAAGACGCCTACGTCGTCAACTTCGATTCAGCGAACGTCTCGGTGATCGACACCCAGACCAATCAGGTGGTTGGGCCGCCGATCAGCGTCGGCAGCTTTCCGATGGCGATCGCGATTACCCCCGACGGCCAGAGCGCCTATGTCGTCAACTCCGGCTCAAACAACGTCTCGGTGATCGACACCCAGACCAACCAGGTGGTGGGCTCGCCGATCAGCGTGGGCAAGGAACCGAGCGCAATCGCGATCACCCCCGACGGTGATACCGCCTATGTCGTCAACCTCGGCGGAGCGAACGTCTCAGTGATCGACACCCAGACCAACCAGGTGGTTGGGCCGCCGATCAGCGTCGGCGAAATGCCGGAGAGCATCGCGATCAGTCCCGACGGAGAGACTGCCTACGTCGTCAACGAAGGCTCAGGCAACGTCTCGGTGATCGACACCCAGACCAACCAGACGGTGGGCTCGCCGATCTCGGTCGGCGCTATGCCGTTCGCGATCGCGATCAACCCGGACGGTGATACCGCCTACGTCGGCAACCTGGTCAACGTCTCGGTGGTCGACACCCAGACCAACCAGGTGGTGGGCTCGCCGATCACGGTGGGCACCGGCCAGTATGAGATCGCGATCACCCCCGACGGCAAGAGCGCCTACGTCGTCAACCTCGGCGGAGGGAACGTCTCGGTGGTCGACACCCAGACCAACCAGGTGGTGGGCTCGCCGATCGAAGTCGGTGCTTACCCGAGCGCAATCGCGATCACCCCCAATGGCAAGAGCGCCTACGTCGTCAACTTCGGCTCAGCGAACGTCTCGGTGATCGACACCCAGACCAACCAGGTGGTTGGGCCGCCGATCAGCGTGGGCAGTTTCCCGCGGGGGATCGCGATCAGCCCCTACCAGTCACCGGTCACGGTGGCCTATCCCGGGGTGCGCGTCAAGTGCCCGCCAAGCGCCAAGCACGGTGGCTGCAGATTCAAGCTCCAGGCCGTGACCAAGAAGCGCAAGGGCAAGGCGGAGAGCGCCGTGGCGAGCGCGAAGTTGAGGGCCGGACACTCAGCGCTCGTTGCGTTGAAGCCAAAGCCGGCATATGAGGCCAAGCTTGCCGCAGCCAAGAATGCCCTGATCAAGGAGACGGAGAGGATGAACGGCTCCAAGCGGACGCTCGTCAAGAAGCTGAAGATCGTTCAGTAAGGGGGCCAACCCATCAGCCGGACGGCCCGCGCACTGGGTCCGCTATCGACGCCCCCGGCCTCGAAGCTCGGCAGTGGGGGTTGTGCCCAGGACCGAATGCTTCACCGTGACCTCAGGGTAGCGCCCCAGCGCGACAGTAGCGAGATCTTTGACTATTAACACCCCTGGTTTGCGGGTCGGGACTGGCAGAGCAGCAGTTCCCTGTTCGCTTGAGATTCCGAGGAGGATCCATGACCGTATCCGTTGTTCTCGAATCCGCCGGAAGGCGCCGCTCGCCGGCGACGATGCTCGGCTACCACGCCGGACGATCACCCCGCAACAAGGGGATGCGATATCCGGCCGACCCGCCGACGGTCGAGGAGATCGTGGCCGTGATGCGTCAAGTTGGAGCAGGTCGCCACGGCGCTCGGCTGCGCGCCGTGATCGTCGTCCTTTGGCAGATGGCGGCCGGGTCGACGGTCGCGGATTCGAGACCCGTCGTTCGCTTCAGCCTCTCGCGTTAGTGGATACCTAAAAAACTTTGTATGGCGCAAGAAAATTCGGTATACTCGTTTGCAGCTCAAGGTTTCCGGGAAGGAGAACCGGCATGAGAGCAAAGGCGGGAGCGGGAGTTGCGGCAGTCATCGTGATGTTGGGGCTCGTGGCGGTTACCCCTGCGCATGCTGTCGATATCATTGAAAGCCAGGAACCTGGAGGGCATGCCGAAACTGCCGCTGCGGGGTGGCAGGCGGGAACCTGCTCTGGCGAACCCTGTTCGGCCGAAACGCCGAATCTCTTCTTCACCCAGGCCGCCGGACATCCACCGGACGGCTTCACGCAGATCATCGTCAAACACACGAGTCCGTTCCCGTTGTCCGAAGAACCAGTCGGCAACCTGAAGACGATCTTGGTCGATCTACCGCCAGGTCTCAGCGTCAACCCGCAGGCGACGCCGCAGTGTGAACTCTCCAACGAAAAATTCCCCTCCGGCGGTTGCCCGGCCGATACCCAGGTGGGAGAAAGCGCCGTCACGGTCTCGGCTGCTGGCCTGCCGGCGGGACCTCTCGCGTTTCCGGTCTACAACCTGGCCCCCCGACTTGGAGAACCGGCTCGCTTTGGTTTCGACCTCGACTTCTCCAGCCAGATCAATCTCGGCGAAGTCTTTCTCGACGCCGGTGTCGAATGGGGGGGCGACTACCACGAGTACTTCACGATTCACGTTCCGCCTGTCCCGGGCGGACTGGCCAAAATCCTCAAGGATCGCCTCGTCTTCACCGGCACTACCGAAAACAGCGCCGGGACCGGCACGTTCCTAACCAACCCGAGCACCTGCGACAACCCCGAAGTCGAACCTTTCAAGCGGGACTACACCACTTTCCTGCATGCGGACTCGATAGAAGAATCGGCGCCCGACGACGAATACGACGTGGCGGCTCCCGCGCCGCCAAGCAGCGCCTTTCTCGCCGCTTCCCAGGAAGTTAAGTCGCCGCTGCCGAAAGGTGCGAAGCCTGAAAACTGCGACAAAGTCCCGTTCAAACCCTCGACCTCGGTCGAACCCGGTACGACCCAGACCGACTCACCCGCAGGGGCGACTGTGAACGTCAAAGTTCCATTCGAACCTTCGGCGCCTGTCTACGAGTCAAATGTCGAAGAAGCTCGCGTGACCTTGCCGCAGGGGATGGGCCTCAACCCTTCGGCCGCTAACGGACTGCAGGCCTGCACAAACGAACAATTCGGCAAAGGGACCAGGAACCCGGTCGCTTGTCCCGCCACATCGAAGATCGGCACCGTTTCGATCGACACTCCGCCGCTTCCCAATGGCACCCTGACCGGCAATGTGTATCTAGGCCAGCAGCTGAGCGCGGAGCCCGAATCGGGCGAAGAGTTCCGGGTATTCCTCGACGCGGAGTCGGCGAGCCGTGGGCTCTCGATCCGCCTGATCGCAAACGTCATCGCCAACCGCCAGACCGGCCAACTCACCGCGGAGGTCCACGATGCTCCGCAGTTGCCTTTTGACTCCGTTCAGGTCAAGCTCGAAGGAGGGTCAAAGGCGACCCTGACCAGCCCGCCCACCTGTGGGCCTAACGCGACTACGCATTCAATGACGGCATGGTCCGGGACACCGGACGGCGGTCCACAGGACAAAGGCTTCACGCTGACCAGCGCCCCCGGCGGCGGCTCCTGCCCGAAAACGCTTGCCGAACGCCCCTTCGCACCCAGCTTCGCCGCCAAGACGACCAACCCGAAGGGCGGCGCCTACACCCAGTTCAATGTTGAAGTCACCCGCGCCGACGGCAACCAGGAGTTAAAAGGTGTCGACCTCACCCTGCCACGCGGGCTAAGCGCCAAATTGGCCGGCGTCACCTACTGCCCAGAAGCCGCGCTCGCCGCCGCCAGCGCGGCAAGCGGCGCCGCCGAGCTGGCCAGCTCAAGCTGCCCGCTAAACAGCCTGATCGGCGACGCCACGGTAACCACCGGGAGCGGCCCCTCGCCCCTGCAGATCAGCGGTAAGGCTTTCCTCTCAGGCCCCTATGAGGGGGCCCCTCTCTCCCTGGCAATCGTCACCCCTGCCACGGCCGGGCCTTTCGATCTCGGCACGGTCGTGGTGCGGGTGGCGTTGCACCTCAACCCGGAAACGGCCCAGGTTGAAGCGACCTCGGACCCGATCCCACACGTCTTCGGCGGCGTCCTGCTCGACATCCGCTCAATCAAGGTGGATCTCGACCGTAAGCAGTTTGCACTCAACCCGACCAACTGCTCGCCGATGGCAGTCGACGGCACGCTGCGGGGGGGCGGCTCGGACCCAACCAACCCGGCGGCCTTCAGCTCCGACCCGGTCTCAAGCCCGTTCCAGGTCAGCGAATGTGGTGCGCTCGGCTTCAGCCCGAAGTTGTATCTGCGCCTCTACGGCGGCACCCACCGGGCAAAGAGTCCAAAGCTTCGGGCGGTGCTCGAGGCCCGCGAAGGTGACGCCAACATCAGCCGGGTCGCGGTCACCCTGCCGCACGCCCTTATTCTCAAGCAAAGCAGCCTCGCTAAAATCTGCACCCGGGTGCAGTTGGCCGCCAACGCCTGTCCTGCGGAATCGGTCTACGGCTTCGCGCGTGCCGAAACGCCGCTGCTCGCCAAGCCCCTGGAAGGCCCTGTCTACCTGCGCTCTGCCCCCGAAAACAAGAGTGGACTCCCCGACGTTGTCGCTGCCCTGAGCGGTCAGGTCAACATCGACCTGGCTGGCCGCATCAGTAGCGTCAACGGCGCTCTCCGCAATACCTTTGAAACCGTCCCCGACGTGCCGGTGTCGAGGTTCATCCTCACCGTGAGGGGCGGCAAGCGCGGCCTCTTGGTCAACTCCAGCAACCTCTGCCAGGTACGGCCCAAGGCGATTGTCAGGATCACGGCCCAGAACGGCAAGAAGGCGAACTCTCGGCCAAAGCTGCGGACCCCGTGCAAGCGCTATGGGAAGGCTACCCGCCGCAAGGGAAAGCGCCACAGCTGACGGGGTGGTCGGGACCGCAGTCTCCGGTAGCGCTTGATCCAACGCCTACGACGGAGTACAGTGGGAGGACGGGAAAATTGCAGCGCCACGCAGGCGGCGTCACGTCAATGCGTATGAGGAGGAATGGATGGTTAGGCGCTCGATCTTGACTGTGGTTTCTGTGGTGGTGTCTTTCGGCGTTGCGTTCGCTGTGCCCGTGGCACAGGCCAACACGGGAAACATCATCGAACCGCAGAACCAACCGCCGAGCGTCAATGACGGATGGCAAGCGGCCAACTGCACCTCGGATGAACCGACCCAGTGCTCGCCGGAAACCCCAGACCTGTACTTCAAGCAGGCCGGCGGCCATCCCCAAATCGGCTTCACGCAGTACATCATCCAACATGGGCCGGTTACCAACCTGCCGTCCCCACCATTCCCTCCAGGTAGCGTCAGCGCGCCGATCAAAGAACCGCTCGAAGGCAGGACGATAAAAACTCTTCGCGTAGATCTTCCTCCGGGCCTTTCGATAAACCCCCAGGCGACCGCAGAACAGTGCACGCTCGCCGAATTCGAACAGGAACTGAGCGGACACCATATCCCGGCATGTAAGGCCAGCACGATCATGGGTCGCGAGGAAGTAACCCTCGTAACCAACGTCGAAGGCTACGAATCCCTCCCTAAAGGCTTCGTAATCCCGCCCAAAGAAGCTTCGGGGACCAAAGTTCCCGTCTACAACCTGGTCCCCAACGAAGGCGAACCTGCCCTTTTCGGGTTTGTCATCGCGGGACAGCAGCTGGTCTTTCTGAATACCGAAGTGGCGTGGGAGGGCGACTATCACGAGAGCTTCACCATCCGCCTGCCCAATGCGACGCCACCGTTCTCCACCTTAAAGAGCCGATTGGTGAACTTCGGCCGTTCTGGCAACGGGACCTTCATCACCAACCCGACCACCTGCTTCAACCCCGAACTGGCGCCCCACGAAGGCGCCTACACGACCTCCTTCCGCGCCGAGTCATACGAAGAACCCGACCCGAACTTCCCCAATGGGCTCACTTCGTTTGAAGCACCACTCCCCGAAGGGATGATCCAGGCCGGCTGCAAGAAGGTTCCCTTCGAACCGTCTCTCGAAGTCTCGGCGGGCACCGAAGAAGTCGACTCGCCGGCGGCGCCGACGATAACCACCAAACTCCCCTTCATCGCAGGCGGGGAAGAACTCTCCGAGTCCCAGCTGCGGAACGCAAGCGTCACATTTCCGCAGGGGATGGGCCTCAACCCCGCCGCGGCAGGCCGCCTCCAGGCCTGCACCAACGAACAGCTCGGCAAGGGGACGCGGAACCCGGTCACCTGCCCGGCCGCCTCGAAGATCGGCACGGTGGAAATCGAATCTCCGCCCCTCCCGAAAGGCTCGCTGAAGGGCAACCTCTACCTCGGACAACAGCTCAGCCGTGACCCCACTTCGGGCGAAGAGTTCCGGGTCTTCCTGGACGCCGAATCGGCGCGCTACGGGATCTCAATGCGCCTGATCGGCAACGTCAGCGCCAACCCGAGTACCGGCCAGCTGACGACGACGTTCTCCGAAGACCCGCAAGTGCCGTTCGAATCGGTCAAGATGCAATTCGAAGGCTCCAAGGAAGTCCTCTCCAGCCCGCCCATCTGCGCGCAGAGCGAAACGACCAGCTCTTTTGAACCGTGGTCGACGGCGGCTTCGACGAAGACGCCGTCGAGCAGCTTCACGCTCTCCAAGATCCCCGGCGGCGGCAGCTGTCCGACCACCTTGTCCAAGCGGCCCTTCGCGCCCAGATATGAAGCCAAGACCGAAAGCACCCAGGCCGGCGCCTACAGCCCCTTCAAGGTCAAAATCGCCCTTTCTGACGGCCAGCAGGAGCTGAAGGGGGTCAACGTCACCCTGCCCCCGGGCCTCACCGGCAAGCTCGCCGGCATCCCCTACTGCTCTGAAGCGGAGCTCACGGCGGCTGCGGCAAACAGCGGCGCCGCCGAGCAGGCGAACCCCAGCTGCCCGGTCGAAAGCATGATCGGCACGACCTCGACGGAAGCCGGCACCGGGCCCACTCCGATGAAGATGGCTGGCAAGGCCTATCTCGCCGGCCCCTACAAGGGAGCGCCGCTGTCGATGGCGGTGATCACACCGGCCGTGGCGGGGCCATTTGACCTCGGCACGGTCGTCGTCAGGGTCGCCCTGCTCGTCAACCCCGAAACCGCCCAGGTCAACGCGGTCTCTGACCCGATCCCCGACGTGTTCGGCGGCGTCAAACTTGACCTCCGCGCGCTCGAAGTCAACCTCCAACGCAGCAAGTTCATGCGCAACCCGACGAACTGCAGCCCCTTCGCGATCGCCGGCACCCTGAGCGGCGGCGGCTCGGACCCGACCAACCCGGCGGCGTTCAGCTCCTACCCGGTCTCGGCGCCCTTCCAGGCCAGCGCCTGCAACAAGCTCGGCTTCAAGCCGAAGCTGTTCACGCGACTGCTCGGCGGGCGCAAGACCACCTACCGCGCCCAGCACCCCCAGCTCCGGGCGATCCTCGAAGCTCGCGAAGGCGATGCCAACCTCAGCCGCAGCGCGCTGACCCTGCCCCACGCGCTGTTCCTCGACCAGAGTCACATCAGGACCGTGTGTACGAGGCCGCAACTGGCAGCGCAGGAATGCCCGTCCTCCTCGGTCTACGGCCAGGCTGAAGCAAAGACACCGCTGCTCAGCGCCAAGCTGACCGGGCCTGTCTATTTGGTCCCCTCCGGTAACAAGCTACCCGACCTGGTCGCCGATCTGCGTGGCCAGGTCAACGTCCAGCTGCATGGGGTGATCAGCTCCCCCAGCGGCGGGATCAAGACCGTCTTTTACCCGACCCCCGACGTCCCGGTGAGTAAGTTCACGCTGCTGATGGACGGCGGCAATAAGGGCCTTCTGGTCAACTCGACAAACCTCTGTAAGAAGCCGCTGAGTTCGATCATGAGCATGAAAGCCCAGAACGACAAGAAGGTCAAGAACAACCGCCTCCCGCTCAAGGTAAGCGGCTGCTAGGACCGACATCGAAGCGGCGCCAGCGGATGGCGGGCACCGATGCACCAGGCGAACTAGCCTCCCGCGTCGGTGGCGCCGTCGCTCTCAGTCCTAATAGTCGCCTGGAACAGCCGCGAGGAGCTGGTCGGGACGCTGCCCGCGTTGTTGGCGGAGCTGCGCGAAGGCGATGAGCTGATCGTCATCGACAACGACTCCGGCGATGGGACCGAGGAGGCCGTCCGCTCGCTGGCCCCGACCGCGCGCCTGCTGCAGATGGGCCGAAACGCGGGGTTCGCCGGCGGCTGTAACGCGGGCGCCGCCGTGGCGCGGGGCGAGTTGCTCATCGTCTTAAACCCCGATGCGGCGCCGCGGCCCGGCTTCGGCGAGGCGATCCGCCTGCCCTGGGTGCAGGAGCGCGGCTGGGCAGCCTGGCAGGCACTGGTCGCCGATCGTGGCGGCACCCGGATCAACTCGGCCGGCAACCCAGTCCACTTCACCGGCATCGTCTGGGCCGGCGGGCACGGTCGCCCGCTCGCCGCGGCGCCATCTCCCGGTGAGGTCACCGCCCTCTCCGGCGCCTGCCTGGCGATCCCCCGCCACACCTGGGAGGCGCTGGGCGGCTTCCCCGAGCCCTTCTTCCTCTACCACGAGGACGTCGACCTCTCGCTGCGCCTGCGGCTGCGCGGCGGCGCGCTCGGGATCGAGCCGGCCGCGGTGGTCGACCACGACTACGAGTTCGGCGCCAGCGAGCAGAAGTGGCGCTGGCTGGAGCGCAACCGCTGGGCCTTCCTGATCCGCGTCTACCCGGCGAGCTTGCTCGCGCTCCTCGCCCCGGCACTCCTCGCCACCGAGCTGGCGCTGGTCGGGGTATCGATCAGGGGGGGGTGGGGGAGGCAGAAGCTCGCGGCGATGCTCGACGTGATCCGCTGGTTGCCGCGCCTGCTGCGCGAGCGGCGCGAGGTGCAGGTGACCCGCACGGTCAGCACGGCGCGCTTTGCGTCCTGGCTCAGCGCCGACCTCGACTCGCCGTTCATCGGCGCCGCCGCCCGATCGATCCCGATCCGTTACGCCCTGCGCGCCTACTGGCGCGCGGTTCGCCTCTTGCTCGGCCGCCCCTGAGGGTCAGCTCGGCTGGGCGGTCGGGCGGATCAGGATCTCATTGACGTCGACGCCCTCGCGCTGGGTAAGCGCGAACATCACTGCCTTGGCGATGTCCTCAGCTCTCAACGCCCACTCCCCGGGGCTGTTCTCAAAGAACGGCGTGTCGACCATGCCTGGCTCGATCAGGGTGACGCGGATCGCGTGGTTTTTGTGCATCTGGCGCAGCTCAGCCCGCAATGCCTCACCGATCGCCGTCGCCGCCCACTTGGTCGCCGAGTAAAGCGAGCCGGGCAGAGCCCGCCGGCCGGCCACCGAGCTGGTGATCATGATGTGCCCGTCACCGCGCTCGAGCAGGTGTGGGAGGGTGGCCCGAATCGTCAGCGCGACGCCGTAGACATTGGTGAGAACCATCGAGCGCCAGTGCTCTACCGACTCCTCGAGGAAGCCGCGCGAGGCGCCGAAGCCGGCGTTGGCGAAGACCGCGTCCACCCGGCCAAAGCGCTCGAGGGCGGCCGCTGCCATCGCCTCCACCTCCTCCCACTCGGTCACGTCGCAGCGGACCGCGAGCGCCCGCTCCTCGCCGCCCAGCTCCCGAACCAGTCCCTGCAGCGGCTCCAGCCGCCGCGCCGCCAGCACCAGCCGGTGGCTGGCGGCGGCAGCCCGAGCGCTCGCCGCGCCGATGCCGCTGCTGGCCCCCGTGACCAGCAGCACCGGGTCGCTCGCGTCGCTCTTTGCCATCGCGACGATTCTTCCAGATCGCCCTGAGCTCCTCCTTAGGCGAGCCTTGCGATAATCACCGGCTCGTGGACCCTCAGCGCAAGAGGAAGATCCGGTTGGTGGTCGCGCTCAGCGTCGCGGTGCTGCTCTCCTTGGCGCTGATCTACACGTCGTTCGCCGCCTCGACCGAGGTGAAAGACCCCTCCCAGCTGCTCAGCGCCACCCCCAACACCAGCTACGAGATGACCGGCACGGTCGTCCCCGGCTCCGTCCACCAAATCGGCGGCGGCCTGCGCTTCCACGTCGCCGACCACGAAGGCGAAGCACGAGGCATCCCGGTCAGCTACACCGGCGCCGTCCCCGACCCGTTCCGCGGCGGCCGCCAGATCGTCCTCAACGGAGAGATGAAGCACGGCACCTTTGTTGGGCAGCCGAACACCCTGATCACCAAGTGCCCGTCGAAGTTCACCGCCCAGGAAGCTGATCAAAAAGAATGACGGCTAGCCTCGGCAATGCTGCCCTGGGGTTGGCATTCCTCGCCGCTGTCTCCGCCGCGGTCGCGGCGCTGATCGGTCGCCACGGCGACCGTCGCTGGATCGACGCCTCGCGCCGCGCCGTCTACGTCTTCTTTGCGCTGCTCACGGTCTGCATCGTGATCATCGAGATCGCCTTCGCGACCAACGACTTCTCCTTCAACATCGTCCAGCAGCACTCCTCGATCGAGACTCCGACCTTCTACAAGCTGGTGGCGATGTGGTCGAGCCAGGAAGGCTCGCTGCTGCTCTGGGCTTGGGTGCTCTCGATCGCCTCCAGCGTCGCGCTGTTTGCGACCCGCAACAAGCTGCGTGAGGTTGTCCCCTACGCGACTGCGGTGCTGGCCGGGATCGCCGCTTTCTTCACCGGCCTAATGCTGTTCGCGCCCGACGTCAACCCCTTCGCGACGATCAGCCACCCACCGGCCGACGGGGTTGGGCTCAACCCGCTGCTGCAGCACCCGAGCATGATGATCCACCCGCCGATGCTTTACGCGGGCTACGTCGCCTTAACGATCCCCTTCGCCTTCGCGATCGGCGCCCTGATCACCCGCAGGCTCGACGCCGAGTGGATCCGCGCCACGCGGCGCTTCGCCCTGATCGCCTGGGCTTTCCTCGGCTTCGGCCTTGTGCTCGGCGCCCGCTGGTCCTACACCGAGCTCGGCTGGGGCGGCTACTGGGCCTGGGATCCGGTCGAGAACGCGGCGTTGATGCCCTTTCTGCTGTGCACCGCCTTCCTGCACTCGATCATGGTCCAGGAGAAGCGCGGGATGCTGAAAGTCTGGAACGCCTGCCTGATCGTCGGCACCTTCTCGATGGCGCTGCTGGGCACGTTCTTGGTCCGCTCCGGCGTGCTCGAGTCGATCCACGCCTTCGGCAACAGTACGGTCGGTCCCTACCTCCTGGCGCTGATCGCGGTGGTGATGATCGGCTCGGCCGCCCTGATCATCTCGCGGCTGGAGGACCTGCGATCCGAAAAGCGGATCGACTCGCTGATCTCGCGCGAGTCGGTCTTCCTGGTCAACAACCTGTTGCTGGTGGCGCTGACCGCGGTGATCTTCTGGGGCACCTTCTTCCCGCTGATCTCTGAGTTCTTCACCGGCAACAAGGCCTCCCTCGCGGCACCTTGGTTCGACCGCTACACGACGCCGCTGGCGATCCTGCTGGTGCTGTTCACCGGAATCGGGCCGCTGCTCGCCTGGCGCCGGGTCAGTTGGGCCTCTGCGAAGCGAGTCTTCCGCAAACCGGCGATCTTCGCCGCGGTAGTCGCGGTCGTCCTCGTCTTGGCGACCGACACCACCCACAAGCCCTGGGCGTTCGCCCTCTTCGTCTTCGCTGCCTTCGCCCTGGCGGGCCTGATTCAGGAGTTCTGGCAGGGCGCAGCGGCGCGCCGCTCAATCTCGGGCGGCTCGTTCCCTGCCGCGCTGCTCGGCGTGACCTCCCGCAACCGGCGTCGCTACGGCGGCTACGTCGTCCACATCGGCATCGCGGTGGTGCTGATCGGGATCGCTGCCTCCTCTAGCTTCCAGACCAACCGCGAAGTGAAGTTGAGGCCAGGCCAAAGCACCGTCATAGACGGCCGCAAGGTGACCTACGAGCGCCCGACCGTGGGCACCAACAGCCAGGCCACTACCTTTGGAGCCCTGCTGAGCATCCAGCAAGGCTCGGAAAGATTCACGCTGCACCCCACCCACAGCTACTTTCGCCCAACCGGTGCGGAAGCCTCGACGATCAGCGACTTCTTCGAAGGCGAAACAACCAGCGAGGTGGGGCTGAGGGCCGGTCTCGGCCACGACTTCTGGACCGCGATACAACCGAACATCAGCGTCATCCAGCGCCAGGTGCGGGCCGCTGACCGGGGCTTCAGCGCCTGCGTCGGCGGCGCGCCGGGAACCCCGCCGCAATGCAAAGTGGTCGCGGCGATGATGCGTGCCGCCGCCGCCAACCCGAGCCTACGCCCGACGGCGCTCGCCGAGATCAACAGCCTGCAGTTGGCGACCGCGGACCGGATCGCCAAGAGCTACCTCTCCACTCGCACCGCCGCCACCTTCAAGATGATCGTTAACCCGCTGGTCACCTGGATGTGGATCGGCGCCCTGATCGCCCTGGCCGGCGCGGCGATCGCGCTCTGGCCGTCCCGTGGCCGGCGTCGCGGCTTCGCCCCCGTCACCGAGGGCGATGCGATCAAGGAGGCCAAGTACCGGGAGATCCGCGACGCCGAGCTCGACCACGCCGCCGGCAAGCTCTCCGATGAGGACTACGCACTGCTCGACGCCGAGCTTCGCGTGGAGGCGGTGGAGATCCTCGACCGGATCGAGGCGAACGGCAACGGCAACGGCAACGGCCACCGTCGTGACCGCGAGCCGGTCGCTTAGCTGATCTTCAGTATCAGGAAGGTATTGAGGACGAAGAGGATCGCGAAGAAGATCGTCGCGCGATCCAGATTGCGCTCGACCATCGAGCCGCCGCCGAAGGAGCTGCCCCCGCCGCCGATGCCGAAGGCGCCCGAGAGTCCCGTGTCTTTGCCCGAGTGCAGGAGCACCAAGAAGATGAGGACGACGGAGATGATCACCTGCAAGACGCCGAAGATCGTGTACACGGCTCGGAGTGTACCCCTCGGCGGCCGTTCAGGCCGGTGAAGACGGCGGCGATTCCGGCCAGCATCGCGGTCGCGTAGGGGACCACCTCACACAGCTTGTTGGGTCGCAAACAGCGCGGCGTTTGAGACCGAGGACATCGCCCATGGGATCGAGTCTTTCCTGCGGCACGGCCCTGGCCAGACTACGTGTCAGGGGAGGCCGGTAATGGGTGGGAGCCGCTATTACAGCGAGTAAGGGACTGTTACGATACTTGACAAAGAATGATATCTTGTCAATGAAGAAGACTCTGCTGGCCAGTTTGACAAGGAGATGCTGAGATGGAGGCTGCCACTCACGGCCATACGCACGATCACTTCCACCAGGAGGGCCTCGAACTCAACCCGGCCACCTGGCGCGACCCCAAGCGCTATGCCTGGCTGCTGGGGCTGATCGTGCCTCTCGCCCCCTTCCTCGCCTGGGCCTTTGTGCAACTGACCGGCTGGGGCTTTTTGTGGTTCTTTGGCCCGCTGCTCGTCTTCGTCTTCTTCCCGCTGCTTGACATCGCGGTGGGGATGGATGCCCGCAACCCCCCCGACAGCGTCATCAAGTGGCTCGAACAGGACCGCTATTACCGCTGGTGCACCTACGTCTTCATCCCTGTTCAGTACGCCGGCCTCCTGTTCGCCTGCTGGCTCTGGTCAAGCGGCACTCTCTCTACGCTCGACAGCGTCGGCCTGGCGCTGACCATGGGGGTCGTCGGCGGGATCGCGATCAACACGGCCCACGAGCTCGGCCACAAGCGGGCCAGCCTCGAGCGCTGGCTGAGCCGGGTCGCCCTCGCGCAGAGCGGCTACGGCCACTTCTTCATCGAGCACAACCGCGGTCATCACGTCCGCGTCGCCACACCCGAGGATCCGGCCAGCTCGCGATTGGGGGAGAGCTTTTGGGCGTTTTTGCCGCGGACCGTGATCGGCAGCCTGCGCTCGAGCTGGGGGCTTGAGTGCGCCCGTCTTGACCGCATCGGCCACTCGCACTGGACCCTGCGCAACGACATCCTCGGCGCCTGGGCGATGACCGTCGCCCTCTTCGCCACCCTCACCGCGGTCTTCGGCCTCGTCGTCCTCCCTTATCTGCTGCTCCAGGCGGTGATCGGCCTCTCTTTGCTGGAGGCCGTCAACTATCTCGAGCACTACGGGTTGCTGCGCCAAAAGCGCGAGGACGGCCGCTTTCAGCGCACCCTTCCCGAGCACAGCTGGAACAGCAACAACGTCGCCTCCAACGTGCTCCTCTACCACCTGCAGCGCCACAGCGACCACCATGCCAACCCGACCCGGCGCTACCAGGCGCTGCGCCACGTCGACGAGGCACCGCAGCTGCCCACCGGCTACGCCGGGATGATCGTCCTCGCCTGGTTCCCGCCGCTGTGGCGACGGGTCATGGACCCCCTGCTCCTCGAGCACTATCAGGGCGACCTGACCAGGACCAACCTCCAGCCACGGTCCCGTCGCCGGCTTCTCGCTCGTTACGGGGCGAGATCATGAGCGCCTGGCGCTGTCCGGTCTGCGGGTACGTCTATGAGGAGGAGGCCGGGAACCCGCGCGAGGGCTTCCCGCCTGGCACGCCGTGGAGCGAGGTACCCGACGAGTGGGCCTGTCCGGACTGCGGGGTACGCGACAAGATCGACTTCGAGCCCGAGCAGTGACTGTGCCCACTGCGACGATGGGGGCGATGCCGAGCTCCCGCACTCCCTACCCGCAAGCCGCCCGCCGGCTTCTGCGCGAGACCTTGTTCGGCGCCGCGCGCGACCAGCTAGAGCAGCGCGCCTGGGCCGAGATCACGATGGCCGAGATCGCGAGGGCGGCGGGCGTCAGCCGCCAGACCCTCTACAAGGAGTTCGGCAGCCGCGCCGAGTTCGGTCAGGCCTTCGTCATCCACGAGGGCGAGCGCTTCCTCGATGCGGTCGAGGCGGCTGTTCACGAGCACCTCGATGACCCTCGCGCCGCGGTCGGCGCCGCGCTTGAGCTCTTTCTCCGCACCGCCGGCGAAGATCCGCTGATCCGCATCCTGCTCAGCGATGACGGTACCGGCGGCATGCTGCCCTTCGTCACCACCCAGGGCATGCCCGTGGTCCAGTGGGCCACCGCCCGCTTGACCGCGGTGATCCAGGAAGGCTGGCCCCGAGCCTCTGAGCCGGACGCCCTGCTCTTGGCCGAGTCCTTGGTCCGGCTGGCGATCAGCTACATCACGGCCCCCGGCGGGCCCCCGGAGCAGACCGCCGCGGCCGCCGGCAAGCTGCTCGGCCCCTACTTAGACCACGCGCTCGGGAGTTAAGCCCCCTGCGCTCGGCTTCACCAGCGCTCCCTCGCGCGCATAACTCGCGGCTCACCGCCATCCGCCGCCGCCGCTACTTTGGGATGCGCATGGCGGTTGCCAGAAACAGCGCCTGTCCGTGCGGCAGCGGTCGCAAGTACAAGCAGTGCTGCTTGGCCGAGGAGAAGCGCGCCGCTCGTGAGGCGCGGCTAGATGACGCGGTCGGCCGGCGCATCCAGGCTTGGTCGGCGAAGGCGTTCGGCGAGCAGGTCAAGGCGGCGCTCGAGGAATTCGTCGGGCCCGATCGCACCATGCATGACGACGATTTGCAGATCTTCTCAGCCTGGTTTCACAGCGACCGCGAGCTGCCGGGCGGTGGCACCCCCTCAGAGCGCTATGCGGCGCGGGCCGACCTCTCCGCCGAGGAGCGCGCGGCGGCAGCCCGGATCGCCACCGCGAGGCTTGGCTTCTATCGCGTAGTGGCGGTCGAGCCCGGCAGCTGGATCGTGCTCGAGGACATCCTCGGCGACCTACGTGCTCGGGTGCGAAGCACGAACGTCTCCCGCGACGCCGTTCGCTGGGACATCTTGCTCGGGCGCCTGATGGAAAGCGATCCAGCGAGCCTCTGGGGCCCGACGCGGTTCTTCGAGCCCGACGATGAGCCCGAGTTGCTCGCCGAGCTTCGACGTCTCGGGGGGCTGGGCGGCGGGAAGGCTGACCCGGCTGACATCTCCACTGCGTTTCGCAGTAACGCAGTGGAGCTGATGCGCTTCCAGCCGCGGAGGTGCAGTGTCGAGCGGAGCTTCTTCACGCTGGAGGGAGACCCGGTTGCTCAGGGTCAGGCGACCTGGCGCGTCCGAGACGCGACCCTGGCTCGCGAAAGGCTGCGAGTCTTGGGTGGCCTTGCCGTCGGTGAGCCGCTTGAGATCGAGATCACGGTCCCTCGCGCCGCGTTGGTGCAGAACCGACCCGCGCTGCCTGAGGGCGCGCTCGTCTTCGAGTCGGGCTTCGTCGGCGATCGCGAGAACGTCCCGGTTGCCTCGCTTCGACTCGAGGGGGCGCAGTTGCGAGTCGAGGCGATGTCAGAGGAGCGGCTCGAGCGGGCGATCGAGATCGTCGGCATCGATTTCGGGGACAACGTCGAGCTGACCGGGCGCGACCTCGTCCCGATCGAGCAACGCCTGGAGGAATATGAGCCAGAGCCGCCTTCCGCCGATCCGGCCCCCACCTATCCCGAGCCGGCCGAGGCGCAGCGTCTCCTTGAGGGCGCGATGACCGATCACATGGGCGCATGGCTCGATGAGCCGAATCCGCAGCTCGGCGGCCAAACGCCCCGCGAAGCGGCCGAAGGCGCGCGCCGTGAGGAGGTCATCAGGCTCGTGCGCGGCATCGAGAATCACGCCGATCGCGCCCGGCGCCGCGGCGAGCCGGCGGCGGAAGTGGCGTGGCTGCGCGGCGAACTCGCCATCGAGGACGATCTCGCCGCCTGAGCCGCATCGTTCTGAGCGGTCCTCGCGCGACCTGAGGGCTGCCGCAATTGAGTAGCTGAGCCGAGCCCGGGCCCGCCGGCAAATCAGCAGTCAGGCTGTGTAATCCGTGCGGTCGATCGGGGGAGCCGCAGCGCGGCCCCCGGTCGCACGAGGCCGCTTGAGATCGGCAACTCGACCAAGACGGGGCCGGGGCGGCCGGCCGGCCGCAGCTCGGCCAGCCGCCACCAGCCGCGGCCTACTTGATCACCTTGCCCGACGGCGAGATCACGTACCAGTAGCCGCCGTTGAGGTTCACGCCCTGTCCCGTCGCGGTCCCCGCCGAGGTGTCGGCGGTGTAGGTGTAGAGGGGCCAGCCGGCGTAGGTGACGACTTCGCCGCCTTCAGGATCGGAGTCCTTGCCCAGCAGCTTTGACTGCACCGCACCCGAGGCAGTTGCTTTCTGGCCGCTTTCCAGTTTCAGCGGCGGCCAGATGCCGGCGCATTCTCCCTGGCAGGTGACCTTGCTTTCCTTGTCGGGTGCGAAGACGTAGAGCGTCTTGCCTTCTTCGTTTACCAGCACTGACCCCAGGCTCGCGACCGACTTCGCCGAAACCTTCGGGCCCGGCGTTGAGCTCGCCGATTTGGCGGACGTAGAGGTGGCCGTCGTGCTGCTGGTTGTGTTGCTGGTTGTGCTGCTGCTGCTCCCACAGCCCGCGACGATGAGCGCGGCAACGGGAAGGACGAGCACCGCCGGTAGCTTTCTCACGACTGCCTCCTATTTGTCGTTTGCCAGTTGCGGATGCTGCATCGTCCAGTCTAGGCGCTGAGCGCGGGCATAGGGCCGGTCGTTTCCGGGGTTCGTTGCGCCAGCGTCCTGCGCCGAAAGTGATCGACCGGTGAGCGCGCAGGCTACGGAAACGGTTTCGGTCCTGATCACCGATCTGGTTGGTTCGACCGCGATGGCCGATCGGCTTGGTCCGGGGGCGGTGGAGGACGTACGCGGGGAGCACTTCGAGCTGCTGCGGGGGTCGCTGGAGCAGGCGGGGGGCCGCGAGGTCAAGAACCTGGGCGACGGGCTGATGGTGGTGTTTGCAAGCGCCGCGCAGGCGCTGACCTGCCGGCGGCATCAGACGCGAGATCACAGAGTGTCGCGGGGCGCTGACCTGCCGGCGGCTGAGTGGGCCGGGAACGCTCCGCTCAGCGGCCCCGACGATGAGACTCGGGATCGGCCGAGCGGCCGTGTCAAGCGACCTCTGAGCACGACGGCTCGCCGCCCGGACCACGTGGAAGGCACCCGCGCCCAGCGGCGACTACAGCTGGGCCGCCTGGGAAACGTCCGCGGCGGACTCGGTGGCGGCCGCAGCGCCACCATCGCGAATCAGGTCGGCGGCGCGCTCGGCGATCGCGATCGTCGGAGCGTTGGTGTTGCCGCGCGGGACGCTCGGCATCGCCGAGGCGTCGATGACACGCAGGCCCGCGACGCCGCGCACGCGCAACTCCGGATCGAGGACGGCGTCGGCGTCTGAGCCCATGCGGCAGGTGCCGACCGGGTGAAAGAACGTGTAGGTCTGTCGGCGGATGTAGGTGCGCAGATCGGCCTCGGCCCCTGAGGCCGGCTCGTCGTAGAGCCTGCGGGTGTATGGGGCGAGCGCCGGCTGAGCACCGATCTCGGTGACTATGCGCAGGCCCTCCAACATCGTCTGCATGTCGGAGTCCTCGGCGTAGTAGTTATGGAGGATGTAGGGCTTGACGGTCGGATCGGGTGAGCGCAGGGTGAGCGCTCCGCGACTGGCTGGCTTCAGCGGACAGACGGCCAGGGTGAAGCCGTGTTCAAAGATGGGTTCCTCGAGAAGCACGGCCGGCACGGCGTGGAACTGCAGATCCGGCGCGGGCAGCTCGGCGCCGCTGCGGAGGAACCCGCCGGCCTCGACCGCATTGGAGGTCAGTGGTCCGCGGCCCTCGCTGGAGAACATCGCCATGTTCTCCTCGCTCATCGCGCTGAGGAGCGAAACTGGCTCATCGTGGGTCCACACCAAGCCGCTCCCCGCATGGTCTTGAAGGTTCTGACCGACCGCGGGGAGGTCGGCCACCACCGGGATCTGCATCATCGTCAACAGCTCTGCGGGGCCGATGCCGGAGAGCATCAGCAGCTGCGGAGAGTTATAGGCGCCGCCGCAAAGGATCACCTCGCGCTCGGCGCGCAGATCGTGCAGGTCGTTTAGCTCGCCCAACCGGGCGGCCTGCACTCCCACGGCCCGACCGTCCTCGAACAGCACCCGGTGAACCTGCATGAACGTCTCCACGGTCAAGTTGGGGCGGGACATCGCCGGGTGCAGGTAGCCCACCGCGGTCGAGCAGCGTCGTCCGTCGCGTTGGGTGACCTGGTAGCGACCGAAGCCGTCCTGCTCGGCGCCGTTGAAGTCCTCGTTGCGCCGCTGCCCGTCCTGGTCGCACGCCTCCAGGAAGGCCTCCACCGTGGGGTTACGGGAGCGTCCCTCTGAAACGCTCAGCGGCCCACCTGCACCGTGGTACTCCGAGGCACCGCGCTCGTTGTCCTCGGCACGCTTGAAGTAGGGCAGCAGTTCGTCATAGCCCCACCCCTCGCAGCCCGCATCGCGCCACTCGTCATAGTCGGCGCGATTCCCGCGGATGTAGACCATCCAGTTGATCGAAGACGATCCTCCGAGGGTCTTGCCGCGCGGCAAGTGCACGCGCCGGTGATCGGCGAACGGCTCTGGCCCACTCGAGTAGTCCCAGTCAAGCGGCGAGTGGAGCAGCTGGGGGAGGGCGGCCGGCACGTGGACGTTCTCGATCGTGTCGGGCGGGCCCGCCTCGATCAGCAGCACGCTGACGTCGGGGTCCTCGGTCAGCCGAGCGGCCAACACACAGCCCGCCGAGCCGGCTCCCACGATCACGTAGTCATACATAAGTCCTCTCTCCTCCAGCGCCGCTGATAAGACCACGACCGATCACCAGGCCTTCGTGCCGAAGGCCCGCCGCCAACGGCGTCGAGGCCACTGGGCGGCCAAAAGCAGATCGCCACACACTACTCCGTGGTTGCCTCTGGGCAGCGGCCACCTGGACAGCGTCTGAGCCCCGGACCGCAATCACGATATGTGAACCGCGCTGCGCTGCTGCGTGGCGACTGCCGCTCCGCGACCCGGGCCCGGCATTTCGGCCGTGGGCGCCGCGGCCCCCAGGCCGTCGGAGCCATGGCCATCTGCACAGAAGCGGCTCTGCATTTAGTCGGTCAAGAATCGCGGAGCAGCGACCGATAAGCGGAGAATGACCCTCGAGCAAGGCACTTCTGCCAAGGCCGAGCTCACCGAGGATGAATCACTCAACGACGAGCTGTCTCGCCTCGGGAGGGAGCTGAACGCGCGCACCGCCGTCGTGGTCGAGAAGATGATGAGCCGCTCGGCGGCCTCCGGGCGAGCGCTCGACCAGGTCGTCGAAGAGAGCTTTGAGGAGGTAGGAGCGGTCTCCACGGTCGCCGTGGCGCGATGGATGGCAGGCGAGGGAGAGGCCGTCGCGCGCGAGGTTGGCCAGGAGTCCTGGCGGATCTTCGCCCAGCTCGCCTCCCAGCGTGAGGCACCGCTGAACGAGGTCACCAAGCGCTGTCTGCGATGGCGCGACTCCGCGGCGGAGGTGCTGAGCGCCAGCGCGAGCGAGCTCGGCCTCGGCGCCGAGCTGCTTGACCAAGCACTGCAGATGCTGCAGCGCAGCCTCGACGTCACCCTCGTGCGGATGTGCGAGTCATTTGAGGACGAGCGTCAGCTCGCGCATGAGGAATTGACCAGCCGCCAGAAGGAACTGGTCTTCCTGGCAACCCACGATGCCCTCACCGGGCTGCCAAACCGGACCTTGATCCTCGACCGCATCGAACAGACGCTGACCCGCGCCCGGATCAATCAGGAGCCGGTGGCGGCGCTCTTCGTGGATCTCGACAGTTTCAAGGCGATCAACGACTCGCTCGGCCACAACGTCGGGGACGAGCTGCTCTGCTCCGTCGCCGCCCGACTCACGGGCGTGATCCGCGAGACCGATGCGCTTGGCCGGCTCGGCGGGGACGAGTTCGTGGTGATCGCCGACGGGCTCTCGCTCGCCGCCGGGCCCGAGCTGATTGCCGAGCGCCTGCTCGAAGCGTTCAAGGAGCCGTTCACGCTCAGCGCGGCTGAAGACACGCGTGTGTTCGTGAAGGCGAGCATCGGCATAGCCACCGACGGGCGATCCTCTGCCGAGGAGCTGCTGCGCAACGCCGACATCGCCATGTACCGGGCCAAGTGGGGCGGCAAGAATCGCTACCTCGTGTTCGAGTCCGGCATGCAGGATGAAGTCCAGTCTCGCCTCGAGGTTGAGATGGACCTCCAGGGCGCGCTCAAGGGTGAGGAGTTCTTCCTCGTCTACCAGCCGACCTTGGACCTCGAAAGCATGTCACCCACGGGGGTCGAGGCCCTGATCCGCTGGCGTCGGCCGGGGCGCGGGGTCGTCCAGCCCGAGGAGTTCATCCCGTTGTTGGAGGAGACCGGGATGATCATCGAGGTGGGCGCCTGGGTACTCACGGAGGCCTGTGCCCAGGGCGCCAAATGGCGCCAGGAAGGCCACCCACTCAGCCTGGCGGTCAACGTCTCGGCGCTCCAGCTCGACACCGACGAGTTCCTCGACCATGTCGCCGAGGCGCTGGGCACGAGTGGGCTCGACCCCGAAGCGCTGACCCTTGAGATCACCGAGACCGCCCTGATGAGCAACGCAGAGGAGACCGCCCGCAGGCTCGCTTCCCTCAAGGTCCTCGGCGTCCGCATTGCTGTCGATGACTTCGGCACCGGCTACTCCTCGCTCGCCCACCTGCGACGGTTCCCTGTCGATGTGCTGAAGATCGACCGCGCGTTCGTCTCCCAGCTTGCCGATGGACGCGAGGGAGAGATCCTCCTGCGCACCCTCGTTCAGCTCGGCAAAGCCCTCTCGATTGAGACGACCGCGGAGGGCATCGAGCGGCCGCAGGACCTCTCGCTGATTAAGTCAGAGGAGTGCGACAACGGCCAGGGGTTCCTCTTCACCCGCCCACTCAGCCCGCAGGACGCGGACTCCTTCTTTCGCCATTGGCCAGCGACCCGTCGTTTCGAGGTTCGCCAAGATGCCGACGCTCGCGCCGGCGCCGGGAAGACCGCCCAACCTGCTCTCGCCGGGGTGGAGCTGGAGAGCGCCGAGGCGGACCGGGTTCGGATTCATCCCGCCGGAAGGTGAGCGTCGGCCCACTCGGCCACCACGATTCGACCTCCTCGATGAGTCAGGACAGGCCGTCTACAGGTCGTTTCCGGTGTCATGATTCCCGTTCGCTGGCTGCGACCCGCTGAGCGTCGGTGGCGCTGGGTGTCTGAACAGATCCCATTTCCGGGTCCGGCCGTCCCGCGGCCGAGACATGTACTCGGTTGCGCAGCTGCGACCTGCTCTCTCCTCCAAGGAGGCGAAGGCGGCATCCCGGGTGGCGCCCTTGCGATGCCCAAGTGCCTTCCACTTACCCTGGGCGTCTTTGTAGCGGAAGTCGAAGATCACCTTCTCGACCGTACCCGATGCTCGCCCCCGCATGCGGGATTTCGGCAAATAGCGCGGCAATCACCGTTGCGGCACTGCCACCGTTGAGCCAACGCTCGCCTCTATGTCAAGCAGTCTGACGGGCGCTAGGGCGAAGTTCGCTGTTGGCCATCCATTTGACCGGACTTGGGCCAGCTTGATGGGACTGACGGACAGGCGAGCGGACGAGTGGTTCGCCCTGGGGAATAAGGACCTGGGCTCCCCGCCGCCCCGCGACTGAGCGCGCCCCCCGCCTGCTCCGCTCCGCCCTACGGGCTCCGCTACGCAGGCGGGGCCTCTGACTCCTAGCGCTCGAAGGGACGGGGGTGGTCCACTTTTCGACCGGCCTTGACAGGCGCGCTTCGCGTCAGCGACCCCGAGAGGGACGCGTGAAGGGGCCTGAGATTTCACGTGCCGACCGCGATCTACTCCGCTTAGATGGATAGCCAAGAGTTCGCTTGACCCCTCTGCTTTGATACGAACAGGTGTTCGATGGTTGCCTGCGTCCTCATCCCCCGTTTTTCGCTCCGAATCGCCAGCGGCAATCGGCGCGACGGCCCTGCCGCACTCGCCCCATTAGCTGGCGAGCGCCAAGCAGTGGGGGAGGTCTCCCAAGAGGCCGAAGGCGAGGGGGTGCGCGCCGGCATGCCGCTTGGAGAGGCCCTCGCGCGCTCTCCCTCCTTGCGGCTGGTCCCACCCGATCCTGCCCGCTGCGCCGAGGTGTGGGAGGCACTGTTGAAGCGTCTGGAGGGGATCGGCGCCGCGGTGGAGTCAGAGCGCCCCGGCGAGGCGTTCTTCGCCGTCGATGGCCTCTGCGGGATACACGGCGGCGACGTGACGGGTGTCCTCGCGGCGGCCCGGGAGGCGGTGCGAACGCAGGTGCAAATCGCGGTCGCCCCCAACCGCTTCGCCGCCTTCGTCGCGACTCGTCAGGGGTCGCGGCTGCCGCGTGGGGCCGGTGGTGAGACGATCGTCCCGAACGGCGCGCTTCGTAAGTTCCTCGCCCCGATCTCGGTCGCATCGCTGACCGATCGACTCGGCACGACTGGCCCCGAGGCCGCCCGGCTGGTTGCAACCCTCAAGCGGCTGGGTCTCGGCACTCTCGGCAAGCTCGCGGCGCTCTCTGCCGATCAGGTCGCTGACCGCTTCGGATCGCTCGGAAGGCGATCGCTTCGCCTCGCCCGGGGCGAAGATGAGCCCCTACGTCCGCGCACTCCGCCTACCGACCTCGTTGAGGAAATCGAGTTGCCCGAAGGGACCGCGGGCTCCCAGCTTGACCGCGCGATCGAGCTCCTTGTCGACCGTTTCCTCGCTGCGCCCTCCCGGCTTGGCAGGACCGTGCTGGCGCTGCGCCTCTCTGCCTCACTCGACAGCGGCGGAAGCTGGAGCGTCGAGCAGGGGCTCGGCCGCCCGACCGCCTCGGCGCGGGCGATTGGCTCGCTGTTGATTCCGCGCCTAGTGAGCCTGCCGGGGCCGGCGAGCGCGTTGCAATTGCGGGCGCTCGCCTTGGGGGCACCCGCGAGCGATCAGCTCGAACTCGAGCTAGGCGGCCGGGAGCCGCGAGAGGGGCGACTCAGGGCGGCGGTGCAAGAGGTCCGAGCCGCCGCCGGCCCCGAGGCCCTGCTCAAGATCATCGAGATCGACTCGCGCTCTCGCGTTCCCGAGCGGCGTGTCCTGCTCACGCCCTACCCGGAGCCATGAGCCAGGCACGGCGCGTCTATTCACCGCAGGACGCGGCGGTCTCGATCGACCAGAGGGGGGCGCCGTGCGCGCTTGACGGAGCGGCGGTCGAGGCGATCCGCGAGGAGTGGGTCATCGAGGATGGCTGGTGGACCGAGCATCCCATGCATCGCCACTACTTCGAGTTGGTTCTCGCCGACGGCCTCAACCTGATCGTTTTCTGCGACCTCACAACTGGGCGCTGGTGTCGTCAGCGAGCCTGAAGTGAGGGCATCCACGTGCCCTTCGCAAGGCGCTCATCGGACAGCTCGCGTCCTCGTTTGGGTCGAGGCCGCCCGTGAGAGCGTTAAGGCATCGGTCGACGGCTCAGGAATCCGGCGGCGAAGCACCTGGATGGATCCGCTCCGGGAAAGTCGGCAAGCCGTCGTTGGCAACCGGCGCCCACGGCGCCGCGTAGTCCGTGAACTGGTGGGCGGCCGGTCGGATGCCCGGGTCCTCATCAAGGGCGCCCATGCGGATCGCGAGCAACTCGGGGTTCTCCGGATGGTAGGTGAACAGCTGGCTGCCGCATTCTGAGCAGAAGGTCTTTACGTAACCGCCATCGCCCGGATCCCAGGCGCGGACCAACTCCTCGCCGGAGGTGGTGCGATAGGAGCCGGGGTTGGTCAGCGCCGTGACCGACACGCCTGTCCCGGTACGGCGCTGACAGCGCTTGCAGTGGCAGTAAAGGGCGCCGAGCAGGGGCTCGGACACCTCGAATCGAACGCCGCCGCACATGCATCCCCCGCTCAGTGGCAGCTTTGGATCCGACATTCGCAGAGCCTAGCGCGGAGCGCCGAGCGTCTCTGGTCACTTCGCTTAAGCGCCACATCGATCGCACCGTCGCTTGACAACCGGGGACCCGGGTAGTACGAACATACGTTCGATGAACCCCCCTTACGTCGAGCTCCACGCTCACTCTGCGTTCTCCTTCCTCGACGGCGCCTCGACGCCGACCGAGCTTGCCAGCGCGGCGGCATTGCTCGGCTACCCCGCGATGGCGCTGACCGACCACGACGGCCTCTGGGGGTCGATGGAGTTCGCCCACGCCTGCGACGAGCTGGACATGCGGGCGATCACCGGCGCGGAGCTGACGGTGGCGCTGCCGGGGATCTCCGAGTTCGCCCACCTAACGCTCCTGGTCGAGACGCCGGTCGGCTACCGAAACCTCTGCCGCCTGCTCACCGAGGCCCACGCCCATACCCGCGAGAACACCCCCCGCAACGCGACTCAGCCGTGGGTGAGCCTGGCTGTGGTCAAGGAGCGCGCCGAGGGCCTGGTCTGCCTGACGGGCTGCGCGCGCGAGGGCGTCCTCGCCGGCCGCTGGGAGCGCGGTGAGCGCTCCAAGGCCCCGGCATTCGGATTGGAGCTATTGGACGCCTTCGGCGCGGAGTGCCTGCGGGTCGAGTTGCAGCGACCCTACGAGCGCCACGATCGCGCCCGCAACCGCTGGCTCACGAGCCTCGCCGAGCACTTGGGTGTGCCCTGCGTCGCGACCGGGAATGTCCACGCTCACCGCCGCTCGCGCTCACGCCTACAGGATGCTCTCGTCGCCGTTCGCAATGGCGTCGGCCTGGAGGAGTCCGAGCCGCTGCGGCGCGGCAACTCAAGCGCGGCGCTTGCCTCCCCGCAGGGCATGGCGCTTCGCTTCGCCGAGCACCCCGAGGCCGTGGCAGAGTCGGCCCGGCTCGCCGATCGGCTTCGCTTCGACCTCACGCCGAGCTCGGCTACCGCTACCCCGGCTCCGATGATGCGGGACGCCGATCGGCAGCTGGCCGAGGCATCTGCGAGCGCTGCTCGCCGAGCGCTACGCGGGATCGCCCCAGCGGCGTCGAGGCCGAGCGCGGCTCGAGAAGGAGCTGGCGCTGATCCGCGGCTCAGGCTCTCCGGCTTCTTCCTGCTGCACTGGGAGGTGCTCGAGCTGGCGCGCGAGGTCGCGCTCGAGGTGCGCGGTCGCGGCTCTGCCCGAACCTGCTGCCGCCGGGGCGGGGCAGGGGCTCGAGCGTCGGCTCGCTCGTCTGCTACCTGACCGGGCTCTCCCACGTCGACCCGGTGACGGCCGAACCTGTCTGCTGGGCGCTTCCTCAACGACGAGCTGACTGCCGTCCCCGACATCGACCTCGACTTCCCGCGCGACATCCGCGAGAAGCTGATCGTCGAGCGTCCACGAGCGCTACGGCCGCGAGCACGCGGCGCTGGTCGCGAGCCTTCGCCACCTACCGCAGCCGCGGCGCGATCCGCGACCTCGGCAAGGCGCTCGGTCTGCCCGCCGGCGAGCTCGAGCGGCTCGCGCGTGCGATCGACTCCACGGCGGAACGCGGGGAGATCGAGGGCCAGCTCGACCGCTGCGTCGGGCGCAGAGCGCGCCGGCCGCCCGCTGGCGCGCGCTTTCCGCGAGCTTGCACCGAGGCGATCGGCCTGCCGCGCCACATCTCCCAGCATCCCGGCGGGATGGTGATCTCGACCCGGCCGCTGATCGACCTCGTGCCCGGTGCAGCCGGCGGCGATGGCCGGCCGCCAGATCTGCCAGTGGGACAAGGACTCCTGCGCCGATGCCGGCTTCTTGAAGATCGACCTGCTCGGGCTGGGGATGCTCTCGGCGATCGAGGAGGCCGTCGAGCTGATCGCGCGGGCCAGGGGCGAGCCGATCGACCTCTCGCGCATCCCGCTCGACGACCCCGAGGCTTCTACTCGAGATCCAGGAGGCCGACACGGTCGGGCTCTTCCAGATCGAGAGCCGGGCGCAGATGCAGATGCCTGCTGCGCACCCGGCCCGAAGACCTCGACGACCTCACCGTGCAGGTCGCGCTCGTGCGGCCGGGGCCGATCCAGGGAAGGCCGTCCACCCCTACATCGAACGGCGCAAGGCGCTGCGCGAGGACCCCGACTTCGTCTACCCGGTCGAGCACGATCGCTGCGCGAGCCGCTCGCCAGAGACGCTCGGGGCGGTCGTCTTCCAGGAGCAGGTGCTCGACGTCGCGATGGCGCTCGCCGGCTTTCAGCGTCGGGGAGGCCGAGGGGCTGCGCCGGGCGATGAGCCGCAAGCGCAGCGAGGAGGCGATCGAGGCGCCCACCACGAGCGCTTCGTCGAGGGGCTGCACGGGGATCGGGGTCTCTGAGGCCGTCGCAGAGCGCGTCTACGACCAGATTCGGCTTCTCGGGCTTCGGCTTCCCGAAGGCGCACGCGGCCGCCTTCGCGCTGCTCGCCTACCAGTCGGCCTGGCTGCGCGAGCACTACCCGCCGGAGTTCCTCTGCTCGCTGCTGAACGCGCAGCCGATGGGCTTCTATCCGCCCGACTCGCTCGTCCACGAGGCCCAGCGCCGGGGGGTGCGGATGGCGCCGCCGTCCGTCAACGGAAGCATGGCCCTCTGCCAGGTCGGGCGCGAGCGCGGCGCCCTCATCGTGCGGATCGGGCTCGGCTACGTGAAGGGCGTGCGCGAGGAGGAGATGGCCGCGCTGGTCGTCGAGCGCGAGCGCGGCGGCCCCTACAGCGGGGTCGCCGACCTCGCCACCCGCTCGGGGGCCAGCCGCGACGGGTTGGAGCGGCTGGTCTGGGCCGGTGCCCTCGACGGCCTACCCATGACAGGCGAGTCCGGCGAGCATCGCCGCGAGGACTACTGGCGCCTCGGCGTCGCCGGGACCGCACAGAGCGCCGGGGACGCGACGCAGCTCCCGCTTCCCCTCGATCCCCCCTCTGCGCCGGAGCTTTCCCCGCTAGGGCGCTGGGAGCGAGTGATCGAGGACTACCGCTCGACCGGGATCAACCTCGGCGAGCACCCGATGGCGCTTCTGCGCGAAGGGTTGGGCAAGGGCGTAGCTCGCAGCACCGACCTCAAGCGGATCGAGGACGACTCGACAGTTGAAGTCGCCGGCATGGTGGTCGCTCGCCAGCGCCCCGAGACGGCCAAGGGGATCACGTTCATGCTGCTCGAGGATGAGCTCGGCACCGTCAACCTGATCGTCCCCTCGGCGGTCTATGAGCGCCGTCGCGCCCTGGTCAGAGCCGCGCCGCTCGTCCGCGCGCAGGGACGCCTGGAGCGCAGAGACGGCGCGATCAACGTCCTGGTCGCCGACCTCGATGCCCTGGAGTGGGGTCCCGATGCGAAGGCGACGAAGGTCGATCCGCAGCGGGCAAAGCATGGAGAGACGAGCCTCCCCGAGCGGCGCCGTGCGCGCCAACGGGCGGTCGCTGAATTGCGGGCTGTCGCTCCCGCTGGGCATAGCTTTGGCCGGCGAGGGCGCTAGCTCTGCGAAGACGATCCCATCTGTGGTTCTTGGGATAGAGCGTCGAGCCTATCGGCGCACCTACTTCCAGGTTCTTAACACGATCAATGTCGGTCGGCGTCAGGGTGGCGACGTCGGAAGTTCCCAGTTCCTGCCAGCTTCCGATCCCAGCCACGCTCAAGGCGCGGGGGTCTTGGTGTCGGCTCCGACGGCTCCGGTTTCTCCCGGGGTCGTCGTGCGTTAGGGGATGCCCGGCTGCGAACTGGTCAGGGCGGGGGCGGTGTCGCTCTGGGTCGAGCACGAGAGCAGGCAGTTTCGCCCTCGCTGGCTGTGTCGAGAGATCTGGATACGGTCGCCCTGTGGCGACCCAGGCCGTCTACTACCGCTCTTCGGATGGCGTTGAGCCCGTCGCCGAGTTCCTTGACCGCGAGTTCCCGCTTGAGCCGAGGAAGAAGAGCCCGAGCGTGCGGGAGATTGAGGCGGCAGCGACCAAGCGAATGACTGTCGATCTGCAGATCGACCGCCTGAACGGGTTGGCTAGTGACGATCCTCCCCTGCCTTTTCCCGCAACCTCGCAGATCGATGGCCCGCTGCGGCTCGCTGGGGGCCTCGCTGGCTCGGCGTCGAGTCAATTTAACTTGGCTGCGTTGCCGATTTTTCCGGGGTGTAGCGAGTGTGCGGGTCCGATGAGGCTGAGCATCGAGCGCCCGCATTTCCTTCGACAATGGGGGGCTCGTTCAAGCGCAGGTGTCTGGACACGCTGGGGACATGCTGACTGGCGCACAGACTGGCGCACCGGGCCATTTTGGAGCTTTGACGACTCCGCCACTCAACAAAAGGAAATCCGGTTGTAGCGGGGCTTTCGTGATGCGGCTGAGAAGATTCGAACTTCCACGAGCTTATAAAGCCCACAAGGCCCTCAACCTTGCGCGTCTACCAGTTCCGCCACAGCCGCTCGAAGGCGATTGATTGTATTGGCCTTGAAAGCATCCGCACCAGTCGGTAGCCTGCGAACACTTGTTCGAGCAACCGATACCCGGCGTGGGTGAGTGAGAGGGAGAGAGTGTGGACCTTGATCTGACCAAGAGGCAGAAGGAGATCTTCGATTTCATTCGTCGCTATGCGGCCAAGACCGGCTACCCGCCTACGGTACGCGAGATCGGTAAGGCGGTCGGACTGCATTCGTCCTCGACGGTGCATGCCCATCTGGCGAACCTCGAGAAGATCGGGATGCTGCGGCGCGACCCCTCGAAGCCGCGGGCGATCGAACTGCTCTTCGACAAGGCCAAGAGGACGATCCGGCCGGGCAGCGGCCTGCCGCTGGTCGGTCAGGTCGCCGCCGGTGAGCCGGTCCTAGCCGAAGAGAACATCGAGGAGTACCTCGAGATCCCCGACGTGATCGGCGGCGAGGACGGCGACTACATCCTCCAGGTTCGCGGCGAGAGCATGAAGGACGCGGGCATCCTCGAAGGCGACTACGTGGTGGTCCGGCCCTCCGACGACGCCGCCGACGGCGAGATCGTCGTCGCCCTGATCGGCGAGGAGGCGACCGTGAAGCGGATCTTCCGCGAGTCCGACCACATCCGCCTCCAGCCCGAGAACGAGGCGATGGAGCCGATCCGCACTACCGAGGCCCGAGTCCTCGGCCGCGTGATCGGCGTCTTTCGCAAGGTCTGATACACCGGCTTGCAACAGGCGGCTTGAGAGCTACCATGACCATGCGGGCTGAGTGGCCGCGGGGGGAGAGACAACCCCTCGAGGAAAGTCCGGACACCAAAGAGCGAGGGCGGTGGGTAACGCCCACCCGGGGAAACCCGCGGGAAAGTGCCACAGAAAGACACGGCCGATGGCGCGGCCACACGTGAGTCGCGTACAGGCAAAGGTGAAATGGTGCGGTAAGAGCGCACCGGCGTCGCGGCGACGCGACGGCCAGGCAAACCCCGCCCGGTGCAAGGCCAAACAGGACCGACGACCCGGCTCGGCGAGGTCCAGGTAGGCCGCAGGATCGCCGTAGGCGACCCCCCGGGGCTTCGGCCCTGGAGAGACAGATGGCCGCTCACGACAGGATCCGGCTTATAGGCCCGCTAAGGGAGAGGCCCCCGCAAGGGGGCCTCTCCTAGTTATGCGGGCGCAGTCGTGCAGCACTGGCAAGAGGAGGCTGGTCGGCCGATGCGGAGGGCATGTCGACCAGCCCCACAACCTGTTCACATAATTCTGTCTTAGTCTTTGCTAACCTGCCGCCAACTTCCGCTGAATCTCTGCCTACATACCGCAGAGAGCGGGGGACCCAAAAGTTGGGGCGAATCGCCGGCATCTGCCGCGTAGCGCAGCTCTTTCAGCGCGAGCCCGTCAGCTAACCCCGCAAGCGCCAGGAAAGAGAAATGAAGGCAGGCAAAGGCCGCTGCGGGCGGCAAGACAACCGGATACGCGTGGGTGCCAAGAGCTGGCACTCGATTCGAGGCGTGCGCTGCGTCGCTCTCCTCGCGGTGCTCGCAGCTGCCTCGAGCACGGCCGTCTCGGCCCAGGCCGCCACGGGCGGCGCCTCCAGCGAACTCGGTGGGGCCGCCGCCGCGGGGCAGAGCATCGCCTTCAGCCCGATGCGGACCGCCGGCGCCACCTGGTATGGCCCCGGCCTCTACGGCCGCCACACTGCCTGCGGCGAGGTGTTGCGGCCGGACACGGTAGGCGTCGCTCACCGCAGCCTGCCCTGCGGGACCATGGTCAAGTTCGCATACCACGGCCACTCCCTGATCACCCAGGTGATCGATCGCGGCCCCTATACCAAGGGCCATGCCTGGGATCTGACCAACGGCGCCCGGATGGCGCTCGGCTTCGAAGGCGCGGGCCAGGTCCACTACGCGGTCGCGCTCACCTACGCCCGGCACTGACCGGCCGCGGTTTCTGGGGCCCCGGGCGGCTAATCTCCCCTGCTTAAGCTCGACTTTCGACCAGAGGAGCAAGGGCACATGAAGAGGTCTACCCACGGCGCCTACAAAGCGAATTCGACCCGAAGGAGCGGTCGGTTGGCAGCGGCGGCGCTGGCGCTGGGTGCCCTGGCCGCCCTTGTCGCCTTGGTCGCGAACGCCGCTGCGGTGACGACCCAGCGCGCCACGATCGTGCTCGGGCAGACGGCGAGCTCGCCGAATCCCTCCTGCCCGGGCCTGCCCTGCGAAGCGATCGGCAGCGTCACCAGCTTTCAGCTCAGCAACGGTCAGATCAGGCTGCCCTCCACCGTCCCCAGGGAAGGCAAGATCACCGACTGGACCCTGACCTTGTCCCAGCCGACCCCCAAACAGCGCGCTTTCTTCAACGGCTTCTTCGGCACCCCGCCCGAGGCGAGGTTGGCGATCCTGCGACGCGTTCCCCTCACCAACCCGCCCCGCTACACCCTGCTCAGCCAGAGCTCGATCCACGTCCTCAGCCCTTACCTGGGGCGGACCGTCAAATTCGGCGCATCGCTGCGGGTGCAAAAGGGCGACATCGTCGGCCTGACCATCCCGACCTGGGCTCCGGCCTTCGAACCGGGCCTACCTGCCGGCAACACCTGGCGGGCCAGCCGGATGCCCGGGAAGTGCAAAAACCCCACGGATGTCCGCCAGGGACAGCCCCAGACCACGGTGGGCGGGCAAGCCACCTACGGCTGTCGCTACTCGACGGCGCGGCTGCTCTACACCGCCACGCTGGTCGAGGAAGGCTGAGCCCGCCACTCTGGCGCTCAATCCGGACCAGTATGAGTGGCGAGCATCCCGCACTCGCCACTCTCACCGGCCCTCTTCGCTGAGCGGCCCTCGCGCCTAGGCTGCCGTGGGCAGGACCCTGGGCGTTGCTTGGTCCTGAGGCAGGGCGGCGGCGCTCGCGATCAGGCTCTGGAACTCGTTGAGGGCAAGGTGGCCGACCGCCTCGAGGATCTCCTCATCGCTCCAGCCGATCTCCCGCGCCTCCTCGTGGAGGTAGAGCGGGGGAGGGCCGTCGGCGTCGAGCGCCGCCTGCAGGTACTCGAGCAGCGCCGCCTCCTTGGGGTCCGCCGAGCTGAAGCTCCGGGCCCGGGATACCTCGTCGAGGCCGAGCCCGGCGCTCCGGGCCGATTTCGCGTGCTGAGCGATGCTGTAGCTGTCCTCGCGGTGCTCGGCTACCGCCAGGGCGATCCGCTCGCGGGTCGCCTGCGGCAGGACGCCGCCCCGCAGCTCCGAGCGCATCCTGGTGTAGGCGCGGAGCACCGCGGGGGCGCCGGCGAGCACGCCGACGAACTTGGTCACCGCGCCGCCGGCCGCCTGGATGCTCTTGATCAGCGGAGCGCTCTCATCGGGGGCCGTCAGCTCGTCGTGGATCTGGAATCTGCTCACTGCTGTTTTTACTGTCACGTTTGTCCTTCGCCTCCGGCCCTGAGCGGTCGTATTCCGCTTCACAGAGCCTTTACGTGGCCTTTACTTTACTTTGAGCCGCTTACTTACTTGGAGTAAGTTATACCTGCTTTTGGCGAAACCTGCAAGCCCCGTCGTCAACTGCCTGTACCCGTAATACGTTGGCGGGAACCCCGACGGTTCACTTCGCCTATCGTTGCGCCTTCTCGCGGAAAAGCCAGAAGGAGGCCGGAATGGCAGAGCAACCCACCAGTGCCGCTGACGTCGCCGAGATCGTCAAGCAAAGCAACGTGCGCTTCGTCCGACTCTGGTTCACCGACGTGCTCGGCCAGCTGAAGAGCTTCTCGATCAACGCCGCCGAGCTCGAGGACGCCTTCGACGGCGGCATGGGCTTTGACGGCTCCTCGATTACCGGTTTTAACCCGATCGAGGAGTCCGACATGATCGCGATGCCAGACCCCTCGACCTTCGCACTGGTCCCCTGGCGCCCCGAGGAGGAGAACGCGGTCGCGCGGATGTTCTGCGACATCCGGGTCCCCGGCGGCGGCGCCTATGAGGGCGATCCGCGCTGGATCCTGCGCCGGGCGCTGAAGCGGGCCGAGGAGCTCGGCTTTGACGGCTATAACGTCGGCCCCGAGCTGGAGTACTTCTACTTCCGCTCCGCCAAGCCGCCGGGCGGGGTGCCCGAGGTGCTCGACGAGGGCGGCTACTTCGATCTGACCACGCTCGACGCCGGCTCAGACCTGCGCCGTGAGACGGTGCTGGCGCTGGAGAAGATGGGCATCCACGTCGAGTACACCCACCATGAGGTCGGGCCCTCCCAGCACGAGGTCGACATGCGCTACAAGAACGCGCTGGCGATGGCCGATGACTGCATGACCTATCGGATCGTGGTCAAGGAGTACGCGATGAAATACGGCTGGCACGCGACCTTCATGCCCAAGCCGCTGTTCGGCGAGAACGGCTCCGGCATGCACGTCCACCAGTCGCTGACCAAGGACGGCAAGAACGCCTTCTATGAGGCCGAGGACCCCTACTTCCTATCGCCGACCGCGAAGTCGTTCATCGCCGGCCAGCTCAAGCACGCCCGCGAGATCTCCCCGCTCTTCGCGCAGTGGGTCAACTCCTACAAGCGGCTGGTGCCGGGCTATGAGGCGCCGGTCTATCTGGCCTGGTCGCGCCGCAACCGCTCGGCGCTGATCCGGGTGCCGCTCTATCACCCCGGCAAGGAGGGCGCGACCCGGGCCGAGCTGCGCTGCCCCGACCCCGCCTGCAACCCCTACCTCTGCTTCGCCGGGATGCTGCAGGCGGGCCTCGAAGGGGTCGAGAAGGGCTATGAGCTGCCCGAGCCGATGGAGCAGAACCTCTACCACCTCTCCCAGGAGGAGCTGGCCCACCAGGGGATCGAGCAGCTGCCCTCGACGCTGGGGGAGGCGATCGAGGTGGCGGCGGAGTCCGAGCTGGTGCTGCGCACGCTGGGCGAGCACACCTTCCGGCGCTTCGTGGAGATCAAGCGCCAGGAGTGGGACGACTACCGGGTGCAGGTGACTCCTTATGAGATCGAGAACTTCCTGCCGGTCCTCTGAGTCAGGGGGCCGGCTCTGAGCGAGGGCCCGCCGGGCTCCCCTGGGGGGGAGGGGCCCCGCCGGCGGGCGAGTTGCCCTTCCCTGATACCCCTGCTTCCGGCCCAGCGGGCGCCGGCGGCTCTCAGAGCAGCCCGGCCAGGAGCTCCGGGTCGGTGAGCGGGGCCTGGCAGCTGAAGTGCTCACAGACGTACGCCGTTGGACGGCCTTCGACCCGCGGGCGTCCCTGCAGCAGGGCCGGCGCTCGGCTGCCCTCGGGGCCACCCGCCAGGACCAGGTGGGGCCGGTATGCGGAGCGGACGACCCGGGCCAGGGAGGTGAGGTCCTCGCCGATCAGGGCCACCTCCTGGGTCGCGGAGAGGTGGAAGTCGAGCGCCCTGAGAAGGTGGGCGAATGACTCGGGGTGCTGAGCGGCGGGGCCGCTGAAGAGGCGCAGGACCGATTCGGCCCGCTGCTCGTAGCGGCGCTCGCCGCTGAGCGCGGCCAGCCGCAGCAGGCCCATCGCGGCCGAGGAGTTGCCCGAGGGGATCGGGTGGTCACCGATCTCCTTGCGGCGGGCGATCAGGGCTTCGTGGTGATCGGAGGTGGAGTAAAAGCCGCCGCGCTCGGGGTCGCCGAAGCTGGCGATCGTGGTCTCGGCGAGGGCCTCGGCCTCCTTAAACCAGCGCCCTTCGAAGGTCGCCTCGTAAAGCGCCAGCAGCGCCTCGAGCAGGAAGGCGTGGTCCTCCAGGTAGGCGTCCAGATGGGCCCGGCCGTGGTTGAAGGTGCGCAGCAGGCGCCCCTCGGGGTCGCGCAGGGAGCCGAGCACGAACTCGGCGCAGCGCCGCGCCGCCTCGAGGTAGTCCTCGCGCCCGAGCGCCGCGCCGGCCTCGGCCAGGGTGGCGATCGCCAGCGCGTTCCAGGCGGTGAGGCGCTTGTCGTCGAGGTTCGGCCAGACGCGCTCTGAGCGCGCCTCATAGAGGGCGCGGCGCGCCTCGCCCAAGCGGGGCGGCTCGGGCGCCACGGCGCCGCGGGCCAGGTGCAAGACGTTGGCGCCCGCGAAGTTGCCGCTCTCGCTGAGGCCGTAGAACTCGATCACCTGCGGCGCGTCTGCGCCGAGCAGCTCGCGGAGCTGCGCCGGCGTCCAGACGTAGAAGCGGCCCTCCTCGCCCTCAGAATCGGCGTCGAGCGCCGAGTAGAAGCCGCCCTCGGGCCCGCGCATCTCGCGCAGCGCCCAGTCGAGCGTCGCCTCGCAGACGCGGCGGTAGCGCTCGTGGCCCAGCGCCTGGAAGCCGTGCAGGTAGGCGCGGGCGAGCAGCGCATTGTCGTAGAGCATCTTCTCGAAGTGGGGGATGAGCCAGGCGGCGTCGACCGCATAGCGGCAGAAACCGCCGCCGACCTGGTCATAGATGCCGCCGGCGAGCATCGCGTCGAGGGTGGTCTCGACTATCTCGACCTCGCCGCAGGCGAGTAGCAGCTCGAGCGCCAGGGCGGGCGGGAACTTGGGCGCCCCCCCGAAGCCGCCCTGCTCGGGGTCCGCCCCGGCGCGAAGCGCCTCGATCGCCGCTTCCAGGAGGCGCTCGTCAGGGGCCTCGGCCGCGGCCTCGAGCTGCCCGATCGCGGCGAGCCGGGCGCGCGTCTGGGGGGAGCGGCGCCGCAGCTCCTCGCGCTTGCTCGCAAACGCCTCGACCACCGCCTCCATCACCATCCGGAAGCTCGGCATGCCGTGGCCCTCCGCGGGCGGGAAGTAGGTGCCGCCGAAGAACGGCACCCCCTCCGGGTCACAGAAGACGGTCATCGGCCAGCCGCCGCGCCCGCTCATCGCCTGTACCGCCTCCATGTAGAGGGCGTCGACGTCGGGGCGCTCCTCGCGGTCGACCTTGACGTTGACGAAGTGCTCGTTCATGTAGGTGGCCGTCTCGGGGTCCTCGAAGGACTCGCGCTCCATCACGTGACACCAGTGGCAGGCGGAGTAGCCGACGGAGAGCAGAATCGGACGGTCCTCCTCGCGCGCCCGGGCCAGCGCCTCGGGACCCCACGGGTACCAGTCCACCGGGTTGTCGCGGTGCTGGAGCAGGTATGGGCTGGTCTCCTGCGCCAAGCGGTTCGCCATCGCCTCCAATCTAGCGCTGGCCATATGAGCGCTCACTATTCGTCGCCGGCGCTCGCCGAAACTTGGGCGCAGTTCCCCCAGGGCCGGATTGCGCGCGACTCGCGTGCTGAGGAAGCTCTACGTTCCTTTGGTGACTGACGAGCGACTCATCTCCCAGAGCGCGCCCGCGATCGAGGCCGTCCTCGCCAAGCTTGAACCAGAGGATCGCGAGATCGTCGCGACGGTGCTGGCCGAAGCCGAGAGGACTGAGGCCCAGCTGCGCTACCTCGCCGACCACGATTCGCTGACCGGCCTGCTCGACCGCCGCCGCTTCCGCGCCGAACTCGACCAGTACGTCTCCTTCAGCGCCCGCTACGGCGGCCAGGGGGCAGTGATGATCATCGACATCGACGGCCTCAAGGCGGTCAACGACGCACATGGCCACCACGCCGGCGACTGCCTGATCCGCCGCGTCGCGGCGACCATGCGCGAGCGGGTGCGCACCACCGACATCGTCGCCCGCCTCTCCGGCGATGAGTTCGCCGTGCTGATGCCCCAGACCGACACCGCGGGGGCGCTGCAGCTGGGCGAGGACCTGCGCGCCGAGGTCGCCGAGTCCTCGGCCGAGTGCCCCTCCTCGACGATCAGCGTCGGGGTGACGATGTTCGGCGGCAAGCGCGAGATCGGCCCCGAGGGGGTCCTGATCGCTGCCGACCAGGCGATGTACCGGGCCAAGGTGGAGGGGCGAGACAAGATCGCCCTCTTTCAGGAGCCCAGCGAGCCCAAGCTACGTACCCGCCGCGCCCAGACCACCACGGCGAGGATCCGCGACGCGCTCACCCACGACCGCCTCAGCCTGCACACGCAGCCGATCCGCAGCCTCACTTCGGGAACGGATGCGGTCGAGCGCTACGAGCTGCTGCTGAGGATGACCGGCGAAAGCGGAGAGCTGCTGCCGGCGGCCTCCTTCATCGAGGTCGCGGAGCGCTCGGGCATGGTCCAGGAGCTCGACCGCTGGGTCGTAGCCCGGGCGCTCGAGCTGGTGGCCGAGCGCGAGAAGGCTGGCCTGCCGGTCACCCTCCACGTCAACCTCTCCGGCGTTTCGATCACCGACATCTCGGTACTCGAGTTCATCGAACGACGGCTCGACGAAGGGGACGCCGACCCCTCACATTGCACCTTCGAGATCACCGAGACGGCCAAGGTCAACGACTACCAGGCGGCGGCGGGCTTTGCCGACCGGCTCACCGAGTTCGGCTGCCAGGTGGCGATCGACGACTACGGGGCAGGCTACGGCCCCTTCAATTACCTGAGGAAGGTGCCCTTCGACCTGATCAAGATCGACGGCGCATTCATCCGCGACATGCCTAACAACGACGCCGACCAACTCACCGTGCAGGCGATCGTCCAGATCGCCCGCGGGCTCGGCAAGACGACGATCGCCGAGTACGTGCAGGACGACGCCACCACCAAGCTCCTGCGCGAGTTCGGCGTCGACATGGCCCAGGGCTATCACCTCGGCCGCCCGGTTGACGCGGTCGAGGCGCTCGCCTCCTGAAGAAGCTCCTGCCTCCTTCGGGTCGGCCATTTTGGCTGGGGCCGGTCGAGAGGGCTGTCGCGACACCGCCGGTGAGCGCGACTCCGACGGTTTTCGACTTCCCCCATCGCCGTGTCGCGCGGGGTGAGCCTCGGCGAACGTAATATGTCCGCTTAATCAGGGAATATACTCCTTATATGTCGGACAGAACTCGTATTGATCACGATGGTCTTTATCGGGCTGCTGAGTCCCAAGCCGGCTACTTCACAAGGGCGCAGGCGCTCGCTTGCGGCATGGATGACAGCACGCTGCGCTATCACGCCCGTCCCGGTGGCCGGTACGATCGCGTGCGCCAGGGTCTCTACCGGCTCCGGCATTTTCCTTCCAGCCCCCACGAGCACGTCGTTGCTGCCTGGCTTCCGCTTCGCGATGCTGGGGGCGTGGTTTCGCATGAGAGCGCGCTTGAGCTGTATGACCTGTCAGACGTCATCCCGGCCGCGGTCCACATTTCCCTGCCCCGTTCCAAACGCGGCCAGCGTCCCCGTCCCGGCGTTCGCCTTCACGCGATCAAGCGACCGCCCGAGGCCAGCGAGGTTCGCACGCTCCTCGGGATGCAGGTGACGACTCCCGAGCGCGCCATCCTCGACTCACTTAAGAGCGGCACCCAGGCAGAGCAGATCGAACTCGCCGTCGGGCAGGCAATCCAGCGAGGGTTGACGACGGCCGAGCGTCTCCGTGTTGTGGCAGCGCGGCGCTCGGAGCGATCCCGGAGTTTGGTCGAGCAGGCGATCGAGTGGGCCGTCACGTGAAGTACAAGGACGCGGCTGTATTTCGGCAGGCGCATCAAGCCGGTTGCAGTCCGCGGGAGGTGGGGATGGCGCTCGCATAGCCAGAGAGCGCAAGCGCATCGCATTTCGATCGCCTGCTTGCTCGACTCGTTGCCACCGCCCCTGGGCAGTGGCTGCTCAAGGGGATTCGCTCTCGACTTGCGCCTTGTTGATCGGGCGGGTCCGCCAAGGACGTAGACATTGACTGGCAGGCTGGCGAGGGAGAGCTAGTCAAAACGCTGCGCGCGGCAGCTTCGACGCCCCTCGCCTGCGGTCTACCTCCGGTCGATCAAGACGTGCTCGGGGCGCGCCCTCATCGGTGCCACATAGGCGTTGCCGCGGAAGCGGACCAGCACGCGCATCCGGACCCGACGCCTTCCCCGCAGGCGCCGGGGCAGGGCGCGCAGCACGCTCTGTGCCTGAAACGTGCAGTTCGGCTGGACCGGCACGAGGCTGAGCGTGAACCGGTGCCGGTGCTGAACCAAGGCGACCGAGGCGCTTCCCGAGCACCGCACGGAGGCCGGCAGCGACGCTGCGCCGAGCAGGCTCCCGGTGGTGGTGAAGGCGTAGGGCCTGCGCCCCCTTCTGCGCGGCGTGGTCCTGGCTCTGACGCGGACGAACCGTTGGTGCAGGGGCAAGGTGACGAACGTCGCATCGTTGCCGTAGGAGGCGATGCCTCCGTGCAGGGCGACGATCCGGTAGTGAAATGCGGTGCCCGGCGAGAGCCCCTCAATCGGCTGGGCGACGGACACCGGCAGGCCGCTGGCCGGCAGGGTGACGCCGAAGGTCTCGATGCCGTAGGAGCTGGTCAACCCGTACTGGAACATGTAGGTGGTCGCCGCGTCGTTGGGGTCTACTACCCCGGTCATCGTCGCGCTCCGCGAGCCGACCCCCGTGGCCGGCCCGGTTGCCGCTCCGGGCGGCGGATGCCCCTTGGTCGTAAAGGTGCGATCGTCGCCGCTGGTGCCGCCGAATTTGTTGGATGCGACCACCCGGTAGTGGTAGATGGTGCCGGGGAGCAGGCCGCCGATCGTCGCCTGGACCGAGCTGACCGTGGTGCCGGCGCCGGCGGACTTGAGGCGGTTGGCGGCTCCATAGCCGCTTGTCGGCCCCCATTCGAAGCGGTAGTGGGTGGTGGCGCCGTTGGGGTCGACGGTCGCGTGCAGGATGGCCGAGGACGACGTGACAGAGGACGCGGGGTCGGTGCCGAGGGCTGGCGAGGATGCGGCGTGAGCGACGCCGGCTGGCAAGCTCGCGGTTGCGGCTGCGAGGAGGATGACTAGCTTTGCCTTGGGGTTCATGACTGCCTCCTTGAGCATTCTGGCGCGACCCGGCTACGTTCCGCGCCACGGGCCTGTACTCACTATTCAACCGATTCTAGGCTGAATAGTTGCGGTCTCCTGCCTGGACTTCGAGCAGCCGTCCGGACCCGCCACAGCGGCGCGGGTCGTAGTCGTGACGCCTACCTGCCGAAATGACCGGGGCTGTGATCTTGGCCCCAGCCCGAGCCCGCTTGACCATGCTGGGTCCCGGGGCCGTTCGCGGAGCCGTGATCTTGACCCCAGCCCGAGCCCGCTTGACCATGCTGGGTCCCGGGGCCGTTCGTGGAGCCGTGATCGTGGCCCCAGCCCGGGTTCGCCTCACCATGCTGGGTCGCGGGGCCGCTTGTGGAGCCTTGACCCTTGCCGTTGCTCTGGCTCGCCGCCCCGTGTGGGGTCGAAGAGTCGCCCGCGTCGGCGCCGCCCTGGCCTTGATGCTGTGAGCGATCCGCGACGAGGGGGCCATGGGACCCTTGGCTGTCGTTGCTCCCGCCGAACTCGCCCCCCGAGCCACCCCGGCCCCCGCCATGGCCTCCGGTCAAGTGGGCCGAGGTCGTGTCGGTGGACGGCCCAGACCCTGGGGGCGCCTGGCCCGGATGCGATGACGGCGTGGGCGAGGGAGTGGACGGGGTGGAGGGGGCAGCGGCTGGGCCCTGCCCCGAGGAAGGCCCGCTACCTTTGCCCCGCGCCGCCGGCACGGACAAGGCCTTTGAGCCGGAGAGGCGCGGGCGAGCCGTCCCCCTCGGAGGATGGTGCTTGACGAGGGCCCCGCGGGTACCCGGCAGCAGCGCGCCGCCGCCCGGCAGCTTCTGAGCGCCCAGCCCGGCGCCTTCCCTGGAGGACGGTGCGGCCGCGGCGATCGCAGCGTTCTTGGCAGCGAGGTGTGCGGCGGGCGGGCCGGGGATCGGGCCGTCGATGATGTTGGGCCAACCGAGGTGGGCGATGAACGCGACCAATCCGATCCCGATCGCGGCCGTCAGCCCCAACAGGATGAACGAGGCGTTTCGCGCCCTCTCCAACAGCCCGCCGTCGGCGCCGCCGGGTTTGGCGGCGAATCGCGGCAGTTTTTGTATGAGCCCGTAAAGCACCCCAACGGTTATCGACCGAAGTCCGGCAAAAGTCAAGTCCCGAGGTCCCCGCTCCCCACTTTTCACTAGAGGATTCGTTGCCACAGGTTACTTGCCAGCCGCAGGCGCGGGGTAACGGGGCTGAGTAGACGTAGGCGGGAGGCCCAAGGTCTGCCCGGCGTGGGGGTTGAAGCTGGAGCATTGATCCAGGGATCGGCGCCCAGCCGCCAGGCAGCCTCCGGCCTTTCGGCCTCGCTAACGTCCGTCGGTCTCCTGGCCGCGCAGGGGCCTCCGGCGTTTCATGCCGTCGGCGATCATGCCGACCACGGTTGCGACCGAGATCATCAACTCCATCCGTATCGAGCACACGGTGCTCGACCGAAGGCTCCATCGTTGGCCTTCGGTGGCAGCGTATCTTCAAAATATCCTGTTTTCGGTATAGTATGCAGTATGGCGCGACCGATGCAGCGACTCCTCGATATCGCCGAGGGCCAATGGGGCCTCCTCACGCGTAGCCAAGCGCAGGACGCGGGCGTTGGCAACACATCGCTAGCGCGCCTGACTACGGACGGGCGGCTGGAGCGGGTGGCGCACGGCGTCTACCGGGTACGCGGAGCAGGGGAGCCTGACCACCTAGGCCTTCGTGCCGCCTGGCTTCAGTTGGAGCCGGAGACGCCGGCCTGGTCACGCCTTGACGATCCCGATGTCGCGGTCGTCTCCCACGTGTCGGCCGCGAGTCTCTACGGGATCGGCGATCTGCGCGCCGACGTACACGAGTTCACGCTTCCCATTCGTCGCCAGAGCCGGCGCGCCGACCTGCGCCTCCACCGCGCCAGTGTGCCGAAGGGCGATCTAATCGTCCTCAGGGGCCTGCCGGTGACTCGTGCTGGACGCATGATCGTCGACCTGCTCGCCGATCACGTCGAGCCGAGTGCCGTTGGGCAGATTGCCGCCGAGGTGATCGACGGCGCCTTCGAGTACCCAAGCGAGATCGCCGAGCGGATCGCGTCCCACGCGGCGCGATTCGGGCTGTCGCGCGGCGACGGGGCCGCTCTCCTTGATGACCTGCTCGCTCTGGCCGGCCACGAGAGCCCCGTCGCGGCGATGAATGCCTCGGGTGCATGAACACCCTTCGCTATCGCGATCCCCAGGCCCTCCGCCAGGCCTTGGCCGATCGACTGCGCCAATGGCCGAGCGGAGCGGCATCGAGCTGGCTGCGTTGCAAAGGCAGTTGGCCTATGACCGGCTTTTGTGTCGGGTGTTTCGCACCGAGCCGCATCGTTGGGTACTGAAGGGGGCGACGGCGATGCTGGCGCGGCTTCAGGGCCAGGCGCGACACACCCTCGACGTCGACCTCTACAGCCGTACCGGCGATCTGGGCGAGGCAGAGAAGGCGTTGCGCAGAGCCGCCGTTGTCGATCTCAAGGACTACTTCCACTTCACGCTCGGTCCCGGTCGGCAGATCGCTCAGGGCGGTGGCGCCCTGCGAGTACCTGTCACCACCCACCTCGGCGCGATCGACTTCGCGCGCTTTCACGTCGACCTCGTTGCCCGGCTCGCGATGACCGGTACACCGGATGAGGTGCCGCCCTTGGTGTCGATTGACCTACCCGGCTTGCCCAGCGCCACGTACCGCGTCTACCCACTTGCTGATCACATCACCGACAAGGTCTGCGGGTTGCTGGAGCTCCATCGGCGCGCCGGAGGGCGCACCGAGCCGAGCTCCCGCTATCGAGACCTCGCCGATCTTGTGACCTTTGCGCATACCGCCATGGTCGAAGCGGCGGCGCTGCACGTCGCGCTCGACTCAGAGGCACGCCGCCGTCAGCTGACCTTGCCCGATCACCTTGAGGTGCCGTCGGCTCCCGGTTGGCCGGCCGGTTACGCGCGCGTCGCCCGCGATGCACCAGGGCTACGTGAGCGTGATCTGGAGGCAGCCGTGCGCAGCGCCGGGCGCTTCATAGACCCGGTGCTGGCGGGGCGGGCGACCCTGAGCTGGGATCCCGTTTCGATGACCTGGGGATCGGCGCCCAGCCAGGAGGCCGCCGCCGCTCTCTAGCCCAGGTCTAGCTTTAGCTCTGCGTGACGTCGCGGGCGAAGGTCTCGAAGGCGTCCAGGTAGCGCTGCAGGTCGGCCTCGGAGTGGGCGATCGAGAGAGTCCACTCCTCCTCGGTGCCCGGGGTCATGAAGACGCCGTGGTTCATGTGGTAGAGCCAGGCGAGGGTCGAGAGCTCATCGTCGACGTCGCTCAAGTAGTCGCGGTACTCGTGCATCCGCCGCGGCGAGAAGATCACGCATCCCTTGGCGCCGAGGCCCTCGGTGTAGGCGGGCAGGCCGTAGGAGTCGACGATCTCCTGACAGCCATCGAGCAGGCGGCGGTTGGTCTGCTCGAAGCGCTCATAGACATCGTCGGTGAGGACCTCGGTCAGGGTCGCCTCGGCGGCCGCCATCACCAGCGGGTTGCCGTTGAAGGTTCCATACTGCTTCACCGTGCCGTCGGCGACCAGCGCCGCCAGCTCCTCGCTCATCCCGATCGCCCCGCCCGGGTAGCCGCCGCAGCTCGCCTTGGCGAGGGTGATCATGTCGGGAGTGACGCCGAAGCGCTGGATGGCGCCGCCGGCGGCGATCGTGCAGCCGGTCTTCACCTCGTCGAAGATCAGCTTGACGCCGTGGCTGGCGGTCAGCTCGCGGACCGCCTCCAGGTAGCCGGGGCGCGGCGGGATGATGTTGATGTTCATCATCGCCGGCTCTAGGATCAGCCCGGCGACCTGCTCGCCGATCTTCTCCAGCACGCTCGCCAGGGCGTCGGCGTCGTTGAAGGGGACGGCGCGAGTCAGCGCCCTCATCGCCTCCGGTACGCCGCCGCCGTAGGCGACGCTGATCGGATCGTCGCGGGCACCGAGCGCCTCAAGCGGCGGGTAGACGGAGACCATCACCGTGTCGTGGTGGCCGTGGTAGGAGCCCTCGATCTTCAAGATCGTGTCGCGCCCGGTGGCGCCGCGGGCGAGGTGGACGGCGTCCATGGTCGCCTCGGTGCCGGAGTTGTTGAAGCGCCACTGGGGCAGGCCGAAGCGGCGGCACAGCTCGGTGGCGACGACGATCGAGCCGTCGGTCGGGGCGGCGAAGTGGGTGCCTTCGTCGATCCGCGCTTTGACCGCGGCGCCGACCGCCGGGTTGGCGTGCCCGATGCACATCACGCCGAAGCCGTTGTGGAAGTCGACGTACTCGTTGCCGTCGACGTCCCAGACCCGGCTGCCCTCTCCGCGCTCGATGTAAACGGGCCACGGGTCATTGGACTGAAAAGAGGAAGGGACGCCGTTCGGCATCACCTTGACGGCGCGCTCGTAGGTCTGCGCGGAGCGGCCGGTGTTGTCGCGGAAGCGCGCCTGCTGGGCCTCGGTCAGCGCCGCGATTTGCTTGCGGTCGATCTCCTCCACCGGTTCAACACTAGCCGCAGCGAAGCTCGCTGGCCCGGTCTCCTGGGTATCGATATGCCCCACCGTCAATGGCGCTCGTCAGCTGCAAGCTGCCAACGCCCCGATGACGACGACCTCCTCGCGAATCGGCTCGAGGATCGCCGCGGCGTCTTGCAGCAGGCGGGTTGGAACGATGACTCTCACCAGTTCATCTCGACGCGAATCGCCTCCGCGCTCGGCGTGCCGATCCCTGATTGTCGCGGCAGAAGGCCAACGTCCCTGAGGGGCCGGGGGCTGACACGGCTCGGGCGACAGGACCTTGAGGGCTGTGCGGCCGCGACTTGACGCGATAATCAACCTCTACAGGCGAGCCCGCTACTGCGCCTGGATCTAAGAGATGGACTCGACATGGCTATTCATTAAGTGCTGCTGGATAGCCTGGCTCCTCTATTGGGTGATCATGGCTTTCTCGACCAAGCCTACGGTCGAGCGAAGAGGTTTCCTTGGGTTTCGCCTGGCAGCGCTGATCGCTTTCGCTGGCTGCATCGCCGCCGGGCGGCTCTTGCACGTGTCCGCACAGTCTCAGCTTTGGCAGACGACGCTTGCCTTGGGAGTTCTGACCGCCTGCATCGTCCTCGCCGGTGCCGCCTTCACGGTTTGGGCGCGGGTCACGCTGGGTCGCAACTGGAGCGCAGAGGTGACCTTCAAGCAAGATCATGAGCTGATTGAGTCTGGCCCCTACGCGCTCGCCCGGCACCCGATCTACACCGGCTTGATCGTCATGGCGCTCGGCACGGCGATCAACTACGGGCGGGCGATCGGCTTTGCGCTGCTTTTCACGCTATGCGTTGGTGTGTGGTGGAAGGCCCGGCAAGAGGAGCGGGTGATGAGCAGGCACTTTCCCGACGCCTACGCCGAGTACAGGATGCGCGTCCGCGCGATCATCCCATTCGTGCTGTAAAGGCAAAGCGGGCGGCGCTTCTAGTGCCGCATCCCGAGGTCGAGCGTGTAGGTGGCGGCGTCGGCGTTGCTGACGCCGGGGAAGCCGCGCGCGACGCCGGCGCCGAATTCGCGGAACTCGGGGTCGAGGATGTTGGCGCGGTGCGGAGGGCTGTGCATCCAGGCGCGAAAGACGCCGAGCGGAGAGCCCCGCTGCCGGCCGCCGTCGCCGATGTTCTCGCCGATCAGGTAGGCGTCGGCGCGGCTCAGGTACCCAGATCTTGCGACTCGGCTGGAGAGCGTGCTGCCGTCCGGGCCGTAGTGGGAGAGGTAGTCATCGCTGACCATGTCGTAGGAGTGGGCGATCGCCGAGTGGCCCAGGTCGGCATTGAAGTGAAGCGGCGCCAGGCGGAAGCGCTCGCGCGCCCGGTTGACCAGGCACAGCACCGAGGAGCGCAGGTAGTGCAATGACGCCTTATTGGGCGCTTTGCCGGAGCGGGGGCAGCGGGCGCTGCTCTCAGCCAGGGCGCGGTCGGCGCCGAGTGGGGAGGTGAGGAGTAGGGCCGCGGTCAGGGCGAGGACCGCGGGGAAGGTGAGGTGTCTGAGAGCCTTGTGTGTGTCCCTGCTCACAAGAGGCTGGCACTATACGCGCGCCTCGGATTCGGTGCGCGCCCCCCGGCGGTCGTCGCGAATTGGATGCCGGCGCCCAGGCGAGGCAATCCATCGCGCGGTCTCTGGCGCTGGCGGGGGAGCCGCCCTGGCTCTCGGTGAGCGGTGCTGCGCGGCCTCCTCAAGCCCCCGCCCGTCCCGATCTCTGGCGCAGCTCCGCCCGCTTGACCTTGCCGCTGGCCGTCTTCGGCAGCTCCTCGGCGAACTCGACGATGCGGGGGAACTTGTAGGGGGCCGTCTCCCGTTTGCAGTGCTCCTGCAGCTCGCGGGCCAGCCCCTGGCTCGGCTCGCGTCCGCGCGGCACGACGATCGCCCGGACGACCGAGCCGCGCTCGGGGTCGGGTGCGGCGACCGCCGCTGCTTCGGCGACGTCGGGGTGGGAGAGCAGCGCCGACTCGACCTCGAAGGGACCGATTCGATAGCCGGAGGAGAGGATGATGTCATCGTCGCGGCCCTCGAAGTACAGGTAGCCGTCCTCCTCGGCGCGGACGAGGTCGCCGGTCGGCCACCACTCGCCCTCAAAGCGGGCGCCGTCGAGGTAGCGCGAGAAGAAGGTCGGCGTGGAGGCGGCGCGAAGCTGCAGCTCACCGTCGAGGACCCGCGTCTCGATGCCGGGGAGGGGCCTACCCATCGAGCCCCTCCGAACCTGCTCGCCGACGAGGTTGCCAGTCACCTGGCCGGTCTCGGTCTGCCCGTAGCCATCAGCCGGCTCCAGGCCGGTCGCCGCGCCGAAGGCGGCGATCGTCTCGGGGTCCAGCGGCTCGCCGGCGGAGACCATGCGGCGCAGGGCGGGGAGGGGGCGCAGGGCGGCTCGCCGGGCCAGCATCCGGTACTCGGTCGGCGCCTGGCAAAGGACATTGACCCGCAGCGCCTCGGCGAGCTCGAGCCGCTCGGCCGCCTCGAAGCGAGCGTCGTGGATCACCGCGGCGGCGCCGGTCAGCCATGGCGCGAGGAAGACGTTGCGCGCCGACTTCGACCAGCCGGTCGCCGTCGTGCACCAGACCAGCTCTCCGGGGCGCGAGCCGAGCCAGTGCTCAGCTTGGATGCGCTGGCCGAGCAGGTAGCGGTAGGCGTGAATGACGCCGCGCGGCTCGCCGGTGGTGCCGGAGGTGAAGACGATCAGCGCCGGGTCCTCGGCGCCGATCTCCTCGACGTCGGCCGGGGTCTCCTGGTCGCGGTCCTCATCGAGCACGGCGCCCAGCTCAGCCACCGTCATCGCCGCCACCCCCCCGGGCAGCTCGCCGAGCAGGCCTTCCTCACCCACGCACAGCCGCGGCGCCGCGGCGCCGACCCGCAGCTCGAGGTCGCCGCGGCGCAACTGCGTGTTGCAAGGCAGGGCGACGGCGCCCATCCGCCAGCAGGCGAGCAGCGTGAGCGCCCACTCGACCCGATTGCCGAGCAGCGTCATCACCACGTCGCCGCGGCGCACGCCACGGGCGGCGAAGGCGCCCGAGAGGCCGGCCGAGCGGGCGATCAGCTCGCCGAAGTGCCAGTCGCGACGGTTGCCCTCGGCATCGATCGCGACCAGGCCCAGCTGCGAGGCCGGCGATTGCTCCATGACATCCTCGATGAAGTTCACGGGCGGCAGTCTGCCGCAGCAGCGTCGCCGACGAGCTGCCGGCTAACAGACCCCCCGGGGTTCTCGCCGAGCCGCCAGCGACGGCCGGACGCGAGCCGCGTCAGCCGTTGAGGTAGTGACTGTGGAAGCGCTTGTGGGCGGGGAGTCGTGTGCCTCCAAGGTGCACTGCTGCGCGTCTGGCAGCGTCAGGCGCGAGAGCGCTTGTCACGGAGGCGACCGACTGGGCAGCCGGATCGCTACTGCTCGTAGAGCTTGACGACGCGCACCGCGCCCGCCGGTGCCGCATCGACGCAGAGGTTGCAAAGCACGCACTCATCGAGGTTGGCCTCGACGATCTCGACCCCGCACTCGCCAGCCTTGAAGATGTCGACCGGGCAGACCTCCTCGAGCCTGGCGGCCAGCTCGGCGTCGCCGGCAACCGCGGCATCGAGCGCGACATCGATGAAGACCTTCTCGAGCGGCGCGGCCATCATGCCGCCACCCCCAGCTTCTCCTTGACGACGTCGGGGATCTGATCGATCCGCTCGACCACGCGGATCCCGGCCGCTTCGAGGCGGGCGATCTTCTCGGTTGCGGTGTCCTCGGCGCCCTCGACGATCGTGCCGGCGTGGCCGAAGCTCATCCCCTTCATCTCCTCGTCGTCCATGAACTTGCCGGCCATGAAGGCGACGATCGGCAGCCGCGAGTCGTTCTCCTTCACCCAGGCGGAGAGCTGCGCCTCCATGCGGCCGCCGGGCTCGGTGTAGATGACGATCGCCTTGGTCTGCTCGTCGGCCTCGAAGTAGGGCATCAGCTCGGCGTAGGTGGAGCCGATGATCGCGTCGCCTCCGATCGAGACGGCGGTGGAGACGCCGAGGCCGGCCTGGGTCAGCGAGGAGGAGATCTCGGTGGTCATCCCCCCCGAGCGGCTCATCACCCCGACCGGGCCCGGCGCGTAGGCCTTCGCGGCGTCCTTGGCGGGGCCGCCGATGCCACCCATCTTGCAGACCCCAGGGACGATCAGGCCGAGGCAGTTGGGGCCGATGATCCGCGCCCCGCGCATCTCCGCCAGCTCGACCATCTCGGCGACATCGCGGCGCGGGATGCGCTCGGTGACGATGACGATCAGCCCGATCCCGTTCTCGATCGCCTCAAAGACGGCGTCCTTGGTGAAGGCGGGGGGGACGGTGACGACCGAGCCGTCGATCGGGCCGCCGTAACTCTCGACCGCCTGGGCGACGGTGTCGAAGACCGGCACGCCGTGCACCTCGCGGCCCTTGCGCCCGGGGGTGACGCCGCCGACCACCTTGGAGCCGTAGTCCAGGCACTCCCTGGTCAGGTTGACCGCCTCGCGCCCGGTGATCCCCTGCACGATGAAGGTGGTCTCCTTGCTCAGCAAGATGCTCATCTCGGGATCTCCTCGGTGGGGCGAGCCATGTCGCTCTCCTCGTTCACCGAATTGGCAGGCAGGTGGGGGATGCGGGCGAAAACGGAAGGCGCGAAAGTAAAGTCTGATAATCTGATTTCGTGAAGCAGCTCAGCGCCACCGATGCGGCGCGGCGGTTCTCCGAGGTGCTCGACAGCGTCGAGTCGAAGGGGGAGTCCTTCGTGGTGGTCCGCCACGGCCGGGCCGTGGCGACGATCGGGCCGGCGTACGCCGGGACCGGGCGAGCGGTGAAGGAGATGCTGCGCAAACATCGACCCGATCCCGAGTGGGCAGGGGAGCTGAACGAGCTGCGCGAGTGGGTCGGCTCTGCCGAGACGAAGCCCTGGCGCGACTGATCCTTGACACGACGGTCTTGGTCGACGCCGAGCGCGAGGGCCTCGGGGCTCTCGATGAGCTGATCGCAGACGAGGACGACGTGGCGATCGCGGCAATCAGCGTCGCCGAGCTGGTGGTCGGCGCTGAGCTGGCCGACGCAAAGCGCCGGTCGAGACGTGAGGCGTTCCTCGATGCAGCATTGGAAGCCTTCAGCGTCGAGAGCTACGACCTCGACGTGGCCCGCGCGCACGGCGTCCTGATCGCCCACACGCGGCGCACCGGCCGGCCGCCGGGTGCCCTCGATCTGATCATCGCCGCTACGGCGAGAGCGCGAAACCGGCAGGTGGTGAGCGGCGATGCCGAAGGCTTCGCCGATCTGCCCGAGGTCGTGGTGCGGGGGGCGCTCGAGGGGGGATAGGTAGCTGTCGGCCGAGCTGGCGCCGGTCGGCTGAGGGTCTCTAGGGGCTCTGTGCTCGGCTTCTGAGTCCTGTGCTCTCGCCGTCATAGCCACATGTAGCGCGCTTCTCACGCCGCCGCCCCCTGGATCTTCTCGACCGCCCGGCCCGCCGCCTCCCACATCGAGACGGAGCGGTCGCAGTACTCGACCCCGTAGCGCTCGAGGATCTTGAACCCCTCCTCCTCCCAGGCCCCGGGGATGCGGAAGATCGCGATCGTCTCGCCGGGGTCCTTGCCCAGCTCCAGGCAGGCCTTGATCACGCCGCGGGCGACGATGTCGACCCGGGTGTTGGAGACGATCGACATCATCACGGCGATCTTCTCGACCCCGTCCTTCTGCAGCACCTCCTTGGCGAGTCCGCAGGCCTTGGCGACCGAGGGGTTGCCGCCGATCTCGGAGTAGTTGGCGGGCCGCCCGCCCTGGCTTCGGACCGCGTCGGTAAGGGTGAGCGAGCCGCCGCCGGCGCCGATCACCAGCCCCAGGTTGCCCTCGAAGCCGTGATCGCGGCCCTGGATTACGCCGCGGTGGTCCGCCGCGTCGATCGCCGCGACGTTGCGCTCGAAGGCAGAGGGCTCATAGGCCTCGCGCGTGTCGTCGGCGGCGATCTCGAGCTGCCCTCGCAGCAGCGTCTCCTGGCGGCCGACCGCCTCGTTCTCCATCTCCATGTGGGCGTCGAGGGCGACGAAGCTGCCGTCGGCAAGCTCGGCCAGCGGGTTGATCTCGGCCAGGGTCATGTCCCGCTCACCGAAGAGGCGGGCGAGGCGGGCGAGGATCGGCGTCGCGCGGTTCAGCTGAGAGCCGCTGACCCCGGTCGCGGCAATCGCCTGCTTGGCCTCGAAGTCGGAGATCGGCAGCAGGTTGGAGAGGTGGCCGCGGCCGACGTGGTCAGGGTGGCTCGCGGCGACCTCCTCGATGTCGATGCCGCCCATGTCGCTGAACAGCATCAACGGCCGCTTCGCGGTCCCGTCCCAGACGACCCCGGCGTAGAACTCCTGCTTGACCTCGGCTTTGGGATCGACCAGCACCCCGCGCGGCATCTGCCCGTTGATCTCCAGCTTGAGGATCTCCGCGGCGTGCGCAGCTGCCTGCTCAGGCGTGTCGGCGAACTTCACGCCCCCGGCCTTCATCCGCCCGCCGCTCAGCACCTGGGACTTGATCACCACCGGCCCGCCGATCTCCTCGGCAACCCGCCGCGCCTCCTCAGCGCTCGTGCAGAAGCCGTACCTGGTGACGGGGATGCCCGCCAGCTCGACGATCTTGCGTGCCTCGTACTCGTAGAAGCGCATCAGCGGCGCGGAACCCTATCCGACCAGCGCCTGAGTGGCGCTCCCTACGTCCTCATCCCACGCGGCACTGGCGGCGGGTTGTTGAACGCCATCGGCGGGGGGTGGGGGGTGAGGCCTGGGAATCCCTGCGCGGTTGTAAAGACGCAGAGCGCCAGGCTGCTTGGGTGCGCGCGCTCTCGTAGAGGAGTCCCTTCGCGCCAGCCTCCATCGCTCGGCGCCGACCTCTTGGAAGGGAGGCCAATCGCGTCGCGCCGGCGGCGGGCTCGCCAAGCCATGCTCGGCCAGTGCGGCATCGGTGGAAGCCTGAAGGGCGGACTATCTGCCTGGTATGGCAGCCGGAAGCTGGGACCAGTCGGACGGCGTAGCTGCCGAGGAGGAAGCTCCAGTAAACGAGACTCTCGCCTCCTAGAGTGTGCCCGATGACAGCCTCATCGGGCCGACAGCGCCCCCGGCAAGGACCCGACCGATGCCGCTCGATCATCGGCCAGATCTCGATTTGCACTGCTCCACGCGCATTGCGCCCGGCCGCTCGGGTCCGCCTCCGGGGAGCGCCTGGGATACTTGCCGCCTGAGACCGCTGGGCAAAGACAGACGCATGAGCTTCTCGGCTCGCGCTGGCGCCGCCGTCGGGCTCTGCGCCGTCGCGCTTGCCGTGGCCGGCTGCGGGGAAACCGTGATCGACAGCGCCAAGGTGCAGGCGGCGATCCAGTCGAACCTCGAAAAGGCGCTGCACCACAAAGTCTCCTCGGTCTCCTGCCCCTCCGAACAGAAGGTCACCCCGGACACGACCTTCACCTGTTTGGTGAGCTTCTCAGACGGGCGGCATGTGACGGCGACGCTGAAGATCCTCAACAAGGAAGCCGACGTCAGCATGATCGGACTGCGGGCCAGTAAGTAGAGTGCCGCGGATGAACTATTCGACTGCGGCCAGCGCGCCGACCACGCATGCAACCCTGCTCGACTGGGTCGGTGAGATCGCCGACCTGACCCAACCCGAAGCCGTCCACTGGTGCGACGGCTCCGCCGAGGAGTACGACGTCCTCACCCAGACGCTGATCGGGGCGGGGACCTTTGAGCGGCTCTCCGAGGCCAAGCGCCCCAACTCCTACCTTGCTCTCTCCGACCCCGCCGACGTCGCCCGGGTAGAGGACCGCACCTTCATCTGCTCTGAGCGCGAGGAGGACGCCGGTCCGACCAACAACTGGTGCGACCCGGCCGAGATGCGCGCGAAGTTGAGCGGCCTCTTCGCGGGCTCGATGAAGGGCCGCACGATGTATGTGGTGCCATTCTCGATGGGCCCGATCGGCTCGCCGATCTCCCACGTCGGCGTGCAGCTGACCGACTCCCCCTACGTCGCCGCTTCGATGCGGATCATGACCCGGATGGGCGCTCCGGCCCTGGAGGCGCTGGGCGCGGCGGGCGAGTTCGTCCCCTGCGTGCACTCGGTCGGGATGCCGCTCGCCGAGGGCACCGAAGATGTCGCCTGGCCCTGCAACAAGGACAACAAGTACATCGTCCACTACCCCGAGACGCGCGAGATCTGGTCCTTCGGCTCCGGTTATGGCGGCAACGCGCTGCTCGGCAAGAAGTGCTTTGCGCTGCGGATCGCCTCGGCGATGGCGCGCGAGGAGGGCTGGCTCGCCGAGCACATGCTGATCCTCAAGCTGACCTCACCGGAGGGGACGGTCAAGTACGTGACCGGCGCCTTCCCCTCGGCCTGCGGCAAGACCAACCTGGCGATGCTGATCCCGACCCTGCCCGGCTGGCAGGTCGAGACGATCGGCGACGACATCGCCTGGATGAAGTTCGGCTCCGACGGCCGCCTCTACGCGGTCAACCCGGAGGCCGGCTTCTTCGGCGTCGCCCCCAACACGAGCCACAAGACCAACCCCAACGCGATGGCGACGATCGAGCGCAACACGATCTTCACCAACTGCGCGAAGACCGACGATGGCGACATCTGGTGGGAGGGGATGACCGGCGAGGCGCCCGAGCACGCGATCGACTGGCACGGCGAGGATTGGACGCCCGACTCCGAGAGCCCCGCCGCGCACCCCAACGCCCGCTTTACGACGCCCGCCTCCCAGTGCCCCTCGCTCGCGTCGGAGTGGGAGGACCCGGCCGGCGTGCCGATCGACGCTTTCCTCTTCGGGGGGCGGCGGGCGACCGTCGTGCCGCTCGTCCACGAGGCCTTTGACTGGGAGCACGCAGTCTTCATGGGGGCGACGATGTCCTCGGAGACGACCGCGGCCGCGGCCGGCGAGGTCGGGCAGCTGCGCTTTGACCCGATGGCGATGCTGCCTTTCTGCGGCTACAACATGGCCGACTACTTCGGCCACTGGCTTGGCACCGCCGAGCGCGAGGGCGCCCAGTTGCCGCGCGTCTTTCACGTCAACTGGTTCCGAAAAGACGCCAACGGCAAGTTCCTGTGGCCCGGCTTCGGCGAGAACAGCCGCGTCTTGGAGTGGATCTTCCGCCGCTGCGAGGGCAGCGCCGAGGCGGTCGAGTCGCCGATCGGCCTGCTGCCGAGCGAGGGCGCGATCAACACCGAGGGCCTCGAGGTCTCCGAGCAGGCGATGAGTGAGCTGCTCGCCGTCGACGCAGACTTGGTCCGCCAGCAGCTCCCGCAGATCAAGGAGCACCTGGCGAGGTTCGGGGAGAAGCTGCCGCCGCAGGTCGGCAGGCAGCTGGAGGCGCTGGAAGGGCGCCTGGGCTAGGTTCAACGCCCGGTGTCGCCGCAGAAAAGCGCGAAGCTTGGCGTTCCTCGGTTGGGGGAGGGGGAGGGGGAGGGCTCGTAGGGCGCTTGGCGCCTTTCGGCGTCAGCTCCACAGAGTGGCGAGCGGCCATGCTTCCAGCCTCTCGCCGAAGGGCAGGCGCTCGCCCCCCGCATAGAGCACCACGCCGCGGGCGAAGCGGTCCTCGCCGAGTCGGTTGCGCAGCGTGGCGAGGTGCTTGAAGTCCCGACTCCGGACCGTCGCCGCGGCCTTTACCTCTACGCCTGCCACGCGGCCGTCGGCGCCTTCCAGGACGAAATCGACCTCGGCGCCCTGCGCGGTGCGCATGTGAAGCAGGGTCGCGCGCAGTTTCGAGGCCGAAAGCTGCTTGGCCAACTCCATCCCGACGAAGCACTCCAAGACGGTTCCCAGTAGGGCTTCGTCCTCTTCGAGCCGCGCCTGGTCGGCTCGCAGCAGGTGGGTGAGCAGGGCCGAGTCGGAGACGAGGAGCTTCGGCGCCTTGGTGATCTGCTTGATCCGGTTGGAGTGCCACGCCGGCAGGCGACGGACCAAGAAGACGTGCTCGAGCAAGGTCAGGTAACGATCCAGCGAGGTCCGCGGGATCTCCACGGAGCTGCTCACCTCGGTCTTATTCAGCGGCGCGCGGACGCGCGAAGCAAGCGAGGCGAGCACCGCCGGAACCTCCGCGAGGCGCTCTATGTTCGCGAGGTCGCGGAGGTCGCGCTGGACGATCGCGGTGAGGTAGGCGGCGAGCCACGCCTCGCGGCGCTCGGGGCTCCGCCCCACCGCCTCAGGGAAGCCGCCACGCGCGACGCGTTTAACCAACTCTCTGCGGGGCGTCGCAGGCGCGGCCGCCGGTTTCGAGGAACTGGCGAGCAGCAGCTCGGCGAACCGTCCGGGCACACCCTCGATCTCGGCCTGAGAGAACGGCCACAGCGTGTGGATCTCGACTCGTCCCGCAAGCGACTCGGAGACCCTTGGCAAGAGCATAACCTGCGCCGAGCCGGTGAGGATGAAGCGCCCGGGGCGCCGATCGCGGTCGATCGCCGCCTTGATCGGAAGGAGCAGCTCGGGCGCCCGCTGGATCTCGTCGATGACCAGGGAGCCGTCGGTACTCTCGATCAGGCCGACCGGGTCGCGTTGGGCCGCATCGAGGGCGCGCAGGTCGTCGAGGGTGATGTAGCGCGCCGGGTGGGGACCGGAGGCGAGTCCCTGCACAAGGGTGCTCTTGCCGGCTTGACGCGGCCCGACGAGCATCACCGCAGGCGTGTCCTTGAGGGCGGCGAGCAGGCGGGGGGTTATGGCACGCTCGATGGTCTGCATGACAGGTCCAGTCGATGGTCATTATATACCCACACAATGGGCGATTTATGCAGATCTCAGGAAACAGCTGGCGAGGTGCGGGGAGAAGCTGCCGCCGCAGGCCGGCAGGCAGCTGGAGGCGCTGGAAGGGCGCCTGGGCCGGTTGACGAACGCGCCGTCGGCGGCGATCCGGTAGTGGCAGAGGTTCTGGTCTTCTGGGGCCCCCGCCACCCGCCGAAGCCCATTTCGGCTTCGGCGGGGCAGATCCTCACCAGCCCGGTAGGTGGGTAAGTCCCCGCTGGCATGCCGCTGAGGCACTGCGCAACCCCCGTCGCCTGAGGCGCCGGTGCGTCAGCGACCTGGCCTGGGCACGGCGATCACCTCGAGCCCGTCGATGCCGCTGAAATCGCTCGGGTTACACGTGTAGAGGGGCAGGGCGTTGGCGAGCGCTGTCGCGGCGATCATCGCGTCGTAGGTGCGCGCGGTGGCCTTTCGCCCGGAGCGCCGCAACGAGGCGGCGACTCCGCCGAAGGCCCGGGCAGCACCGGCGTCGAAGGGGAGCGGGTCGAAGTCGGCCTCGGCCTGCTGGAGGTGGGCCTGACGCGCGGCGCGCTCGGTCTCCTGATCGGCCAGAAGCGGGCCAACTGCGAGCTCGACGAGGGTCACGGCCGTGATCAACGGCTCGGCGGGCAAGGCCGTTGCGTCGGTGAGTCGCTGCAAGAGGATGACCGTCGAGGTGTCGAGGATCCCGCGTAGGGATGCCGGCTCTGCCGCGGTCGGGGGCGCCTCGCTCAAAGGCTCGCGTCGAGCAGTCGATCGAGGTCGGCGCGCAAGCCGACCGGGTCGACGGCGGGCAGTCGGCGCCAGCGGCCCAAGAGGGCCTCGGCTGAGAGTGGGGGCCGGGACAGCGCCCGCAGCTCGGCGACCGGCCTTCCGGAGCGGGTGATCGTGATCTGCTCTCCGCGCGCGGCGCGGTCGATCACCTCGCCCCCGTGGTTGCGCAGATCTCGAGTGCTGACCTTAGACATGCCAGCGAGCGTATCACGCGTGCTACAGCAAGCGGGAGGCTACTTAGCGCCGCGCTGAGGCGCTTGGCGAGTGCTTGGCGCCGCGGTAGTGCTGGCGATGGTGGCTGATTTTGAGCTTCACGCAGCGAAGTTTGCCATTGACTTTTTGCTTCTTAAAGCCCTTTTTGCACTTGAGGGGCTTCTGGTGCCCTGAACCGGGCTTTTTGTGGTGGCGGTGTCTGCCATGCGGTTTGTGATGGCTGTGCCCGCTGTGCTTTACGGAGTTGACGTAGTAGTAGTCGCCGCTGGGGGCGCAGCCAAAGAAGCCGCAGAAGCCTGATTCCCAGACTTCCCATCCGCCGCGCCATCCGCTCACGGCTTCGCTGGGGGGAAACTCGCTGGCCTGGGTGGCCTTCCAGGTACACGTCGTGTCAGCGGGCGTGGTCGAGCCGCCTACGGTCATGGCGTTCTTGCAGCCGGAGACGATCGGGCCGGGGGGGGTGGCCCAGCTCGGCTCACCCCCATCCGCGGTCGCGACGGAGGCGGTTATGTCCTGTCCAACCGCGACGAGATGGGGGGAGATGTGGATCTGGCCGTAGTAGGTGGCTGCCATGAAGTCCGGTGGCGCGGGATCTCGAAGCCGTTTTCTGGGCAGACGCTGTGGCTTGAGCCGAGCGGGAAGCAGGGTTCGGGAGGAGGACCGAGCTTGTCGCTCTTGTGTGCCGCAAGTGTTGACGCTGGAGAAGACACGGTGCCTTCAGCCAATGCCGCTCCGGGTGTCCCGAGCATGGCTGTCGCTGCCACCGCCAATACCAGCACGGCTCGTGATCTCTTGCGTTGCTTCACTACTGGTCTCATACTCATCTCCCGCAGCATCTTACGGTGCAGTCGCCTATGAGCCCATCAGCGCCGAGTATCCCGGCGAATCACCACCAAGGCGCTTCGAGCTCATTGAGCGACGAGTTGATCGCTGAACGGCGAGCCGAAGCGCGAGCCGAGGACCGCGAGGACGAAGCTCGCCGTCGCCGTGCCGGACGCTGAAGCATCTCGAACGCCGACTTCGGTGCTCGATGCCTCCGCGGTAATGGCGCTGCTACACGACGAGGACGGCGCCTCGGCCGTCGTTGGAGCAATTGCCGCCGGAGCGACGATCAGCGAGCCAATCCGCGCGAGCGGAGTGCTACGGTGCGAGCTAACTCAATCCGAGCCGCCTGCGCCCTGGTGCAGGCGGACGGGGGACCCAAAGCAGTTGGGGCAAATCGGCCGGTGATTCGGCTGGGCGGCGTCGCCGCGAGCCCGTCAGCTAACCCCGTAGGAGTCGACGATGAGGAGGTAGGAGATGGGGACCGAAGTCGGTGTGAAGGATCGTTCACTGGCAGCCCGCGCCGCCGCGGCCGTATCCGGGTTGGGAGGCCGAAAGGGCGACAAGGGGATGGCGAGCCCGCCAACCTCGAATCCTGGAGGCGTCGCCAACTTGAGCCGACAGCAGACCATCAGGCTCGCGGTAATCGACGCCGACAGCAGTTTCGTGACCGTGCTGGCGAAGCGCACCGGGATCGCTGGCTGGGAACTACGCCAGGTGGCTGGCGCCGTCTCGCCCGAGGAGCTTGTGGCGATGAAGCTGAACGCCCTTCTGCTCGACCCGGCCGTGCTGGAGGAGGACTGCTGGGCCTACCTCGAGCAGGTCTGTACGAGGCTCCCGGATCTGGGCGTGGTCGTCTGCACCGACCGCTCGAAGGTGGCCCAGCGGGTGCGGGGCCTGCGCCTCGGGGTCGATGACTGGCTCGACCAAGCCCTGCCATCCCGAGGAGGCGATGGCCCGGATCGAGGCGGTCACCCGACCTCACCGCCGCAGCCACTCCCACGCCGAGCGTGGCTCGCTTGCGGCCGGAGAGCTGGCAATCCGTGCCGACCAGTTCCAGGCTTTCGTCGGCCACTGCAGCCTCGATCTGACGCGCCGCGAGTTCGAGCTGCTTCACTTGCTCGCCGAGGCATCGGGCCGGGTACTGGAGCGCGAGGCGATCTACCAGCGGGTCTGGGGGTACACGATGGCCCACGGCGATCGCTCGGTCGATGTCTTCGTCCGCAAGCTTCGCCAGAAGTTCGAGGACTGCTCTCCCGAGTGGACCTACATCCACACCCACTTTGGGGTCGGCTATCGCTTTGACCCAGAGCCGGCATGCAAGACCGGTGCTCCCGGCGCTGAGTCGGGATCTCCGGAATGCGGGGAGGCCACCGTGAAAGGGTCGGTGCAGGAGGGGGTGTTGGTGGCTAGCTCTTGATTTTAATTTGGAAGAGAGTTCGGCCCCCTACCTGCTGCTCAGGAAGCCGATGATGGCCGTATGGGCGAATATCGCGGGCGCCTCGTGTGCTCTCCCGCTCGGCTGTGTTTGGTTGTGTGACGCCGTTCAACTCGCTGATCCCCGAGCATTTGTGTACCGGAGCGACCCCGGCGTGTCGAGCAGTTCGCCGATCTCGAGCAGCGTCTTCAGGCCCGAGAGGATCATCGGCCAGCCGCCGTAGAGTTCGGCGTTGACGCCTTCGGGGAGCTGGTCGTGGACGACGGTGAGCCGGCACGAGCTGCCGACCGGCTCGATCGCCCAGGTGACCCGGGTGGCGCCGATCGCCTTCACATCTTCGCTCCAGAGCGCGGTGAAGCTCTGCACGAGCAGGCGCGGCGGGTCGACGACGAGGTTCTCTCCCGTCGCGATCTCGAGCCCGCCGGAAGAGGTGGCCTCATAGCTCGCGCCCTCGCTCCAGTCGGAGTTCGTGGCGACGCCGAAGCTGTACTTGGCGCGCTGCTCGGGATCGGTGATCGCCTCCCAGAGCCGCTCCGCTGTCGTCTTGATGAAGATCTCGAAGACGGCGGTGTCGCCGACCGGCGCGGTGCCGTTCGAGAACGAGACGGGCTGTGTGTCGTGCATGGTCATGCCTCCAATTGGGTTTTGAGCTCGGCGAGCCCGGCCGCCCACGGCTCTTGGTACTTGCTCACCCAGCGGTCGTAGATGAGTCGGATCGGGACCGGGTTGAGGAAATGGAGCTTCTCGCGGCCGCGCTTTCGCGTGACCACGAGTCCGGCCTCCTCCAGCACCCGCAGGTGCTTCATGACGCCGAAGCGCGTCATCGGAAGCTCCTGCTCGAGCGCGGTCAGCGTCTGCCCGTTCTCGGTGAAGAGCGTGTCGAGCAACTGCCGCCGCGTCGGGTCTGCGAGTGCCTTGAAGACCGCGTCCATGATCCGGGAAGTATAGGTGACCGAATAGTCACATGTCAAGCTGTCTCAATCCGAAGCGAACGCGGCGCCGAGACCGCCCCGGCCTCTCTCTGGACGACCCGGACTGACGGGCCGTAGCGCCAAAGCGGTTGGGTCAATCAGAGACGACTGCTTTCGCGGGGTTGCCACTCGCATCCGACGAAAAGGAGGCAACTCCGCCGAGACCTGGGGCATACTGGCTCTCGATGTCACAGCGCAATATGGACATCTTCGGTTGAGCTGTCGCTTCCATAACCCACGGACGCGGAAGCTGCCGGAACACGCTCAAGACCTACGCCCGAAGGGATACGCCGATGACACTGCCAAGCCCTACATCCGGCACTGCGACTGCCGAGTCTGGCGCAACGAAGATCGCCGAACGCCGTAGAAAACACGACACCATCTCGATAAGGCGGTCCGCCTCAGCCCGTCTGAAATCAGGCACGCGATGAGCGAGGTTAAAGGCTTCAACGCCAAGCTCGCGGTCGTCATTACTCACGCCGTTGGTTCGATGGCGATGGCATATATCTTCTGCCTGATCGCCCTCACAAGCCTTCCGGCCATCCTCATTGAGGCGGGGGTCCTAACCAACGGCGATGTGCCCAAGTTCCTCACCAAGCCGGGGCTCATCCTGATCGTCGCGTGGATCGCGCAGACCTTTATCCAGCTCGTCCTCTTGTCGATCATCATGGTCGGCCAGGACGTGCAGTCGATTGCGTCCGACGCTCGCTCGGAAAACACGTTCAAGGACACGCAGGGGATCCTCGATGCCCTCAACACGGAAACCGAGGGCGGTCTGAAGACGATCCTTGAAGCGATCCAAGCGCAGGCAAAGCCCGTTCAGCAAACAGGCTCCGAGGGTGTCGTTGGCTGAGATGGGTCGCGAGCGAGCCTTGCCGACCTCGACCTCGAGCGGCTCGCCAGGCAAGGCATCTACACGATGTTCTCGGCCCAGCGCAGTAGCACAGAAGACAGTGTGGGGAGCGACCGCGCGGGCACGGCGAGGCTACTCGCCACCGGGCTGGCCTTGAGCATCGACAACCTCGTGGTCGGGTTCGCTCTCGGCATTTATCAGGTCTCCTTGGCGGTCGCGGCCGTGCTTATTGCCGCCGTCTGTGTCGCGATGTCCTCGATCGGTCCTCTTGCTCCTCGTCCACAGCGACATCTCGGCCAGTAGCGCCGAGTTGTCTCAGCTGCCTGGCGGGTGATAGCCGACAGAGCGCTTGGCGGCTACGTCAATTTCCTCGGGCGTGAGCAGTTGGATCGTCTGCAGCGCGGCACCACCAGCACCATTGACCGCAAGGACAACGGCTGCGGCGGTCTCGTTGTCGGGGAGGTCCACGATCACGTAGGCATCCCGATCACCGAACGCGAAGTAGAAGCTCTCGAGTTTGCCGCCGAGGTTCTCCGTCATCTCGGCGACGGCATCGCGCCGACTGCTTCCTCCCTTGCTCCTGACGCCCTCAACGCCTTGAGACGAATAGGACACCTCGAACAGATATTTAGGCATTGCAGTTTCCCCTTCGTGATCGAGTCGGTGCGGCATCCTACTGACGAGGGGCTCGTGTAATCGCGTGACGAGCGGCTGTCGGGTGCTACCGCATGCGATGCAGAGGTTCCTGCCAATCGTGCGGCGGGAGACGGCTAGCACCTGCCGGCGCCGGCGCCACTCTTCAGCGGACAGCCTGAGGCTCCCGCACAGGAGCGCTTTGGCACCTCAGGGTGCGACCGACACCCAGGCTGGCGGAGGCCGCCCTATGCGCCATCTACCCTTCCGCCTGATGTTCATCACAGACAAAGCCAAGAGAGGAAGCTAGATGGACGCGTCGGAGCTCCAGCAGCAGCACCCGGTCAAGGCCGATCCTCTGCGCCACCATGACCACTACCAGCAGGAAGGCAAGCACCCCTCACCCTATGCCGGGGGAAGCAGCTTCATGGAGCGGATGGCCGAGCGGGTCGCGTCGGGCATGGGCACCGTGCAGTTCGTCGTCATCGGCTCGCTGATCATCCTTGGCTGGATTCTCGCCAACGGCGCGGTGCATTACGCCAGTACCACGATCAAGGCACTCGAACACGGCGGTCAGTTCGATCCCGAGCCGTGGATCCTGCTGAACCTGATCTTCTCCGGCGTTGCGTTTTACACGGGTGCACTGGTCATCATCGCCCAGAAGGCACAAACGAGGACCGACAAAGCGAACGAGGAAGCGTCGGCGCAGCATCGTGACGAGCTGGCGCAGCTGCAGACCGACCTGCTCAAGAAGAACACCGACCTCACCGAGCAGATCCATACGTTGAGCGAGAAGATGAGCGCGCTCACCCAGGAGGTCCATGAGGCTACCTGCAGGACGGGTACATCTCCCTTCACATGATCGGCTCAGAGTCCTCAGCCAGGCGCAGTCATCTAAGCCCGACCGACGCGCTCCTTCGGTGGGAGACACGGTTCCACCAGACGTTCTGGGTGCTCGGAGAGATCACGCTGGTCGTGCCTCCCGCGGTCTGCGCGATCGTGCGCCGACGGTACCCTCACGAGCTGTGGCCCTCAGTGCCAGCGGGGAGGCGCGGCGGGCCCTCGCCGCCACCGACTCCAACCACATAGCCGATTACAACCAGTGAAGCGAGGTAGCCATGAACCATGAACCGAACAAACCGAGGCCACTCGAAGTTGAGGTAACCGACACGGCGGAGGTCCCTGTCGTCGTCGAGCGGGCCACGTTTCAAGCCGAGCTCGACGCCCTGCGAGTCCGAGAGAAGGCGCACACTCGCGAGGGAGATGCGATCGCTGCGGCCCGTCGCCGCCTCCCGATGGTCGAGATGGACCCGACTCTCGCGCTGATCGGTCCGCGCGGCCCGGTGACCTTGCTGGACGCGTTCGAGGGGCGTCCGCAGCTGATCGCTTACTACTTCATGTGGTACCCCGGGCGACCCGCGGCCGAGCAGTGCGAGGGCTGCACGTTCTACACGACGCAGGTAGGCGAGCTCTCCCAATCCTGCATTCGCGCCACGTTACCTACGCGACGTTTTGCCAGGGGCCATACGAGGAGAGCATCCGCTACCGCGAGTTCATGGGCTGGGAGATGCCCTGGTACTCAGCCCAGGACTCGCTCGATGCGCTGCTCGTCGGGCGCCAGGTCGGCAGGTTCCACCTGGTGTGCTACCTGCGTTCGGGCGACCGGGTGTTCGAGACCTACTGGACCAACGGGCGCGGCGCAGAGGCGATGGACTACAGCTACGCGCTGCTCGACCTGACGGTGTACGGCCGGCAGGAGACCTGGGAGGACTCGCCCGCTGGCTGGCCTCAGAGATCGGGGATCGACGGCGAGCACCTGCTCCGCACCAACGGGCGTCCCACCGCCCAGTGGTCCCGCTTGGAAGCCGGGCGCTCGGACGACCTCCGGGGTGCCAGGGCGTGAGCGGATCTCCAACCGCGAAGCCGGCGTCTCAGCCCTGGGGAGTACGCGACTGCGCGTCCGCTACTCCCGCGAATCCTCATCCGCATCCCGGGAGCGTCGCTGGGCCGTCCGGCGATCGCAGTCATGACCTGCACGGTCGGCATCGTGAGGCACTGAGGCTGGATCATCCGTTTGAATCCGTCCTATTTGGCGGCCGAATACTATGAAAGGAAGCGAGTCTATGAAGACAATGACATGTAAACAATTGGGTGGACCATGCGATTTCCCGCTTCAGGGTGATACCGCAGATGAGGTTATAAAAGCGCAGGATAGACATCTAAAGGAAGTGGTCGCAAAGGGTGATAAAACACACGAAAGTGCCTTGAAGGAGATGAAGGGTAGGTGGAAAAAGCCCATATCAGGAATGGGGTGGTACAGGAAAACCAAGCGTGATTTTGCTGCTCTTCCCGAAGACTGATCGGTAACAGAGCTTGTGTTTTGCTAGCCGAGCGAGCATCTGAACACCGGCCACGTTCAGGCTCGTTCGGGATGTATCCCGGCCCTGCCGACCCACGACCGGCTCAGGCTCGCTTCGATAGCCATTTTCGGCAGGGCGGGCGGTCTGAGCGGGCATCGCCTCAAGTTAGACGGACGGCCCCCTCAAAGCTGCTCAAAGGCCATCGAGCTGCTCAGATCGCCTCGGAGGCGAGTTCTTTGCGCTTACGACGGCTTGCGAGCCGTTTCCGACCGCACAGCCCGTCACTCAGGCCACGCGGTCGGACACAGCCTCGGACTACGGCAGGATGTAGTTGAAGGAATCTTCTTTCATGGGGCTTTCGCCGCCGCCTTTCGCCACTGAGCTGAAGTTGCCAACGGCCCCGTTGTATTTGCCGGTTCCCCCGGTGATCGCACCAGAGACAGTGCCACCGATTGCCCCTTTGCCGCCGACGTTCAACGCAAATGAACCACCGGGCACTGTGGCCGTACCAGAGCAGGTTCCGCTCAGGAGGAATCCTTTTGCGGTGGGTTGGGTGGCTGTGCAGACTGCATTAAGTTCGCCTTCGGTCTTCTTTGCCGAGTTCTGGAGCGGATTCGCGACAACGATCCCCGTCCCGGGTGTAAAGCTTTTCCCGTTGAATTTCCCGAACGGGATGGTCGTTCCGCTATGTCCGCCAGGCTCAAAGAGCTTGACAGTGCCTTCTGCGCCATGGGTCTTGGAGGAACCGCAGCCCGCCAGCACTACCAGCACCGCGACCGCTCCCAATGCAAGTACCGCGATCCGAACGTTCTTCATGCTTCTCCTTGTCTGTAGCTGACCCTGGCGGCAAGATTCATATCCGATCCACCGGACCAAAAGTCGTCAGATAGCCCGAATCCCGCCCTTTGCACGCCTACGACGCCGATTCAGCCATTCGCGAGCCAGGCGATCCCTACCGAGGTGCAGGCATCGACCATGCGGACTATCGAGCGCCCCAGCTCCACTGTATGTGGAGCCCCGCCGCACCTCGAAGCCCATCCCAACCGCGCAAATCCTCACCAACGCTGCCCGAAGTCGAAAGCGTGCAGTTGGACCATCAGTCCACCCACCAAGCTCCAGCGCTCGTGGGCACCGAAAGCCTCGGCAAGCTCGAGAGTCTTTGCCCAGAGCCTCTTTCCCTCTTGCGTGGGCGGGTTGATGGTGATGATGTTGTCCTCAAACCGCACGGAAGGCAGCCCAGGCTACGCCTGGTTGACGTGAAGCTAGGCGTGTCTGGAGCCACGTTGAAGAGCAAGATCGTGGAGCGCAGCACGGCCCGCCCGGGACGAGCGCGGGTCGGGCTCCTCCGCAAGGTCAAGTGCGACCGCGGCAATCGGCGCAATCGGCGCGCTGGCCAGGAGGCGCCAAGCCTTCTCCGGGACCAGTCGCAGACGGACGTTGCCGTCCAGGCCGGCGGGTGAGAGGGCGTGGCTGGCGGCGAATTTCTTTAGCGCGCTTTCGGGCAGGTAACCGTCGGCCTCCTGAGCGGAGATCAGGCCGAAGCCATACTCCCCAGCTGCACTGATGCCCGACCGGACCAGGGCTGGATCTTTGAGGAGGTATGAGAGCTCTCCGGGGTGGGCACTGAAGAAGTGAGACGCGGCCCGCCGAATGAGCCGTGGACCGAGCTTCTCCAGTCCCTCGAGGGCCAGGGCTCGGCGCAGTCGTGATCGAACGCTCGGATCGATCCCGCTGACGTCTTCACCGGAAGCGAGAAGCAGAAGCGCCCAGGCATTTGGGGGGGCGAACGGTCGCCCGGGCTGGGCATCTAGCCGCTGGCGAGCTTCGACCGCCGCCCGCTCGATTAGCCAGCGATCGCCGATCTTTGATGCGGGCAGTTGACCATGGACCGCCAAAGCCCGGACACGATCGGGGCTAAGGCCTAGGACTCGAGCTGCTTCAGGGACGGTGATTGGATCGACCATTGATGGAATAGTAGCGGCTACATAGCTATTACGTCAATTAGTATGAAGGCATAATATTTCAATCAATCTAACGCGGCGCCTCCGAGATGGCGCCCCCAGGATCCGAGCCGAGCGACGTCGCTGGCCACACTCAAATCCAAGTGGCAGTGGTGCCATTTTCGCCGGACATAGACCGCAAATTACGGCAATCCCGTGGCCCACCAAGTCGGCGGCGGCAGGTGCGTAATGCCCCTTGGGAATGAGGGTTGCGGCTGCTTGAGGAGCGTATGCGAGCGCGGCCACCGGTTTCCCGGGTGGGCGGTCGTCACTACAACCCGTAGGCCGCGGCCAGCTCGGGGTCCTTGGCGGCCAGCATCTCGGCCAGCTCGACCATCACCTTGCACTGCTTCCAGGTCGCGTCGTCCTGCATCTTGCCGTCGATCATGTGGACGCCGCGCCCGTCGGGGATCGCCGCCAAGACCTTGCGGGCGAAGCGGACCTCCTCCGGTGGCGGGCTGAAGACCTTCTTGGCGATCTCGATCTGAACCGGGTGAAGCGACCAGGCCCCGACCCAGCCCATCAGGAAGGAATGGGATCATCGACGCCATGAGCCGAAGAGATGGCAGAGGTTGAAGAATCGGGGTGCTGGACTTTCGGGGGGCGCTGGTAAGGGGCGAGGATTACTGGCGGACCGGTGGGGGTAGCGGGATCAGCTCGCCTCAAGGTATTTGAGCAAAGCCTTCCGGATCACCGACGAAGTCGCCTCGTGGTCGCGCTTGGCGCGCTGAGCGAGCGCCTGGCGAAGCTCGGGGTCGAGGCGGACTGACTCGACGGCGGCAGGGCCGGAGCCGATCGTCGGACGGCCGGGACGGCGGCGCAGGGTCTTCTCGAGGTCGTAACCATTCTCCGCCTCGGTCGCCAGCTTCTCGACCAGCTCTTCGGTGATCGTGACGCCGCTCTTCGTCTTGCCGTAGCTCTTCTTCTTCGCCATCGTCAGTCTCCTTCTAACAGCGGCAGGTACTTCGGCCGCATCCTCATCGCGTGGATCGCCAGCTCCGAGCCGTCCTCCCGAACGATCGTCAAGACCTCCAACAGGTCGGCGTCGCGGGCGGGCCCGAGATACAGGCGGGTGTCGTCGGCTTGTTCGTCGATGCTCATCGCGTTCTCCACCGCGTGTTCGATGTCCTTGTCGGCGATGCCCGTGCTTGCCTGCCGACGTGTGGATCTCCACCACAGAATTGTAATACGAAATCTGGCCGGGGTCGCGCAGTGACTTGCAGGGCTCATCGGCTCGATTGATCGAGCCGATTTGATGCTCAATGGAGAGCGAATCGCTTCACACCCAGCCGCGAGCGGCCGGTCAGCATGCTCGATCGCACGCTCACGAGCTGGCGACGCGCATGTTGGTGGTGATCAGCTCTCCTACAACCCGTAGGCCGCGGCCAGCTCGGGGTCCTTGGCGGCCAGCATCTCGGCCAGCTCGACCATCACCTTGCACTGCTTCCAGGTCGCGTCGTCCTGCATCTTGCCGTCGATCATGTGGACGCCGCGCCCGTCGGGGATCGCCGCCAAGACCTTGCGGGCGAAGCGGACCTCCTCCGGTGGCGGGCTGAAGACCTTCTTGGCGATCTCGATCTGAACCGGGTGAAGCGACCAGACCCCGACGCAACCCATCAGGAAGGCGGCCCGGAACTGGGTCTCACAGCCGGCGGTGTCTTTGATGTCGCCGAACGGGCCGTAGAAGGGCAGGATCCCGACCGAGGTGCAGGCGGCGACCATGCGGGCTATCGAGTAGTGCCAGAGGTCCTGCTGGGCCTTGCCACCCGCCGACGCCCATCCCGTCAAGGGCAGATCCTCACCAGCCCCCGGTGCCAGACGAGCGCGAAATCGGCAACTAAGCTAAGGCTCACTGCCGTCAATCGCCGCGATAAATGCGCGTACGACTTCAGCGGCCTCGTTAACATCATCTGGAAGGTCCGCTTCGATATCCCCTGCCGTCGTTGCGTAGGGCTCACGCCAATCGTTGGGGATCGCCAGCTCGGGTGGCCATGGGTGGACGTCGCGAACAGCAAACGTCTCGATGCAGGCTTCACGCACAGCAGCGAGATCCTCGCCGAGCAATTCGCGCAAGAGGATCAGGTCGATCAGATCCCAGTAGCGGAGGTTTGCCCTGTCTCCGGGCTGCTCCGTGACTGCGTGGATCTTCTGTGCGACCTGGTAGCGCAGGGAGAGGCAGGCGACTCGCTCTGGGCCGTCGAGCTTGAAGTCGGCCATGTCGATCGCCACCGGCACCAGTTCGGTTTCGACGGCCTCGGGTCGTGCAACCTCGACCTGCAACGTCTGCCACTCCCGCCCGGCGAAACTGACCTGCACAGCGAGTCGGCGATTTCCTGTGTCGCGGATCTCTTCCATCGGGCCCTTACGCCGGAAGGAGAAGCTCCCGTAGGGATGCGCGAGTGCCGCCTCGAGTACGTCGAGCATCTCGTCGCGCTGACCTCGAAAGATGATGTCGACATCCTTTGTGATCCGAGCACGCAGGCCCAAGCGCAACTCCATCGAGGCGCCGCCCTTGATCAGGAACGATGGTCCGTCGTCGGCGGGTACGACGCCAAGAGCGCCGGCGAACGATACGACCGAGAGCCAGCGTCGCGCCCGATCGACGGCGATGCCATTCGCGCGTCCGTAGTCACCGACCAAGCGCTCGAGGTGCCCGCGCTGAGAAGGCGGGTGTCTGGGAGGCCTGAACTCCGCTGCGCTCACCGTCGGGTCCCGTCGCCGCGGCGAACCCCGAACTCACCGCGCAGCTCCTTCGCTTGGCGGCTGGTCAAACGGCCGCTCTGGTCACCGTGGTCGATCGCCTGACCAAGGAGGGCGGCGCCGAGATGAGCTTCACGAGCCTGCCGGATGGCGTGCACTGGGGTGACGATCGCGATCCCCTCGTGCAGAGCTATTTGCTCGGAACCCAGGTTCTCGTGGTGGATCCGATAGGCAGGCGGCGCCGCCCGGCGGATCCTGTGGGCGCGAGGGATGGTGATGTGGATCTTGTCTGGATGTACGTCGCTGAGCTCGTACAGATCGAGGGCGGTGTCATGCGAGAGGACACCGCGCACCCCCCGCGGCCAGAGCGTGGCTTCCATATAAGCGTCCAGACGATTGGTTGGCATGAGCGGGAAGCGATAGAGACCGCTGCCACGTCGCTCGAGCTGACCCCGCTCGGCCATACGGACGAGGTTTATCGGGTTGATCCCCAGATCGCGAGCATCGTCGGGCGTAACGAAGCCGTATCTCTCGTTTGCAACCACGGCGAGTCGGGAGTAGACGGTTCCTGGCATCTGGATAAAGTAGCACAAAGTGTTCTATTTAGGCCAGGCCACCGCAGCGGGCTGCGGGTCGCGCGGAGCCCCGATCAGCTTGGTGGCCGCTCAGATTCTTGCGTCCGGCGAATAGCCCAATGCAGAGTGAGATTCTCGCCATATTCAGCCAATGACCCTTCAGCGATTACAAGGTCCAGTCGGGCCTACGTGGCAACCGGCAAGCTTGTCCTGCCACTCGACTCCGCTGAGGGCGTTGCGCCTCCTGCGTCGAGGTTCGAGGCGATGACCGGTGAAAAGCGCGGCCCTGACGACTTGGCGCCCTACAACCCGTAGGCCGCGGCCAGCTCGGGGTCCTTGGCGGCCAGCATCTCGGCCAGCTCGACCATCACCTTGCACTGCTTCCAGGTCGCGTCGTCCTGCATCTTGCCGTCGATCATGTGCACGCCGCGCCCGTCGGGGATCGCCGCCAAGACCTTGCGGGCGAAGCGGACCTCCTCCGGTGGCGGGCTAAAGACTTTCTTGGCGATCTCGATCTGGACCGGGTGAAGCGACCAGGCCCCGACGCAGCCCATCAGGAAGGCGGCCCGGAACTGGGTCTCACAGCCGGCGGTGTCCTTGATGTCGCCGAAGGGGCCGTAGAAGGGCAGGATCCCGACCGAGGTGCAGGCATCGACCATGCGGGCGATCGAGTAGTGCCAGAGGTCCTGCTGGGCGCTGATTCGGTCGGCCTCGGGGTTCTCGGGGTCGGCGGGGTCCTCCATCACCCGGTAGCCGGGGTGCCCGCCGCCGACCCGGGTGGTCTTCATCCGCCGCGAGGCGGCTAGGTCGGCGGGGCCGAAGCTCATCCCCTGCATGCGCGGGCTGGCGGCGGCGATCTCCTCGAGGTTGACGACGCCCTGGGCGGTCTCGAGGATCGCATGGATCAGGATCGGGTGCTCAAGGCCGGCCTTTGCCTCCAGCTGGGCGAGCAGGCGGTCGACGTAGTGGATGTCCCAGGTCCCCTCCACCTTCGGAACCATCACTACCTCGAGCGTCTCGCCGATCTCGGTGACCAGGGTGGTCAGGTCGTCGAGTACCCAGGGGCTCTCCAGAGCGTTGACCCGCGTCCAGAGCGCGGTCTGGCCGAAGTCCGACTCCTTCGCGGCGCGAACCAGACCCTCGCGGGCGGCCTCCTTGCGCTCGAGCGGGATCGCGTCCTCGAGGTTGCCGAGCAGGATGTCGGTCTTGGTGGCGATCTCGGCCGCCTTGGCGACCATCTTCTCGTTTGAGAAGTCGAGGAAGTGGATCATCCGCGAGGGCTTGACCGGGATCTCGCGCAGCGGCTCGGGCGCGCCGATCGCCAGCGGGTGAAAGAAGTCTCTGGGGTTTCGCAAGGGGCTCCTGGGGTCGTTTCGGTCGGTTTCGCGACGGAATTTATCCAGTCCAGAGTCCCGCCAGCGGAACCGCCCAGATCCTCTCCTCGATCTCGAGGGTGTTCGATCCCGCATAGAGCACGACGCCCGCGCTGAAGCGAGCGCCCAGCTTGTCGCGCAGGAAGCGAAGGCCGGCGCTGTCGGACCTGCCAACCGAGGCAGCCGCCTTGACCTCGACTCCCGCAATGTCGCCCGTCACCGACTCGATCACAATGTCGACCTCGCGTTGCCGAACGTCTCGGTAGAAGTAGAGTTCGGTGCGTGACGAGGCCCATGTCTGCTGCTTGACGAGCTCCATCACCACGAACGTCTCCAGCAGCATCCCGGCGAGCTCGCCCTGATCGATGGCGGAGTATCGCCGTGCATCGATGCCGAGCAGCGCCGAAATCAGGCCGGTGTCGGCAATGAACAGCTTCGGGGTCTTGATGTGACGAGAGCCGATGTTGCGCGACCAGGGGCGCAGGCGCCGCACCAGGAACAGCTCTTCGAGCATCGTGGTGTGGGCCTTGACGGTCTTGTCGTCGAGTTCGAGCTCTCCGGCCAGCCGCCTGAATGAGATGAGGTTGCCGGACCGTGCCGCGAGCAGCCTCAGAAGTTGTGCGAGCGTTTCCGGGCCGACTCGTACGCTGCCCACAGCTGCGAGGTCGCGACTGAAGATTGCCTGTAGATATGAGTCGAAGTAGCGGCCACGTTGCCTGTCCGTGCGCCGGCGGGCGTCTGGGAAGCCGCCCCGAACGACTCGCTCGGCGTGTGCGGTGCGTCCTTGCGGCTCGCCGCTGAGCCGCGGCGGATCGCCGGTGAACAGCCGATCGACGAAGGTCTCCTCGCGCCTCTCGATCTCGCCCTGGGAGAGTGGCCAGAGGTTCACGTACTCGACGCGTCCCGGAAGGGCGTCCGCCACCGCGCGTGACGTGAGCACGTCCGCAGAGCCGGTGATCAAGAACTGACCGCGCGCGTCCGACGTGTCAACGGCGCGCTTGATGGCCAGCAGAAGGTCCGGCGCCCTCTGAACCTCGTCGATCACCGCCGGCGTATCGATGTCAGCCACGAATCCGTCGGGATCGGAGGTGGCGACGCTGCGCGTAGCCTCCTCGTCGAGGCTGTAGTAGTGGGGCACGACCCCGGTGCGTTGAAGCTCCCGGGCGAGAGTGCTCTTGCCCGCCTGGCGAGGCCCGAGAATCGCGCCAGCGCGGCTGCTGGAGAGGATGTCCCGAATCTCGGATTCGATGTGTCGGGGGATGAATTTCATATCCGAAAGGGTAGCGATAGGTGGAGACAATGCGGAGTATAGAGGGTGTACAGTGCGGAATTAAATTGATAGACAATTCGGATTTAGCCGAAGATTCGCGCGCCCACGCCGCAGAGGGCGCCTTCCTTGACCGCCCAGATCCTCTGCTCGATTTCGAGGGTGTTCGATCCCCGTTGCTCGAGCGTCTCGGTAGAAGTAGAGCTCGGTGCCTGACCCAAGCCCATGTCTGCTGCTTGACGAGCTCCATCGCAACGAACGTCTCCAGCAGCATCCCGGCGAGCTCGCCCTGATCGATGGCGGAGTATCGCCGTGCATCGATGCCGAGCAGGGCCGACGTCAAGCCGCTGTCGGAGCTGAACAGCTTCGACGTCTCAAGGCGTACCGTCCTCGGCCGGACTCACCGCAGAGCCTCTTCGACTGCATCTCGAAACGAAGCTGGGTCTATGGCGGGGAAGCGGTAGAGCTCTGGCTCGATCGCATCGAAGTGAGCCAGGGTCTCCGCCGGATCCACCAGGCCTCGAGCGATCATCTCTCGCACGTCTTGAAGATCCTGATCGTGACCGCGCTCGATCTTGGCAAGCGCTTGGGCGACCGGGTCAAAGTGGTGAAAGGAGACTTTGCCCTCCCTGCGGATCAGCGGGCTTCGTCCCTCCCATCCGCCGGGGAGCGGGATGAAATCTGAGGGTGCGGCGAGCTCGACGTTGAGGTTTAGCTCCTCCTTGAGCCGAGGTATCACGCGCAGGATCTCCTCGCGGTCGGGAACCAGCTTGATATCGACATCTATGGTGCTGGCTCGCCAGCCGTAGAGCACGGCGGTTGCCCCGCCTGTGAAATAGACCCGGACGTCTTCCCGCGCCGGACGGCCCAGCTCCTTGATGAATCGCTCGATGCGGTTCGCGTCGGCTAGTTCGCGCATGCGGCCGCTCGCTCGAAGCTGACGAGCCGGCGGATCAGGGCGTTGTAGGTGGAGTGGGCTGCGTCACCCTTCTCGCGGGCGAGAAGTCGATAGAGCTTGTGCTCCGGCGATGCGATCGGCGCCGACAGGTCAATGCCGAGGGAGCGCAGCCGCGGCGCCCCAATCGAAACCAGCAGCGCCTCGGCTGATTCGCGCCCGGCCTCCAAGTCTGTGATGCCGCGCCGAACCAAGTCGGCGCCGGGGAATGTCTCCATGGCGGCGATCGTCGTCACGAGCTGAGGGTAGCGATCCGGCGCGAGCCCTCCGCCGGGGAGTGGTGTGGCAGGTCTGGCAGGGCCGGGCAGAAAGGCGCCGGCGGTGAATCGTGAGTCTTCAGCTTGTCGATCACTGGGTGGAGGCGCTTCGGCCGTGAGCAGGGACTTAGCCGCCGCTCGCCACTCGCACGCTCTCGAAGTCGAGCACCTCCGCGAGCAGCTCGAAGTGGCGGTCGGCGTGTAGCACGCCGAAGCCCCGCTCGGCCGCCGCGGCGGCGATCAGGTAATCGGCGGCCGGGATGCGACGCCGAGCGCCGAGGTCGCGGCAGGCGCCGATCGCAGCGCGGCAGACCGAGGTGGTGACCGGAGCCTGGGGGAGAGCGCCCAGCGCCTCGTCCACGATCTTGAACTCGCGCTCGTCCCTGGTAGCGCTCAAGATCTCCAGCGCCGCGGCCGGACAGCTGACCAGTAGCTCCTCCACGACCGCCGTTTCCCAGGCCTTGAGGACGCCTGGCTCGGCCTGGCGGTTCCAGGCCGAGGTGTCGATCACCATTGCCTGACTGGCGCCAAATGAAGCCGGGGTCATTTGCCGTGCCGCAGAGCCGATCGCTCCCGCTCTGCGTGGATCTCACGCGAGGCCTCGAAGTCGTATGAGATCTCGCCCCGGGCGATCTTCAGCAGGGTCTGCTTCGCCGCCTCGCGCCCCCCCCTCTCCTCTTCCGCAGCTTCCGCTCCCCGTAGCGCTAGGTCGCGGATCAGGCGGGAGCGGCTCTTGGGGTGCGGCTCAACCGCGGCCAGCGCCTCCCCCAGCTTGGGGTCGACGGTCACCTGCACGCGGGGGTGCACGGTCGCCACTAGACGAGTGTACCACTGGGGCGGTACTCAGCTGTTGAACAGGCGCAGGGCATAGACCTCCGCCCACCCCCGAGCGCTCCCCCTTCACCTGGCTCGACGATCCCAGGGCGCCGCTCCTTGGCCTAGCGCTGGCGGTCGCCGCCTCGGCCATCTGGGAGCGGGGCAGAGGGCGGCTTTGAGCATCCCCGTGGACGACTCGACCCGTCCCTGGGACCTCTGGCCTGAAGGGTGCCGGCCAGGTTCGGCTCTGCACCACGAGGTCCGGCTCCGCTCCCGAGCGCCAGGCGCCGTTTTCCCGGCCGTCTTCCCGCAACGACCGGCCCAGCTCCTTCACGAATCGCTCGATGCGGTTCGCGTCGGCTAGTTCGCATGCGGCCGCTCGCTCGAAACTGACGAGCCGGCGGATCAGGGCGTTGTAAGTGGAATGGGCTGCGTCACCCTTCTCGCGACGAGAAGTCGATAGAGCTTGTGTGCCGGGGATGCGATCGGCGCCGGGAGGTCGATGCCGAGGGAGCACAGCCGCGGCGCTCCAATCGAAACCAGCAGTACCTCGGCTGATTCGCGCCCGGTGTCCAAGTCTGCGATGCCGCGACGAATCAGGTTCACACCGGGGAGTGTCTGCATGGTGGTGATCGTCGTCACAAATTGGAGGGCAGCGATCCGGTGCATGTCGTCTGACGAGGTAATCGCAGAGCCAGTCCAAGCGGCGCTGGAGAGCGCCCCGTCGATGCTCGTGGCAGTGGTCATGGGGGCGTTTGGATGGAGCCGGTCATTCAAGGCCGGATCAATGGCGGCTAGCCAACTTGTCTTCGCGTTTTCAGCGACCGTCTTGGCCCGCCGCGAACGGCGCAACTAAACCGAGCTCACCCGCTGCAGGCCCCTCAAGGCCAGGCCCAAGCCGCCGCCCAAGAGCACGATCGCTATGACCATCGCCGCACCGGTCGTCGCCGGGTACCCCGCTCCGGCGTCAGCCAAACGTGCCATGGCTGTGGATCCTGGCCTAGGGCTGGCGCTTTCGGTTGATTCTCCTCGACGCCCTGACCCTCTCGTCCCGGCGCCGGCCGGCCGGCTGGCATTGCTGCCTTCTCCGCCAGCGCCCCCTCCGCGCCCGGAGATGCCCGCCCCGAACAGCGGCGCGCTTGCGCCAGAGGCTCCGCCGGAGCCGCCTTTGCCCGACGCTTCCCCGCGAGCTTGGGCCAGTGGAAGCGCGTATTCTTTTCCTGCCGGGCTACCCGGTTCGAAGGTCACTCCCTTCGCCGCAGCCGCACGACAATGAGCCGCGAGTCCGATCAGGGTCATTATTGCGACGACTCCAGCGAGTACTCTCAGGGAGCTAAGTCGGTCGCGGGGGATGGCGTCTCTAATCAAAATGGCAGGCAGGTAGGAGCCGATGGGCTGCAAGATTTTAAAGCAGATTGAGGGGGGAGCAAAGCGCCGCGGTGGCTCCCCTGCATTCAGAGCGCCCGTGATCGCGCCGCGCCGGTCGCGCCGCGCCCTCCTGCCAATGCTGGCCCTTCTTTTCTTCCTCGCGTCTCGCGGCACCGCCACGGCTGCCGTGTCAACCCAGAAGCTGATCTGGGGCCCATACAATGCCGCGGCCTTCAATACATACTCTGAACTAGGCGCCGGGCTATATGAGATAACGATCAACTGGTCGAGGATCGCGCCGACCAAGCCTGCAGATCCCACCGATCCCTCCGACCCGGCCTACCAATGGACACCCGCAGTCGAAGAAGCAATCACCAACGCGCAGGCGCACGGCATCCAGGTCGTTCTCGAGGTCATGGGGTCGCCAAGCTGGGCAAACGGGGGCCGTCCATGGCGCTGGGCCCCCACAAACCCCGAGGAATATGCGGAATTCATCACGGCAGCCTCGAAGCGATGGCCCGAGGTCCACTATTGGCAGATCTGGGGAGAGCCAACTCGCCGCGAAAATTTCATGCCACTCCCAAAGCACGCCCTCGGACTAAACCTCACCCCTCAGCAGCGTCGTGGACCGGAAATCTATGCCCAGATTCTGGATGATGCATATGTTGCGCTGAAGAAGGTCAACCCGTCCAACCTCGTGATCGGCGGGAATACCTTTACAGGAGGCGATATCAGGCCACTTACCTTCATCAAGTACCTGCGCTTGCCCGACGGGAAGCCACCTCGTATGGATCTATACGGTGACAATCCCTTCGGCTACAGACGGCCTGATCTGAGCACGCCCCTGATCAACCCAGGCAGCGGGGTCGCGGATTTCTGCAATCTCAAAGTAATCGCCCAGTATGTGGACCGGTACCTCTCACGCGACGGTAGGAATATGCAAAAGCCGCGTCTTTTCCTGTCTGAGTATTTCTTACCCACCGATCACGCCAACTTCGAATTCAACTACTGGGTCACGGAGGCGACGGCGGCGAACTGGCTAAGTACCGCATTTTCGATCGTACGCAGCTGGCACCGCATCTACACGTTGGGATGGTTTGAGCTCTATGACGAAGCGCCAAATGGCCTAGGTACCGAGGTCAACCGCGGCCTTCTTACCTACACCGGCCAAAAAAAGCCGGCATATTATGCGTACAAAAATGGCTAGTCGCACTGCTTGAGGGTTCTTGCGCCGTCGACCGGAAAACGAGATTGGACCTCGCGGCGGCTGCGACCGCTATCGTTGCGCACCATGAGGGCGCTCGTCACCGGCGGGGCTGGATTTATCGGCTCACACCTCGCCGCTCGCTTGGTCCAAGAAGGCCATGAGGTTCGTGTGCTCGACAACTTCTCTACCGGCTCGCGATCGAATCTCGCAACCCTGGGCGATTCGGTCGAGCTTGTCGAGGGGGACATACAGAGCTATGAGCGCGCCCACAACGCGGTCCAGGGCTGTGAGATTGTCTTCCATCAGGCCGCCCTGCCATCCGTTCCGCGATCGATTCAGGACCCGCTCACGAGTCATGCGGTCAATGTTGTCGGCACCCTGAATATCCTGCTCGCCTCGCGTGATAGCGGCGTGCGACGGGTCGTGTTCGCATCCTCCTCTTCGATCTACGGCGCCGACCCGACCTTGCCGAAGCACGAGGAGCGGGCGCCCATGCCGATCGCTCCCTACGCCGTCGGGAAGCTCGCCGCCGAGGGGTTCTGCCGCAGCTTCTACGCGGTATACGGCTTGGAGACGGTCTCGTTGCGCTACTTCAACGTCTTCGGCCCGGGCCAGGACCCGCTTTCGCAGTATGCCGCAGTCATACCTCGGTTCATCACTGCCCTGCTGGCCGGGGAGGCGCCGGTCGTATTTGGAGATGGCGAGCAGTCCAGGGACTTCACCTACATCGACAACGTGGTTGACGCCAACCTGCTCGCCGCCCAGGCGAGCGACGTCTGCGGGCGGACCTTCAACGTGGCCTGCGGGCAGCGGATCAGTCTGAATCACCTGTTGGACGAGATCCGCGGCATCCTTCAGAGCGACGTCGAGGCCGTACACCTCGATCCGCGGCCGGGCGACGTGAAGCACTCGCTCGCCGATATCTCACAGGCACGGGAGGGTCTCGGTTACCGGCCGGCCGTCGATTTCGGCGAGGGCCTGCTGCGCACGGTAAATCATCACCGCAGTAAAGCCGAGTCGGATCCGATCGGATCGCCGGTCCTACCCTGATTGAGAACTTCGCGAACCGGCGCGGCAATTGTCGCTGAGAATGACCATCGCCTCATCAACTTCATCGGGCAAGCGGCGGTGAACTTACAACCCGATCACGGAATTTGAATCCATGATCAGCGTTCGACACGCATACGACAGGTATTCGCTTGGCACAAGCAGCGGGTACCCGCCCCCGAGGCCATCGAGGAACTGTAGCGGTGACTAGGCTAAAACGCATACCGTGCTCCCTGGTTGTGTGCGCTGGAGTAGGCGTGGCAACACCTGAGATCGAGAGGCGCTTCTTTGCGAAGCTGCGCCTACCAAACGGAACCTGGAAGACTACCTATCCAAACAGGCTCGATGACCTCAACAAACGGGTGCGCGCTTTCCTTCCTGATCGGCGCTGCCTGGAGATCATGGATGTGGCGATCTCTTCTGGCGGGTCTACCGTTGAGTGGAGCGATCACCTGCTAGCCAACGGTGTTAACCATAGGCTGGTCGCAGGCGATATTGACACAGAGGCGTGGCTCACGAGCTGGGGAAGCTGGTTTGCAGTGTTATTCGACAGCAGCGGCAGGGAGCCGTTGCTGCTTGAGGTCGGGCCATTGATGCTTTCTATACGTTCAGATCGATGGCTTGTCAGGCTAGTACGCCCGATACTTGTCCCGGTCCTGCGTTCGATCGCGGCAGGCGCACGACGCGTGGCCCCCCGGATGTCTGGGGCATCCGCAGTGCCCAGAGGTCTCATTTGCCGATCGGTCTCGCTCGTGAGCGCCGAGCTCCGCCGCAGGCCTCAGATCGAAATCGTGCAAGACGACATCACCGCCGCCGGTCGTTTTGCGCAGAGATTTGACGTCATCCGGGTTGCCAACCTCGTCCAACGCGCGTACTTTGACGAGTCTTCTTTGAGGAAGGTCGTTTCGAACTTGCGGGAACGTCTGCGAGATGGCGGCATCTTGATCATCTGCCATACGATGGAAGATGGCGTCAATCATGCGACGATTTTTCGGCGCACGGGAGATCAGTTAGTTGCCGAAGAATCCATCAACGGTGGTGTTGAAGTGAGCGATCTGATACTGGCGCTCTGATCGCCGCAGCGAGCCATATTCGGTAGGTTCAGACGCTCTGCCGCGTGCTCGTCTTTTCAGAAGGCCTGTGACGTTGCACGCAGACGACAGCTGCGGCAAACGCGATCGGGATCGAGAGTTGTGGGGCGGGGAGAACTTCGGTAAAGACGAGGCCTGCGGCAGCCGTTGCGAGCATGCCGACCGCAGCGTCCTCGGGCTTGCCGCGGGATGCCCCCTTAGCGCCGATCGCTACTGCGGCGAGCAGTAACCCGAGCAAGAGAATGCCCACTAACCCGAGTTCTGCCGCGAACGCGAGGTACTCGTCTTGCGCCGCAAGCGGGCCGTAGTCCAGGTGGACTTCAGCATAGGCGGGGAAGGTGCCCCAGCCGATCCCGCGCAGCGGCTCCGAGCCGAAGGCCCGCAGCGCCAGGTGGGCCGAATCCAGCCGGGACTGGAGGTAGCGGCGTTCTTCCCTTTCGGCGCCGGTTGTGAGGCGGCGATAGAGCGAGCCATCGAGATGCCCTGGAACGGAGATGATGCGCGAGCCGCGCGTTGGTTCGCGCGCGATCAGCTCGACATCGCTCAGTGAGAACGTCGGCGGGCGCGCCCGCTGCCAGATGTAGAGGGTGGCGTGGGGGGACCTCTGCCGCGGATGCCAGACGAGTGAGAAGCGCCGCCAGCCTTGGCCCAACACTCCCGCCGCACGTCGGATGCTGTTAGGCCGCCCGGCATCGCTGAGCGCATAGCTAAAGGGAACTCTCCCGTCTTGGGACCTAGCCCGGAACCGCAGCGTGTAGAGGCCGCCCGCCGCTGCTTCCCCCCATCGGAAGCTCGTCCCCTCACCGGTGATCCGCCCCCCCACCGTGATTCCGGAGTTGCTATTGGAAAGTTCCGAGGGACCGTGCGGGATCGGCCCGAGCGCGCGACTGTCCCATCCGCTTAGATCGCGCTGGTCGAGGCCGCGGAGCGAGGCGGGTACGGCCCGGAAGCTCACTTCTTGGCGATCCCGCTCAAAGACCGAGTAAACGACGGCGCCAACGAGGACCGCAACGGTTGCGCAGCCGAGGATAATCGCAACGTTTCGACGGGATCCCCTTGCCTCCCAGAGGGCGAGCACCACGACGCCGATCGCAGCGGCGACGATTGCACCGCGCGAGAAGGTGAAAACGATTGTGGCGACCAAGATCAGCGCCGTCGCTACAAGAGCGAACCGGACCTTTCGTCGGGTGTCCGAACGGTAGGCAAAGAGGATCGGAATGCCCAGCGCCGCCGCTAAGCCCAGTTCGTTGGCATCGCCGTAGGTTCCCGAGAGGCGGCCTCCCGTCTGGGTTAGGTTCACAGTTCCCGAGTTGATGCTGCCAACTCCGGCAAGTGCGAGCCCGGCAGCGAGGGCGAGCCCGGCAAGGGTTGCGATGATCGCCACTCCACGTAAGCGGGGTTCGAGGCTGATCGCCGCCACGGATAGCAGGCCGATCATGGCGAGCTGGTAAAAGCCGGCTGCCCTCCCACCGCAATTGCAACCCCAGGCGGCCACGTTGAAAAATATCCAAGCGGAGAGGCCGACATACGCGGAGACGAGTAACAGGGCTGAGGTGTTAAGCCGGAAAGTCTGCGGTCGCTCCTTGAGCAGGTCGGCGGCGAGCAGCGCCGCGAAGGTGAGCGCCGCAGCCCGGCCCAGGGTTAGCGGGTCTATCAAACGCGTGGCGGAGAACGGGGCCAAAAAGGCGGCACCGATCAGCCCAGCCCGGGTGCGGCGGAACCCTGAGGGGCCAGCGCTCACCGGTGCGCCGCCCGGTTCAAGGGGCTGCGTCCTGGGCCCGAAAACCGTGTCGCCGGCGAACGGCCGCGACGATCAAATTCACGAACAGGGCCACGGTAGCCGTAGCGAGGAGCCAGACGAAGGGTGCGAAGACGATCCCGTGCCGTGCCTCCCAGCGCGCGGTCAGGGTGATCCCGACAATCCCCATGATCCCGACCGTCAGAAAGGTTGTCGCGGCCAGGCGGCTGCGAAGATCGCCGAGGAACGGCAGCGCCAACATCAACAGACCGCCGATCGTGAGGACGAAGAGGACCATTGTCAGTGTCTGGGCGATGTGCCAGGGAGCCAGCGTAAAGCTCGATTCGCCGGGCAGTTCTTTCGCCCGCGGGTTGAGCGCTCGGACGTATTCCCTGGCCATGGAGATCTGATCCGCATACTTCTTGTTGGTGAGGGTGTGGGGGTCATAGAGGCCCTGATAGCGGCCTAGCATTTCCATCGTCCGTTCTAGATACACACCCGGATTGTTGATAATCGCTTCGCGCGCCAGGGTGGCCATAGCCGAAGAGGCTTCGGCCGGGTTCTTGCCCTCTTCGACCAGGGCCTTGTAGAGGGGCGCCGTCGTCGGGACCGCCTGTTCGGCTTCGCCGGCGTAGGCGGAAGTGTTATAGACGCTGAGGGCGAGCCGCCCATCGGCAGTGCTCGGCGAAGGGGGGACTTGGTCGTAGGCGACCGCTCGCGCATAGAACGCGATGCCGCTCTCGCTGGCGATGTTGGGGTCGTTGAAGCTGATCAGGTTGTGAATTGACCATGGTGCCAGGACGACGACCAGGGAAGCCACCGCGATTGCGCTGGAGCGGAGCGCCGATCGCCAGCGCGGGGCGCAGATCAACAGCACTACCGGCATCGAGAACAGCGCAATCAGCCCGTTGGCGCGGAACAGGGTCGCGAAGCCGAACGCGACCCCGGCGCCGACGAGCAGCTTCCAGGGTTCCTTTCCCATCCGCAAGCGAAGCACCGCCTCGGCGAGCAGCGTTGTGCCGCTAAAAATGAGCACGCCGAACAGGTAGTCCGAGAGCGCAAACTGCTCGACCATCGTCGTCAGCGGCGAGGCCGCGGTGAGGAACCCGGCGGCGATGCCAACGGCCGGGCTGAAGAAGCGCCAGCCAACAAGCAGGACCAATGCGGGCAAGACCATGCCGATCAGGTTCTGAAAGACGACCGCCGCTGCGAGCGGGTTGGCACCCAGGGCTTCGAAGATCGCGAGCACCGTCGCATAGCCGGGGGGGCGCAGGTTGTTCACGTAGCCTTGGTGAAAGACGAGCTTCGCCATGCTCAGGTACTGCGCGGTGTCCGGAGCCGTGAAAGTCGTGCCCAGCAGAGGCGCGCGAACGGAGACGGCGACCAGCGTCACGCCGATCACGCTCAGCAGTAGCGTCCGCCGAAGTCTCGGCGGAAAACGCTCCGCGATACCGCCAATCTCGGGTTCTCGTTCGTTGAACTCTGAAAGGAACGCCCATCTGGCAATCGACTCCATGACGCCGGGGAACATATACTTCTGGCGGTGGGAACCGGTGCGGACTCCGCGGACCGTTCGCGCTTGGTTGCGCGCCGAGCGATTCAGGCAGCGCTCGCGGCGCTGATCACGGTGCTAGCGCTCTCCGCCTGCGGGTCCAGCGAAGCGTCAAAGCCCACTTCCTCGGGGTCCGAACCGGGCAACCTGATCACCGCCGCGGAACTGAAGAAGTTTCCGGAACGGACTGTGCAGCAGGATTTCCTTAACTTCTGGTCGGATCTGCAGTTCCGGGCCTGGCCGGACGCTGCGGCCTACTTCGACCCACGCTTCCGCAGGTTCGTCGGCACGGCGTCAGTGATCGGGGCAAAAAGGCTGAATGCAACTTCCTATCCGCTCCTGAAGCCGACGATCGTCAGGATCCACACCGCCAATGGGGAAACCACCGTCTACTACACGCTGAGGCTGTCGAACGGAACCAAAGAATTGGACTCAATTACCTGGCACAAGGTTGGCGGCAACTGGCAGATTGTCTATGACTCTCGGCTGGATGGGGAACTGGAACAGCTAGTAGAGCAGCGCGTCGAAATCGAAAAGAAGGGCTCGCTACCGAGGAATCCCAATCAGGCGCCATCTCCAGCGGCAGCAAGGGCAGGCAATGAAGCGTCGCAGGTTCAGGCGCGCTTCAGTCAGCAACGGCTGAAGAACGAAGGCTGATCGAGCCGCGATCGCCCCGCTCGATCACTTCGCTAATAACCCTGACGTGACCGTCCACGGACTTCATCAGGTCGTAATGCTCCAGGGCGTGCCGGCGGGCGCCGGCTCCGAAGGCGCGGCGGAGTGCGGGGCTGTCGATCAGCCGCTCGAGTACGGCAGCGATCTCCGCCGGCTCGTGGGAGACCAGCACTCCTCCGTCTGCTGAGATCACCTCGCGAGTCCCCCCTGCGTCAGTCCCGACCAATGGGCGCCCCAGCATGGCGGCCTCGATCAGTGCATTTGGACTGCCCTCGTCATCGGAGACGAGAACCGCGACATCGTGCTCGGACCAAAAGCCGGGCACGTCCGTGATCGGACCGCCCGCCCCCACCCGGTCTGAGAGACCACGCTCGCCGATCTCGGCGGCGACCCTCTCCCGCAGGGGGCCCGAGCCAGCGAGGTCGATGTGCCAGGGGCTCCTGGCGCGGATCAGTCCGGCCGCGGCGAGCAATCGTGCATGTCCCTTTTCGGGACGGTAATTGGCGAGGTAGCCGAGCGCCACAGAGACTCCAGATGGAAGGGGCAGGGCGTCCACCAGAGGGTGGCCGTTTCGCACGAGGCGAAGCCGCTCAGCAGGTACACCCCGGGCTTTCGCCTCCTCGATCACCGCGTTTGAGTTGCCAGTGACCCTCAGCGCCTGTCGCTCGGCCCAGCGAATTGGAATCCGAAAATGCGCCCGCTTCTCTGCTGGTGACCCGCAAACGCTGCGGCGAGCGATCACAACCGGGATTCCCAAAGCGCGCGCTGCCGGAGTGATCGTGGCAGACGCCTCCTCGAGCCATGGATAGACCACATCTGGTTTGACCCGGCGTAGCACCCTGAACGTTCGTGGAACCGAGACCGCCGGTCGAAGCGCCCGCGGGCCACTCGCTGGAGCCGCTTGGATCAACTCCACGCCGAGGTCGCGCAGGCGCCGCTCATGGTCGGGGTCGCAGTCGGGCGAGAAAGTGAGTACGGTCGCTTTGAGCCTGTGGGGGTGGGTGGCGGCGATCAGCTGCATCAATTGGCGCTCGGAGCCGCCCCGCAAGAGCCCACCGATTGCGAAGAGGACTCGCGGCGGACGCTGTGCCTCAGTCGCCATCGATCCAACACCTCTGCCATATCCAGTCCATCTTTAGGAGCAGGTCGCCGGGCAGGTGGGTAGCGGTGTCGAGTGCCAAGTACCGATCGACTCCGGGGAAGTCGGGGCCGCGGCGTCGGCGCCGCGATAGGCGATCACGTCGCACATTTGCACCAGTACCTCACGGTTGCCGCCCACGTCCCCTACCAATCTGCGATCCCGCACGCCGGGTTAAGCCGCCACTCTGCACAGTACTCTAGACATCTCGGTCCCCCCTGATCCGTAGGGCCACCATGGCTCCGCCATCGTGCAGTAGACGAGGAAGGATGTCGCTGCGACGGGGCCACCTCATGGCTCGCTTAATCGGCACGTCTCCATAGTGAGAAAGGAGATACAGCATCAGGCCCCCGGCCAACCAGTAAGAGGCAATGGATGCAATCGAGGCGCCGACAATGCCGATGCTTGGGATTAGCAAGAAATTGAGGCCCACATTCAAGGCCAACCCGGCGGCCGAAGCCGCCGAGATCGTCAGCGGCGGGGCGATCCGAATCAGCATGCCTCGCGCCGGGTTCTCCACGGCGAGGGCAACGACCGCCGGCATTAGCAATGCAAAAGGCAGCACGCTGGCCCGCCAAGCAGAGCCATAGACAAGGATGATGAATGGGAACGACACCGCCGCCGCGACGAGCCCAAGTGCGATCGCCACTCCAAGATTCTGGCCGATGAAATCCATCGTATAGGCGGTCGCGGCTTTGGCCTCCATCCTGGTCTGCGTCTCAAGTGCGCCCAAGGCGATTGTTGAAACGGCCACGAAGACGATTTCAGCGAGATTAGCCGAGAGCGAGTACAGGCCAGCTTCGTGCCCGTTCGCCAGCAGGCCGACCAAGAGAAGATCGAGATTCAGGTTGAGCCAGAGAGCGACCGAAGCGGCTTGCAGTCTAATGCCCGTGCGAAGAGCGGAGCGAACCATTCGCGCTTCGGTGATCGGGATCAGCGCCTGCAGGCCGACCCGTCGCGCCAAGACCGCCGCCAGCGCGATTGCCACCAGCGCGATCGTCAAGAGCGCGCTTAGCATCGCCAGTTCAGGCGAAAGTCCGATGCCGGCCTCAATGCCAACCACGAGCATGAATTGGACGGCCGCGCCGCTGGCGATAATCCAGCCGTAGGCCCTCAGTCCACCCGTCCGCAAGAGCAAGGCCGTCGACATCTGGCCGATCAGCGTGAACGGGATCGTGGCTGCTGCCAGTACCACTGTCGCAGAGCTTGCGCCACCGAGCAGCGAACCACGAACCTGTAGCCCGATCGCCAGGGCAATCGCTGTCCCGAGCAGGCCAAGGGCGAGCGCGAATAGCGATGCCAGATGGCAGAGCTCGACCAACGAGGCCTCCTTTCGAGCCAGCATGCGCCCGATGGACTGCTCGACCGAAAGGTGGGAGAGCACCCAAACTACGGTTGCCAGGTTGAGCGCCAAGGCGTACTGACCGCGTCCGCTCGGCCCAAGTGCCCGGGTAGCTACCAGGCTGAGGAGAAACAGGAAGATGAACTGAACGGCGCGAAACCCCAGTAGGCGCCCGCCGCCTGCTAGGGAGGAGGAAGCAATGAGCTCGGGCTCATTGAGAGTGCCGGCAAGCGTGCCGCCCTCTTCCGGTTCGGGCGGCTGGCTTTGAAACCGCGAACGGAGACTAGGTGTCATTCGAGGCCAGCCCGTAACCGATGGGGCGGCAATCTGGAGATTCGGCTGATATGGCGATCCGCCTGAGCACCACCGACCCGATCATTGCCCGAAGCTCCGGGGCAGAAAGCTCTCACGGGTGCCCGGGGTATCGGCCGGCCGATTGGCGCCGATCGCAACTTACTCCGCGAAGAGCCGAGAAAGTACTGCCTATTCGGGGGCTCCGATTCACTCGGCAGGCCCGGCCGGATCGAGAAGCCGCGAGTAAAGGGCGTCGATATCGCTGATCAGACGATCGGCGGCAAAGCGCTTGCGGACGTGCTCCCGAGCGCGTGCTCCCATGCGGCGCCGAAGCACCGGGTCTTCTGCGAGCTGAGCCATGTAGGCCGCGATCACAGCGTCATCACCAGCTGGAGCCAATAAGCCGGCCCCCTCGATAACGATGTCGGATACCCCGCCGACCCGGGTAGATATCGCCGGCCGACCGGCGGCGGCGGCCTCAATCAGGGCCACGGGAGTGCCCTCGTTATCGGAGGTGAGTAGGGCGGCATCGCTGCCGGCAGCGATTCTCACCAAGTCTCGTCTGTAGCCGAGAAAGTAAATGGCGTCTGAGCAGCCGAGCTCGCGGGCGAGGTTCTCCAACTCTGGCCGCAAGGCGCCATCGCCGACCACCGCGACCCTGACCGCGGCACCGCCGCTGCGGGCAGCTGCGAGTGCCCGCAGCATCAGGTCGGGGCGCTTGATCAGCACCAGTCGGCCGGTGTATGTAAAGAGGACATCGTCGCCCTTGACACCGATTTCCTCGCGGAACGTCTGCTCAGGCTCGAAGTCGAGCGCAAGGAAAGGCTCGAGGTCGAGCCCCAGTGGAACCACAGTGAACTTGGAGCGTGGCGCGATGCCCAGCTCGATCAGCTCCTCGACGGTGGCGGAGCTGACGCCGATCAGCCGGTCGCTGATCTTGGCGAGTGCCCGCTCCAAGAGGCGGAACCCGCCGCTCTTGAGCGGCCCGAAATAACCGCGCAGCACATGGCCGTGGTAGGTATGGACTACTCGGGGGCGCGGCCTTAGGGCAAGTAGCGCCGCGGTTCTGCCCAACATCCCCGCCTTGGCGGTGTGCGTGTGAACTATGGCGGGCCGGAAGGCCCGGATCACGCGAATCAAGGCAAGCAGCGCCAGGATATCCTGCAATGGCCGGATTTCCGGCCCAAGCGAGTCGATCGAGTGCATTTTGACTCCGTCGAGGTCGGTGTGCTCCTCCTCGCCGGGCCCGACCGAGCCGCTCACGAGAAGCGTCTCGTAGCGTCGCCGGTCAAGGCGGCTGCTGAGCAACGCGACGTAGTGGGCGGGACCACCTAGGTTCATCCGCGCGATCACCTGAAGCACGCGGATTGGCCCATTTTCTCCCGCCATTGAGGCTATTATTGCCGCGTGGCAACGTGCGGCGGGCTCTCGTAGCGACGGCGGCCACCGAGACCGCTTTCGACGATCCGGAAGGTCCTTGGACGTGAGATACCTGATAACGGGTGGGGCGGGGTTCATCGGCTCACACCTCACCGATGCGCTGATCGCCCGTGGCGATACCGTCTTGGTCCTCGACGATCTGAGCACGGGCCGACTGGACAACCTCGGGCCGGCTCTCAGTACGGGATCGGCAGAGTTCGTCGAAGGCTCGATCCTCGACGAGGGGCTGGTCGAGGAGTGCACGGCCGCCACCGATGTCTGCCTGCATCTGGCCGCGGCGGTGGGCGTCGAACTGATCCTCGATCGTCCGCTCGACTCGCTGATCCGGAACGTCCGCGGCAGCGACATCGTCATTTCCTCTGTTGCCAGGCAAGGGGGCAAGATCCTGGTGACCTCTTCGTCAGAGGTGTACGGCAAGAACAGCGTGGGCCCGCTCGTCGAGACTTCGGACCGCATCCTCGGGCCGCCATCGACCGCGCGTTGGGCGTATTCGACCGCCAAGGCCTTCGCGGAGGTGCTCGCGCACGCCTACCGCAACGAGACCGACGCCGAATCGATCGTAGTCCGCCTCTTCAATACCGTGGGGCCGCGCCAGACCGGCGCCTACGGCATGGTCCTGCCGCGCTTTGTTCGACAGGCGATGAGGGGCGACGATCTGACCGTGTATGGAGACGGAAGCCAGACCAGATGCTTCGCCCACGTGGCCGATGTGGTCGATGCGGTCCTCTTGCTGTGCGACGCCGAAAGAGCGGTCGGTCGCACCTTCAACATCGGCTCTCCCGACGAGATCTCGATCCTCGATCTAGCCCGCAGAGTGATCGAGCGCACCGGGTCGGGCTCCAACGTGCGACTGGTTTCCTACGAGGAGGCCTACGGAACGGGGTTCGAGGAGATCGGACGGCGCCTTCCCGACCTGGGTCTGCTCAACCGAATCACCGGCTGGGCCCCTGTCCGTACGATCGACGACATGATCGACGATGTCATTGCCCATGACCAGGCTCAGGCCGAAGTGAACGAGGTTGCCTGACGTGGCGGAAGGCGTCCGTCTCTTCGCCGCGTTCGCCTCGGCGGCAATGCTTACGGTTGTCAGCACACCTGCGGCGATCTCGATCGCCCGTCGCACCGGCTTCCTCGACTCCCCAGTCGGATACAAGGCCCACTCCCGACCGACGCCCTACCTTGGCGGAGTTGCAGTCCTCGCAGCGCTCCTGCCGACGATTCTGATTCTTGACGACGGGGCCAGCCGTTATTGGCCGCTGCTCCTCGGGACCCTCGGCCTCTCGCTTGTAGGCACGATTGATGACCGCGTCAACCTGTCGCCATGGCTGCGGGTGGCCATGGAGGTTCTAGCGGCCTGGTTTCTGTGGGCCGAGGGGCTCGGATGGTCGCTTTTTTCCAGCAGTACCGCCAACTTGCTGCTCACGGTGTTGTGGGTGACCGGTTTGGTCAACGCGTTCAACTTGATGGACAACCTCGACGGAGCCGCCGCGAGCGTAGCGGTGGTCTCGGCGGCCGGCGTCGGAGTTCTCGCCATAGTTGGCGGTGATATCTCCCTGGCCGTGATCGCAATCGGCCTGTGCGGAGCCCTGGTCGGCTTTCTGCGTTACAACCTGGCAAGTCCGGCGCGAATCTTTCTCGGCGACGGCGGCAGCATGGCAATCGGATTTCTAATTGCCAGCACGCTGATGGTCGTCCCCTTGGGGAGACTGTCGGGTTGGTCGGCGCTGATCGCGGCGACGGTCGTAGTCGGCCTGCCGGTATTCGACACCACTATGGTGGTTCTCTCCCGGCGGCGGCGAGGCGCGCCGGTGCTTTCCGGTGCGACCGATCACACTACGCACCGCCTGCACGGTGCCTTGAAGTCACCCCGGGCCGTCGCCGTCGCCTTGGCGGTCGCGCAGGCTGGGCTCTGTGGCCTGGCGATTGAGACAACCCGGCAGGGACGTGGGGCAGCGATCGCCCTTGGCTGCTTTGCGGTTTTGCTCGGTGCTGTGATGATCGTCGCCGTGGATGGACCCAGGTGGACGCCCGTCTCCGACGACTCCTGAGCGCCCCCGCCCAGCCAGACGGCAGAGCGGTCAGGGTCAACCGGGGGGCGCGCAGGACGATGCTCGTCGTGGCGGGGCTGGGGTGTGGCGCAAGCCCAGCGTTCTTCGGCTACTTCGACATGTCGATATGGGGGCCGATTGCCCTCGCCCTGATCGCTATCGCGATCGGCTTGCTTGTGGCGAGGCCGGTAATTCCTACGGGGCTCGCCGCCGTCGCGGTGCTTGGGCTCTTGCTGTTTGCCGCCTGGTGTCTACTTTCAGTGGGGTGGGCGGAATACGCCGAACGAGCTGTCACAGAAGGTGATCGCTGGATCCTCTACGGAGTCTTCCTGCTCGTTCTCATTCTCCTGATCGCCGACAGGCGGGACGGAGAAATCTTCATCGTGTCGACTGTGTTTGCGGTGCTATGCATCGCGGGTTACGACCTGACGAAGATGCTTTCAGGCGACGGATCCTCGCTGTTTGGTGGCTCCCGGCTCCTGCAGCCGCTCGGGTACGTCAATGGGCTCGGCGGCTACTTCCTGCTTGGATTCTGGCCGCTCATTGCAGTTGCCGAACGCGCCCACAGACACGCGCTCTCAGGTGCTGCGGCCGGCGTCGCGACTCTGCTTGGCTCGCTCGTATTGCTGACCGATTCGAGGGGGACCGCAGTCGCCTTTGGCGTATCGGCCATTGTTTTGATCGCGCTTCTCCCCCGACGGAACCGTCGCGCATGGGCACTACTTGTGGTGCTGGTCGGACTGGCCGCGATCTGGAGTCCACTTGCGGATGTGACCCGGGCCTTGCCGCCGGGTCATTCTGCTCCGCTGGCAGAGACGATTCGGCGAGGGGCGCAGTGGAGCGTGCTCGCCGCCGTCTGCGTGGCAGTCGTCTGGGGTACGGGGAGCTGGATAGTCGATTCGCTGCAAGATAGATCTCGAGCGATCGCCACACACCTACCGCGGGTTTCGGCGCTCTTATTGGGTGGTGTCGCTGTCGCAGTGCTCGCCACGGCCTTAGTCGCGGTGAGGGATCCAGCTCGCAGCGTTTCCGAACAATACGATGCCTTTACGCAGCTCAAGCCGGTCAGTCCCAGTGAGAGATTTACCTCCGGCGGTGGCAATCGCTATGACTACTGGCGCATCGCTTGGGGACAGTTCCTCGATCACCCTCTCGATGGTGTTGGAGCCGGGAATTTTGACCGAACCTACTTCCTCGAGCGGCGCACGAATGAGGATGTCCGCCAGGCGCACAGCATCGAGCTTCAAACGCTCGGCGAGACCGGCATCGTCGGGGCCCTTGCGCTGGGGGCATTCTTTGTCGCGGTATTCGTCGGTTTTTGGAGAAGATCCCGAGCGGCTTGTTCTAGAGGGTCTGAAACCGGCCTCACCGTCGCCGCCGCCGGCATGTTCATCGTCTGGTTCACTCAGACGAGCGGGGACTGGCTCCATCTCATTCCCGGCGTTACGGGAATTGCGCTGGGCGCCGCCGTAGTCCTGCTCCTTCGACCTGGGCAAGCCGGAGGAGGGCGTGCGCGATTTCGTTCCCTACCTCCGCTCGGGACGGTTGCGACGTTCGCCCTGGCCGTGGTCGCGATCGTCTTCATCGGCCGACCGACCTTGGCGGAACACCTACGAACTGAAGCCCAGAACGAGCTTGGGTCGCATCCTCGTGCGGCAATCCACTCCGTGAACGAATCGATCTCACTCGAATCCTATGCCGTGCAGGGCTACTACATCAGGGCCGCCGCGCTGGCTCGGTTGAATGCATACCGACCGGCAAAGAAAGCTCTAGCTGAGGCGATTAGCCGCGAGCCAGACAACTACGTCAGCTGGGCCCTGCTCGGAGATCTCGCGACCCGCCGTGGAGCCATCTCCGAGGCTCTGCGCGCCTATGGGCGAGCATCGAGACTCAACCCGCGAAACCGTGAACTCAGTCTGCTTGGGTCGAGGCGAGGACTTGTTGAGCGACTGCATGTCGATCCGGCGTTGGATGCTTCGCTCCCCGAAGGAAGGCTCTGAAGAGCCACCTCCGCGACCCCTTTTCTTGGCTTGGTGGCGCCACGGTGCGTATCGGCCGGTTCGGTCCGGTGCCCCCCGAAACAGTCGAGTTCTTCGGCACGAAAACGATGCGGACCCCCGACTCCTTTCTCCGGATCATTCCGGATTTGGGTAGGCGGCAGAACTCGTGAGCCGCCGAAGGCCTGGCCACCTTGTTCTGTCTGACGCAGGGATTCAAGACGCGTCGCCGTACTTTGGGATATGGACTATGTCGACCGCGACAGCACGCAGGACTGGCTGCTGCCCGAGGCCGCCAAGCCGCCGCTGCTGAGCGAGTTGGTGAGGCGGGTCGATTACGCGGTCGCCACCGCGAGAGCCTCAGAAGCGGCTGTGGTGGCGGTAGGTGAGGCTGCCCTTGACGCCGCCAAGCAGGCCCGCCGCGCGGCGGAGCTGGCCGAGCGGGCCAGCGCGGCGATGCTCGGCGGGAGCCCCGGTGGCCTGCCGAGTGCGGCTCAGTCGGTGCGGCCTTCCGACTCCGCGTCGTCGGACGGCGGGCTGTGCGGCTTCATTGAGCGGGCAGACCGCGTCGCCCGCCGCCTACATAAGTTGGAGCTGATCCCTGTCCCGGGTGCCGCTGGCGTCATGCGCTGATCTCAGTTGAGGCGTACGCTCGTATCACGAGGCACCGTGTTATCCGCTCAAGCGGATCTGGCCACGCTGGCGGAACGCCCCGATAGGCGCCGGTAGGCGTGTCTCAGCATCGGCCGCAGCGCCGCTCGATAGGTGTACTGGACGAGGCTTGCAGGCCGGTGTCGGTAAGCGCGAAAGGTCACATGAGGACGCTCGCTGGTCGCGAACTTGCTCTTCCATTCACTCTCGTCGCCGAGCAGCTCGTGTGAGGTGAGGCCGAGCTCGAAACAACGTTCGATCGTTGAGAGGCGGAGCACAAGGCCAGGCGCGAGGCGACGGAACTCTTCGTCGTATCCGGTCTTCAGCAGGTAAAGGCGGGCGCGGTATAAAAGGCAAAGGTCGAAGGCGACCGTGGTTCCGTCGAGGACGATCCTGCTGAGCCGCAGCTCGTTGCGTCGCTGGAAGGCGCGGGCGACTCCCCGATAGAAGGTCTCCGTCTCGGGAGCGGAGACGATGGCAGTTCCGGATTGCCCCTTCCAGCCGCTCCCCTCAACTCGGAAACCGTCGGTCAGATCGGCCTCCAGATCAGTTGGCGCCTCAACCATCAAGAGCTCCGCCTCGTGGTCGCGGCCCATCTTGCGCCTGAAGCGCTCGAGTGGCGCACCCCACCGCGGCTTGCTCTGATTGCGCCAGGCGTCGAAGTTTCCGCTCGTATCGACGATCGGGGAGACGTGGACCGGCTCGATCAGCGGGGTCATAGAGGCGCTGCGGATCCCGTTGCGGAGCTGCGCGACGCACGGGTCCCGCTCTGGCACCCCGAACAGCTCGAAGCCGATCGGCTTGTCGTCGAGCGCTGCCGCGATCAGCGCCGTTAGCGCCTCCGCATCGCGAGCCAAGGGGCGGAACAGGGGCGAGTGAACATTCGCCAGCGCCTTCAGATCGCCGCCGCTGCGCCGCAGCGGAAAGGCGCCGGCCAGCTCGCCGTCCCGTCGCAACGTGCAGACGGCCAGCTGATCCGATGCACCGAATGACTCCCACCAAGTCAGATACCAGCAGTGCTGGTCAAAAGGCGAGGCGTCATCTGGCAAAAGGGCATCCCACTCGCCGGCCAGGGTTGCAAAATCGCGTTGGTCCTCGACCCAGGCGACATCCAGGCTCACTCCGAGGACCCTCCGGAGCCTATGCCAGCGCCCTCGAAGACTGCCTGCGGGTCGACTCGTGGGTCAACCGCCTGCATCGGTGCTCGGCCCTTCAGGAGCGTCTCTTGGTACTCGTCCTCGGCGTCAGACTGCATGATGATCGCGCCGCCCACTCCGAGGGTCGTTGCGTTGCCGTCCACGACGATCGTGCGGATCACGATATTCAGATCGCAGCCACCGCTCAGCCCCAGGTAGCCGATCGCGCCCGAGTAGACCCCCCGCGCCTCGCCCTCGAGCTCGTCGATGATCTCCATCGTTCGCTTCTTCGGCGCGCCGGTCATCGAGCCGCCTGGGAAGCAGGCGCGGATGCAGTCTGGCGGCTCTAGCCCATCGCGCAGCAGGCCGCGCACCGTCGAGACCAGCTGATGCACGGTCTCGTAGGACTCGACGTGCATCAGGTAAGGAACATGCACGGTGCCTACCTCGCAGACGACGCCGAGGTCGTTGCGCAGTAGGTCGGTGATCATCAGGTTCTCAGCGCGGTTCTTCTCGCCGGTGCGCAGCTCCTCGGCTAGCCGCACGTCTTCGGCGGGCGTTTCACCGCGCCGACAGGTGCCCTTGATCGGCTTCGCCTCAACCCAGCGGTCGCGCCCGACGCTGAGGAAGCGCTCCGGCGAGGAGCTCAGTACGGCGCACCTCGCCGAAGCGCAGGAAGGCAGAGAAAGGCGCCGGGTTGATGCGCCGCAGGTTGCGATAGAGCGCCAGCGGGTCGGGGGTGACCTCGGCGGTGATCTTGTTGGTCAGGCAGATCTCATAGGTCTCGCCTTCGATCAGACGCTGCTTACAGGTGCCGATGTCGTCGAGGTACTGCTGGTGAGAGCGACTAAGACGAAACTCGATCGGCCCGGCCCCGGTGGAGCTCTCTCCCACTCTTGATCGCTCACCGGCGGCAGCGATGCTAGGCGCAGGCTCGTCTCCGCGATCCAGCGCTCTGCCTCCTCGGCGCCATCTGCCTCGCGTGACGCAGAGGACGTAGGTGCACTGCTCGAGGTGATCGAAGGCGATCAGGCGGTCGGCGAAGAGGAAGGCAGCGTCCGGCATCGAGCGACTGGTGCGTACGGCTGCCTTCGCAGTCCGCCTTTAGCTCGTAGCCGAAGTAGCCGACGAAGCCGCAATTGAAGTCGAACGGCAGATCATCGGAGAGGTAGCGCAGGCGCTGCATCTCACGGCTCAGGTAGTCAAAGATCGATTCGCGCAGCACCTCGGTCTCGCCGCCCCGCTCTACCCGGACCTCGCCCGAACAGACGTTGTAGTCGATGGTCGCGCCGAGCGGTCCGCTGCGCGCGCCCATGAAGGAAAAGCGGGCACGCTCGTCGACCCTGCTGCTGTCGAGCCAGAAGGCGTCGTCGCTCTTGCCGTAGAGGTGGACGAAGGCCCGCTCGGTGTCGAAGAGGGTGTCCAGACGCTTCACCCTGAGCTCGAGCCTCGCCCTTCCCTTGGCGCCCTGCCCACCGGAGGGCTCGACAGCTGACTCCGAGCCCTCGCCACCCGCGGCGACTTCGTTGCGCCCGCCGAGGTGATCGACCGTGAGATCGCGGAAGTTGGCGAGTAGCAGCCGGCCGTACTCGGTGCAGATCGACTCGGGGTGGAACTGGACCCCCCACTGCGGCCGCCTGCGGTGGGCGACCGCCATCAGGACGCCGTCGCTGGTCCAGGCAATCGGCTCGAGGTCCTCGGGGAGTGGCTGTTCGACACAGAGCGAGTGGTAGCGGACGGCCTGGAACTCGCGCGGGATGCCGGCGAAGAGCGGTGAGTCCTCGTGTAGGACAGCGCTGAGCCGCCCGTGCATCACCTCAGGAGCGGGCACGACCCTGCCGCCGTGGACCCAGCTAAGGCCCTGGTGCCCTAGGCAGACGCCAAGCAGCGGCGACCTCGGAGCGCCGGATCGCCTCGGCGCAGACCCCGAAGTCGCCTTCGTGGTCGGGGCTGCCCGGCCCCGGTGAGACGACGATGTTGTCGAACTCCAGCTGCGCCAGCTCCTCCCAGCTCGCCTCGTCGTTGCGAACCACGATCGGCTCATCGCCGTTGGCCTCAGCAAGCAGCTGGAAGAGGTTGTAGGTGAAGGAGTCGTAATTGTCGATCAGGAGCGTCTTCATGGCAAGCCGCGCAGTCGGAGTCTCAGACCAAGTACTTCCGCAACACCTTTCCGAGCGGGCTCTTGGGGATCTCGTCGCGGAATTCGACCAGCTGCGGGATCTTGAAGTTGGCGAGCCGCTCCCGGCAGTAGCCGACCACCTCTCGCTCATCGCACTCGGCACTCGGCACGACCACGGCCTTCACCAGCTCCTCGCCTTCAACCTCGCTGGCGATGCCGACGACAACCGCCTCGCTGATGTTCGGGTGCTCGAGGATCACGTCCTCGACCTCGATCGGATCGACCTTGTAGCCGCCGACCTCGATCAGCAGCTTCTTTCGCCCGGCGAGGTAGAGCAGGCCGTCATCGTCGAGGCGGCCGAGGTCGCCGGTGGAGAAGCGACCCCCCCGGAACGCCTCTCGGTTCACCTCCTCGGCGCCCAGGTAGCCCGCCGTCATCGCCGGGCTGGCCACCGCCACCTCGCCCACCTCGCCCGCCGCGACGACAGCGCCGTCGTCATCGACGATCTCGACTCCCACCTCCCCCACCGGCGCCCCGACCGACTCGAAGGTGGCGACCGGATCGTCGCTCATGTTGGCGGTGATCATCCCGGTCTCGGTGCTCCCGTAGAGCTGGCGCACCAAGACACCGAATCGCTCGCCGAAGGCCTCGAAGCTGGGTCGTGGCAGGGCCGTTCCGGCGGAGAAGCAGAGTCGCAGCGAGGAGAGGTCGACGCTGGCAGGCGCCTCCGCCATCAGGCGGAAGTTAAACGGTACCCCCGGGAACACCGTCGCCCGCTCTTGCTCGATCAGCTCGAGGGCGCGGTGGCGCTTGAGCAGGAACGGGTGGGGGTCCTCAAGGATTACCAGCGTCGCGCCCGAGACCGCGGAGCCGAAGATGCACGCCCCCATGCCGTAGGTGTGAAAGAGGGGTATTGCGCTGAAGATCTTGTCCTCTGGCGCCAACCCGAGCGAACCGTAGAGCCGCGCCTCGGCCTCGCACTGAGCGTGGGTGCGCGGCACTCGCTTGGGCCGGCCAGTCGACCCGGAGGAGAACTGGTAGACGAAGGGCTCACCAGGTTCGCGCGGGGCGAGCCGCTGTGGGGAAGCCTCCTCGGCCAGCGCCTCCAGGGTCAGCGCCTGTCCGTGAGCGGCGCTGGTGCTAATCACCTCGACCGGAACGTCAAAGCTGGCGACAATCCGCTCGCAGACGCCAGCGGTCCGCTCGTCGCTGATCACCGCGCGAACCCCAGCACTGCGGAAGCAGAACTCCAGCTCGGCCTGCTTGAAGGCGGGGTTGACTGGCACGACGACTCCGCCGAGCGCTGTCACCGCGTGGAATGCGGCGACGAACCACGGATCGTCGCGCAGTACCAACCCGACGGCCTGGCCGGCGCCGATGCCCCGCCTGGCTAGACCGGCGGCAAGGCGCTCGATGCGCTCGACCAGCTCCGCATAGCCGATCCGCTCGTCGCGGTAGACGATCGCGGTGTGATCGGGGCGGGCCTCTGCCTGGGAGTAGAGGAGCTGCATCGGCATGGCGGGCCTAGCCTTTCTTGCGATCTACGAAGCCGACGATGCTGTCTACCGTCTGAAAGTTCTCAGGGGTCAGATCGTCATCGGAGACTCGGATCCCGTACTTCTCTTCGAGGAAGGCAACCAGCTCCATGATCCCGAGCGAGTCGAGGATGTCACTGGCAAGGAGGTCTTCGTCGTGGGCCACCGACTCGATGCCACGCCCTACCGCGATCTCTTCGACAACGAATCGTTCGACACTCTCAGCAACGCTCATCTGCTCACTCCGTCATTGTTCGGGACTGGGACAGGGATACTTTTTCTCCATCGATGAAAGACGAGCCTGCGGCTGAGCACGCTCCACATCGGCTGGTAGCCGCGATTACTGTAGAGCCAGCGGGCCGGGCGATTCGTGCTGTCTACATAACCCCAGAGGCGCTCGTAGCCCCGTTCACGCAGGCTGGTCTCCACCTTGAAGAGGAAGTCCGACCCGGTGCCGCCTCCCCGGTGCTCCTTGAGCAGGAAGAGTCCTGAGCCGTAGACATCCCCCTGCTCGAGGCGAAACTCGGGTCCCATGAACCAGAGGTCTGGATGAATGGTCGGATTGTCGCGATCGACCCAGTGGTAGAAGCCGACGATCCCCGCGCCCCTGATCACGACGAAGCCGTGAATGCCGTTGGCGAGGCAATTCTCGAAATACCGGTCAGCACCAGGCATTCCTCGCTTTTTGTTTAGCGCCGAGATTCCGGGCAGATGCGCGGCGCCGAGATCCTCCAGCCGAAGGTCTCCCTCGACGCGTGGTTCGACGATCGAGTCCAGATCCTTGAGCAAGACGATCAGCTCCTCGCGAACGTAGCCGTCGCGCACCCGCCGGGCGAATTTCGCGGCGGTCGCCCGCGTGCCCCGCTCGCGAAGGTGGCGGCCAAGTTTTGAGATCAACGGTCGAGCCCGGCGCCGCCCGACGACATCCTCAGTGGACTTTCTTGAGGCGCGCCCGGTTCTCTTGGCGCTCGACCACCTGGGCGATCAGCTTCAGCACGTTGGAGTCACCGGTGGCCTTGATGTGGCCGGTCTCAAACGCCTTGCGGTAGCTCTTCAGCGTGCCGCGCTCGGCCAGCTCGTTGAACTGGGGGCGGTCGATCTGGACCAGGACCCGCTCGTCCTGAGCGAGGTCTTTGGTGATCTTCAAGCCCGGCACCTCGACTCTGTAGAGCTGGATGTCATGGCGCGCTTTCAGCTCCAGGCCGAATACCAGCTTCAATTTTTGCAGCGCCGGGACTTCGGCCTGAAATCGCTCGACGGCGGTCTTGATCAGCTCAGAAGTCGAAGCCATCCGGCTGGTCAGATCTTGTGCCTCTGCAAAAGCTTTTTCCCGATCACCATGCGCTGGATCTCCGAGGTCCCCTCGCCGATCAGAAGCAGCGGCGCGTCGCGGTAGAGGCGCTCGATCTCATACTCCTTGGAGTAGCCATAGCCACCGTGGATGCGAAAGCAGTCCTCCACGCACTCCTTGCCGGTCTCTGAGGCGAGCAGCTTCGCCATCCCCGCCTCCAGGTCGGAGCGCTCGCCGGCGTCCTTCATCCGCGCCGCCTTGCGGGTCAGCAGGCGGGCCGCCTCGATCTTGGTCGCCATGTCGGCGAGCTTGAACTGGATCGCCTGGTGCTGGGCGATCGGCTTGCCGAAGGTCTTTCGCTCCTGGCTGTAGCGCAGCGCCAGCTCCAGGGCGCGCTGGGCGATCCCAACGCCGCGGGCGGCGACGTTTACGCGGCCGACCTCCAAGGCGTCCATCATCTGCACAAAGCCCTTGCCGACGCCCGCGTCCTCGCCGCCCAGCACCCGCTCGGGCGGGCAGCGGTAGCCGTCGTAGATGAGCTCGGTCGACTCGACCCCCTTGTAGCCCATCTTCTTGATCTTGGGCGGGACGATCAGGCCCTTGAACTCGCCTGTGTTCTCCTCCACCCAGGGCTCCTTCTCGGTGATGAAGCAGGTCATCCCCTTGTAGGGAGGGTCGGCCTTCGTGTCGGTCTTCATCAGCACGAAGACGACGCCCGAGCCGAGCCCGTTGGTGACCCACATCTTCTGCCCGTTGAGCTCCCAGTTGCCGTCCGCGCCCTTCTTGGCGGTCGACTTGATGCCCTGCACATCAGAGCCGACCTCGGGCTCTGAGAGTGAGAAGGCGGCGCGGATCTCCCCGGTCGCCATCTTCGGCAGAAAGTAGTCCTTCTGCTCCTCGGTGCCGAACTTCATCAGCAGGTAGGAGCCGATGAAGTGGGTGTTGACGACGCCCGAGATCGAGATCCAGCCCCGCGAGAGCTCTTCGACGATCATCGCGTAGGTCGTCAGGTCGAGCCCCATGCCGCCGTACTCCTCAGGGATCGTCACCCCGAACAGGCCCAGCTCCTTCATCTGCTCGACGATTGGCTCCGGGAAGGAGTCCTCGTGGTCGTAGTGCTCCGCGTTGGGGATGATCTGCTCGTCGGCGAACTGGCGCACCATCTCGGTGATGTCGCGCTGGATCTCGGTCTGCTCGCTGTATGCGGCGGTCTCTACGGCCATTGCTCCTTGCTCGTCAGTCGGGGATAAGACGCCGGGCGGCGGGATTTGCCTTGCGCGGCGCGGGGCCGAAGGATATCGCCGCTTCACGGGTGCCAGCGCCTCGTCAATATGTGTCGCGGCCATGACCGACCTACCATCGCCCGATCCGCAGCAAGGCATCTTTGAGACGATGCTGGTGCTCGATGGCCAGCCGATCGAGCTCGATGCCCACCTGGGGCGGATGGCCGCGAGCCTGGCGGTGCTGTTCGGCTCCAAAACGCCGCCCGAGGCAGGCGAGTTGGTGCTCGAGCAGGCCCTAGGCATTGGCCTCGGGCGCTTGCGCCTGACCGTCGCCCCCAACCTCGATGGCGACCTCGGAGCTGAGGTAGCGAGCGCAGAAGTCGACCCCGCTCAGGTCTTTCCGTCGCCGGAGCTCTCGGTCGCCTTGGACAGCCACGTCGTCAAGGGCGGACTTGGCGCGCACAAGTGGGTCGACCGACGCCTCGTGGAGGCCGCCGAAGCAGCCGCCCCGCCTGGCTCGGTCCCAGTCCTCGTTGACGGCGACGGAGCCGTGCTGGAGGCATCTAGGGCGAACGTCTTCCTCGTCCTCGCCGGCGCCCTTATCACCCCCCCCAGCGACGGGCGCATTCTCTCCGGCATCGCCCGCCAACACGCGATCGAGGCTGCGAAAGACAACCGCATCGCGGTGCGGGAGGAAGGGGTGGCGCTCGAGCGTCTCGCTCAAGCAGATGAGATTTTCCTGACCGGCTCAGTGCGCGGTGTCGAGCCCGTCTCCTCAATCGATGGGGCCGACATCATTCCCGGCGGGAAAGTCAGCGGACAGATCGCGGCCAGCCTGCGGCGGCGCTGGCTGAGCGCGATCAGATCAGGAGCCGTTTCAGTGCCCGCGGCCGCATCGGTGCTCAATCGATCCGATCGGTGAAGCCCGGGTTGGACCGCGAGTTCTCCCCGCTCTGCATGCGCGCAGCGCTCACGTCGGCTGGGCGCGCGGTCGCATCCACCACTCGCCGTCCATCCGGCTCAGCAGTGCATGCCCGGAGAGTGCGGCGTTGATGATCGTTGGGTCCTGTGCCTGCACGCCCACCCAGTCCTCGCGTACGAGCCGGCACTTTCGCGTGCGGAGATGGGGGAGCAGGTAGGGCTCCATGCGACCACGGATATCCACAGCACCATGCGTCGCGGCATCGTGCATGAGGTGGTCTAGCACCACGCTGAGGTTCTCGCGATCGGCGGCGACCTGCATTACGTACGCTTTACCGTGTACGGACACGTACATGATGTATGCGCCTGCGGGACGGCCGTCCTCGCCACGAACCAGGCGGCGCACGAGGTCATCGCCGAGGTCGACGGCTTCCATCGTGGGGAACAGCCAGGATAGATAGGCGTCGTCGTAGGCGGGGCGGAGCGGGAACTGTTGCTGCAGCTGGGGCAGCAGGTCAAGCAGCGCGTCATTGGTGAGCGGCTCGACCGCCCCCGAGCGCGGCGGCGGATGGAGGCGGCGCCGGGCTGGCGCATCAATTATCGAGAGGAACTCCCCCGCAGGGGGCTTATGACGCCCAACAGTACGACGAGTAAGGACGCTGGCAGCATAGCCGGCGGGCGCGAGCATGCAGGACCAGCCAATCGAGGCCGTGGTGTCAGTGATGCCGCCAAGATCGCCCCATATCGCGTGCACTTGGTCAATCGTGCGGTCGTTGAACGTAAGGTCTTGGGGGCCTTCGAGAAAGCGCCGCAGGAGTTGCGTTGCCAGGCCTTTGCCCCGGTGGGCGGGGTCGATCACGATGGGGCCAAAGCAGGCCGCCCGAACCGCGCGCTCCCCGAAGACAAATCGCCGCGGATGAGAGCAGATGACTCCCACGACACCGTCGTGGGAGTCCTCGTAAACCAGTGATGGCATCTCCGGGTCGGCGAAGGGGTTCTCAATCAGGATTCTGGAGAAGAACCCGACGAGGCCCGGCATCGAGTCGGTGGGATCCCAGTTGACGAAGTCGGACCACAGCGCGGAGACCGCGGGCAGATCCTCGTGCTCAAGGGTTCGGATAGGCGTCAACCGATGCCCCGGTGGGGATCATCGGCGGCCGGGTAAGCATTGACCTGGCTAGCCTGCCGAGGACGGCTCGTGCGCGCAGCAGGCTGCAGCGGCGGCGTGGTTATGCAGAGGACTGCTCCGAGAGCGGATAGAGGCTGCGACGTGCCTCCAACTCCTCGTGCGACTCCCGGCGCGTCGCCCGGCTGCGGGCCTACATAGACCCGCATTGCCCTGGGGGGACCGAGCCGCACGAGCTGATTCTAGCCAGCGGCGTGTTGGATCGCAGGCCCAGATCAGCCGCAATTCACGAACATTTGGCGGGCCTATATCTCGACGCGCTGGCGGTCTCATCGCACAGCGATGCCGAATTTGTCCTCTCCTCACGAAGGCAGGCACCTCTCCTACGCTGAGGACCCTCAACCCGGAAGTCCAATCAATCGACCTCAGATCCGATAAGTAGAATGAAGGCGATGAGTCACCCCACCGCGGCCCAGGTCCCGATCAGCGGCAGCGAGTTTGTCCATGGCGTGGACCAGGTCGGGCCAACGGCGCAGTTCGACGCCCGTCGATCGCGGCTGGGTTAGGGCTCAGGGGGAGAAAGTCACCCATGTCGCTCAGGATCGGATTGGACCTCGTCGCGGTCGAGACGATCGCTCGGACCCTGGACGGCGAGCACGCCTCCCACTATCTGGAGCGCATCTACACGGAGCGAGAGATTGAGGACTGCCGCGGCCCCTCGGGTGAAATCGAGCCCGAACGACTGGCGGCTCGCTTCGCGGCGAAGGAGGCGACGATCAAGGCGCTCCCCGGTAGCGGCGAGGCAGTGCGCCTCACCTCGATCGAGGTCATTCGCGACTCCTCTGGGACGGTCCACCTGCAACTGTCGGGACGGGCTGCGGAATTGGCAGATGCGGCCGAGATCACTGAGTTTGCAATCAGTCTCTCGCATGAGGCTGGTTTTGCAGCAGCAGCGGTGATCACTCAGTAGGTTGAAGGGTGGCCGATCAGGATTAAGGTCAACCAACGTCGCAGCCGATTCAGAGGGCGAGCGTGAATGAGCAGATTCGACAGGTGATCAAGGAGCATGGACAACTTTCGGTGGACATCGAGACGCTCGATGACCACGCCGACCTCTATCAGGCCGGGATGACTTCGCACGCCAGCGTCAACGTGATGATCGCCTTGGAGGACACCTTCGACATCGAGTTCCTCGACTCGATGCTGAAGCGCAGCGTCTTTGAGAGCGTCGCTTCGATCGCCGCGGCGCTCGAAGAGGTACGGGCGGCTGCCGTATGAGTGCCACCGCCGTCGACGGCGAGCTGCTGAGCACCGTACGGCGCATCGCGGCAGAGGTTGCGGCTCCGAACTCCGACTCTGTCGATCGTGAGGCCCGCTTTCCCAGCGAGGCGATCGACGCATTGCGCGAGGAGGGGGCGCTGTCGGCTTTCGTGCCCGCCTCACTCGGCGGCGCCGACGCCTCCTTTGAGGCGGTCGCCGCTGCCTGCTTTGAGCTGGGCCGCCATTGCGGGGCGACCGGGATGGTCTTTGCCATGCACCAGATCCAGGTCGCCTGCATGAATCGACATCTCGAGGGGTCGCCATGGTTTGAGGATTACCTGCGCGAGGTCGTCGAGAAGCAACTATTGATCGCCTCGATCACCTCCGAGGTCGGGACCGGGGGCGATATGGGGAAATCCGTTGCCGCTGTATCAGAGCCCCTCAACGGCCTTGCCAGCTTCGAGAAGCAGGCCCCGACCGTCTCCTACGGTGGCTACGCAGACGCCTTCCTGACCACCCTGCGGCGGGCGCCAGACGCTGAGCCCGGCGATCAGGTCCTGGTGCTGACCCGCAGCGACCAGGTAAAGCTCGAGCCGCAGGGAACCTGGGACCCGCTGGGGATGCGGGGCACCTGCTCGCCGGGATTCGTCGTCTCCGGCGAGTTCCCGGTCGAGCAGATCCTCGCCACGCCTTTCTCGAGCATCTCCAGCGAGTCGATGACGCCGATCTCCCACATCCTCTGGTCACACGTCTGGCTGGGGATCGCCACCGACGCCTTCGACCGCGCCCGCGCCTTCGTGCGCGCCGCGGCGAAACGCAAACCGGGTGAGCCGCTGCCGGCCGCAATGCGGCTCTCCGAGCTGATGAGCGAGCTCTCACCGCTTCGCGCCGAGGTCTCCCTGGCGCTGCGGGAGTTCTGCGACACCAGCGCCGAGGACCGCTCGCGGCTCTCTGAGATGGCGACGATCCTGCGCTTCAACAATCTCAAGATCGCGGCCTCCGAACAGGCGCCACGAGTCTGCCAGGGCGCCCTCGGCGTCTGCGGGATCGTCGGCTACAAGAACGACACACCCTTCAGCGTTGGGCGTCACCTGCGCGACACGATGTCGGCCTGCTTGATGGTCGCCAACGAGCGCATCCACAAGACCGACGCCAGCCTGCTGCTGATCGCCAAGGACATCTGAGCCATGGCCGAGCTCCGCCCCGGGACCCCGGAGCAGGCCGAGTTCCTTGCCGACCTCCTCGACGCCGGGCTTTTGATCGAGAGCGGCGTGCCCGGTGTCTACGGGCGCAGCGAGGACTTCGAGCTGGTGCGCCACGCATTCGATGCCCTCGTCACCGAGGCCGCCGCGGTCGATCAGCCGGAGCGGCTGAGCTTCCCGCCGCTGCTGCCACGCCGACAGATCGAGGAGATCGGCTACCTGAAGTCCTTCCCCCACCTGGCGGGCTCGGTCTTTGCCTTCGACGGCGACGAGGAGCAGGCCGCGATCCAGGAGGAGCGCGCCGACCGGCACGAGGACTGGAGCGAGTTCCAGGAGATGACCGACCTGGTGCTGACCCCAGCCGCCTGCTACCCGGTCTATCCGGCGCTGGCGGCGCGCGGGCCGCTGATGGCGGGAGGGCTGACCGTCGACGCCGGCGGCTCATACGTCTTCAGGCACGAGCCCTCCGGTGACCCCGCCCGCCTGCAGATGTTCCACCAGCGCGAGATCGTGCGGATCGGCGAGCCCAACACGGTGTCCGCCTGGCGCGATGCCTGGCGCGATCGCTGCGTCGCCCTGCTGCGCTCGGTCGGCCTCGACGCTCGCTTCGAGGTCGCAAACGACCCGTTCTTCGGTCGCAGCGGCCGGCTCTTGGCGCGCAGCCAGCGCTCCCAGGAGCTGAAGTTCGAGGTGGTCGTGCAGATCGCCGGCCCCGAGCCGACCGCGGTCGCCTCCTTCAACTACCACCAGGACCACTTCGCCGCCACCTACGGGATCGTGATCGAGGGTGCTGAGGCGGCGCACACCGCCTGCCTAGGCTTCGGGTTGGAGCGGATCACGCTCGCCCTGCTGCGCGAGCACGGGCTCGATCCTGGAGCCTGGCCGGCGGCGACAAGGGAGGAGCTGGGGCTCAAATGAGCACCACCAGCGCCGGTCTGACCAGCCTGCTCGGCCTCGACCCTGCCACCTATGAGCCACACGCCCTGCACGCCAGGGACCGGGTCTACGTCGAGACGAACTGCTACACCGACATCCTGATCGAGCTGGTCCACGCGGTGGGGGGCGAGCCGCTGGCGATGATGGGATGTGCGCTGGACGTCGACTTCGAGGGCGACCAGTGGACTTTCTTCAAGCCACGCCCCGAGGACGTCGAGGCGCTCTACGGGATTGACATCCACGAGATGCAGCCCTACCGGCCGCTGCCCGAGCAGATCGCCGAGCAGATCGAGCGGGGACGAACGATGATCGTCGAGTTCGACTCGTACTACCTGCCCGACACCGAGGCGACCAGCTATCGCCGCGAGCATGTCAAGAGCTCTGTAGTCGCCGAGGCGATCGACCCTGAGGGCGAGCGCCTGCGCTACTTCCACGGACCGGGGTACTTCGAGCTCGGGGGCGAGGACTACCGTGGCGTCTTCCGCCTCGGGCGCCCTTTCTCCGAGGACGTACTGCCGCCCTACACCGAGATCGCCCGCTTTGACGCGGGTAAGCGCCTGCGGGGGGAGAGCGTGCGGGCGGCAGCCCGCGACCTGCTGCTCGCCGCTGGCCGACGACGCCCGCAGCCCAACCCGTTCGCTCGTTTCGGTGCCCAGCTCTCCCTCGATCTGCCGCGACTGCTGGAGGGCGACAGCACCACCTACCACGATTACGCCTTCGCGACGGTCCGCATGGTCGGCTCGGCATTCGAGGTCGGCGCCTCCCATGTCGAGTGGCTGCTCGGCGAACAGGGGGGGTCCGCCGTCGAGGCGATGGGACGAATCGTCGACGGTTGCAAGACGCTCTCCTTCAAGCTTGCGCGGCGCCGCCGATTCGATCCCGCCGCGGCGATCGGCGAGCTGGCAGAGGCGTGGGAGGAAAGCTTCGCGAAGCTTGACGATGTCCTCAGATGAACCCCACTCGCCCGCGCTGACGTCGCGGGTCCGCGTCGAGGGCCACCTCGAGTTGCCCTTGGGCGAGGGCTGGGAGACCGCCGCCGCGGCGCCTGGCTTGCGCACCGACCCGAGCCAGCTCGACGGGCTCGACTGGATTGCGGCGAGCGTGCCGGGCACCGTGGCCGCGGCGCTGCGGGACGCTGGCCGCTGGCGGGCCGGCGAGCCGAGCGACTTCGACGCAGAGGACTGGTGGTTTCGCACCCGATTTGAGGCGGCGCCGAGTGCTCGCGGCGAGGAAGTCGTGCTCCACCTCGACGGCGTTGCGACGCTTGCTGAGGTCTTTTTGAACGGCACCTCAGTGCTGCAGAGCGAGACAATGTTCTGCGCTCACGCCGTGGAGGTCGGGAGCCTGCTGCGCGAGGGTGGCAACGAGCTGGCAATACGCTGCCGGGCACTGGGCCCGGAGCTGCGCGTGAGGCGTCGGCCCCGGGCGCGCTGGCGCACGAAGCTCGTCGACGGCAGCTTGCGTTTCTTCCGCACGATGCTGCTCGGTCGCGCTCCCGGATTTGCCCCTGGACCGGCGGCGGTGGGCCCGTGGCGACCGGTATGGATGGAGCGCCGCCGCCTGCTCGCGGTCGATCGGCTCGAGCTCGGGACGAGGCTGGAGGAGGCCGACGGCGTGCTCTCGGTGCGGGCCTCGCTGCGGGGATTGGGCGGAGCCGTTCCCGGTGCGGTGGAGGTCGAACTTGGTGGTGCTTCCGGAGCTCACCGCGCCCCGCTTGAGAGCGAGGCGACGCCGAGCGGAGTCGAGGTGAGCGGCACCATCACCGTTCCCGACGTCGCTTGCTGGTGGCCGCACACCCACGGCGACCCGGTCCTTCACGAGGTGGCGCTACGCATCGCGGTCGAGTCGGAGACAATCGCGATTGAGCTGGGTCGAGTCGGCTTTCGCAGCCTGGTGGCGGGACCCCGGTCCGATCACGACGCAGAGGTCGATGGCTTGGACTTTCACGTCAACGGCATCAGGGTGTTTGTGCGTGGCGCCGTCTGGACGCCTGCGGACGCCGTCAGCCTTGCGCCGAGCGAGGCGGTATTGGGCGCTGCGCTGGCGCGGGTGCGCGACGCGGGCATGAACATGCTGCGGATCCCAGGCACCGGGACCTATGAGAGCACCAGGTTCCACGACCTCTGCGACGAGCTGGGAATACTCGTCTGGCAGGACTTCATGTTCGCGAATCTCGACTACCCGATTTCCGACGAGGACTTCCGGGCGACGGTTGAGCGAGAGGCTAGGGAGCAGCTGGGTAGGCTTGCGGGACGGCCGAGCCTCGCGGTCATGTGCGGCAACAGCGAGGTCGAGCAGCAGGTCGCGATGCTCGGGCTCGACGCCGAGCTGGGTCGCGGCGAGCTGTTCGGAGAGCTGCTGCCACGGTTGGTGAAGGAGGTCGGCATCGACGCCGTCTACCTGCCGTCCGCTCCCTGTGGCGGCGAGCGACCCTTCCGACCCGACCGCGGCGTTGCCAACTACTACGGAGTCGGTGGCTACCGACGCCCACTCGAGGACGTTCGCCGCGCGGCAGTCCGCTTTGCGGCCGAGTGCCTGGCCTTGGCAAATGTGCCCGACGACGCCGGCCTTCAGGCCGTCCTGCCGGAGGCGCCCGGTGACCTCGTCGCACACCATCCCCGCTGGAAGGCCGGGGTGCCCCGCGACGTTGGCAGCGGCTGGGACTTCGATGACGTCCGCGACCACTACCTGGCGCTGTTGTTCGACCTCGACCCTGGCGAGCTGCGCCGATATGACCATGAGCGCTATCTGGATCTCTCCCGGGCCGTCTCGGGCGAGGTGATGGCGGCGGTCTTCGGCGAGTGGCGCCGGTCCGCCTCGCCCTGCGGGGGCGGGCTAGTGCTTTGGCTGGGAGACCTCGCGCCCGGAGCCGGCTGGGGGATCCTCGACCACACTGGGACGCCGAAGTGTGCCTATCACCACCTGCGCCGGGCGCTCGCTCCAGCCGCGGTCTGGATGACTGATGAGGGACTTGCCGGGGTCGGCGTGCACGTCGCCAATGATCGTCCCGAGGTGCTCTCCGCGCGCCTGCGAGTTGCGCTTTACAGAGACTTCGAACAGCAGGTCGGCGAGGCGCAAGACGAATTGGAGATCGCCCCCCACGACGGGCTTTCGCTTGACCTCGAGTCGATGCTCGGGCGGTTCGTCGACGCATCATGGGCCTACCGGTTCGGCCCCCCGGCCCAGAACCTGATCGTCGCCTGCATCGAGAGGGATCGGGGCGAGGGGATGGTGGACCTGGTCTCGCAGGCGATCTTTCTCCCGGACGGAAGGCCCAGCGCGGTGGAGAACCCCGACCGGCTCGGAATCGAGGCAGAAGTGCGCCGCGGCTCCTCCGGCTCAGCCGTGCTCTCGCTGAAGAGTCGCCGCTTTGTATACGGCCTGCGCGTCCATGCCCCGGGACTGGTCCCCGAGGACGATGCGTTCTGCCTTGAGCCGGGACAGATGCGACACCTCGCCCTGGAGCCGACAGGCACGGAGGGTTCGACCGGAGCCGTGGCGCTCACCGCCCTCAACTTGCGGGGCCGTGTCATGGTTGCCTTGCCGGACTGAGGACCGACAACTTTGCCTGCCATCCCGATATACCTAGACACGGCGCTCGACTCCGTCTTCTGCTTGTTCCACCCGCCGGCGGATGGCATTTCCCAAAGCACCGCGGTGCTGATCTGCGCTCCCTGGGGATGGGAGGAGATGGCCTCCTACCGAAGTCGCCGCCACTGGGCCGAACAACTCGCGGGGGCTGGCCATCCAACCTTGCGCTTAGACCTGCCCTCAAGCGGCGACAGCAGCGGCATGCCTGGCGATCCCTCTCGGCTTGAGTCATGGGCAGCGGCGATCGCACGCGCCGCGGGGTGGCTGCGGGAGAGCGGCGCGAGCTCCCGGGTGGCCGGCCTCGGCCTGGGGCTGGGCGGCTTGCTGGTGAGGGAGGCCGTGTCGGAGGGCGCGGTGATCGATGATCTGGTGCTCTGGGCCGCGCCAGGCACGGGCCGCTCATTCGTGCGGGAGACGCGAGCTTTCTCGCGGCTGCAGGAGGGTCGACCTGACGGGGGGGGCGATGCAAATGACGCCTCTCGGTTGCCGGATGGGTGGCTTGAGACTGGCGGCTTTGTCTTGAGCGCCGAAACCCTGAAGTCGCTGAGTTCGCTCGATCCAAGGCTGCACTCCACCTCCTCCGACCTGCGCCGCGCCCTGCTGCTCGACCGCGACGGCATCACGCCCGATCCAAAGCTGCAGGCGGGGCTCGAAGAGGCGGGCGTCGAGGTGACCGTCGCCCCCGGAGTGGGATGGGGGGCGATGGTCGCTCACCCCGAGCGCACCAAGCTTCCGCTCGGCGTCGTCGAGCGGGTAGCTTCCTGGCTTCGCCTCGCAGAGGGGCAGGTCCCAGCCGGAGGTCGGGGCGATCGGGAGGAGCCGGCGTCCTCCGCACAGTTGGAGTCCCCCGTTGGGCCGGCCGAGACGGCGCTCGAGGTCGACAGTAAGGAGGTGCGGGAGTCGCCGCTGCTCGTGCCCCAGCCATATGGCGACGCCTTCGGCGTTCTCGCTGAGCCGGCCGATCCACCCGAGACGTCGCTGTGCGTCGTCTTTCTCAACGCCGGCGCGGTTCGCCACAGCGGCCCGAACCGCCTCTGGGTCGAGGCGTCTCGTCGCTGGGCTTCACGCGGCGTGCGCTCGCTGCGGGTCGACCTTGAGGGGATCGGGGAGGCAGACGGCGATGACAGCAAGCGCAATGACGTCGCCTCCTTTTACGTACCGGAGTTCGAGCAACAGGTATCGGTCGTCCTCGACCTCCTGGAAGAGCGCGGTCTGGGCAAGAGGTTCGTGCTGGTCGGGCTGTGCGCCGGCGGTTATTGGACGTTTCGGGTCGCCCTGCATGAGCCCCGGGCCGGGGTCGTGGTGCTGCTCAACGCCGGGGCGCTTAGCTGGCACGACAATCTGCTCAGCGAGCGCGAAGCCGAGAAACTCGAGCGCGTCTTCCAAGCCCAGTGGTGGCGAAAACTGCTGGGTGGCCAGGTCTCACCGACAAGGTTATGGGTCTTCGCGCGACTCTCGCTCGCAAAGGCCGGCTGGGCACTGCGCGCACTGGCTGCCCGCCTCGTGGGCCGGGGCAGCGCCGCGCCTGGATCGCGCCTTGAGGCCGACCTCGACCAGCTGCGAAGTGCCGGCGCCCGAGCCGTGTTCGCGTTCTCTGGCGGCGAGCCGCTCTACGCCGAACTGGCGACGAAGGGCGTTCTCGAGCGCCTCGACAGATGGCCAAACCTCACCCTGGTCAGCCTTCCCGGCGACGATCACACCCTGCGCTCGGCAGCCGCCCAGTGCGCCGCGCACGAGCTGATCGATCGCGAGGTAAAGCGCGCCCTCGCGGCACAGCCAGATCGCCAAGGCGGGCGAGCCGAGCCGTCGGGGAGATCGTGAGCGCCGAGCAAGAGCTCGCCCTGGGCCCAGGCAACGCTGATCACGAAGGCCCCCCGCCACCCGCCTGCCAGCCCGGCCCCCGGCGGCTGGGCTCAGGCGGGGACGACGCCGCTCACCAGGAGCTGGGCCGGGAGGAAGTCGGCGAGCGGGGAGTGCGAGAGCGCCTTGACGATCGCCAGTCGTCGGCCGGCGCTCCAGTACTGGGGGTGGACCTCGACCTCGCTGAGGCCGGCGCCGCAAAGCAGCTCGTGGGCGTCGCTTGGTCCAAACCAGCGCAGGTGGGTGCGGTCGAAGATGCCTTCATCATAGCGCGGCCAGCGCCGCGCTATGATCGCGCGACGCATCGTCGGCCAGTAGAAGACGTTGGGGACGCTGACCAACACCGTGGCGCCGGGCGAGAGCCAGGCGACGGCGCGCCGCAGTGTCTGCCAGGGGTCGATCAGGTGCTCGAGGACATCGGCGGCGATCAGGCAGTCAAAGGGAGCCTCGGGCGGGGGCTCCTCGCTCGCGAAGGCTTCCACGTCGGCGCACACCACGCGGTCAAGGCGCTCGCTTGCCAGGGAGGCGTAGGCGCCCAGCAGCTCGACGCCGAGCACGCTCGCCCCCTGGCGCCGCTTGATCGCCTCGGCGAGGGAGCCGTTTGAGCAACCGAACTCGAGGATGTTGCGGGCGCCGGGCGGCACCATTCGCTGCACGTCGGGGCGCGCACCCTCATAGCCGTGACTGCGGCGCGCCAGGGCATCGACCTCCTCGGCAGGCTGCGGTGCCATCGACGCTCATCGTAGTCATGGCGGGCTCGCTGCCGCGCCTCGCAGGCGGGGAGGCGGTGCCGCGTCACAGAAAGCGCGGGCCAGAGCGGCGAGCGCCTAAAGGGGGCGGCAGAGGTAGTTAAACCACGGGTCGCGGCGGGCCTCCTGGGGCTCGACCTCGCGGCCGGTCTCATCGAGGATCGCGATCGCCTCAAGGCCCGCCTCTCCCAGCTGCTTTAGCTGCTCGGCCCGATCGACGTAGTAGACCTGCAGGTTAAAGCCGTGGGCGACGTCGCGGATCACAGTCCAACCGCGGCGCCGCGCTGCGTCGAGGTCGATCGCCCGGTTGCTTTGTCGAACCCGCCATGCGTAGCGGGCGTCTTCGAGGGAGGAGAGGATCTCACGGATGTCGAGCAGCGATCGGTTTCGTTGACGCGGGCGTTTGGTAGTCAGGGGAATCGCCCCCAGCGAGTGCGCGGAGAAAAGGAATCTGCCATCGGGCTTGAGGACTCCGCGGACCTCGGCGAGGATCCGCAGCCGGTCCTCGTGTCCGACCGCGTCGATCCCGTTGAAGCTGAACAGCACGAAGTCAAAGGGCCCGTTTACCGAGGAGAGGTCGCGGGCGTCGCCCACCACGAGTTCGACTCGGTCATCTGTCCCCAGCAGCTGTCGGGCCCGCTCGATCATCCGCGGCGAGTAATCGAGCCCGACGTAGCGACCGACCAGGGCGGCGAACGTGTAGCCGGTGCGCCCTGAGCCGACGCCGAGATCGAGCATCTCGATCTCGTTGAGGCGCTCGTGCATTTCCGCCATCACCTTTCGCTCCGGCGGCTTCAGCGAGACGTCCGTGTAGATCGCGGCGTCGCGGTCAAAGACCGCCTGGTTGGCGTCCATGTTGGCCAAGGGCAGCAATTTATAGCCCATGCCTCGCTGCCAACCCGCACTTTTTCACCTCGGTGGCGGGGGCCATACAGATCTGATCAGCACGCTTCCCACGGCACTCTTTGAGGGCCATCGGGCCGCGGTTTTGAGGCGGGCGCGCCTGGGCGGCGGCCTCTTTTCAGGGATGTATGCTTGGCGAAGTCGGCGGGCGGCGCCGCCCAGTGCTCAAAACGGCCCGCGTTGAGGCCGATACTGAATTCAGCCAGCCGGCGGGCGTCAGCGTCGGGTAGCTTTGCCAGCGCTCAGCGCCAAGCCTCTGAGGGCTGGGGCCTGCTAAGCATCGGCATTGTCCGAGTGTGAGGAGCTTCAGATACCGATGAACGATGAGACCTATGAGCTAAGCACCGAGCAGGCTGAGCGCGAGGCGTCCGGCGCCCACAGCTACGGCCGCTACCTCGAGGAGTTCGAGGTCGGCGCCGTCTACAAGCACTGGCCGGCGAAGACCGTGACCGAGGCCGATGACCACCTCTTCTGCCTGCTGACGATGAACCATCATCCGCTGCACATCAACGATGTCTACGCGGCGCGCTCCCAGCAGGGGCGAAACGTAGTCGTCGGCCCGCTCGTCTACTCGCTCGCCCTGGGGATGTCGGTCTCTGACATCTCGGGCAAGGCGATCGCCAATCTCGCGACCGAAGAGCTCAGCCATCCCAACCCTGTCTTTCACGGCGACACCCTGTTCTGCGAGACGGAGGTGCTCGAGGTGAGGCCCTCGCAATCACGGTCAGACCGGGGCATCGTCAAGGTCCACACGCGGGTTCTAAACCAAGACGGGCTGCTGGTGGCGGAGTTCAAGCGGCTCGTGCTGGTGCCGCGACGCGAGCCGGGCGCCTAACCGGGCCGATGAGCGACTTGCTCGTGCTGTGCTACCACGGGATCAGCGAGACCTGGCCGGCTCCGACCTCGGTTCGGCCTCAGGACTTCGAGCGCCAGCTCGCCGATTTCCGTCGCCGCGGTTATCGTGGGGCGACGTTCTCCGATGCCCTGACGGCCCCCGCCAGCGACCCGACGCTGGTCGTAACGTTCGACGACGCGCATCGATCGGTCTTTGAGCTGGCGGCGCCGGTCATGGCGCGCCTCGGCGTTCCGGGCACCGTGTATGTGCCGACCGGGTACGCGGGGAGCGATCGACCGATGGCCTGGGATGGGTATGACATCTGGCTCGGCACGGCCCACGAGAGCGAGCTCTTGTGCATGGACTGGGATCAGCTCGGTGAGCTCGCCGCCGCGGGCTGGGAGATCGGCTCCCACACTCGCTCTCACCCTCACCTCGCAGAGCTCCAAGACTCCGAGCTCGCCGCGGAGCTGAGCGGCTCGCGTGAGGAGTGCCAAGTGCGCTCCGGAACGCCCTGCGACTCAATCGCCTATCCCTACGGTGATTACGACGCCCGCGTGGCGCGCGCCGCGCGCCGGGCCGGCTACTGCTTTGGCGCCACCGTCCCGCGCGGCCCCCGGACGCCGCTGCCGCTGGCCTGGCCGCGGGTTGGGGTCTATCACGGCGAGGGCGAGCGGCGGCTGCGACTCAGGGCACGTGCCAGACGGCTTGAGTCCTCGCCCCTGACCCGGATCGCGCTGGGCCTCAAAGGCGCCCTGCGGACAGGCCGAGCGGCAGTCTTGGCCTCCGGCAGGCATGGCCAAAGGGGCGTCGAATGAGCGCTGAGATGAGCGATCAGGAGGGGATTTTCGAGCAAGGGCTGCGGATCCTGCGCCGCCGCAAGTGGGTGGTACTGCAAGCGGTGATCGCGGTGCCGCTGCTCGCCTTCCTCTACACCTCGACCGAGCCCGAAGAGTTCACCGCCACCGCGACACTCCTCTTTCGCCAGTCCCCGGCCGCACTTGAAGAAAACCAAGGCGTGATCGACCCGACCCGCGAGGCCGCCACCAACGGCGAACTTGTGGCCCTGCCGGTGGTCGCCGAAGAAGCCGCCAAGCTGCTCGGTCACGGCTACAGCGGGGCAGAGGTCCTCTCCGACGTCGCCGTCGCGCCGAGCCTCGAAGCCGAAACCGCCGCGATCGCGGCGACCAGCGAATCCCCGGCACGCTCGGCGACGATCGCGAACGCCTACGCCAAGGCCTACATCAACTTCCGCAAGCGGGCCGATCGCTCCCAGGTCCAAAGCGCGATCAGCCTCGCCGAAACGAGCCTCGCAAAGATGACGCCCGCGCAGCGGGCGGGTCCCGAAGGCACGGCTCTAAGCAAACAGCTCGAGCAGCTGAAAATCCGCCAGGCGCTGGAAACCGGTGGGGCCGAGCTGGTCCAGCCCGCAACTGCGCCGTCTTCTCCCTCCTCGCCGGAAGTCTCGCGCAACGTGCTGCTCGGGGTGGTCCTCGGGCTGTTGCTGGGCTTTGGCCTGGCGCTGATCTTGGAGCGGGTCGATCGCCGCGTGCGCTCCACCCAGGAGATGGAGCAGCTCTACGGCCTGCCGATCATCGCCCGCATCCCGCGCAGCCGCCGGCTCGCCGGGAAGCGATCTGAGTCCTTCGGGCCGCAGACTCCCGAGGCCGAGGCGTTTCGCGTCTTGCGCACCAACCTGCGCTATTTCGAGGTCAGCCGCGACCTGCGCTCGGTGATGATCGTCAGCCCCGCGGCCGGCGACGGCAAGTCGACGGTGGCCCGCGGCCTGGCAATGACGATGGCCGAGATGGGCGACGACGTGGTGCTCGTCGAGGCAGACCTGCGCAAGGGAGGTGAGTTTAGATCCGTCAACGGCCACCCGGCACCTGGTCTCTCGACCGTGCTCACCGGCACCTCGCTTGAGAAAGTGCTGGTCCGCGTCGACGTGGGGGGACAGGGCTCTGAGGAGTCGCGCAACCTGGCGATTCTCCCCAGCGGACCGCCGCCCCCCAATCCCGCCGAGCTGCTTGAGAGCTGGCGGATGCGCGAGATCTTGGTCGAACTCCAAGACCGCTTTCAGACGGTCATTCTCGACAGTCCCGCGATGGCCGCGGTCAGCGACGCGCTGGTACTGATCCCGGCGGTCGGGGGCGTCGTTATCGTCGGCGGGCTCGGCAAAACGACTCGCGATGCCGCCAACGACCTGAGCAGGCAGTTCGCGCTGCTAAACAAACAGCCGATCGGCCTGATCGTCAACTTCGCCGAGCCCGAGCATGCCAAGTATTCGCAATATTACCGCCCCGACCTGGCCGACAGCAGCAGATCGCCTAGCTGATCCGCTGCGGATCGCGGCCTTCGCGCTCGCCGTCTTGGGCCTTGAGGCCGTGCTCGCGCACGGCATAGTCGGGCCGAAAATCTCCCATTACGTCCTGCTCTTTGTCGGCCTCTTCGCGATCGCCTTCGTGTTTCGCTTCCCGATGGCGACCGGACTCGCCTTCCTGTTCTTCACCGACTTCATCTTCTACCCCAACTTCTTCAACCTGCACGTCGGGCCGGTCGGGGTTCGCCCGCACGAGTTCGCGCTCGCCGGCCTGCTGGCGCTGGCGGCGATTCGGCCCCAGCGCTCGACCTGGGGGGGCTTCGTGGGGGCGGCGCTCGCCTTCTTTTTCGGCATGGTCATCCTCTCGGCTGCCCTGGCGCTGATGAGCGGCTCGGTGGCGCTCACCGAAGCCTGGAACTGGTCGCGGGCCTTCTTTCCGCTGGCCTTCTTTTACGTGGTCATCCGCCTCTTTCCGACGCCCGCCCAGCGCCGCACCCTGCTATTGGGCGGCGCGGTGGTCGCCGCCGCGACCGGCGTCGTCGCCCTTTTCGTCTCGCTCGGCGCCGGCTTCAGCAAATCTCTCGAGGCGCCGGGGGGACAGACCGTGAAGAGCGAAGGCGGTTTCGGGTCGCTGGCCAGGGTGAGGCTTCCCGGTCTGTCGGCCGGTTACGCGCTGTTTTGGTACTCGGCCGTGCAGATCGCCGCCAAACGCCACCTCAAGCGCATCGGCTGGACGGTGCTGCTGCTCGGCATCGCGCTTGACATCGTGGTCAGCTTTAACCGCAACATGTGGGTGGGCATTATCCTAGGGCTCCTGCTGATGATGATCGTCGGTGGGGCCGTCGTCCGCTATCGGATCACGGCGGCGACCACGGCGCTGATCGGTGCCGTGATCGTGTTCATCATCTTCGGCAGCGTCGCCTCGAACAGCCACGTAATCGAGCCGATCCTGAAGCGCGGCGCGACGATCATCAACCCCACCAAGACCGCGGGGGAAAGCTCCCTGCAGGAGCGCGCCAATGAGACAGAAAAAGCCTGGGCCACCGCCAGGCACCATCTCCTGCTCGGGGTGGGGGCGGGCGTCCCGTTCGGGGTCGTCTCGATCCAGCCGATCAGCGTCGGCGGCCTGGTGATCGGCAGCCACGCCGAACCCCAACTCTTCGTGCACGATCAGTACCTCTACCTGGTGCTTCTCTCCGGGATTCCCGGCCTGATCGCCTTCGTTTTCTTCTTGGGGGTGCCGGTGGCGCTGGCTTGGCGCCGCGCGCCGCGCGATCCGGCGATCGCCGCCTGTGGGGTCGGGATCGCGATGATCATGGTCAGCGCCATAGTCGCGATTTACTTCACCACCGAGGACATGACCGCGGTGTTAGGCCTGCTGAGTGGCGTGATCGTCGCCGATGCGAAGGGCCGCGCCGCAGAAGGCCGGCCGTCGGGCCTGATCGAATCTGCAGCTGCGAGCTAGATGATCGCCGCCGCGCCTGAACTTGCAAGCGCACCCGCCGCTGTGCCCTGCGCCGCGGCGGCCTCAAAGAGGGCTGCGTATCGGCGGACAAGCTCCGCGGAGTCAAAGGCCGCAACCGCGCGCCTGCCCGCCTCAGACATCGCCTCGCGCTCATCGGGGTTGGTGAGCAGCTCGATGCAGGCGCTTGCGAAACGTTGCGTGTCGTTGGGGGCGACACAGACTCCAGCTCCCGTGCCGAGCAGCTCGCCGACGTCGCCGACGTCGGTGCCGACAATCGGCACCCCGAGCGCCATCGCCTCAAGGATCACGACCGGCATCGCGTCGGCGATCGAGGGCAAGACCATCAGGTCAGAGAGCGCCAAAAGGCCGGGGACGTCGTCTCGCAAGCCGAGGAAGTGGACCCAATCCCCGGCACCTAGCTCCTTCACGCGGCGCTCCACCGCCGCCCTGGTCGCCCCGTCGCCAACGAAGACAAGCTGTGCATCGCCTACCTCCTTGCGGACCCGCGCCAGGGACTCAAGCGCCCCGAGTTGGTTCTTCTCAGCGCGAAAGAGGCCGACCTGGATCGCCACCGGAGCACTCTCGGCAAGGCCGAGCTCGGCCCGGCTCGGCCCGTTTGCGGCGGCGCCGACCGTATCTTTCAGGGGGATGCCGTTGGGTATGTGGACGATCTTCTCCGGCGCGGTGCCCTCGCTCACCAGGACTTCTCGCTGGGATGCCGCGCAGGCCACCGTCGCGAAGGTGAAGCGGTCCAGGAGCCTGTTGTGCAATGCGATCCAGCTGGCCCGCGGCGCACCGCTTGCGGAGATCTGGGCGGTGCGATCGGTGGCGTGGTCGGCGACGATCACCGGGCGGCGGGCGAGGATCGCCGCGATCCTCCCCCAAAAGCTCGAGTCCCACCCCGTGCAGTGTACGACTTCGGCGCTGCGGGCAAGGCGGGTGAGGCGCGGGATCATCCGGGCCCGCCCGCCGCGGGTGCCGACGCCGAGCACCACCAGCTCGACCCCCCGCTCGGTCAGCGAGGTGGTGTCGATAACGCATCTGCCAACGCAGCAGACAGTCACCTCGTGCCCCAGCTCGGCGAGGCCCCTGGCGAGGTGGGGGAGTTGAGTCTCGGCCCCGCCGGCCGGAAAGAGGTTGTTGATGATCAACAGCAGCTTGCGTGGAGGTGCAGACACCGCACCAGGATAGTTGGGGTGGCTGTTCACGAGGAGCGCCAGCATGCTGTTTAGAAATACGCTGGCCCAGTCCGGCAGCCTCCTGATCGGCTATCTGTTCAGTTTCCTGCTGGCGCCGGTGATGATCTCCCGCCTCGGGCTCGACAAGTTTGGCGTCTGGGCGGTGACCGGCGCCTTTGCCACCTACGCCGGCCTGCTCGACCTGGGCATCGGTCGCGCCTTGACGCGCTTCATCGCCATCTATGACGCAGAAGACGACGGCGAGGACCGGATCCGCCAGTGCGTCGGCCTCGGCATGATCACGGTCACCGTGGTCGGCAGCCTGGCGCTGCTGGTGGTCGCAGCGGTCGCGCCGCTGCTAAGTGAACAGCTCGGTGTGCTCTCGACTGACGAAATGAGAATCGTCGTGATGTCAGCGGTTGGCATTTTCACCCTCAACGGCTACCAGAGCGTGCTGACCGGGGTCGGCATTGGCATGCGTCGCATGGTGCCTCCAAACGTGGCGACGACGATCGGCGTCACCGTCAATTTCGCCCTCAGCATCGCCGCGCTCCTGCTCAGCGGGAGCTTGGTCGTCTATGCGCTCGCCAACACAGTGGCGGCGCTGCTCGCGATCATTCCTGCTTACTTCTCGATGCGATACGTCTGGCACGGGCCGTACTCGGCGCTCCCCGAGCGAAAGTTCGTCAAGGAGGTGCTTTCTTTTAGCCTCAAGAGCCAGGTTGGGTGGCTTGCGGAACTGGTTAACTTCCAGACCGACAAGATCGTCATCGCGATCGCCGTCGATGTGCGTGCGGCTGCGGTGTATGAGATTGCATCGCGGGTGGTGCAGAGTGTCCGCAGCGTGGCTGTGCTCACCGTCTCGGCGATGATCCCGACCGCCGCCGCGAGGATAGTCTCGGAGGGGAAGGCGGTGATTGGCGAAATGTACCGACGCTACACTCTGCGAACCTGCGCGATTGCCTTCCCGCTCTTTGTCATCGCCTCTGCCAGTGCCCCGTTTCTGCTCGTCTTCTGGCTCGGCAAAGTGCCAGGGGACGCGGATCTGCTGGTTCCGTTCCTGACACTCGCCTACTTGGTCAATATCACGACTGGCGTGGGCTCAAGCGTTGCGCTTGCTGCCGGCCAGCCTGGGATGGTCTCGCTCAACTCACTTCTGATTGCCGGCTTGAACATCGTTTTCACCGTTGCACTGGCTCCTTTTTTTGGAATGTGGGGAGTTGTCGGAGGAACGTTTTTGGCACTCATGGTCGGAGGCGTGCTATTTACGGAGCGCGTTTTGAAGCTTTTCGAGCTGCCGCTGCATGACTTTCTCGCCGGGGTGCTGCCGACTGGAGCGTTGGCGCTCGGGCTCGGGATACCGCCGGCGGCGCTCGCAATAACCGTCGGTGCCCCGAGTGGGCGGCTTGTGGCCCTGGTGCTTCTCGTCGTCTCGGTGCTCGTCTACGGGCCCCCCTACTGGATCATCGCGAGCCGGCACGGCTACCTGCCCGACAAGCTCGCCTTCCCGGTGGGTCGCCGACGCGCCTCGCCCACGATGCCGGCCGCATGATGGCTGACGAGGGACAGCCGAACCTGAGGGTGCTGCTCGCATGTGATTGGTTTGTCGCCTACACGGCCGGCTTGGCAAGCGGGCTGGTCGATATCGGATGTGAGGTTGTGCTGCTCACCCGCGACCACGACCTCGAGTTTGGAGGCAAGCCGGGCGCGATGCGGTCGGTCGTCGAGGAAACACTGAATGGTAAGGCGAGGCACCTGGAGCTGGGGGGGCGAGTTCGCGATCCGTGGCATTGGCGCGATGTCACTCGCCTGCACAGCGATCTCCGACGCTTCAATCCCGACGTGACCCACTTCCAGGACTCAGTCAATAACGACATGCGGCTTGCATTCGCTGGCGGGTTCCCTCGGCACAAGTACGCGATCACCGTCCACGACCCGCTTCCTCACCCCGGTGAGCGACAGCTCGGCGCCTGGACGAAATTCGTCCGCCTCAGGCTGTTACGTGGGGCAGACCTCGTTTTCACCCACGCCGCGGTGTTGGCCGAGGAGCTGAAAGAGACTGGGCAAGTTCGCGCTCCTGTAACGGTGGTTCCCCATGGGACCGGAGAGATCGCCGTAGCCCCGCTCCCCGAGCGCCCTTCGCTTCTCTTCTTCGGTCGCATCAGGCCCTACAAGGGACTGGACACGCTGCTCGACGCAATGCCACTCGTCTGGCAGCGCATACCAGAGACCTCCTTGACCATCGCAGGTTCCTCCGAGGTGGTGTTAAGGCACGAGACCATCGATGACCGACGGGTGACGCTTCGGGCCGAACACGTTCCCCAGCCAGCTGTCCCCGAACTGTTCAGCAAAGCGACCTGCGTCGTTCTTCCATATCGAGGCGCCACCCAGAGCGGGGTCGGTGCGGAGGCCACACGGCACGGCAGGCCAATCATCGCCACCACCGTCGGTGGCCTGCCTGAGTTGGTGACGCCGAGCTCCGGACGCCTGGTCCCCCCGAATGATCCCAAGGCGCTCGCAGACGCGATCGTCGAGGTCATCGGTACGCCGGGCCTGGCGGCAGAGATGGGGCGCAATGCCGCTGCCACGGCCAAAGAGGCTGGCTGGCGAAGTGTCGCCGTCAGGACGGTTGAGGCATATCGACGACACTTGTTGGAGGCGTGAGTGCCTGCTGTTCTCCTCACCGACGGGCCCGCCTCACTTGATGATGCCTTGGTGGAGCGCTGGCGTGGGCTCGCCGAACTGCGCGAGAATCCGTTCCTCACCCCCGATTGGTGTGCCGCTTGGCTTGACACCTATCCTGAAGAGCGTCCGTTCGTCGTACTGTGGTACCGCGACGGTGAGCTGCGTGGTGTGCTCCCTTTGGTGAAAGTAGAGGCGGGACCGGTGCGACTCCTGCGCTTCGTGGGTGCGAGGCGCGGAGACTGGTTCAGTCCTGCCTGCGGAATCGATGACGAGCCGGATATGGCGGTCGAGTGCGCCGAGCTACTGAGGGAAGAGCGGGGTGCCTGGCAGCTGTTGCGGCTCGACCGAGTCGAGCGCGACAGCGCCTGGCCACAGGCCCTGTGGGCCGAGGGTGTCCACAACACGATCGCCCCGGCCGCCCTACGCAGGAAAGACGTGCTGCCGTTCATAGGCTTCGACGAGCGCGGCTACGATGGCTACCTAGCCAGCCGCAGTCGCAATTTTCGCAGCCAGCTCGGGCGGCGGCGGCGCAAGCTTGAAGGCGAGCACAGTCTCTCATTTCGGATGACCACTGATCCGGAGCGGCTCGAGGTCGACCTCGACGAGTTCTTCCGTCTTCACGAAGAGCGCTGGGATGCACGCGGCGGCTCCTCCTCGGGCGCGGAGGACGTCGTGCGGTTCCAGCGCAAGTTCGCCGCAGCGGCGCTGGCGCGGGGCTGGTTGCGTTTGTGGATTGCCGAGGCAGACGGTTCTCCGGCTGCTGCATGGTATGGCTGGCGGATCGGCAATCGCTACTGTTATTCGCTGTCTGGACTCGCCAAACGCTACGAGTCGCTTGCCCTTGGCACCGTGCTGCTCGCTCACACGATCGAGCAGGCGGCTGCGGAGGCGGCTGGTGTCTATGACCTGATGTGGGGAGACGAGGACTACAAGCGTCGCTTTGAGACCGGGCGGCGTGAAGTCGCCACCTGGGTCTTGGGGAGGCCCTGGCACCCTGTTCAGATCGCTGCCGCCGCGAGAACCGCAGTGGAGCGGCGGGCGAGGGACGCTCGTGGTGGATGAGTCGCTGGGAGTAGTTGTGCTCGCGTACGGCGGCGGCGGCGAGTTCGAGGCGCTGATCGAGTCATTGTTCGTCGAGCAGGTGCCGGCCGCGTCGATTCTTGTCGTCCACAATCCGGCCGTGCCGGGCGAGCCGGTTCCGGCCGTCCCGCCCGGCTGCGAGGTGATTCAGGCCGAGCGCAACCTCGGCTACGCGGGCGGGATGAACCTCGGAATCTCGCGCCTGCGACGGCGCGGGGCGGACCCGATCTTGCTGCTCACGCATGACGCGCGCCTGCGGCCTGGCTCCCTCGAGGCCCTCCTGCAGGCCGCTCGGCGACAGCCCGAGCTTGGCATCCTCGGTCCGGTTCTGGTCCTCAGCGGCACCGAGGTCCCCTTTTCTTACGGCGGGATGACCGGCGTCGTGGGTGCCAACGTCCACCTCAAGAGCCGGCCCGCGTTAACGGCGGACGGTGTCATTGCCTGCGACTGGGTTGACGGCGGCACGATTCTGATCCGCGCGGCCGTGCTCGAGGCTGTCGGGGGTTTCGACGAGCGCTTCTGGGGCTACTGCGAGGAGGCTGACCTTTGCCTCAGGGCGAGACGCGCTGGCTATGCGGTCGGCGTAGTACTTGCCGCAAAGGCAGATCAGGCCCCCGGTGGAACCAAGCGACTCGGCGCGTGGGCCTACCTGACCACCCGCAACGGCATCGAGTATGCGCGACGGGCGGCCGGCCTTATCGGTCTCTTCTCGATCCTGGCCCGTTCCGTCTACCTGATCGCGCTCAACCTGCTGCGCACCGCGATCCGAGCGGTCGGCCTGCGCTCGGGCGGCCCGGCCGAGCCGTGGACGCTTGCAGTAGGCATCTCCCGCGGCACGCTTGACTTCTGTCGCGGCCGCTGGGGCCCTCCCCCCCCAGGGCTTCCCGGGACGGGTGATCTCCACAATGCCTGAGCACCGCCCGCGCATCCTGCAGATGGGGCCCGATCCAAGCATTGGGGGTGGCATGGCGGCGGCAATGCGAGGCCTGCTTTCCTCGCCGCTCGCCGAGCGCTATGAGCTGGAGGTCGTGCCGACCTATCGAGGGCCCAAGAGGCTGCCAGGACTTGGCATCTACTGCCTCGCCTTGGCGCGGCTCTCGGCTTGGAGTCTCCGCGGCCGCGGCCGCATTGTCCACATCCACGCCACGGTCCGCGGCAGCACCTACCGAAAGTCGCTCTGCGTACTTTTGGCTAAGGCGCTGCGCCGCCGAGTGGTTCTCCATGTCCACTCAGGCGCTGGGGACGTCGCCGAGTTTGCCGCCAGCCGCGATCGGATCAGCCTGGCGCTATTTCGCGCCGGCTTCTCCGCTGCCGATGCGGTCATCGCGGTCTCTGCGGCGACGGCGGAGGCCCTCAAGGATGCATATGGCTTATCGGGGGTCGAGGTGGTGCCAAACGCGGTGGCGCTTGTGTCCTTCACTCGTCGTGAGGAGAATCCGATCACGAAGCGGGGAGTCGGGATCGCCTATCTCGGTGGCTTCGCGAACGCCGCCAAGGGCGGCGATACGATGCTGGAGGCGCTGGCGCTGGCGCTGGCGCGCGAGTCGCGGCTGCGGGTGACGCTGGCGGGTCCCGGCGAGCTGCCCGACGCCGCGACGCAGCTGATCGCACGCCATCCTTCGGTCTCCTGGGTCGGGTGGCTTGGACCCGAGGCGAAGGACCAGCTGATGCGGGGCGCAGAGATCTTTGCGATCTCCTCGCGCTCGGAGGGACTGCCGATGGCCCTGCTTGAGGCGATGGCCTACGAAATGGCGATTGTCGCTACCGAAGTCGGCGGTATCCCTGAGGTGGTGAGCCGCGGCGAGGAGGGGCTGCTGGTGCCCGCTGACTCTCCTGAGCCCCTCGCCGATGCGCTCTGCCGCCTGGCCGGCGATCAGCCGCTTCGCGCGCGATTGGCACTCGGCGCCCGGCGGCGAGTGGAGCGGTTCGACGTGGTCGAGGTTGCCAATCGTCTGGATTCCCTCTATGCCTCGCTGGGCTGAGTTGCCTCATCAAGTACCGCAGACCGGACGCTTCGGCAGAGTGGCGCCTCGGTCGACTCGAGGTGTGAGCGGCGGGGCGGCGCGCTCTTTACCTGATCCGCCAGGGCGTCGGTGTCCCAGACTGCAATCGCCGTTCCGCGCGTCTCCAACCCTCTGGTCAGCTCCGCCTGGTGGTCATCGACGTGCTCACCCAGATCGCGGCGCCGCGGCACGACGAGTGGCACGTGGCCCGCGCGTCGGGCGCAGAGGATGCTGCCGACCCCCGCATGGGTGATAACCGTGTCTGCCTCGGCGAAGCACTCCAGCATCTCGTTGAAGGGCATGTAGGCCTCGGAGCGTGCGACGCCCGCTGGCGGTCTTGCGGGACCAAACTGGACGACCAAATCATCGCCATCGAGGCTGTTGAGGGCGGCGAGCAGCCGTTCGAAAGGCTGGTGGTGGGTGCCGACGGTGACAAAGATCAAAGCAGACCTCCGGCATACTCGGCCCGCCGCAGGCGCTTCGCTGCCGCTGGCCACTGGACGAAGAAGCGGTCGGCCAGCGGGTAGACCAGCCTGCCGCTCAGCGAAATCGATTCGGTGCGGGTGACGCTCTCGACGTAGACCAATCGGATCCCGAGCAGCTTGCCGATGAGGAAGAACGGGACAGCAAGGCCGGCACCGGTTGAAAGAATGGTTTCGGGCTGCTGGCGGCGAAGCACTCGCCAGGCAAGGACGGTGTTGAGGGCGAGGTTCTTGAGGTTGCGGTTGGTCGGGCTGTGCCCCAGCGCGACCGTCTCGTCGGCCAGCAGGTAGCCGACGTCGGGACCGGGCAGAGTTACCCAGGAACGCTCGACCCCACGCCAAGCAGGCTCCAGAGCCAGCATCTGCTGGAGGTGGCCGCCGGGTGAGCAAACAAGGAGCACTCTCATTGTTCGGCCACTGTAGTGCGACGATGCGCGGGCTCCGAGGCGCCTTGTAGCCACTCCTCGATCGCCTTTGAGGGCGACATCGTCGCGATTGTGCTGGTTTTGGCCTTGATCGCAAACAAACTTGCACCACCGCGCAGTGCCCACCGAGAGTGCTCCGCAGGGATCTCGTAGTCGAGCCGATTCGTCGGCCGCTGGTCTCTACTCGCAGTGTCTCGACGAGAAGGGCAGGAAGCGCCGGGCGCTTTGGGAAGCGCGCGGTTCCTTAGATCCGACTGCATGGACATACCATCGACCGCTTGCCCAGGGAACTTTTAAGGCGCAAAGCTCCGCCCGAGAGGTCCTTGATTAACGCTCCGCGGCTTGGACCGCGTACTTCCAGTGGTTGCATCCCGCACTTTCAGCGATCGGTCTATCCCGAGCAATGCTCAGGAGCTGCCGCGACCCGAGCGGTAAAGTCGCCGGATCGCCATCACCTCCGGGGAGAGCACCGCCGCCTTCCCAATCGGCGAGAGCTTGTGTCCAAATCGGCGTTCTTTGTCGCGGTGGTCGACGTTGATGCGCGGGATCGAGTGGGGAGTTGTCCGCTGCCGTCCACCTCTTCTCGGCAGACTGAAGGCGAACCGGTAGCCGCACTCGACCGCCGCCGTCGAGACCTCTAGGTTCCACTCGCCGAAGGGATAGGCCAGCGTGTCGCAACTTCCGAGTCGCTCCATGATTCGGGCACGCGACTCCCACAGCTCTTCCTTCAGCGTCTCGCCGCGCAGCTCAGTCAAGTGGGGATGGGTAAGGGTGTGGCTGCCAACCTCGAAGCCCGCCTCCTTCATCTCTTCCAGCATTGGCCATGTCACCGAGAGCATCGTCGAGGAATAGCGTTGCTGACCGTCGGCCACCTCGGGCCACGCAAGCGGTGCGCCGCTGTCGACCAGCGGCGGCAAGACGAAGATAAAGGCACTGAAGCCGTGTTCGAGCAAAAGCGGCAACGCCACCTCGTAGTTGTCGCGAAAGCCGTCGTCGAAGGTGAGGAACGCGGTGGGTGCAACCCGTTGCCCTTCGGCGATCTCGGTGAGGATCGACATATCGCCTGAGCGAAGGCCACGGCGGCGCAGCTCGACCAACTGACGCTCGAACAAATCCGCAGAGATCGTCAGGTAGCTTGGCCCCTCGGGGGCGATCGAGTGGTAGCAGAGGAAACTCGCTCGACGCGAGCGATTGCGCAGCAGACGGGGACACACGGCCAGCAGTCTAAGGTTTCCTAGCGTGGAGAGTGTCGGGGTAGCTGCCCGTCTCGAGCCGGTTCAACGAATGATGAGCTGGCGGAATCGACGGCCTCCGCACGAGGCGAGCGTGGTGTCGTGGGAACACAGTTCGGCGACCTCGACGTTGGCGCTGGACCCAGTCCCGGCGCCAATATATTTCGTTTGAGCGGGGTAATCGCCGCGTTTTATCAGCGGCGGATTTGTCGGCGACGCTCGCCCGTCTGGCTCTCGATTTCGTATGACGTTGGCGTATTGGGACCGCAAGCGCGCCATCGCGCCGACTGCCTTGCGCGACGGCCGCTTGGTTCGATGTTGAGATGATCGGCGCTTCGTGACGGATCTAGGCTGACCCTGGCTTCCCGATGCGAAGTGAACGTCGCGACTTTCGCCGCGTGCCGCTCAGAGCCAGAGCTAGAGTCGGACCGTTCGACGCGAAAGTTTGGCGCTGTGGTGCTTGGCCCCCTTGATCAGCATGACCTTCTCGCTTTGAGCGCTAGGTGTGCCCGACGCTGGCGTGAAGGCAACGGTCACCTTTACGACCGCGGTGCCTGACTTTCCCAGCGCTCTTCTCGCCATTCCCTTCGGTATTACCAAGATCCGGGCAAGACCAGAGAGGCATCGTGCGTGCCGGCTTACAACCTGGACCCCCGTCAGGCTAAGTGTGCCGGGGCTTGGGACAATCACCGCCAATTCCGCCGTGCCGGCACCAGGGATGCGCTTGATCTTGCCAAAGGCAAAGGCCGTGGTCGGTTCCTGAACCAGTGTCGCGTCGGCCAAAATGGATGGCGACACCGAGTCATCGGTCGCGGTGATCGTCGCCGAGCCGGCGCTGGTCGAGGAGGTGACCGTCGCCGTATAGGTGCCGGGCTGCGGTTCGCTCACCGCGCCGATCTGCTCGCCGCTGTCAGACGAGGAGAACCCGACGCTCTCGCCGCTGACCGGGTTGCCGTTGTCATCGCTGACGGTGGCGCTTGCCGTCGTGGTCGAGGCGCCGTTGGCGGTGATCGAGGTGGGCGAGAGGGAGAGGGCGATGTTTGCCGGTGGGCCCGGGGTCTGAGTCAAGGTCGCATGACCCGAGACGGCGGGGCTGACCGAGTCATCGGTCGCGGTGATCGTCGCCGAGCCGGCGCTGGTCGAGGAGGTGACCGTCGCCGTATAGGTGCCGGGCTGCGGTTCGCTCACCGCGCCGATCTGCTCGCCGCTGTCAGACGAGGAGAACCCGACGCTCTCGCCGCTGACCGGGTTGCCGTTGTCATCGCTGACGGTGGCGCTTGCCGTCGTGGTCGAGGCGCCGTTGGCGGTGATCGAGGTGGGCGAGAGGGAGAGGGCCAGGTGCGCACCGTGATCTGCCGCCACCGTGATGAGTTGGGTCTCACTCCCCACCCCCGACCCGTTGCAGTAGGCGCTCTGCCCGGTGAAGATCAGTTCGCTTGAGCAGACGTTGTCGGCCACGGTCAGCTTCGCTTCATAGGTGCCCGGGGCGCGGTAGGTATGGCTCGGGCTCGCCCCGCCGTCTGCTTCCTTGGTCCCGTCGCCAAATTCCCATTCATAGCTCGGTGTGGAGCCTTCGGGATGGCTCGAGGCCGAGGCGTTGAAGGTAACCGGTACGCCGGCGATCGCGGCGGGGGCAGTGAAGGAGGCAACCGGCGCCTGGGCGGGGGGGATCGCGACCGCCGCCGGGGCATCGCCGACCGTGATCGGCGATCCCTCCACTTCGTTGGTCTGGGTGTCGATCACCGAGACGGTGTCGGTGCCGAAGTTGGCGACGTAGGCGGTCTTGCCGTCGGGGGTGATCGTCACCACGTAGGGCTCTGAGCCGACCTTGATCGGCGCGCCGATCACCGCGTTGGTTTCGGTGTCGATCACCGAGACGCTTTCTTCTTGTTCGTTGGCGACGTAGGCGCGCCTGCCGTCCGGGCTGATCGAGATCCCCCAGGGTTCGATCCCGACCTTGATCGGCGATCCGATCACCGCGTTGGTTTCGGTGTCGATCACCGAGACGCTGTTTTCTTCGTAGTTGGCAACGTAGGCGCGCTTGCCATCGGGGGTGATCGCGATCGGGATCGGGGTGGTGCCGACCCCGATCGGAGCGCCGATCACCTGGTTGGTTTCGGTGTCGATCACCGCGACTGCCTGGGGGCCGTCGACGGATACGTAGGCGCGCTTGCCGTTCGGGGTGATCGCGATCCCCCAGGGTCGCTTGCCGAGTTCGACCGAGCCCGCCACCTGGTTGGTCTGGGTATCGATCACCGAGACGTCGTTTGAGCCGGAGTTGACCACGTAGGCGCTCTCCCCGTCGGGGGTGATCGCGATCGCCACCGGTTCGGAGCCGACTTCGATTGAGCCCGCCACCTGGTTGGTTTCGGTATCGATCACCGAGACGTCATCAGAGCCGTTGTTGACCACGTAGGCGTACTTGCCGTTCGGGATGATCGCGATCGCTTCGGGCTCGGTTCCGACGCCGATCGGGGCGCCCACCACCTGGTTGGTCTGGGTATCGAGCACCGAGACGGTGCCTGAGCCGTAGTTGGCGACGTAGGCATCCTGGGCGAGGGCAGCGCCGGGGGTCGCTAAAAAGAGCAGCGCCGAAATCGCTGTGGCCAAGAGGAAGAAGAAGCCGGTCTGCCCTGCGCGTGATGCATTGCGCATTGGCAGGATTGTAGCCGGGGACTAGTTCTCGCTAGGGCAAAGGGACGCCCTAGTGAACTTCTGCCATAGCGAGTGCCGAGCGGATGGAGCCGCCAGCCTGCCCATCTGCGGTGCGCTAATAGGCGCCGCGTCCCGCCAATACGACAGGGATCGTGGCGAGCAGGATCTCGAGGTCGCGCGCCAGGGACCAGCCGGATACGTATTGATAGTCGAACCTGACCATCTCCTGGAACGGCAGATCCGAGCGTCCCGAGATTTGCCAGAGCCCGGTGATTCCGGGCCGCAGATCGAGTCGGCGGGCGTGCCAGCTCTGGGCGGTGTGTCTGGCCTCGCTGAGAATCAACGGCCGCGGGCCAACCAGGCTCATCTCGCCGTGCAGCACGTTGAGGAGCTGCGGCAGCTCGTCGAGGGACGTGCGGCGCAAGAAGCGGCCGACGCGGGTGATGCGCGGGTCTTTTTTGATCTTGAACATGACCCCATCGGTTGCTTCGTTCTCCACCTCGTAATGTCTCTTGCGTTCCTCCGCGTCGCGGTACATCGAGCGGAACTTGACCAGCATGAACTCGGTTTCGCCGCGCCCGGCCCGCAGCTGATGGAAGAGAACCGGACCGCGTGAGTCGAGCTTGATCGCGATGGCGACGGCGAGCAGCAGCGGGCTCAGCACGACCAAGGCGAGCGCGGAGAGGATGATGTCGAGCCCGCGCTTGGCCAAGCGCGAGACACCGGTGAGGGGAGGAGCGCCGATTGAGAGCAGCGGCAGCCCGCCGATCTGGTTCAGCGACTGGGCGCCGTCGAGCAGCTCGAACAGCCGCGGCACCACATCGACCGCGACTCGGTGATCGCGGCAGGCGCGGATGCAGCTCAGTAGCTGCTGATGGGAGGCCCGGGAGAAGGCGATGATGACGCGGTCCACCTCGCACTCGTCGAGCACCTGGTTCAGTTGCTCAAGCGAGCCGAGCTTCGGCAGCCGCGGCGTTCCGTTTAGCGTGTGGACGTCGTCGTCGACGAGACCGATTGTCTCCAGCCCGAACTCGGTGTGGCGATCGAGGCGATCGGCCAGTCGGTCGGCGACGATCCCCGAGCCGACGATAACGGTGCGTTGGCGCAGCGGGGCCAGCCGGTGCGCCCAGCCGCGGCCGAGCGCCCGGGCGACGCTGTCGAAGCTCGCCGTGGCAAACGTCGCGACCAGCGCAACCAGGATCGGCTGGCTCAGGCTGAGCAGCTCGGCGACGCCGAGCACGGGCCAGGACAGCAGCAGCGCCGCGACCAAGGTGCGGGGCGCGTCGGAGAGGCCGCTGGCCCAGGTCAGCAGGTCGCCGTCGCTATAGAGGCCGAAGAAGAAGGCCAGAAGGATTGAGCCCGCCGTCAGGGCGAAAGTCAGCGCCAGCGCGGAAGGAAGCGGGACACTGAATAGGAGTGCACTGAGAAGCCCGGCAACCGCGGCCGAGATGACGTCGGCGGAGAGCAGCAGCCGGCGCAGGACGACCGAGCGCTCTCTCGCCCGCGAGCTGCTGACCAAGTCCGAGTCCGCCCTGGGCGTAGCCTCAACCGTGGCCTCGTAGTCGTAGTCGAGTGAGATGCTGTCCATAGCTGCCTGTATCTCTCTCGGCAGCAATGGCTTGGGGCTTGAGATCAGCTTTGAAGCGTCCAATCGATTCCAGTCGGGGGTGGTCTCAACTCCAACGAGGATACCCATGTCTCAAGTGATTCACCAATGTTCAACAAAAGGCTGAAAACCCCGGTTCTACAGACCGGAAGCGGCCAGGCCGGAGATCTAGCCCAGGCGCTTCGCGGGCCCGCGATCGGCGTGGCAATTGCCGGGCTCACGGTGTTTCTGGGGTTCAACGCCGGCGGATTCTTCCCCGGCGCGACGGCGATCGCGGCGCTGGTCGTCTGCCTATTGATGGTGATCGGGATCATGCTCGTCTCGAGGCCGTTTGAGAGCTTCACCCCAGGTCTGCTCATCCCGCTCACGCTGCTCGCCGGGTTCGCGGTTTGGACGCTGGTCTCCGCAGCCTGGTCGGGCGCCGCGGGGCGGGCCCTGCTGGAGTTCGATCGCGCCCTGCTCTATGTCCTGGTCTTCGCCTTCTTCGGCATGCTGGCGCCGGGCAGGCGGCGGCTGGAGTGGGGGCTGCGCGGATTCGTCCTGGCCGCGACCGTGATCTGCACCGCTGGATGGATCACCAGGGTCGCCGCCGACCTGTGGCCGATCTCCCTCGACGTCCAGCCCGAGCGCCTCAGCTTTCCTCTCACCTACTGGAACGCGCTCGGGTTGTTGGCGACCCTGGCGATCATCGCCTGTATCCACCTTGCCTCGGGGGAGCAGCAGTCTCGCCGGGTGCGCGTCCTCGGCGCGGCGGCGATCCCGCTCTTGGCTTCGACCCTTCTGCTCACCTTCTCGCGCTCCTCGCTGGCGCTAGCGGTGGTCGGCGTCGTCCTCTACGCCGCGTTCGCGCGGCCCCGCTGGCTGCTGAGCACGCTGATCGCGGTAACACCGATGGCAGCGATCGCGCTGGTCGCTACCTATCGGGCGAATCTGATCGCGTCGGCTCGCTTTGCTTCGGCGCCGGCGGTGGCACAGGGACACAGTTTGGCTCTCGTCGTGGTGCTCTGCGTCGGCGCTGCGGCGCTGCTACGGGCGCTGCTTTTACGATTCGACGATCGGTTGGCGGCGCGACCGCCCACCAAGGCAAGCGCGCGGACGAGGGCGGGAGTTGTCGCCGGGGTCGTGATCGGGATCGTGGTGATCGCCGTGGCGCTCGGCGCTCCGTCGTGGATCAACCGCGAGTACGAGAACTTTGTCAACGGCGACATCGTCGGCCATACCCTCAACCCGCGCGCCCGTCTCACCTCATCCGGCAACAACGGACGCATCCCGCAGTGGGACGTGGCTCTCGATGCCTTCGACGAAAAGCCACTGATCGGCAAAGGCGCGGGGACCTACCAGCTTCTCTGGGCGCAGAAGCGCCCCTACCTGTTCACAGTGATCGACGCCCATTCCCTCTACATCCAGGTTCTGGGTGAGCTCGGGCTGGTCGGGATCGTGCTGATCGGCGGGGCCTTGATCGCGATCTTGATCGGTCTGGCGCGGCGTATCCGCGGAGAGGAGCGCCAGATCTACGCGGCGGTTCTCGCCCTCGCCACGGTCTGGGCGATCCACGCCGGCGTCGACTGGGACTGGGAGATGCCGGCGGTGACGCTATGGCTGTTCGCGCTGGCTGGCCTCGGCCTCTCCAAGCCGGTCGTCGAGCGCTCGCGCGCCGCGGCGATCGAGCCGGGGCGGGTAGTCCGGATCATCGCCGCGGTGTGCGTCGGCGTCCTGGCTGTGACGCCGGTCGCCGTGGCGGTCTCGCAGAGCAACCTAAACGCGGCGGTGTCTGCCTTCGACCGGGGCGATTGCACTGCCGCGATCAACTCCGCGCTCGGCTCGCTCGACGCGCTCAAGGTGCGCCCACAGCCCTACGAAGTGATCGGCTACTGCGATGCGCGACTCGGACAGGACCGCCTGGCGCTGCTGGCGATGGAAAACGCTGTCTCCCGTGATCCGAATAGCTGGGAAACGCACTACGGGCTGGCAATCGTGCGCGCTGCGGCTGAACTCAGCCCGCTGCCCCAACTCTACCTCGCCAAGGAGCTCAACCCGCTCGAACCGCTGATCGGCGAAGAGATCGGCGCCATGAAAGGCGTCGGCCCCCGGCAATGGAAGAGGCGGGCCACTGTGGCCCGCCTCCCCATCTGATGCATCTTCTTGTAGGCCGGGGCCTACGCTGCGTCGTTCCTGGAGCGGATCCGCAGGCGCATCGCCACACCGGCGCCGAGCAGTCCCAGGCCGACGATCAGTACAGGGATCGCCATGAAGCCCGTGAAGGGCAGCGAGCCGCTGCCGCTGTCTGCGACCTGGCGGTCGGCCTGAGTGTCGGCCGCTGTGACCGGGGTATTGACCGGGGCATTATTCCCCGAGGCCTGGTCGGCGAGCGTGTTGGCGTTCGCCTTGTGGCTGTCGGGTTGGGGGTACTGGGCAGAGCTGGCGCTGCCGTTGCCGGCGAGGCCCGAGACAGCGAGTGTCGCGCCCGTGCCGCTCATGAAAACGCCGAGTGCGAGCACCGCCATGATGGCGACTCGTGACTTCATAAAAGTTCCCTTCTTCTTGGCAAAAAGCGATTGAGACTTCCGCGCCGCCGACGCCATCGTCCGCAGCTTGATCGCGTCGAGCTCTAGCGCGCTCAGCGCCGGACGGTTGTCGTGCAGTCGTTGCTCGACCTCGAAAAGCTCGGCGGGAACACGGTTGTCGCGATCGTGGTTGATGCCCCTTATACGGATGAACGGGCTGATTCCTGACAGGCGATCACGAGGCATCGCAGAATTACATGCAGATGCGCGACGAGGACTTCGAGCAGCTCTACGAGGATCACGCCCAGCCGCTCTACGGCTTTCTTGCTTATCGCACCGGAGATCGGGCCCTGGCCGAGGATCTGCTGGGCGAGGCCTTTGAGCGGGCGCTTCGCTCGCGGCGGAGCTATGACCCGGCCAAGGCGAGCGCCAAGACCTGGCTTTACTCGATCGCGCTCAACTGCCTGCGCGACCAGATCCGCCGCTCAGAGGCGGAGACGCGGGCGCTAGGCCGCGAGCGGGGCGGGGGAGGGGAGACCGAGTCCGATCCAGGCCTGGGTCGGGTCGAGGATCGCGACGAGCTGGAACGCGCGATGGCGGCGCTTAGCGACGAGGAGCGCGAGACCGTAGCGCTCCGTTACGGCGGGGACCTGACTGCCCCTGAGATGGCCGATCTCTTGGGAGAGAAGCTGACGACCGTCGAGGGGCGCCTCTATCGCGCGCTGCGCAAGCTTCGCACCCAACTCGCCCCTTGAGCGAAGGCCGGGGAGAGAGGCCGTCCACGCCGTCCGGCGCGGCGATTGAGACTTCAGGGCTCAAGGAAATCCGCCAGGCGGCTCGGATCTATGCCGACCGGTCCCAGCGCCCGCAACAGGCGTTCGGAGACTGCTTGCCATGTGAAGCGGGCCGAATGCTCGAAGGCGCGCTCACCGAGTCGCTGCGCGACGGCCGGCTCGGCCAGCTCGAGCATCGCGTTGAGCAGGGAGGCCTGGTCTTCGGGGTTGACGAGAAGCCCGCCGTCGCCGATCGCATCGGAGGCACCGCCGACGGTTGTTCCGATGCTCGGCACGCCCGCCGCTCCCGCATCCAGGTAGGCGATCCCGAACGGCTCAAAGGAGGACGGAAGCACCAGGCAGGTGGCACGGGCGAGCAGCGCCGCGCGTCGGTCGCGGGCGGCTTGGTTTGCAAGTGAGAGCAGCCCGTGCCCGGTGACGCCCGGTGCGTCGATCGGCGGGTGCCCGCCGATCAGGTCAAGAGTTGCCTTCGGATAGTGCGCCCGGACTTCGCAAAACGCCTCGAGGACCGCCGGCCCGCGCTTGCGCTCCCAGTCGACGCCGATGAAGATAAAGCGCGGCATTCGCCAGTCGCGTTTCACCAGCTGGGCTTCGGCGTTGCGTCCGAAGCCGACTACGTGCACCTTTGCGGCGTCGATCCCATAGTCCTCGCGGACGGAGCGCGCCGCCCAGCGGCTCGCGACGCAACAGCCGACGCTGCGAGCGTAATTGCGGCGCTGGCGCTCGCGCCAACGCCGAGTCGCCGCCTCGCTCAGCGACGTGTAGATCGTGCCTGGCTGCTCGAGGGCCAGGGCAACGCTCATGTCCTCGAAAGTAACGGTTGGGATCCCGCCCGCGAGCGAGTAGCCGCTGCCGATGATCACTGCTCCGGCGATCCGTCCCGCCCTGAGGATCGAGATGTCCGCGCGCCGTCCTCCGGCGGCCGCGAAGAGTGGATTGGCGGATTCATCGGCCCACGACATCCGCAGGGCGCGGGCCAGCTTCGATGACCCTGGGAAGCGCGCGTCAATTGGGACCGGTTCTGCTCCAGCCGCTGCGAGGCCAGCCGAGATGCCTGCCGGCACGCCTGACCAGGCGCTTGGGTCAGATGCGTTTCCTTGCAGTACGACCGCTATGCGGGTCACGAGCGGACTATTGGCCGGCGCACCGTCAGCATGATGGCTGATCGGCGCCCGGCTCGATCGGTCGGCCGCTCAGCCCGGCGCCACCGAGGCCTGGCTGGTGCCGAGCTTGGCGGAGTCCAGGAACAGTTCCGAGGTACCGGGGATTTCTGCGCCGTTTCGGTAGAGGCCGTTCTTGATGTAGCCGTAGCCGCGCCCGGGGACGATCATGCTGACGTCGTTGCGCGAGTCGATCAGCTTGCCGTTCAGGAAGAGTTCATAAAAGCCCGTCCCGGTCGAGGAGGCTCTGAAGTGGATCGCCACCGCGTTCCACTGCTGTTCGGTGACCGGCGAGAGGTAGAGATCGGACGAGCCCATCGCGTCGCCGGTCGACCAGATCCCTTTCTTGCCTTCGAAGTTCCAGAGCATCAGCCCGAAGTTGGGGCTGCCTTCGCCTTCGCTCTTGAACTGCATGAAGATGTTGTGGGCACCGGGGCGCCCGTAGACCATCTGCTGGATGTAGAAGGAGAAGCCATACCAGTATTCAGAGCCTTCGGTGAAGTCTTTGGTGCCGGCGGTGCTGGCTGAGCCGTTGCCGCCGAAGATCAGCTCGGAGCGGTTCTGCGAGCCGCTCAAAACGACCTTGGCCGAGTGGGTCGAGCCGGTCTGCACCGGGCTGCTGACCACCGTTGGGAGCGCTTCGCCGACCCCGGCCGTGCTCCAGCCGTCCAGGCCGTTTGAGAAGTCGGCTCGTTGGAGCGGGCTATCGGAAGAGGGTGCGGCGCTCACGGCTGAGTCACGGGCCAATCCGACCCTCCGATTTCTGTGCAATCGCCTCCAAGCCGTTGCGGAGCGTGCGGCAAGGGCGCTCCGCGCAGGCACGCGCTGGGAGATCTCCAGCCTTGGCTGCCGACCTGCCGCAGTGGCCGGGGCTGCGAAGAGGATGGCGGCGCAAAGCGGGAGCAGCGAGGCGGCGGCAGCGAGGCGGCGGGTCGGGAAAACGCGCGGCATGACAAAGCCGTTCGACTGCTCGCTGTCAGCTCAAAAGCCGCCATGCTTCTCTTGGACGGATGTCCTAAGTTCAGCGCCCTCGCGCTCAGCCCGGCGCCACCGAGGCCTGGCTGGTGCCGAGCTTGGCGGAGTCCAGGAACAGTTCCGAGGTACCGGGGATTTCTGCGCCGTTTCGGTAGAGGCCGTTCTTGATGTAGCCGTAGCCGCGCCCGGGGACGATCATGCTGACGTCGTTGCGCGAGTCGATCAGCTTGCCGTTCAGGAAGAGTTCATAAAAGCCCGTCCCGGTCGAGGAGGCTCTGAAGTGGATCGCCACCGCGTTCCACTGCTGTTCGGTGACCGGCGAGAGGTAGAGATCGGACGAGCCCATCGCGTCGCCGGTCGACCAGATCCCTTTCTTGCCTTCGAAGTTCCAGAGCATCAGCCCGAAGTTGGGGCTGCCTTCGCCTTCGCTCTTGAACTGCATGAAGATGTTGTGGGCACCGGGGCGCCCGTAGACCATCTGCTGGATGTAGAAGGAGAAGCCATACCAGTATTCAGAGCCTTCGGTGAAGTCTTTGGTGCCGGCGGTGCTGGCTGAGCCGTTGCCGCCGAAGATCAGCTCGGAGCGGTTCTGCGAGCCGCTCAAAACGACCCTGGCCGAGTGGGTCGAGCCGGTCTGCACCGGACTGCTGACCACGGTGGGGAGGACTTCGCCGACCCCGGCCGTGCTCCAGCCGTCCAGGCCGTTTGAGAAGTCGGCTTCCAGGAGGGGCGCCAGAGGCGGTGGCGATTCGCTGACGGCGGTCTGAGTCAAGGTCGCATGGCCCGAGACGGCGGGGCTGACCGAGGCATCGCTCGCGGTGATCGTCGCCGCGCCGGCGCCAGTCGAGGAGGTGATCGTCGCCGTGTAGGTGCCGTCGCCGTCGTCGGTTACCGCGCCGATCTTCTCGGCGCTAAGGCTCGAAGTGAACGCCACGCTGTTGGCAGTGGTGACCGGGTTGCCGTCGGCGTCGGTGAGCGTCGCCGTCGCGGTGGTGGTCGAGGTGCCGTTGGCGGGGATCGAGGTCGGCGAGAGGGAGACGGTGACCTTTGCGGCCGGGACGGCGGTTTGCGTCAAAGCCACATGGCCCGAGATCGCCGGGCTGACCGAGTCATCGGTCGCGGTGATCGTCGCCGCGCCGATGCCCCTGGAGGAGGTGACCGTTGCCGTGTAGGTACCGTTGCCGTGGTCGGTTACCGCCCCGATCTTCTCTTCGCTGGCGTTCGAAGTGAACGCCACGCTGTTGGCAGTGGTGACCGGGTTGCCGTCGGCGTCGGTGAGCGATGCCGTCGCGGTGCTGGTCGAGGTCCCGGTGGCGGGGATCGAGGTCGGCGAGAGGGAGACGGTGACCTTTGCGGCCGGGACGGCGGTTTGAAGTTCTTCTTCCGGCTGTACCGAGGCTTGACTGGTGCCGAGCCTGGCGGAGCCCAGGAACAGTTCCGAGGTCCCCGGGATTTCTGCGCCGTTTCGGTAGAGGCCGTTCTTGATGTAGGCGCTGCTATGTCCGGGGACGATCATGCTGACGTTCTTTCGCGAGTCGATCAGCTTGCCGTTCAGGAAGATTTCATAAAAGCCCGTCCCGGTTGAGGAGGCCCGGAAGTGGATCGCCACCGCGTTCCACTGCTGTTCCGGGGCTGGCGCCAGAAAGCGGTCGCCGTCCATCGCTTCCCCTGCCGACCAGATCCCTTTCTTGCCTTCGTAGTTCCAGAGCTGGAGGCCGAAATTGGGGCCGCCTTCGCCTTCGCTCTTGAACTGCATGATCAGATTCTGTGCGCCGGGATTGCCGTAGACCATCTGCTGGATGTAGAAGGAGAAGCCGTACCAGTATTCGGCTCCTTCGCCGAACTGTTGGATGCCGGCGGTGCTGGCTGTGCCGTTGCCGCCGAAGATCAGCTCGGAGCGGTTCTGCGAGCCGCTCAAAACGACCTTGGCTGAGTGGGTCGAGCCGCTTTGCAGTGGGCTAGCGACCACGGTGGGGACCGCTTCTCCAGCCCCGGCCGTGCTCCAGCCTTCCAAGCCGTTTGAGAATCCAGCTTCCAGTAGGGGTTCGGCGGCGGGCGATGCAGCGGCAGCTACCTCGTCAGTAGCTGCAGCAACCGGTCGGGCTTCGGCTTCTTCAGAGGCGGGCGCCGATTCGGGGTCGGCGCCAGATTCAGATCCTCTCGCAGACTGGGCATTGGGTTCAAGGGGAGGTTCAGATTCGGGTTCAGATGAAGCGGCTGGCCTAGATTCGGAGGCTGGGGCTCCGATGCAGACAAGCGTCGAGAGCTGTATGCACAGGCGGCCGGGTTCGACTTCTTGGATCGAGCCGAACGCCGGTGACTTCTTCGGGCAGGGGTTAAGCGGAGAGGCGCTGTTCCGAGGAATCGGAGCCCCGAATTCGGCGTCTGCTTCGTTTTCATTCGTGTCTTGGCAGCCCCCATCTGCCCGATACAGCGCCAGTTCGCCATGGTCGTAGGTGGGCCATTTCACCGGGTTTCCTTCGGAGATAGATGCGGGCTCAAGCGGATCGGCGGCGGGTTCCCACCAGCCAATCTCGTCTTGGATCACGCCGGAAGCATCTCTCAGGGTCACCGCGCCGTGGTCGACGGTCTCGGGATTTTCTGCCGTCCCCAAAACGTCTGCAGGGGTCGGCAGATTGCACTTACACGGCCCCGCAGGGGCGCCGCTGATCAGCAGGTAGCCGCCTGCCGGCATCGTGGTCCCGGCCGGGATCTGATCGGTATCCGCTGCCGTCGGGGCGGTAAAGCCGTTGCTGTGGCCGACGCTCCAGTTGCTGACGTTGACTGGTTCTGAGCCGCCATTGAATAGCTCGACGAATTTGCGGTCATAGATCGCATCTCGTTGTTCGGGCGGAGTGCCGCCCGGGTAAATCTGCGAGATGACTATCCCGGACGGACTAGCCTGCGCGGCCGCAGGAACGACCGCGAGGCCGCAGACGACGAGCGCCAACAGCCCTGCCAACCCTGCTTTGCTTCGGGTGATCTCGATCATCTAAGCCCCTAGATACTCGGGATCCAGATTCCAAAACTAGGTATACCCTAGCGGTTTACAAGTTATGGCGTCTCAAGTCGTGCGGCGCCTTGCTTGAGCAGACATTCTGGGTTCGCCGCGGCCTCAATCAGATCGGGTTCAAGGGCGGCCGTGCTTTGTATGGTGGTCGGGCGAGCAGGCGTGATCTTCAACCCCGCAGCGGATCGCACCTCGCCGGGGTGGACCCCCCGGGTCGCCCGCTTTCTTGAGGCCGCTCAAGGCGCCGGTATCCGGCCAGGCGACCCGCCAGGCGGGCGACGTGCTCGGCGCCCGCCTGCGTCAACTACGCGGTCCCTCAGCCCGGCGCCACCGAGGCCTGGCTGGTGCCGAGCTTGGCGGAGTCCAGGAACAGTTCCGAGGTACCGGGGATTTCTGCGCCGTTTCGGTAGAGGCCGTTCTTGATGTAGCCGTAGCCGCGCCCGGGGACGATCATGCTGACGTCGTTGCGCGAGTCGATCAGCTTGCCGTTCAGGAAGAGTTCATAAAAGCCCGTCCCGGTCGAGGAGGCTCTGAAGTGGATCGCCACCGCGTTCCACTGCTGTTCGGTGACCGGCGAGAGGTAGAGATCGGACGAGCCCATCGCGTCGCCGGTCGACCAGATCCCTTTCTTGCCTTCGAAGTTCCAGAGCATCAGCCCGAAGTTGGGGCTGCCTTCGCCTTCGCTCTTGAACTGCATGAAGATGTTGTGGGCACCGGGGCGCCCGTAGACCATCTGCTGGATGTAGAAGGAGAAGCCATACCAGTATTCAGAGCCTTCGGTGAAGTCTTTGGTGCCGGCGGTGCTGGCTGAGCCGTTGCCGCCGAAGATCAGCTCGGAGCGGTTCTGCGAGCCGCTCAAAACGACCCTGGCCGAGTGGGTCGAGCCGGTCTGCACCGGACTGCTGACCACGGTGGGGAGGACTTCGCCGACCCCGGCCGTGCTCCAGCCGTCCAGGCCCGTTTGAGAAGTCGGCTTCCAGGAGGGGCGCCAGAGGCGGTGGCGATTCGCTGACGGCGGTCTGAGTCAAGGTCGCATGGCCCGAGACGGCGGGGCTGACCGAGGCATCGCTCGCGGTGATCGTCGCCGCGCCGGCGCCAGTCGAGGAGGTGATCGTCGCCGTGTAGGTGCCGTCGCCGTGGTCGGTTACCGCGCCGATCTTCTCGGCGCTAAGGCTCGAAGTGAACGCCACGCTGTTGGCAGTGGTGACCGGGTTGCCGTCGGCGTCGGCGAGCGTCGCCGTCGCGGTGCTGGTCGAGATGCCGTTGGCCGGGATCGAGGTCGGCGAGAGGGAGAGGGCCACGTTTGCCGGGACGGGGGTCGGTTCGGGTGCAGGAGATGGAGTTGGTTCGGGCGTGGGAGAAGTTTCAGGAGACGGAGCTGGCGTGGGGGTAGGCGTCCACACCGGGTTGTGCCGCCAGCCGCCCGATCGCGAGGTGGAGACCCTGCTGGCGATGGCGACATACAGATGCCGCTTCGAAGCGTTGTGACGCGCGTGCCGCTTCGCTGTGCGGTCGGCCTTGCGAGGGGCCTGAACGCTCGCCGGGGCGACGACCTTGGCGTCCGCGCGGGTCGTGGTCGAGCCGATCGCGAGCGAGAACACAAGAATGAAGGCCATCGCCAGCGCTACGGAGTAGAGGGTGGAGAAGCGTCGACTGGGCGTGGAGGCTGCTGCGAGGTTCGTCGTCATGCGAACCTGTTCGTCGGACCCCGATGGCCGTCCGAGCGCTTTGCGGCTAGTTGGACGTATGTCCGGACGGCTGAGTCATACCTCCGTGGAACCCCGAAAGACCGGCCGCGGAAAACCCGCACGGGAGCTGATCGAACTACCGATCAGGCAATTACGATCTCAACAGGTTTTCTCTGAAGCGTGTACCGGCGGGCGGGCGCTCCGGCACGGACCTTGTTGATCAAGCGAGGCAGCCGATCCCGCCGCGGGCCGAAGCGCCCGGAGTCACAAAAGTCAAGAGCTTTCTGCAGAGCTCACCTATCTGCCGACGCGCCCGACGAAGGGCCGAAGACCACCCGCGGCGCTTGTCCCTCGGTCTCCGGGTCTCAATCGCCGCCTCACCACGCCCAAGCTTCGCCTCCACGAGCTTGAGCTGGTGCAGTGCGCCTTCGCGGGCGCCCTTGGCGGTCGTGCAGGCGGTTGACGGGGAAGAGGGGGGAGGCGGGCTGGCGTCAGGTGCTCCCGGCAATGGCCCTTCCCGGTCCTTGGAGCCGCCTTCGGGACCCTGGGAGCTGTCCGCCTGGATGGTGTGATCCGTTGCGTGCTCGTCCGATATCCGAGCACCTCGGTGCTCGTGAACTTGACCGCGTATCGGCCTGGCTGAGTGTATGTGTGGGTGGCATCGGTGCTGGCGGCGCTCGCACCGTCGCCGAAATCGAACATCGGTGACCAGATGTCCACCGAAGGCACCGAGACTTCGACCGGCGTGCCGACGGCGCCGGTGGCGGGGACTTCGAGCACTTCCGACGGCGGCCGATCGGCGTCATAGCCGGCCGCCTGCACAGTCAAGCTGGCGCTGTTTTCGCATTCGGGTTTCCCCTCACACGAAGCGCCCGATTCGCTCGTCCACACGGCGGTCGCGTCTCCGTCCGCCTCGCCCGCCTGCCCCGGCGCATCGAGCACGAGCACCGTATCTGTCGCGTTCGCGCCTTCTTCTGAGTGCTCGGTGGGCGCTTCCCAAGTCCCGCCGGTCCCCTGGTAGGCGGCCTGAGCGATGTTGTCGGTGCCATTGGAGCGCTCCCACACGACTGCGGCGTTGCCCGAAGCGTCGAACGCGACGTCTGAGGGGAAGGCGTTCCCTCCGCCTTCTGAGAGTTCGGTGGGCGCTTCCCAGCTTCCGCCGACCGGCCGGTAGGCGGCCTGGGCGATGTCATAACCGCCCGCTTCATGCGTCGAGCCGGCCCACGCCAGGATCGCGTCACCGCGGGCGTTGAGTGCGACCCGCAGTGCCTGGACCTCTTCGCCCTCAGTCGAGACATCGGTGGGTCCCTGCCAGCTACCCCCCGCCGGCCTGTATGCCGCTCGCGCAACTTCCTCGCCGCCGCTTTCCCCCCTCCAGGCGACCATCGCGTCGCCTTGCGCGTCGAGCGCGATGTGTGGATCCCCGCCTTCTTCCCCAGGTTCTGAGAGCACGGTGGGCGCTTTCCAGCCGCCGCCGGCTGGCCGGTAGGCGCTCTGCACGACATAGCGGGAGCCGTCGAAGTGCATCCAAACGGCGGTAGCGTCTCCCTGTGCATCGACGGCCGCCTGCGGGACGAAGGCTTCCGGGCCTGAGATCGAAACGGGCGCTTCCCAGCCGCCGCCGCCGCCGGCCGGTAAGCGCTCTGGATCGTCCCCCTGTTATTCCAAACGGCCGTGACATCCCCTTGCGAGTCGACCGCGACCCAAGGTTCCGGGGCCGACTCGGTGATCACTTCTCCTATGTCGACTGGTTCCTGCCAGCTCCCACCGGCCGGCCTGTAGACGGCCTACACGAGGGTCTTGCTTCCCCCCGCATAACGTTCCCAGACCACGGTCGTGTCGCCGCGAGCGTCAACGGCGATCTGCGGCGACTGCGCATCCTCGGCACCGGACAGAGTTTCACCGCCTTCTTCAACCTCTTTGGGTTCAGAAAGATCGACCGGCGCCTGCCAGCCTTCACCGGCAGGGCGGTAGGCACTCTCAACGACGGTGTCGGTGCCGTTCCATGCGATCCCAGACGGCGGTGGCGTCGCCTTCGGAGTCGAGCACGACCTGCGGACGCCCGGCGTGTTCGCCAGTTGCGGAGATGCCGACTGGAGAAAGCCAGCCCGCCTGAGCAACTGGCGCGGTGAGCAAGCAGAGCAACGAGGCGAAGCCCAGAGACAGCCACCCGACACCAGCTCGCCTTGACATCTACCTCTCCATGGCTTGGAGTTGACTTACTCCGCCGCCGAGGTGCGGCGGTCGGCGCCGGTGCTTCTCCGACACGCGCGCCTGATAGATCGAAGCCGTGGCTCTCCAGCTCGTGGCAAAGCCGTGGCTCAACCTGCGGCGCGAGGAACCTCGTGGGGGCAGCCCGCCAAAAAAGCCAGGTGGCGCTGGTAATAAGCTGCAGACGGTGGCGGAACGCCGTCGCCAGCAGGCAATAATCTCGACCGGCTCCTGCGGGATCGTTGAGAATCTTGAGATCAACCGGGTCGGAGGGCCTGTTCTGGAAGCCACTGGAGAATTCAGAGAGTCACCGGATAAAAGTGAGGACGCTCGCCCGCATGGCGCACCTGCTTTTCATTAGCCCAAAAACTCTGAGCAAACTCGAGCGTTCGGCCGGAGGAGGGGAGGAGGGAGGTGGTTTCCGATGCCGCACACGGTAACTGTTGCACTTGGCGATTTCAGCCTCGAGTCGCTCGGAGGGGCTTATAAGCGGGACACAGCGAACCTCGGACGGTCTCTCGCCCAGGCCATCCGCTACTACCTCGGCGACAGAGATTCGGGACGAGCTGGCTGGCCGTATCCAAGCTTCGGCCGCGATGGCAAGGATGACCAGCTGGTCGAGCTGCGAATCAGCATCGACGCTGCGGTCTGGGATGACTTCTCAAAAGAGGCCGACCGCCAAGGAGTCTCAACAGGCCAGCTCATTCAGCACGCCGCCCTGTATTTCGCAGCAGATCGGGACTCCGGGCGTCTCGCCCAGCGCATCGTCAGCGATCTAGGTAATCCAGAAGGCGATCCTGGTCGTCGAGAGGACGATCCGGGCCGCCCAGGCGACGATCCGGGCTATCCAGAAGCCTAGGCTCCGGAAGACGCCACCACCGGCGCCGCCCCGAGTTCCTCGAGGCTGGACTGAAGGCTCAGCCTCCCACGGTGATGCAGGCCATGGACAGAGCTTTCGGTTTTCCCGAGCACATCGGCGATCTCGACCGGTGAGAGCCCGACTATGTGCCTCAAGACCAAGACTTCTCGCTGCTCCTCCGGAAGCTGCTCCAGGGCGGTGCGGAGATCGCGACCGCGCTCGTGGCTGATCTGGTCATGCTCGTCGTCTTGGATTCGGACGTCTTCACAGGGCGTCATCCGCCGCGCTCGCAGGTGGTCCAGCGCCGCGTTGCGGGCAACGCGCAGAATCCAGGCCGCGAAGGGCACCTCGCGCGGTTCGTACTTGCCGATCACCGACATCAGCTTTACGAAGACGTTCTGGGTGATGTCCTCAGCCTCGTGATGGTCACCGACGAAGCTGCGGACGTAGCGCAGGACATCGGCTGCGTAGCGAACATAGAGGAAGTGCAGCGCCTCCATGTCGCCCTTCTGGGCGCGGGCGATCGCCGTCCTGACGATTTTGCTGTCGCCGCCTCCTGCGACCTGCGAGGCCTGGCCGGTATCGAGATCGGCGGGCGAGCCTGGCTTCGATTGGATACTGGTCAACTCTCGTACCCCCGCGTTTGTCTTGGCCTGTAGTCGATTCCCCTTGGGTCAAAATCCCCCAAAAAGGGAAATCGGAAGCGCAACCCAGGCGCTCCCTTGCTAAAGAAAAACCCGCGAAGTCCGCGTTCTGGCGGAGCCTTACGCAACAGACGTCCGTTTGTCAACCCCCAAAATTCGTCCATATTTCCGCTTCACGCTCAAGCCCCTGGCTTTTTAGGCTGGCAGTTCAGGACGAAAATTAAACGGAACTTAGGAGGAACCACATCGCTCGCGCCGAAGTTGCAAAGTTTCCGAGGCGGTCGTCAGCGTCTTACGAGCGATGAAGGTGGCGCTCGGGACATTCGCCTGTTTATCTATCGAGGCTCGCTTCGGCCCTGATCCCGTGCCGACCGTCGAGGCCGCCCTTCGTCACTACACGCGCCGGCTCAAGTCGGCAAAGCCGCCGCTCCCCCTCCCGGCCTTCGCTCGCCGCGCGGCTGCGGATGGATCGGGTGCCGAATTCGAGCTAGCCGTCGTGCCGGAGGTCCAGGCTGCGCTCGAGGAGGAGGCGAAGGCGCAAGCAGTGCAGGTAGAGCAGCTGATCGCCCACGCCGTGCTCGTCTATCTCGCCGACCTGGACTCAACCGATGAGGCCAAACCGAGAGCCCCGGGGCGGGCCATGTACACCTGAGCGAGGCCGACTCCTCAGCCACAGAAGAAAGCGCGAGGGCCGGGCGTTTATCGCGACGATGCCCCTATGCACACGCAAGTCCCTGAGCAATCGCCTGGCGGCTCGGGGGCGACCCAATGCAAAGGGCATCGCGATGCTGGCGATAGGGATGGCGGCGCTCGTGCTCGCGCTCGGCGCGAGCACGAGCGCCGCCGCTCCGATCGAAGGGATCTGGACCTTCAACGGCGGCAAGGTCGGGATCCAGTCCCAAGGAGAAGGGAAGTTCGTCGGCACTGTCGTGGAACCGACCAAATTCTCGCAGTGCTACCACCCCACTGGCGAGAAGATGTGGACTGGCATGGCCCCGCAGCCGGGCGGCTCCTACTGGGGCTTTCACCAGTGGTACTTCGCAACGGAAGCATGCGTCCTCAATCCGACCCTGGGTCTGGCGGCCTGGCGAGTCCTCCAGACAAGCAGCGGAGCGCGGTTCCTGCGCGTCTGCTTGAGCGAACCGGGCAGCTCCTCGCAGCCGATGATCGGACCCGAAGGAACGGCGACTGACGACACCTACGGATGCGTCGACTCGGCTCTCGTGTCCGCGCTGCCGGGGATTACGCCCACCGAAGTCAGCCATGACCTGCAGCTGCCCTCCGGCGGTCCGTGCGTCAAGCACTCGACGATGCGGATCCGCCTGCACGACCCGAAGAACGATCCCATCGAGAAGGTGGTGGTCCGGCTGCGGGGCGGCAAGATCCACCGGACCGCGAAGGTGAAGCGGCACGGCAGCACGGTCACGGCGACCCTCAACCTCACGGGCCTTTCCTCCGACAAGTTCACCGTATCGGTGCGGGTCACCACGGTCCTTGGCGATCACCTCTCGCGCAAGCGCATCTTCCACGGCTGCTCCAAGATCCTTCTCCCTCCGCACCTGCATCTTCCTCACGGCTGAGCGCCGGCTCGCTGGCGGAAGAATCTTCGCCAACTCAGAGTTTATGAAGCGATGGCGGAGACCTACACTGCGTTTGGCCTGACGCTGCGATCATCTTTCCCTATCGCGGGAATGGCGCCGGCTGAAGATGGCGGGCCTCAGGCGCTCGACCTCGTGCTCGAAACGGCGCGAGGGTTGGAGGCGGCTTGGAGCGGGGCGCGCGACCCCTCGCTCTGGCGGGGCCGCCTCGGCGACGGCCGTGAGCTGACGATCAAGTGGGGGAGGGAGGGTGACCTGCTCTTCGCCTACGGCCAGCGGGCGCGCTTCCATCTCGACCCGAGTGCGGCTCTGCTCCGATGTGCGCCGCGCGAGGCAGCCGACCTGGGTTGGCAGCGGGTGCTGGTGAACCGGGTGCTTCCCAACGTCAGCCTGGCCCGCGGTCGCGAGGCCCTGCATGCAAGTGCCGTGCAGACGCCGCTCGGGGTGCTGGCGATCGCGGCGCCGAGCGGCGGCGGGAAGTCGACGCTCGCCGTCGAGATGATGCGACGCGGATGGCCTCTGTTCGCCGATGACGTCTTGGTTTTGGGCAGGGGACGAAACGGAGTCGAAGCAATGCCTTCGAGCCCTCACATGAACGTGGCGATCGGCGCCGTCGACCCCCCACCTGCGGAGGAGCTGGGCGAGACCCTGGGCATTCTCAACGGCGAGCGGTGGATCGCCGTGCGCAGCGCGGCGCGCGAGACGGCGCCAGTGGCGGCTGTCGCTCTGCTGGAGCGCAAAGCGGGCCTTGCCCTCGAAGCGCAGCCATTGCCGAGCTCCCCCCTTGCCCTCGCCCCCTACATGCTAGGCCTGCCCGACGAGGAGGGGCCCGACGCCCGCCGTCGCTTCGCGCTCTACTCCGACCTGGTCGACTCGGCGATGCTCCTGCGGCTCAGCGCCGACCTCGTCGATCGCCCGGCCGAGCTCGTCGACGTGATCGAGCGGAGTCTTGACCTGAGCGCGCTCCTCGCCGTCGAAAGCGCGGCATGACGCAGCCCGCCCAGCAGGAGTTGGCGCTTCCGGGCGTGGATCTCGACGCCCGGCCCCCGGGGCTCGCACTCGGGCCCAGGCCGAGCACCGTCTCTCCTAGCCTCCCGAACGGCAAGCCCGCCTCCGCGGTAAGCGGTGCGTTCCCGCTCACCCTGCACGACGTCAAGAAGCGCTGGCACAAGAGCCAGGAGCCGGTCCTGAGGAGTGTGGATCTCGCCCTCGACCTCGGCACCAGGACCTGGATCGGCGGTCGAAACGGCGCCGGCAAGACCACCCTGCTGCGCATCGCCGCCGGTCTGATCGACCCCGACCACGGCAGCGCCCAGGTGTGGGGCGTCACGGCGCGCGAGGACCGCGCCCGCTACCAGCGCCTGGTCTCCTTCCTGCCCGCCGGGGACCGTGGCCTCTACGCGCGCCTCACGGTCCGCCACCAGCTCAGGTTCTGGGCCCGCATCGCGATGATGCCCACCGCCGCCGTTTGCCCCGTAGTCGAGGAGACGATCCACACCTTCGAGTTGCGCGAGCTGGCCGAGCGCCGCGTCGATCGCATGTCGATGGGCCAGCGCCAGCGCCTGCGGATCGCGATGACCTTCCTCACCGAACCAGAGGTCGTGCTTCTCGACGAGCCGCTCACCAGCCTTGATGCCGAGGGAGCCGCTCTTCTGGACCGAGCAGTCGAGGGTCTGATCGCTCGCCACGGGGTGCTGCTTTGGTGCTCGCCGAGCGGCGAACGCCTCGAGCAGTCCTTCGACGCGCGCTGGGTCCTTGAGCACGGTCGGCTGGTGGCGGCGTGAACGAGCTGGGCAGGGCATGCCGCGCCTTCCTGGCAGTGATGCGTCGCGACCTACACGTCTACCTCTCCTACCGGACACGCCTCGTCAGCCAGGCGCTGACCTCGGTGTTCAGCCTCACCCTCTTCTACTACGTCTCCCGCCTCGTGCACGTGACGGGATTCACGACGCCCAGCTCCTATTTTGGTTTCGTGGTCGTCGGCATCGCGCTGGTCGGCGTCCTTTACTCGTGCTTCTCGATAGCCGAAATGGTCAGGCAAGAGCTGGTCGCTGGCACCTTCGAACGCCTGCTGCTCTCCCCGTTCGGGGCGATCCGTAGCGTCGTGGCGATGACGTTGTTCCCGCTGATCTACGCGTTCGTGATGGCCGCGATCACGCTCGGGGTTGGGGCTGCAGTGTTCGGGCTACAGCTGCACTGGTCGACGGTGCCGCTCAGCGTCCCGGCGATGATGCTCGCCCTGCTCGCGTTTTTGCCCTTTGGTCTCCTGTTTGCCGCGCTGACGGTCGCGACCAAGCAGGGCAGCGTCGGGACCAGCTGGGTAATCGCGCTGATCTCGATCGTCGCCGGCCTCTACTTCCCGATCTCGCTGCTGCCGCAATGGGCCCAGACCATGGCAAAGATGCAGCCGTTTACCCCGGCCACGGAGGTGCTCCGCCACCTGCTGGTCAACTCTCCCCAGACCACCTCGACCGGCACGGCGATCGCAAAGCTCCTCGGGTTCACCGTCGTCCTGCTGCCGGCGTCGCTATACGCCCTACACCACGCGATCCGGGTCGGCCAGCGCCGCGGCACAATTATCGAGTACTGAGCCATCAAGAGCGGAGCCAACATGACCGAGAATGCGACACCCAAGCCGTCGTCCCTGTTGCAGGCCAGGGTCAGGGTGCCGCAGCACGTGGTCTACCGCAGCTTCCCCTCCGAGACGGTGGTGCTCAACCTGCAGACCGGCAAGTACCACGGGCTCAACCCCACCGCGGGGCGAATGCTGGAGGCACTCTCCGAGGCCGACTCCGTGGGGGCCGCCGCCGTGGCCGCGGCCCGCGACTACGAGCGGCCTCAGGCCGCGACCGAGCGGGACATGTGCGACCTCTGCAGTGCCCTGCTTGAGCGTGACCTGATCGAAATCGAAGGCAACGGTGCGCTCTGACCTGAGACGCGGGCGTCTCGCGGCGGAGATCCTCGCGGCTTACCTGCGTGCTTGGCACGAGTTGCGGCGGGCACCGATCACCGCCGCCGTGGAGCGATTGCGGGCGGGGCAGTCGCCGCGACGCGCGGAAGGCCCCGCGGCACTTGAAGAGGCGCGGCGGCTGGGACGCGCCGTGGTGCGGGCCCTCACCCTGGTGCCGGGTGACACCCGCTGCCTGCGCCGCTCGCTCGTGCTGATGCAGCTGCTGGCCAGGCGCGGAATCTCCGCGCAGCTGGTGATCGGTACCCGCAGTGACCCGGACTTCCTCGCCCACGCTTGGATCGAGCACGACGGCAAACCCGTCCTCTCGCCTGGGGACGGCTCCTTCGGGCGCCTTGTCGAGCTGTGAGCGGGAACGAAGCGACCGTCTTCGGACTCGACGTGAGCGCCGATCGCCCCCTGTCGTTCCTGCAGACGGCACTGGCGAGGCCGACCGGCCGCAGGCTCGAGGTCTCGCTGCGTGCAGGCGTTGAGGGGCTGGGCTGGCCCACGACGGCGGAGTTGATCTCCGACCAGCGCTACCACGACGGGACCGTCAGCTTCCAAATTGAGTGCGGCGATGCGGGCTACCGCATCTGGGGCCCTGAGTACGGAACTAGCCTTCTCTCCGCCGACGGCGGGCGGTTGTGGGGAGCGCCTGGACGCGGCGGTATGGCGGCCTGGCAGCGAATGCTGATCGCCCAGGCCCTGCCATTCGCCGCAGTGCTGAGCGGCCTGGAGGTACTGCACGCTAGCGCCGTGGAGGTCGACGGGGGGGCGGTCGCCTTCGTCGGTCACTCGGGCGCGGGCAAGACCTCTCTGGCGCTAGCGCTCTGCCGCCGCGGCGCCACCTTTCTCGCCGACGACGTACTGGTGCTGGAGCGGATGGGGGAGGAGCTGGTCGGCCACCCCGGGACCCCGGTCGCCGGGATCGATCACACCGAGGCCGAGCGCCTGCGTTGTATCGAGGGAGATGAGCAGTTTGAGGTGTTGGACCTCAACTCCAGGGAGAGAGTGGCACGGATGCCGGTGGGCGCGCAGCCGCTGCCGCTGCGCTCGCTGTTCTTCCTCGAGCGCTGCTCCGACGGGCCCGCTTCGCCCCGATTTGAGCCCGCTGCCGATGCTCAGGCGCTGCTCGCGGCCACCTTCAACCTGGTGTTGTCAGATTCACGGCGCCTTGCAGGCCTGCTCGACGTTTGCGCGCTGGTCGCCGCCGGCCGGGTTGAGCGCATCCTCGCCGGCCCCGAAGTTGACGCGACGGAGCTGAGTGCAGCCGTCGAGCGCCGGATCGGCGCGTCTCCGTGAGACGCTGGCTCGTCGGTGTCTTCGACCCGGACGGGCGCGTCGGCCCAGCGGCGCTCAGCACGGCGTTGGAACCCCACGCCGCGAGCCTGATCGACAGCCCTCCTCTTCACCTGGCCTACAGCGGTCCGCCACCAGGGTCGAGCAAACCTCTTTGCCTATTCGACGGATACCTGGACAACGCCGAGGAGATTCTGCACGAGCTGAGAGGGGCAGACAGTGAGCCGGGCCACGCAACCTCGCACGAGGAGTTGCTGGCGGCCGGCTACCGGCGCTGGGGCCAGGAGCTGCTCGGGCGTCTGCGCGGCGATTTCGCGCTGCTGCTCTGGGACGGCGAGCGCTCGGAAGGTCTGATCGCCCGCGACCAGCTCGGCGTGCGGCCGCTCTTCCTGCACGAAACGGGCGGCGTTCTGCGCTTCGCCGGCGAGGTACGTCACCTGCTATCGCTCCTGCCCCGCCGCCCGGGTCCCGATCCGGCTGGCGTCGCCCACTGGATCGCGGTCAGTAACCGCCCCGACACGCAGACTCTCTACGCCGGGGTCAACCGTCTTGGCCCCGGCGAGGCGCTGCTGCTCGGCCGCCGCGGGACCCGGGCGGTGCGCTACTGGGCGCCTCGTTTTATCGAGCCCCTTGACCTGGCGCCCGATGAGCTCGCCGCGCGGGTGCGCGATGGCCTCAGGCGGGCGGTGAAACGCCGTATTGCAGCCCAGGGCCCGACCGGGGTGCTGATGAGCGGCGGCCTTGACTCCTCTTCGCTTGCCGCGCTCTGCTCCGAGGCTACCGACGCCGAGGTGTGCGCCTGCGCTGGGACCTTTCCCGACCATCCGGAGGTCGATGAGTCCGAGCTGATCGGGGAGCTGCGGCGAAGCCTCGGTCTTTTGGGTCTCACCGCGGCGGTGCGGCCGGGGGGCATGCTGGGGAGCGCGTTGGAGCACCTCGCGGCGTGGCAGGTGCCGCTGCTGAGCTGGGGCGACTTCTGGACGCTGCCGCTGATGCGCGCCGCCGCGAGGGAGGGTGTGGAGACGATGCTCGACGGCGACGGTGGTGATGAGCTCTTCGGGCCGCGCTCGTTCGTGCTCGCCGACCGCCTCCTTGCCGCCCAGCCGCGACAGGCGCTGGCGCTCGCCCGCGAGCTGCCGGGAAGTGGGTCGCACGTGCCGCGCCGGGAGGTGGGCCGCATGTTCGGCTCGCTGGCCCTCGCTGGCGCCCTGCCCTATCGACCACATAGAGTCCTCCAGGCACAGCGCACCAGGCGCGAGGCGCCCGCGTGGCTGCATCGCCGCACGGTCGAGGATCTGGTGCGATCCGACGATCCGCTCGCCTGGAAGCGTCTCGACGGGCCGCGCTGGTGGGCTCACACGGCATATGGGATCGCTTACGGGATCGAGGCCGCCGGCGTCTTCGAGCACCAACGCCGGCGGGCGGAGCTAGCTGGCCTGGCGGTCCGTCACCCACTGCTCGACCTCGATTTCGTCGAACTCGTGCCTGCGCCAGCCACCGCTCGCGACGCTCGATCGCCGCTTCACCCGACCCGTCCTGCGCGCCGCTATGGACGGCCTGCTGCCCGACGCGGTGCGGTTGCGGCCCGCCAAGGCGCGTTTTGAGTCGCTGATCGTCGACTGCCTGAGCGGGCCCGACAGAGCGGCCGTGTGGGGGATCCTCACCGACCCCGACGCAGAGCTGCGCGCGTATCTCGATCAGAGCGAGATGCGGCACGCCCTGCTCGAGGGCGAGGCCCTGCGCCGCCAGGAGCCGTTTCGCTGGATGTGGCAGGTCTGGCGGCTGCTCACCGCGGAGCTCTGGCTGCGCTCGCAGACCTCGGCAGGGCTTCGATCACGCCCGAATCCGCCTTTCAGCCCCGCTCGGGTCGCGGTCCAGTTAACTCGCGCCTCCTACCTTTTTCCGTCTTGACCAGGGGAATTCATCCTCTAGCCTTTCTGACGTCAACTAGCTGATCTGCCATGCCCGAGAAAGTGAGCCAGGCGGTTCGGCATTGGTAAAGAAAGAGAAGGAGCGACCCAAAATGGATAAGAGAGAGGCTCTTTCATATGAGGCCCCTCGGGTTGTCGACTATGGCGATCTGCGGGAGTTGACTGCGGCTTGCCTGGGCGGCAGTGGCGGCGATGCCTTTGGTACCCCTCTGGAACAGTCGGTGAGTACACCGTCGGTGCGAGCAACCCGGCAGCGGGATGCAAGTCCACACCCTGATCGCAGTAACGACGACAACCCAAAGTACCTCCGCCTAGGGCTGTGCTTTAAGGTCGGGCGTGAAGGACCAACAGTCAACTTTCTCTAGTTACACATCTGGCTACACAGTTGTGGTTAAGGGTCGCTTTGCGACCGGCAGTCATATCGGCTGTCGGTCGTTTTTATGGCCGTGGGCGGTCACCACGTCACCTCAGCTCGGCCAGTGGAGCTCCTGCCAGGATTGAAGACGGATCGCAAGTCCTAGGCGGGGAACGACGTTCATAGGTTGTGTCGAGCATCTGCCAGGAGGAACCGTTCAGCGTCCGGGGTTCTGGCTGGCGTACCGGACTCGGGTTTGACGCTCGTAGTTGGGGGAGACCAGCGCATCGGTGCAATCCTCGAAGAACAGGGGTTCGAGTTCACACTGCTCGATACAGCCAAGGAGCTGTTCGACTCCGACGCAGTTCCCTCCTTGGTCATCCTCCAGGTAGAGGGAGCGCTGTCGCAGACGGTGACGGGTGAGCTGGAGCAGCTGAGACGGGAGGTCGATCGGGTACAGGTGGTGTTCGTTTGCGCCGACATCCGGCCGGGGGAGCTCCGTGCCGCTCTCGCCGCCGGTGCCGCAGGCGTGGTGATCGAAGCTCAGCTGGCTTCCGCGCTCGGCCCCTGCTTGGCGGCGGTTCGGGCCGAACAAGTCTGTGTGCCGATACAGCACTCTCGGCAAATCGAACCGGCTGCTCTCTCTGCGCGCGAGAAGCGAGATCCTCGGCTTGGTTGTGATGGGTTACATGAATAGCCAGATCGCCGAGCAGCTCTTCGTCGCGGAGAGCACCGTGAAGAGCCATCTCTCCTCGGCCTTCGGCAAACTGGGAGTGCGGTCTCGCAACGAGGCGGTGGACCTTATCCTCGACCCCGAGCGCGGCCTGGGAATGGGGATCCTCTCGCTGGGTGGCGAGCCGGTCGAGGCGGCGGTGGTCACGGCAACATGACTGGGAGCATGGGGACAGAGGCCGAGGCGGTAATCGCGTCGCCTCGACCGGCGGAAGCCACGCGGGACTTCACCGACCTCGCGGCGACCCGCACGAGCGACGCGCACGTCGACTCGACGCCGGAGAGCGACGGCACATGGGTTAACCTCCAGCGCGACAAGCTCTTTCGTCGCTCGCTGCTCGTAGCCGATGTCGCGGCCTTCGTCGCCGCTCTCTTAGCACTTTCGCTAATCACCGACAGGCCGCTGCGCCTGACCTGGCTGAGCGTTGGCGGGCTGCTTGCCCTAGTCGTGGGAGCGAAGATCTACGGCCTCTACGACCGCGACGAGTCGCTCCTACACAAGACGACGCTGGACGAGGCGCCGAAGCTCTTCCAGGTGGCGACGCTGGGGGCGCTGTGCGCATGGCTGGCGGGTGGCTTCGTCGTTGCGGGCGGCACCCTCGACCGCCGCGAGGCCCTTTTGCTCTGGTCGTTGCTGATCGTCTTCCTGATCCTGGCGCGAGGGTGCGCGCGGGCCCTGGCCCTGAGGGTCGCCCCCGCCGAGCGGTGCCTGTTCATCGGCGACCGCGACGCCGCGAAGACGATCCGCGCCAAGCTCTCCGACCACCACGGCCTGAAGGCCGATCTGGTAGCCGACATCGATCCGGCCGACATCTTGACCTGGTCGGCCGCCGGCTTCTCGGCGCCGCGACTGGGTGAGATCCGCGACCTTGCCCGGTCGCTCGACGTGCAGAGGGCGATTGTCGCCCCGGACGGCTTCGAGGCGGACAAGATGCTCGACCTCGTCTGCACGCTCGAAGCGGTGGGCGTGAAGGTGAGCATGCTGCCGCGCCTGCTGGAGGTGGTTGGCTCCTCGGTGGAGTTCGACGATCTCCACGGCGTCACGGTGATGGGGATCAAGCGCTTTGCGCTGACTCGCTCTTCAACCACCGTCAAGCGCACCTTCGACCTGCTGGGCGCCTCCCTGGGCCTACTGGCCATGGCGCCGGCGATGATCGCGATCGCGATCGCGATCAAGCTGGACAGTAGAGGCCCGGCCTTCTTCAAGCAGCGGCGGGTTGGCCAATACGGAGACCACTTCGAGGTCTTCAAGTTCCGCACCATGGTCCCCGGGGCCGACGCGCTCAAGGAGTCCCTCCGGAGCCGCAACGAAGCGCAGGAGGGCCTGTTCAAGATCGCCGATGATCCGAGGGTGACGAGAGTTGGGAAGCTCCTTCGCAAGAGCGCCCTCGACGAGCTTCCCCAACTGCTCAACATCGTGCGCGGGGAGATGAGCCTGGTCGGCCCCCGTCCGCTCGTCGTAGACGAGGACCAGCGTGTCAAGGGTTGGTATCGCAGGCGGCTGGAGCTGACGCCGGGCATGACCGGGCCCTGGCAGATTCTCGGGCCGGCGCGCGTCCCGCTGCGCGAGATGGGAGCGATCGACTATGTGTACGTGGCGAACTGGTCGCTCTGGGGCGACGTCAAGATCCTCTTGCGCACCGTCCCCCACGTAGTCGGACGGCGGGGGCTCTGACGTGAGGGGGCAAGTTCCGCATCTGCTCGCCCGGCCATCCGGCAGGTGGCCACGACCACGAGTGCCGTGAAGAGCCACGCCACCGCAACCAGGGCCAAGATGATGAGCGTCATCGGATCAAGCAAAGCAGAAGCCACGCTTCCCGTATCTCGTGTCGTCAATCACTAAACTATCTATCGGACGGAAAGTCGCTTTCTTAAAGGGAAAGGGCGATCAAAGCAGAACGCTGCTTGGCTTTGGCTGCGGCGGGCTGATGCGGTCGGCGTCCAGGCGAAGTCGTCAGCGCTTGCTGGGCGAAGCATTCGAGCAGGGAATCCGCCATTTCGATGTGGCTCGGATGTATGGATTGGGAGCGGCGGAGGGAGAACTAGGTCGGTTCGCACATGGGCGCCGGGACCAGATCACGACTGCGACGAAGTTGGGGATCGACCCTTCCAGTCCTGCGGGACGCTTGGCTCGTTTCGAGGGGTCGGCCCGGACAGCATTTGCTCAATTGCCGGCTCTTCGCGCCGCGCAAAAGCGCCGGGAAGGCACTTTCCACGCAGCTCGTCACTACGACCCTAAGGCTGCTCGCGAGAGTCAGAAACAGAGTTTCGGAGAGCTTGGCATCGAACATTTCGATCTTCTCTTCATCCACGATCTCGGAGCGGCCGGTCCGATTGCCAGGGAGCCGGCTACCGCTGCACTTGAGGAGTTACGGCAGGACGGCTATATCGGAGCGTGGGGGGGTTCTGGTGAGGTCGACTCCTCTTTGCGCATTCGTAATACCGGGGATGTGCCGATCGTCCTCCAGCTTCGTGACGACATCCTTGACCCGGAGGTATCTGGGGTCGAATTCGATGCTCCGGTGATCCATGAGATCGACGACTTGTTTATTGCCAGCAGCTCCACGTTCCCGACATCGCGTCAGGCCAACTCCACGTTTAAGTTGATCGCCTTTGCCGTGCGATTCGCCGATCACCTGCGTGGACAGCTAGCAGTGGAGCCCGAGCGAGCAGTGGAGGTCGCGGCGTGATCAAGGTCGGCGTGGTGGGGCTTGGGAAAATGGGTCTGTCGCATCATGCCCTGCTGAACGCGCACCCCGATGTCGATGTCGCGGCAGTGTGCGATGCCTCGAGCTTTGTTCTCAGGTTGTTGAAGAAATACACCGGCATCGTGACGTATGATGACTATGAAGTTATGTTGGGAGCGGCGGATCTGGACGCTGTAGTGATCGCGACTCCCTCGAAATCACATACGCAAATGGTTCAAGCAGCGTTGGATAGAGGCTTGCACGTGTTTTGCGAGAAGCCGCTGACCCTAGATCCGTCTGACGCTGAGCGACTGGCGGAAACCGCTGGGGATCGGGGAGTGATCACTCAAGTCGGCTACCACAACCGTTTCGTTGCAGCGTTCCGCGAGGTCAGGTCGTTACTCGATGCGGGCGCGATCGGCGAGGTGACTCATGTGTTCGGCGAGGCTTATGGGCCCGTCGTGCTCAAGGCTAAGGGAAAAACATGGCGAAGTCAGAGGAGTGAGGGTGGGGGGTGCTTGTACGACTATGCCGCTCACGTCATAAACCTTATAAACTGGTATCTCGGCGAGCCGATCGGCGTCGGCGGAACAGTGCTGCCGAGGGTCTTCTCTCAAGAAACCGACGATGGTACATTCAGCACCCTCTACTTTCCTGAGGGAAGGACTGGTCAGGTCTCGGTCAACTGGTCCGATGAGTCATATCGCAAGATGACGACGCGCATCAACGTCTGGGGTACGGCAGGACGTATCTACGCGGATCGTCAGGAGTGTCGGGTTTACCTACGGGAAATGGCGAATGCACCCGAGGGCTATGAGCACGGCTGGAACGTTCGCTTCACAACCGAGTTGACAGAGCCGGTCTGGTTTTATCTGCGCGGCGAGGAGTACAGTGCCCAGCTCAACTCGTTCGTCCGACAGATAGGAGCCGGCGTTCCCGGCGGAGTCAACGACTTCAACAGTGCAGCGGCCACTGACAGGACGATTGCGATGATGGTGTCCGATGCTAAGAGTGGTCCCTCGACACATCGCAGCGGAGAGGAAAGTAACCTTGCGGTCCAAGAATTGCCAAGGAGACCCTGGCGATGGAGGAAAGTGGCATGAGTGAGATATATAAGCTGCAAGAGAGGAGCAACGGACCCAACTCTGGATCAATTGACAACCTGCTTTTCGGCGATAACCAATTTTTCGGAATCAATCATATGTCCGAGGAGAAGGCGCGCTCGCAGTCCATGAGGTTCCGGGACATCGGGGCTGTGATCGACGTACTCGATGCTGCGTATGACGAAGGGATCCGCACATTTATGTGCACTACCCACGAGCGCATTTCTCTGGTCTGCGATCAGATACGCACCGACCCTGAGCACTATCGTGATTTTACTTTCTACCCCTGCATGCCCTATGCGCACAAGTACGCCAATGCAGTGACCGAAGCCGGGATGCTCGGTGCGGTGAAACGGTTCCTACCGGATGAGGGATTTATGGATGCGGCCATCCGCGGCGGGAAGTCCCTTGCGACGAAGGACATTGAGGGTATGACGACCTTGTTGATCGACGCTGAGATGAAGATGTTTCAGAGTCTGAGCACTCCCGTGATCTTTCTTCAGAATCTTGTCGTCGACCTTCTCGTCGGTCTCGGCTTCAACGATGCGTTGCGAATCTTCGCTGAGCACGTGAAGGATCGATACGGCGCCGAGCCCGGTTTCATTACGATGAACCTGCCAGCTGCTCTCGATGCTCTCGATGAGGTCGGAGTTGAGGATCCGATCGTCTGCTCGAACATCAACAAGATCGGCTTCCGCATGTGTGGAGGCCTAGACGCCTACGAGGCGGCGCTTCGAGATCGCGAGTTCCGCGCGGTGGCGATGTCGATTTTTGCATCCGGTGCAATTCCCGCCCCCGAGGCGATCGAGTGGGTGTGCGCCCAGCCCAACGTGCAGTCGATCGTCTTCGGCGCCTCAGAACAGGGCCAACGTCCGCAAGACCCGCGAGCTGGTCTCCTTGTACTGGGACTTGTGAGCACCCTTCTGGTCGCCTCCAATGGGGGGCACCTGAAAGAGCTGCACCACCTGCGCGACCGCGTCACCGGGATCGAGCCGCCGTTCAGCTGGGTCACTTTTGACACGGCGCAGGCGCGCTCACTGCTGGCTGGAGAGGAGGTTGACTACGTCCCCTTCGTCGGCGGCCGCGACTTGCTGAACGTGGCGCGGAATCTTAGCCACGCGCGGCGGATCTTCCGCCGCCGGCGCCCCAACGCTGTACTCAGCACCGGCTCAGCGGTCGCCCTCCCGTACTTCGCGTGCGCCCGCGCCCGGCGGCTGCCCTGCCATTTCGTCGAGAGCGCGGCACGGATCGAGGGTCCCTCGCAAAGCGGGCGGCTGATGACCCGCATCCGAGGAGTCAGCCTCTACTCGCAGTACGAGGACTGGGCGGACGAGCGCTGGCACTTCCGCGGCTCGGTCTTCGACTCGTTCGCCGGCGAGGAGCGCCCGCAGGGGCCGCTGGTGCGGCTGCGGAAGGTCGTCGTCACCCTCGGCACCTATCGGGGCGTCGACTTCTCCCGGCTGGTGCGGCGGTTGCTCGAGGTGCTGCCGCCGGAGGCCGAGGTTCTCTGGCAGACCGGCGCCACCGACGTATCACGCTTCGGTATCGAAGCTCACGGGGCGATCCCCGAAGCCGAGCTGACCGAGGCGATGCGCGAGGCCGACGCGGTCGTAGCCCACGCCGGCGTCGGCACTGCTCTGGCGGCCTTCGAGGTCGGAACGTGCCCGATTCTGGCGCCGCGACGCGCCACCCGCGGCGAGGCCGTCGACGACCACCAGGCGCAGATCGCCCGCAACCTCGCCGAGCGCGGCCTGGCACTCTCGGTCGACGCCTCCGGACTGCATCTGGACGATCTGCTGGCGGCGGGAGCGCGGCGTGTGGTGCGCCTAGCTCAGGCACCGACCTTCGCGATCGTCGCCTGAAGCGTAGGCGTGCTGCCCAACAGCATCTCATCGAAGACCGCCAGTAAGCGTTCGGCGGAGCGGTCGGTGTCGAAGTCACCCAGGACTCTTTCGCGACCGCCAGTGGCTACCTCGCGGTAAAGGGAGGGGTCCGTCAAAAGCGCCTTGAGGGCGTCGGCGAGGAGGTCGGCTCGGCCAGGGGGAACGAGGATGCCGCCTTGTTCGTGCTCGATCAGCTCGGGGATGCCGGCGATGCAGGTGCCAATGGCCGGCACTTCCATCGCCATTGCCTCCATCAGGACGATCGGCACTCCCTCACCGAAGCTAGGGAGGCAGAAGACGGCTGCTTCTTCGTAGAGGTTGCGCAGCTGGTGCTGGCCGACCGCTCCGGGGAAGTGAACGCGGTCGCCGAGGCCGAGGTGTGCGGCCATCGCTTCCAGCTCGGGCCGCAGCGCTCCCTCGCCGGCGAGGGTGGCGCAGATGTCATGGCCCTGGCGGTGCAGCTCGGACAGTGCTTCCAACAGCACTGTCTGTCCCTTCTCGGGCACGAGGCGGCCGACGCAGAGAACACGGGTGCCCTGCCCGGGGATCGCCGGCGGGGTACGGCGGGTGAACTGCTCAACCGGAATGCCACAGTGGACGACTCGCAGCCGCTCCCAATGCTCGGGCTGGCAGAGCGTCATCAGCTGGCTGCGGCAGAAGTCGCTGATGCAGACGACGAAGCTCGCGCTCTTGAGCTTGTCAGCCAGCCGGTAGTAGCGAACGTTCCAGAGCTCGGTCGGGCCGTGCATCGTGAAGCTCCACGACCAGCGGCCAGCTTGGCGCGCGTTACCGAAACGAACGGCGATCATCGTCACGTCGGCGGCAGCGTTGGCGAGGTGGACGTGGAGATGGTGGATCTCGCGCTGTTCGCACTCGCTCCAAAGCTGTACCGCCTCGGCGAAGTAGAAGAGCTGCCAGAGTCGCCCGCGCAACCCGGGGGGGGCCAGGCGAAGCGCTTGTAGGAGCGTTCCGAGGTAGGCGCGGGGGGAGCGCAGGGCGCGCAGATGCGCGCGCAACAGCCTGCCCCATCGCGGCGGCAGGATCGCAACGGTGGTCGCCGCAGCCTCTCGGTCGCGACCGCTTAGCAGCTGCTCCTCTGGGGTGCGGTGCAGCGAGAAGGTCGTGATCGAGGCCCCACGACGACGCAGCGCTTCGATCTCGCGCAGGACGAAGGTGTGTGAGATCGCCGGATAGGCCGAGCAGACGAAGCCGATCCTCACTGGGCGGTCTCTCGCTCAGTGCGGACCCAGGCGCTTGGCCCGCGGCCGGTCGCCAGGCGGCCGTAGAGTGCGATCTTGCTGATGATCAGGACGGGTGCCATCAACAGCGCTCGGTAGACGCTAACGGGGGCGCGGACGAGCCTAAGACCACCAAGTACGAAGGTAGCCTGGCCGCCAAGGGTGAACAGTGAAAGCGACAGCAGCTGCCGCTGCTGCCGCCTTGCTCCGAGCACGACTCCGGCAAGGCCACCGAGGGTGAGCACGGACTGCGGTGGAACCAGGCACTCAAGCCCAGCGTGGATCTGCATCGGGTCTTGGTGGGCGAGACCGGAGACAACCAGGTGCGGGGCCCAGGCGCAAATCATCTGCAGGCGCCCCCTTTCCCAGCGCGCCTGCTGCTCGGAACTGGCGCGCATCCTGGTAGGCGTTTCCTGGCTTACCCAGGCCTCCGGAACGAAGCGGGTTCGCGTCCCTTCCGCTGCCAGACGCATGTGGTATTCGGCGTCCTCGGCCAATCCGGTTGCCGTCCAAGGGACCTCTTCCAGGACCTGTCGTTTGAACCCCATGCCGGTACCGGCGAGGCCGCAGGACAAGCCGAGTCGCTCCTTACCCAGGAAGCGGACGGTGTCGGCGAGGGCAAATCCGGCGAAACGAAGCGCGGCGGTCGCGGAGTCGCCCGGGTTGGCGGCGACGTAGTCGACTTGGACTGCCTCGGCGCCGTCGGTGAGGTGGCGGGCGATAGCGTCGAGGAGGTTGGCGGACACGGTGCAGTCGGCGTCAACCATCACCACTGCGTCGGGCTGCCGCTCCTCAGCGGAGAGCCTCTCCAAAGCCCACCCGAGGGCGTATCCCTTGCCCCGGCGCCCAGGATCGGTTCGCTCCCAGACCTCGACTCCCACCTCGCGAGCGCGGTCGGCGGTCCCGTCGCTGCAGTTGTCGGCGATCACGATCGTGCGCCGGTGCTCGTCGGGGTATTTGCAGTCGGCAAGCGAGTCGAGCGTTCCCCCGATGCACGGCTCCTCGTCGTGGGCGGGAACGATGACCGTGAGATCTAGTGGCGGCGCCGGTTCCGGCTCACGCGCCTGGCGGGCAGAGTCGCGGGCAGCGATGAGCAGCCCGACCAGGTAGCTGCTGGCCAGCGCTAGGCCGCCCTGCAGGAGGATTAGGAGACGATCAAAAAGCGTTTTCACCTACCAGACAACGGTCGGGGTGGGTAAAACGTCTGGCGCGGCCTGTGAAAGTCCACGACGGGGGGCGTCGTTATTCAGTCGATCCATGTCGACCGCCTCTAGACCTGAGACGCAAACAGCGCCGATCCCGATGAACGGGGACCACGGCATCTTCGACCGTCCCGGCGGCCCTGTGGTGGCCGCCCTCGGCAGGCACAGGCTCACGATTGCCCTCTGCGCTTTGCTCTTGGCTGGGATCGGTCTTGCTGCAGGGCTCCTGCGCAGTCCCACCTACGAAAGCTCGTCGAGCTTGCAGGTCGGTCAGGTGAACCCGAACTCGCCCGGGTTTATGAGCTACACGCAGTCGGCGACCTCTCTCGCCGCGGTCTTCAGCCGCGCGATCTACGCCGAACCGGTACTGAAGCAGGTGGAAGCGAAGCTCGGGCTGCCGGCTGCAGCAGCGACGAATCGTCTTTCGGCCGAGCCGCTCCCACTCAGTCCGGTCATCCGCGTGATCGCAACCGGCCCCTCGGCGAAAGCGGCGGAGAGCCTCGCCAATGCGGCCTCCGAAGCGGTGGTCGGCTACATCGGAAGGTCGAACAACGCACACCCGCAGTCCGCCGCGTTACTTCGCGAAGCGAACCTCGCCGCGGTCGGTCTACGGCAGGCGGAAGCGAACGTGAACCATCTGCGTCGGGGCGCAAAAGACCGCTTCGATGCTGAAGGCGCAAGGAACATCGCCAGGTTGAAGCTGGAGGCGATCAGTAAAAGCTACATCGAAACGGTTGCCACGCAGGCGCCCCGCGCCGGTTTGATCTCGCTGGTGGCTGGCGCCACCACCGCCAGCAGCGACCGCCAGTCGAAGATGCAGTTGTTCGGTTTGGTCGGCCTCTTCATCGGGCTGCTGCTCGGTTGCTTGCTCGCCATGCTGCTCGAGCGCCGGCGCTTTCGAGTGGGCGCCCTGCCGGGGCTCACCGACGTGCCCGCGCGCTGATGCCCCTGCCCACCTTCTTCGTTATCGGGGCCGCGAAGTCCGGCACCAGCAGCCTGCATTCCTACCTCGACCAACACCCGGAAGTACAGATGTCCACGAGTAAGGAGCCCCGGTTCTTCGCTGGGCCGGACCGCGGCATTCCGTATCCGCCTGACAAGATTTGGGGGCAGAACGAGTACGAACAACTCTTCGACCCGGTCTTCCGTGTCCGCGGCGAGTCCTCGACCGACTACGCCGCTCATCCGCGGCGGCAGGGATCGGCCAAACGGATTAAGGAGCTTGTCCCCGAGGCGAAGCTCGTTTACCTCGTCCGCGACCCGATCGCCCGTACCATCTCCCACTACAAGATGGGAGTGGCGCTGATGGGGGAGAGGCGGCCCCTAGAAGAGGCGCTGGAAGCCCTCAACCCGCTCTCTCCGTACCTCGCTTCGAGTCTATATGCCACTCAGGTCGAGCTTTACCGCGAGCACTTCCCGGCCGAGCGGATGCTGGTGGTCGACCAGGGCGACCTTCTCTCCCACCCCGCTGCAACCCTGCGGCGGATCTTCGCCTTCCTCGACGTCGAACCGGAGGCAGGCCGAATCGGGACCCGGGAGAATCTGCTCGACAGCGCCCAGTGGCGGACCTACTCGCCCGAGTATCTCGAATTCGTCAACCGGAACGTAGCTCCCCGGGTACAGTGGGTGCCGAAGGGATTTCGCCGCTCAGTGCGAAGGGCGGTCGAGCATGTCCTTTGGCCGCCTCTCGACACGCCGTCGATTGACGGAGAGGTTGGGGAGCGGCTGCGGGCGACGCTCGCGGAGGAGGCGACCCGTCTACGACAGCTCACCGGCCTGGAGTTCCCTACCTGGAGCGTCTAGGAGGCCTCTAATGCACGCGATCTCCTCTCGGGCCACTTGGCGGCCGACTTGGCCGGTCTGGATCGGCACGGGGCTCCTGCTGTTGGTTCTGGCGGAAAAAATCGCCCCGGAAAAGCTCGAAGGGCACTGGCTGCTGGTGACGCCGGTCCTGATCGCCCTCGGCGTGTTGGCACTTCGTTGGCTCTGGGAGCAGCCACCTGCCTATTCCCTCTGCACCGCACTCGTCCTATCGATCTTCTCCAGCGGGTGGTCGCGGATCGGGCTCGGCGGGCTGCCGCTCAACCGGCTTTTCGTCTTGGTTGTAATGCTCCAGTTCGTGCTGCGGGCCCCTGGGATAGCGGGTCTCCCGAAGCTCCAGGTGCGGGCCATCCACTTGGTGATGGCGCTGGCCGCACTCTACGTCGTTGCCTCCGCCGCCGCCGCAGGGACGCTGGGGACCAAGGAAGGCCTTCTTAGTCTCACCGACGTCTTCGGAGTAGTCCCCTTCGTTATCTTCTTCCTTGCTCCCTCTATCTTCGCCGGCGAGCGGGAGCGCAACATCCTCTTGGTAACGCTGGTCGGCCTGGGGGTCTACCTAGGAGTCACGGGAGTGTTAGAGGCCCTGGGGCCGCGAGCGCTTGTCTTCCCCTCCTACATAACCACTACCGACATCAGCGGCGAAGGGGCGTTCCGCGTCAGCGGCCCGTTTCAGACCCCCGTTTCGATGGGTTTTGCGACCTATGCCTGTGCCGTTGCCTCGCTGCTGGCCCTACAGAGATGGAGGGATTGGCGCGCGCGCCTGCTGGCGATGATGGCGGGCGCGACCTGTCTTTTCGCCTGCTTCGCGACGCTTGAGCGCGGCGTCTGGATCGGTGCCGTGGCAGGGACGGTCGGCACCGCCCTCGCCACCCGGGCCGGCCGACGCTGGCTAATTCCCGGAATGGCCACGACACTGGTAGTCATTTCGCTGGCCCTGGCGGCTTCGACGGAGCTGGCTAACAACACCGCCAATCGAGCCAATTTCAACGTCAGTATCTGGGACCGGCAAAACCAGAACAGCGCCGGGCTGCGGATGATCGCGGCAGAGCCGCTATTCGGTTTCGGTTGGGATCGCTACAGGGAAGACAGCAACGAATACTTCCGCCAGTCCCCTAACTATCCCCTCAGCGGCAATGTCCAGGGGATCACGATTGGCGAACCTCACGAAACCCTGCCGCTGCACGACACCTACCTCGCATATGGCGTCGAACTCGGGCTGGTTGGCCTCGCGCTTTGGCTCCTCTCTCTTACCGCGGCCCTGCTTAGCGCGATCTTTAGGCGGGGTGACCCGGCGCTGCGGCCGTGGCGACTCGGTCTTCTCGCTCTCGCCCTCTTCTTCGCTGTGATCAGTTTCGTCGATCCCCACGAGCAGCCGTTCCCAATGATGGTGCTGCTGCTCTGGGCGGGTCTCGCCTACGGCGCTCCGAGGAGGGGGCGTCATTCGTCAGCGATTGTATGACTCGGGGCAAGCGAACCCGGTCGATTATCGTCGTCTCCTGCCTGGCACTGCTCGTCTCCCTGCTTACCTGTGGCTGCGACGCGGCAATTCAGCATTTCAGGGCAATTCAGCATCACCAGCCCGGTATCGCCTCTGCGAAGCCGCTGCGCATGCCCCCCCACCGCTTCTACGCCGGGACCAGCTACTGGAACACACCGCTGCCGGCCGACGCACCGCTGGACCCGAGTTCCGAAGCCCTGATGGGAGCATTCCGCGCCGAAATCGCCTCGGAGTTCGAAAACCACCTGGGGCCGTCGATCAACACGACTGAATGGAGCGTCCCCCTCTACCGGGTCTCAGCCGATCAGCCGCTCGAAAAAGTCACTCTAAACACCCCCAACGCTCCCGCCCTGCAGGATGCTTTCGAGCGGGTACCGATCCCCCCCAACGCAAAGCCCGCCGCCGGGACCGACGCAACGCTCGTGATCTGGCAGCCAGCCACCGACAAGGTGTGGGAATTCTGGCGCGCCTCTCATGAGGCCAATGGCTGGCACGCCGACTGGGGCGGCGCCACCCGTAACGTATCCGAAGCAAGCGGCTACTACGGCCCCGATTCCTGGCCAGGGGCAAAGCCCTGGTGGGGCGATTCATCCACATCGTTAGGGGTGATTGGGGGCCTGATCACCCTCGAAGACCTCGAACGCGGCGTCATCAACCACGCCCTACAGATCGCCATCCCCAACGCCCGCGCGGGTGTCTGGGCCTGGCCTGCCCAGCGCACCGATGGCAACTCCGAAGACCCCCTTTCCTTGCCAGAGGGGGCCCACCTGCGGCTCGACCCCAACCTCGACCTCTCCAAGCTGCAGATGCCGCGGCTCACCCGGATGATCGCCAAGGCCGCACAGCGCTACGGCATCTTCGTCAACAACCGCTCCCACGGGATCTCCTTCTACGCCGAGGACCCGACCCGCACCGGGACCGAACCCTACCGCGGGTCTACCGGCAACTTTGAAGGGATGTCCCCGCGAGAACTACTTTCCTACTTTCCCTGGGAACACCTACAGCTGCTGCGGATGAAGTTGCGTGGCCCCAGATGATCACCGCTACCTGGCGAACCTCATCCTCGCCCCAAGCGGTAGCCCCAAAACCCGGCTTAGAGCCAGCGCGTATCGAAGGAGGGTGCGGAAGCAGTAGCCGAGACGGCTGACCGCTTTCCCTTCAGCGCGTTCGGCGTGTTCGCGGATCACTGCGGAGGGCGGCGCAATCCGGCGGCGCGCATACTCACCGAGCATGTTGCGGGGAGTGAGCAGGCCATCGATCATGCTGATCTCGGCGTAGGCCTGCTGCACGCTCTGGTACGGATAAGGGTCGGCGAGACGAACCGCCACGCGGCCCCGTCGTCCGAGGACTCGATCGTTTGACAGCTGCCACGAGGGGATACCGATCGTTCTCTCGGCCACTGCAAGAGAGGCGGCGAGGGCGGGCCGGAGCAGCGGGTGGGTGGTGAGAATCCGGTCGAATTCAGCTGGGTCCAGCTTGGCTAGGTGGCGGTCCCACCAGGCGCCGAGATCGGAGGGGTAGCGGAGGCCAGTGAAACCGTCACGGGTATAGAAGAGGAGTAGGGTCGCGAATTCGGCGGCTGGTGTCGGCCTCCAATCAGAGGGGCCGCCCGGCTCCGCCGGGAGCAGGTGCCGACGGGCAAAGTTGCGCTCGTACCAGTGAATGCGCCAGTGCAGCTCGACCGGGGGGAGCCGGTTCTGAGCGTGGACCATCGTGAGGTGGAGTAGCGGCAGGCCGCCAGCTTCCAGGTGGTCCGTGGGCGGCGCGTAGCCGAACTCCCGCAGGGCTGTGGCCGCTTTTCCCAAGTCCTCCGCGGGCACGAGGACGTCGATGTCGCTGGAGAGCCTGCGGCCCGCTTCCCCGTAGGCCGCGCGACCCAAAAGTGGACCCTTCAGGAGCGCCGAGCGAATACCGCGCATGGCCAACGCCGTGTGGATCTGCTCGAAGGTGAGCTGAAGCATGATCTCGTTGCTTCCGGCTGCATGACGCGCATCGCTGAGCGCCTCCGCGAAGGTGGGTGCGACCGCGGCGGGGGACAACCCTTCGAGGCGTGGCCCGATACTTGGAAACAGCTGGCCGATCTCGAGCAACTGTTCGAGGCGGCTCCAGTCGACGGTGGCGGCAAGTTGCCGAATGCGGTCCTCGGTGAGGCGGCGGCGCTCGGCCGTCCCGACGAGCGTCAGCAGCAGCTCGTGCTCCGGATCGTCGTGGACGAACCCCGCGGTCAACCTATTCGAGTTCCCCTCTCGCTCAGTAGTGAGCTGCGTCCACACGAGATAAACGAATGGCGGCCGGCCACCCTTCCGCGACCGATCAATCAGCTCGGATGATTCTAGATGAACGTCCATCGAATGGGGAAGCTGCCTAAAGCTCGTTGCAAGGGCACCGATAACTCTCCCACTTATGTGCCTGGCGACTGAAAAAAGGCGCATATCAAGGGCAGGGGCGGCGCTTTGGCTTTTCGTTCTCGGATTCCTTGTCCTCGTGGCGTCGATCGCCTCCGCCGCCTCAGCGGCCAGCGGTCCCACGATGCAGGACGTAAAGCGCGGGCGTAACTCGGCAGTTCCGAAGGAGCGAGTCGCAACTAGTTCCAGAAGCAGGGGCTGCAAGCCGAAGCATCGGCAGCGGGGGCACCGTCAATCTCAGCGGCGCGCGACGTGCTCGAGGAGGAAAAGCTCTTCTAGCGATACCCCTGTCCCTTCCTTACCAGGCCAGGCGGGCGCGATCGTCGAGGTGGGGTCTTCCCAACAACCGAATGCTCCGGAACCGGAACCGGTAGAAGGTGAATCCACCGGACCAAAAACGGGCCAAAGCGAATCCGCGGGGCCCGAACCGGTCGAAGACGAACCAGCCGAACCCCACCGCTTCTACGCCGGGACCAGCTACTGGAACACACCGCTGCCGGCCGACGCACCGCTGGACCCGAGTTCCGAAGCCCTGATGGGAGCATTCCGCGCCGAAATCGCCTCGGAGTTCGAAAACCACCTCGGGCCGTCGATCAACACGACTGAATGGAGCGTCCCCCTCTACCGGGTCTCAGCCGATCAGCCGCTCGAAAAAGTCACTCTAAACACCCCCAACGCTCCCGCCCTGCAGGATGCTTTCGAGCGGGTACCGATCCCCCCCAACGCAAAGCCCGCCGCCGGGACCGACGCAACGCTCGTGATCTGGCAGCCAGCCACCGACAAGGTGTGGGAATTCTGGCGCGCCTCTCATGAGGCCAATGGCTGGCACGCCGACTGGGGCGGCGCCACCCGTAACGTATCCGAAGCAAGCGGCTACTACGGCCCCGATTCCTGGCCAGGGGCAAAGCCCTGGTGGGGCGATTCATCCACATCGTTAGGGGTGATTGGGGGCCTGATCACCCTCGAAGACCTCGAACGCGGCGTCATCAACCACGCCCTACAGATCGCCATCCCCAACGCCCGCGCGGGTGTCTGGGCCTGGCCTGCCCAGCGCACCGATGGCAACTCCGAAGACCCCCTTTCCTTGCCAGAGGGGGCCCACCTGCGGCTCGACCCCAACCTCGACCTCTCCAAGCTGCAGATGCCGCGGCTCACCCGGATGATCGCCAAGGCCGCACAGCGCTACGGCATCTTCGTCAACAACCGCTCCCACGGGATCTCCTTCTACGCCGAGGACCCGACCCGCACCGGGACCGAACCCTACCGCGGGTCTACCGGCAACTTTGAAGGGATGTCCCCGCGAGAACTACTTTCCTACTTTCCCTGGGAACACCTACAGCTGCTGCGGATGAGCTTTTCCGGCCCGCGAATCGGCTAGCGAGGTCGCCTTTGGAGATGCGGATAGGATCTCGCCGTGGTCGACAACATCCGCCTCCTGACAGTAACCGTCTGGGTTTTCAACTATGTGAAGTGGCGCCTACTCGGGCTCGAAGCTCCAGGTCCGGGCAGGAGCATCCCGAGGATCTGGAAAGGGGCCCGGATCCGCAACCCAGGACGCGTTCGCCTCGGACCCTATGTGCAGTTGCGACCCTACTCGGTCGTCCGCGGGGCCCCCGGAAGGATCGAGATCGGCGCCCACACGGGCGTCGGCGAATACACGATCGTCAACGCCGTCGAATCCGTCTCGATCGGCCGGCGAGTGATGATCGCCGCCGGCTGTCACATCACCGATGCCGATCACGAGATGAAAGGCCGCGGCCCGATGCAGACACAGGGACGCCGCGCGGAACCGGTCGTGATCGAGGACGAGGCCTGGTTGGGTAGCGGCGTCACCGTTACCGCGGGGGTCAGGATCGGGAAAGGGGCCGTTGTCGGCGCCGGGGCCGTCGTCACCCGCTCGGTCGAGCCTTACGAAATTGTGGCTGGGGTGCCGGCAGAGAAGATCGGATCGCGCTAGGTAGGGCGACACGCTGGGCACACGGATCAGTGATCTAGTCCGATCTAGGCCGGGCTCGACTGAACCGCCGAAGCGGGATCCCGGCCAGCCCGCCTGCGAGCCCATTCGATGAGCTGGCCCAAGCGCTGGCGGTCGCGGGTATTGAGGCCACCGCAGCCGATGAACAGCGGCACGTAAGCAGCGGTTCCCGCGGTAAGTGCCAGCACCATCCCCCCGGTGCCGGGGACGGCGTGCTCTACCGCGTGCGCGGCGGCAAATCCACCGGCATAGGCGACGACGAGCGTAAGGCGCTCCCGGATCGGCCAACTGACGCGCAGCCGCTGTGTCAGGTACGGCTTCAGGGCGATTCCGCCGAAGACGGCGTGCCAAAGGTAGCCTGCGAGCAGGGAGATCGCTGGGCCGGCGATCCCGAGCGGCGGGGTAAGGACGATTAGGAGGACTATCGTGATCACCATCCTGGTGACCGCGATCACGCTGGTCGTCCCCGGCCGGTCGACGGCCCAAAGCCCCTGCGTCTGGGCAACGGTAATCGAGCCGAGGACGGGGTAGAACATCAGCAGCGCCAGCGCCGGCGCGGCCTGGCCGAAGCCGGGGCCAAAGACCCCCAGCACCGAGTGCGCCGCGCCGCCGATCGCGGCCGCGGCCACCAGCAGGCCGATTACTTCGTACCGAATCGAGTCGACCAGGGCCCGGTCAAACCCGTGCCCGTCACCGCCCGTGTGACGGCTCACCAGCGTCGGGTAGAGGACTTCGGTGACTCGCAGGCTCGCCTGCTGCAAGCGCTGGGGAATTGAGACAGCGCGGCTGTAGGCGCCGACCACCGTGGTCGTGGTGACGATGCCCAGGGCCCAGACTCCGGCCTGCTGGCTGACCCCCTGCGCCATCTGCCCCGGGGTGGCGCGCAGGCCGAAGGGCAGAATCGATGGTAGGAAGCGCAGCCCCTCGCGATAGTCGGCCCAACTGAGGCGGGCACGCACGAACTTACGCACGAAGATTACCCGCAACACTAGCGGGCAGAAGGCGCCGCCAGCGGTGGCGATCACGAGGCTCCAGACGGATCGCGAGACGAGCCCGACCGCCACGGCGATGACGATGAAGCTGCTCACTTCCAAGACGCGGACCCAAAAGATCTGCAGGCCGGCAACGAAGGCGGAGAAGATCGAGTCGATGTTCCAGCCGGTGTTGGTGAGGACGACGAAGACGAGGATGCAGACTGCTGCGGGCGCGAAGAGTCGGGGTGCATGGAGCGGACCGTGGAAGACGAACCAGCAGACGACCACGTCAAGCGCGCCGACGACGATCGTTAGCAGCCAGGAAAACGTGAAGACGGCCGCGAACAGCTGTGTCACCCGGGGGTGACGGAGGGGCAGTACGGTGATCTCTTTGATCATCGCCTGCTGCTCCTTCACGGTCGAGAGCACGAAGAGGATTGCGGCTGGGGCTGCGACTAGCGTGAATTCACCGATGATGTCGATGCCGTAGATCCGCGCGGTGACGATTGTGGAGACGAGGCCGAGGACGGTCGTCCCCAGGAAGCTGAGACTGCCGAAGAAGAAGCCGGCGCGGTAGGAGCTCCGGCCGCCGTCAGCGCTATTTTTGGCTTGGGAGGTGGAGTTCTCGGTGTCAGCCACGACACTTGAAATAACGCCGCGGGGCGAGCGCCGCTTGTGACGGGGCGAAAGTTCGGCCGTTCACCAGCCGTTTCGAGTAAGGACCCGTGACGCTTCCTACCTTCTTCATCATCGGTGCGGCGAAGGCTGGGACCACGAGCCTCCACTCATACCTCGAGCTGCACCCGGAAGTGCAGATGTCGACTAGGAAGGAGACCAACTTCTTTGCGGGCCCCCCCAACGGCATCCCGTATCCGGTCGGCAGGGTGGACCGCCTCGAGGACTACGAAACGCTCTTCGACCCCGCATTTTCGGTGAGGGGCGAGGCCTCTCCCAGCTACTCGAACGCGCCTCGGCGCGCAGGAGTTCCGCAGCGGATCAAGGAGCTGGTGCCGGAGGCTCTATTCATTTACTTGGTGCGCGATCCCATCGACCGGCTCATCTCGCAGTATCAAATGCGTGTGGCCAACGGCGAGGAGCGGCTCTCCTTTCGAGAGGCGGTAGCCCAGCTCGACGCCGCCGATCCGCACTCGTTCTACCTGACCTGCCAGAGCTTCTACGGGCGCCAGCTGGAGCTCTACCTGGAGGAGTTCCCACAAGAGCGGATCCTCGTGCTCGACCAAACGAAGCTGCGGAACGAACGCGCTGCCACGCTCGAGGTCGTGTTCGGATTCCTGGGGGTTAACGCCGGCTTCCGCTCGGCCGCGTTCGACTCGGAACTGTTCAAGGGGGGCGAGAAGCACCGCTACCCCCGGTCGCTGATGAGTCTGAAACCAATTCTCCGCTCCTCCTTTTCCGCGCTGCCTCCCCGCTTCCGCAATCGGTTGCGCACCTCCTTTGAGCGGTCCTTCCTTGCGACGGTGCCAAAGCCCGAGGTCGAGCCTGCCGAGCGTGACCGCCTGCGGCGGCTCTTCGTGCCCGACGCCGACCGCCTGCGGGAGCTGACCGGGCTGCGCTTCGAGACCTGGACCGTCTAGGGCCTAGGCTCGCAGCAGCTCGCGGATCACGTGGGGGGAGCCGATCCGCCGGGTTCGGGTGCGGGCGCGGATCGGCTCCTTAGCGACGTCCTTGACCGCCTCCCAGAGGTCCGTGCCAAGTGAGTCGGTCCTGAAGGGCAGGGAGTCGAGGTCCTCCAGGAGCCGGTCGAGTCGATAGCCCATCAGCGCCAGCCGCTCGGCCCCGAGGAAGCGCAGGTAGCGGCGGCACCACTCGCGCCGTAGCGGGCTCGCCAGCGTCTTGCGCCACTTCTGCTCCGGCTCGGAGCTGAGGGCCGAGTAGCGCTTGCGGCCGGTCGGGTCGCCCATCCGCCCGTTCAGCTCGACCTTGGCGAAGTCGGTGAGGGAGCGTGGGTCGAACTCGATCTCCAGGTAGCTCGTCAGCGCTTGCCAGGCCTCTTCGTCGGGCGCGCTCAAGTCCTCGAAGTGGGCAGAGTGGACGTTGGAGCGGTGGGCCTCATACGCTGCCGCCAGCCGCGGCAGGCCGATAAAGAGGTCGCTGCTCATGAAGGTCGGTCGCCACGGGCCCCAGGTCTCGATTAACGAGGCGATTACGCTGAGTGGGTTGCGCCAGAGGAAGACGAACTTACCTTCGGGGAAGAGCTGCACGATCTCCTCGGCGATCAGGCAATAAGGGGGCGACTTGTCGAGAAAGTAGGTATCGTTTTCACCGGCTGCCTTCTCGTAGAGTCGCAGGGCGAACTGTCGCAGCTCCTCGACGTAGTCCTCGCTGCCATCTGGCAGCGAGGAGGCGAAATCCTCGATCGCCGTTACCAGCAGCGGGTGGACGTACTCGGCGTCGACGCCGCGGGGTCTCAGGGTGTAGGCGTGCGGCAGTAGCAGCCACGGCTCGGAGGCAGTGGCGACGCCATCGTGGGCTGCGAGGATGCGTTGCACCAGGGTTGAGCCGCTGCGCGAGATCGAGAAGAGAAAGATGGGCTGGATGGCCATTCGCGCGAAGAACGGCATCGAGTGGGTCCTTCTTTCTTTGTGTGCAGACCATCGCTAGGTTCTCGATCCGCTTCGTGCCGCCGCAGGGGAGCCGCTGGGGGCACGCCTGCGCCAGCCTTAGCCGGCGGAGCCCCCCGAGGAGGTGGGGGGGCGCTAATGGTCGGCTCCGCCAGTTGCGCGATCGGGCCGAGGCGGAAAGGTTTCTTCTGCCTGTTCGAGGGCAGCCTCTGCTTGACTGCGAAGAGCGACACGCCGACTGACCAGTCGGCTAGGCTCAACGCCGCAGCACTCGTCGCCAGGCCTTCTTGCGCATCGGCTCAAAGCTGCGGCCAGTTGCTGCGCAGCGCTTTCGTGATCGTAGCCTGGGCGGCGGGCGCAGGTCGCTTGTGCGCGACCAGCTCGGCTGGTGCGACCTCTTCGTCCATCGCGCCGGCACCCGGGCCTCGACAGCTCCATCTTCTCAACTGCAGGTGTTCCCCGAGAAGCAGGAGAATCGAGGGTCACACCGCGGAGACGGCCAGCAAGCGCCAATGCGTCCTGAAATACCGAGTTGCCGTTAGGCGCAAGTTCTGGCAAGGCCTAAGCGTTCTCGCCAGATGCCCTACACACGTAGCCCGCGCAATTATCTACCCCTTTGGGTACGCTGCGCGCTGCAAGAGCATACTCCCGGGCGCCCGCGACGCTGGCGTGGGGTTCCTGGCATTGTGCGTACGGCACCCGGTGGTCATTGCGTCCTGACGTTCGACGACGGACCCGACCCCACCGCGAGCGAGACTCCTGCGATCCTCGACGCGCTGAGGCAGCCGGGGCCAAGGCAACATTCTTTCTCGTGGGAGAGCGAATAGCCGCCGCGCCTGACTTAGTGAAAGAGATCCTCGCCAGGGGTCACGAGGTTGGCGTTCATGGACACCGCCATATTCGCAATGACCTCGCCGCCGCCGCCGAATCGCACGGCGACATTGAGACTGGATATGAGGTACTTGCCGAACTAACGGGTACCGCGCCCCGCTTCTACCGCCCGCCTTTTGGTCGACTCACTCCTTCCGGCGCGGCAGTCTGCCAGCGTCTTGGTTTGGAGATCGCGTATTGGTCGACTTGGGGTCTCGATTGGGAACCGGTCTCTGCACGCCGAATTGCTCGCCGGGTGCTTCGGGAGCTTGACGATGGAGGCATCGTTCTCTTGCATGATTCGTCCTATTACGCCATGCGCACAAGTGCCCTAGAGACAACGCGCGCTATCGGTGAAATTGCGCGGGCGGCGATGTTCCGGCAACTGAAACTCGTAACGCTCGCAGAGGCGCAGGGCGAAAGCGCCATCGACCGGAGCCCAACTGGCTGACCCAGTAACCCTTTACTCCTGGTGCCGCCAAAGTGCTCTCGACGGATGTAGAAAGCAGTTGATCGCGCTGCTCGATCTATGGCTAGTAGGAGCCATGGATACATTAGTCGGGGGGCTCTGTCGACGCCCGCCGGCAGCTCGGGGTCTTCTCGCTTTCGGTGGCCTAGACGACCTCGGCCAGGAGCGGCGAAGTGACGCGCTTCAGGATGGTTTTCAGATACTCCAGGTCGGGAAAGCCATGCCGGTGAGAGCGCGAAGACGCTCCACCTCGCCTACGTAGAGCGCTTCAAGCTGCGCGCGCGACTCGTCGTCGAGCATCGGGATTTTGGCGGGTGAGCGAAGGACTCGGCCTGAAGGGAGCCGAGCATATTGTCGGATGCGAACAGGCATCCAGGGCCTTCTCGGCGTCGCAATATTTCCCATAGCCTGCCTTTGGCTTGGCAGAGGAGTAGACCTATTGCGGCACGTCCTTGGCTCGGCATCGAGCTGTCTGCAAGCGAATGAGTCATCCACCGCTAGGAAGGCGAAGATCTCACGAAGCATCGATTGCCGATCAGCGAGAAGGTCGGCCTGATCAATCACCATGATCTGCTCCTCGGGAAATCGTCGCAGATACAGCTCCAGCTGCCGAGCGTAGAGGCTGTGGCAGGTCAGATACGAATACGGGAAAAAGGGATCCGATAGCACGTCCCGCAGGGAGCGGCGCTCCTTCCCGGCTGCGATCCAATTCCGGTAATGGGAAACGGTGCGCGCGATCGGGTCGCGCACGAGGTAGAGGAACTTCGCATCTGGCATCAGCTCCTCGATACGCTCCGGAACTCCCTTGCGGCGAGGAAAGTTCGTGTAGCTTTGCGATGCCTCGCCTCTGGCGTTGAAGCTTGGGTCGAAGAGCTGTTCGTACTCCTCAAGGCTGCCGATTCTTCCCGGCGGACTTGGGATGCCGTTTTCGGTGGCGGCGAAGAAGTGTGGCTCCTTGACCGCTGACATCTGGATTTGCGGGTGCTGGTCCAAGCAGTGATAAAGCCTCGTGGTCCCCGCTTGCGCCGCACCGATGATGAAGAACGTGGGAAGCGTCACGTTCTCTGAGCTTCATCGAAGACGGCGGGGGGCAAGGGCGGGCTTTCCTTGATCGGTGTCTTTGTCGAATTCCGACCTTCTGATCTGGCAAAAATGCGCTAAGTGATCCAGCTAAAATGCGCTACGTAGCTAACGGGTAGAGCCGGGCTGAGCTTTTGCTCTACTAGATAAGGGCGAGTGCACTCCCGCGCCCAACCAACCCCCGCTCCTCCAGATAGGCCAACAGCTTCGCGGCGGACTGCTCGGGGGTTTCGGCTTCGGTGTCGCAGATCACCTCGGGGTCCTCGGGAACCTCATAGGGGTCCGAGACGCCGGTGAATTCCTTGATCTCCCCGGAGAAGGCCTTCGCGTAGAGGCCCTTGACGTCACGCTCTGCACAGGTATCGACAGAGGCCTTCACGTAGACCTCGATGAAGCGCTCTCCCATCAGCTCGCGCGCCTCGCGGCGAATCTCGGCGTAGGGGGAGATCGCCGCGGTGATCACCGGCACACCGTTTCTGGAGAGCAGATCGGCGACGAAGGCGATCCGGCGGATGTTGGTGTCGCGGTCCTCCTTGGAGAAACCCAGCCCCTTGGAGAGGTTTTCGCGGACGATGTCGCCGTCGAGGATCTCAAGCTTTGAGCTGCGCTCCGCCAGGTGGCCCTCCAAGAGCCTTGAGATCGTCGTCTTGCCGGCCCCAGAGAGCCCGGTGAACCAAAGGGTGAAGCCCAACTCATCGCTCATCTGCGCTCAATCCTCCTTGTAGGCGTCGATCAGGATCTCGGCGACCTCATCGCGCGAGAACTCATGCGGCGGCTTTTCACCGTTGGCGAGCATCTCTCGCACCTTGGTGCCGCTCAGGAAGAGGTGCGCCTCGCTGTCGTGGGGACAGGTCTTGGCAGAGGCGAGGCCCTCGCACTCATTGCACCAGAAGGTGTGCTCGAAGAACAGCGGCTCGATCCCCAGCTCATCGATGTCGATCTGATCGAAGATCTTCTGCGCGTCATAGGTGCCGTAGTAGTCCCCAGCGCCGGCGTGGTCGCGACCGACGATGAAGTGGGTGGCGCCGTAGTTGCGACGCACGATCGCGTGCAGGACCGCCTCCCGGGGGCCGGCGTAGTGCATCTTGGCCGGCTTGACGCCGAGCAGGACCCGATCCTTGGGGTAGTAGTTCTCGATCAGCACCTCATAGCAGGCCATCCGCACCGCGGCGGGGATGTCGCCGGCCTTGGTCTTGCCGATCAGCGGCTGGATGAAGAGCCCGTCGCTGATCTCAAGCGCGGCCTTGGTCAGGTACTCGTGGGCGCGGTGGATCGGGTTTCTGGTCTGAAAGGCGACGATCCGCTTCCAGCCGCGGCGCGCAAACTCCTCGCGCGTTTGCGCGGGGGTCTGGTAGCGGCGCATGAAGGGCTCCTCGTGGTCGGGCAGCGCGTCGACCTCGATCGGCCCGGCGATGCAGCGGTTGCCCTCCTCATAGATCGCCGCCACGCCGGGGTGAGCCTGATCGGTGGTGCGGTAGACCCGCTCGGCCTCACTCCTCGTGTCGCGCTCGAAGATCTCCTCAACGGTGATCCTGCCCAAGGGCTTTCCTTCATCGCTTGAGAGCTCGACCACATTGCCCACCTCGCAGTCAAGCTCGGTGGCCAGGGTGATCGGGATCGGCCAGATATGGGCGCCGTCGGCAGTTCGCATCTCCGCACAGACCCGCTCCCAATCCTCAGAGCCCTGGAAGCCCGTAAGCGGCGCAAAGCCGCCGTTGGCGATCATCTCGAAGTCCGCCGTGTGGCGCTCGGAGAGGGTCAGGGAGCGCTCGGCGATCATCTCGGTGGAGCTCATCGGGGGGCCTTACCTATCGGTTGGGGAGGGGCATGGTGCCTCTGGAGTTCAAACGGTCTTCGGGGCCTCCTTTTTGCGAACTCCTTGAGTTCGGTCAGGAGGGAAGTTCGAGGTGCCAGAGCAATCAACGGCCGGAGCCATATGCCTTTACAGCACCTGCTTTTTTGGAGGTTAAGAAACACAAGAAAGGTTAGAACGCCCTGGCTTGCCGTTCGAATACCAGCCTTTTTTGGTCCCTCTCAACGTTGTTGCAGCGTGAGCTCTCGTGCTCGCCCTGCGTTGGAAAAGAGTGGGTCGAACTACAACTTGGCGTGTCACCCACCGATCACGGGCGGCGGAGCGATGATCGGTGGATCCAAGAAGGCAAAAGGAGGCGTGGGTCGACAAATGGCATTCAAGCTTGGCGGTTTCACCGTCGAAGCCATCGATGAGGAGGCCACTCGTCTCGGGGTCTCCGCGGAGCAGCTCATCAGTTTTTCGGTTCTCTACTACTTGGCCGATGTCGACAGCGGGCGTTTCGCTCAGCGGGGCGTCAGAGGTCCGCTCGCGGCTCCGGATATCCGACTCGAGATCTCAGTCTGAGCTGACCCTCGGCGGGCTTGCATTGCTTCCGCTCCTCCAGACCCAGCAGGATCCGCACCGCTACCGTTTCAGGGATGAGCGCAAGCGTCAAGCGTCCAGCCGTAGGTTGTGTGAGCTGCGTGGGCGCCATGATCCTGCTCACGCTGCTTGCCTATGAGATCGAGCCGTTTGGGCGGTACGACGCCAGCGTTCTCAGCCGACTTTCCGCTTACAAAGAAACTTCACTCGGCGCCTTGGCGATCCTCTTCAGGCACCTCGCCGATCCGCTGCCCCAAGTGGCGATGCTCGTCGTGGTTTGCCTACTGGCGTTGCGCTGTAGAGGGCTCCGCTACGCGATCGCCGCGGCGGCCCTGGTCGGCGGTGCGAACCTCACCACCCAGATACTCAAGGTGGTGCTCGCCCACCAGCGCTACCAGTCGCTTCTTGGCTACCGACAGGTTGGTCCGACCGCCTTTCCCAGCGGTCACTCGACGTCGGCGATGGCGATGGCCCTTGCCTTCGTGCTCGTCGTGCCCCGATCGTGGCGGCTATGGGCCGTCGCACTTGGCTCTTGCTTCGTGTTCGCCGTAGGCTGCTCCGTTGTCGTCCTCCACGATCATTACCCAAGTGACGTCGCGGGCGGGTGGCTGGTCGCCTGTGGCTGGTGCTTTGCGGTCGTGGTCGGTTTGCGAGCGGCGGAGCTTCTCCATTCCGATCGGAGCTCAGCTGGTGGGCTGAGATATCGCAGTGGAGACGGAGTAGTGCGACATCGCTATTCGACTGCTGACCCGGATCGTTCGTAGCCGATGATCTGATGGCCATTGGGCTGGGTTGGAGGAGGATCGAGGACGGCTCCGGGTCGCTTGGCACCGACAGGCCACAAGGTCGGGGTGCGCGATCACGTTGTCTTGGTTGTGGCATCGGCAAGCCGGTCGGGCTCGAAGGCTTCAAATCACCGAGAAACAAGGAGCCGCTATCGCCATCGTCGCCGTCGACGGCCCCCAGGCAGTCGCGGTGATCGACACCGAAACCAACCAGGTGCTGGGCACTCCGATCGGGGTCGGCACCACCCCGATCCCGATCGCGATCACCCCCGATGGCAAGCGCGCCTACGTTGCCAACTACGAAGAAAACAGCGTCTCGGTGATCGACACCGAAACCAACGCGGTGATCGGATCGCCGATCAAGGTCGGGATCGAACCCTGGGGGATCGCGATCACCCCGGACGGCAAGGACGCCTACGTCGCCAACGAACAAGAAGAAAGCGTCTCGGTGATCGATACCGAGACCAACCAAGTGGTGGGAGCGCCGATCACGGTTGGCTCTGAGCCCTACGTGGTGACGATCACCCCCGACGGCAAGACCGCCTACGTCGCCAACTTCGGCACCGACACCGTCTCGGTGATCGACACCCAGACCAACGAAGTGGAGGGATCGCCGATCACGGTCGGCGATGCCCCGGCGGCGATCGCGATCCCCCCCGCCCAGGCGCCGGTTGCCTCCTTTAGTGCCCCTGCCGCGATCGCCGGGGTCCCGGTCAGCTTCAACGCCTCTGCCTCAAGCTATCCGGAAGCTGCCTCAAGCTATCCGGAAGGCTCGACGCCGAGCTATGAATGGGAATTCGGCGACGGCACCAAGGAAGCAGACGGCGGCCCTAACCCCAGCCATACCTACCGCGCCGCGGGCAGCTATGAAGCGAGGCTGACCGTGACCGACAGCGTCTGCTCTAGTGAAGAGATCTACACCGGGCAGAGCGCCTACTGCAATGGGTCGGGAGCGGGGAGGGAGACAAGGAGCGTCAGGGTAGCCTTCCCCGGGGTTCGCGTCAGGTGCGGCAGAAGTGCCAAGCCAGGTGGCTGCAGGTTCAAACTTCAGGTTGTGACCAAGAAGCGCCAGGGCAAGGTGGAGAGCGCTGTGGCGAGAGCGCGGCTGAAGGCGGGACGCTCCGCTGTCGTCTCGCTGAGGCCGAAGCCTGCGTACACGACCAAGCTCGCCGCTGCCGAGAAGGTCCTCGTCAAGGAGACGGTGATCGCCCGCAGTGTGAAGCGAACGACCTTCGGCAGGCTGAGCTTCGCTCAGTAGCGGGAGATCGGCGCGGCGCTTGGACACGGTGCCCGGGAAGGCGAAAGCGAACGGCGGACGCCGATGCCGTAAGGGGGTGGGCTCAACCGCGGCAATCGAGAGGCTAGAGCGACTTCGTGAAGCCTCCGCGGGCTGAGGCGCCGGGGAATCTGCTCACGACCGCACTTGCAGCGCCCGTTCGTCAGCGGACAAGCTGCGATATTGCGCCAGGCGCTGTTTTACTCGCGCACGAAAACTGGCGTGCCGAGTGGAATGGTTCGAAACAAAAGCCGCATAGTGCGATCGGTGGCGCGGACGCAGCCGTGTGATTCGGCGCCGCCGACCGGGCCGGGTGTGCCATGGATCGCGATCCGCTTTCCGCCGCTCCAGCCGGGCAGGGGTTTCGTCTGGCGAGCACTCAGAGCCAGTGCGCAGCAGCCGTAGTAGGGGCTTTCCCCAAAGCTCAGAGCGTCCGTGATCGCGAACCGGCCGAGAGGCGTTTCGGATCCGGGTGCGCCGACCGTGACGTCGAAGCGATCGACGGTTCGGCGCCCGTAGACGAGCGAAAGCCTGCGAGCGGCGAGCTCGACGTGGAGCGAATACCTGGTCCAGTAGACCTGCTCCCGGCCTGGTTCTCGGCGAACCCAGCCGACCTTGCCGTTCGGCAGGGCCGGAGTCGAGACCCCGAGCCAGCCACCGTGCTGCTTGACCACGGAGAGCACGACCGGCGATCCGAACCCGGTACGCGGCCCGAGCGACCTGACGAATCCTCGGTCGGGGGCGCGCCACAGCGCCAGCCGCGCGCCGGGGCGCAATCGAACGATCGCGAAGGCGGGGCCGAGGGCCGGCCTATCGGCCAGGGCGGGGACTCGGACGGGTTGGGGCACCGCCGGGCGACGGCGTCGCGTCTCAGTCCGAGCCGCCTGGGTGGGGTGGGCGCGCGATCGAGTGAGATGGATCGTCGGCGTCGCTTCGCGAGGGGTTGAGGAACTAGCGAGGGCGAGCAGGAGGGCAGCGGCGCTCGCGACCCCCAGCACCCCGATGCAAATCAGCGCCAGTCGGATCTTCACCCAGTCATGATGGCGAATCGGGGAGGAGTCGTGGCAAACCCGCTTCCGAAGACAGGGCTCGCGATACTTCTGCTTGCAGCCGAGACGTTGGCGGATGTCACGGACTTACAGAGCAAGAGCGCCGGGGGCCTGGCCGAGGCGCGAGCAGAGGGCACCAGCGCCACGGTCTCGATCCTGAGCTATTGAGCCCCCGCTCAAAGTGCCGAGTCCGCCAGGCGCGACGAGCCTGCTCTACCGGGTCTCTGCCCATGCGACGAAACTGGCTCATGGGGTGCGCGCCGCCGCCTGCCCCCGAGCGGCGCTGACCGGCAATGCGGAGAGGTGGCCACTGAGTTGCCGGGCGAGCTGGGAGGCGCGGCGCTTTTGGGAGGGCGAAAGCGGAAACGGGCTCGATGCAGTGGGCAGGTGGGCCCTCATCAAGCAGCCTTGGCGCTTTGGCCCGCACTGAAATCAAATGCCCCCGCAGCCCTCAAGGCCCTTTCTGTGCTCTTGTGAGGAGGGTCTGGGGCGCGCTCCAGGACGAGCGGGTCGAGCCTGAGGTCGTAGATGTCGTGGATCAGCTCAACAGGGCGATCAGGCTCCTCATATCAGGAGCACGCCGATCACACCGGCTCCGGTGACGCCAAGCCCGGCGACCGTTGTGTCCCAGCCAAGCACGAAAGCGGATTACGGCATCCTCCGCAAGGGCCGCCTCGCGATTCGGTACCGGGCGCGACTGGAGACCATGCACGGTCTCCTTCGGCCTCGACCGCCGCGTCCACGCCCTGATCAGCCAGCTGACCCCAAGAAGGTCATCATGCAAGGGCGACAGCAGTAGGCTCCCAGGGGTCGAATCTCTCCATGCGGGTGTGGTTGTCCGCGAGATTCCCGATGCTAGCCCAGCCGGCCGATACACAGTGGCCTGGACCCCTCCAAACGTTCTGTCTATCACCTTCGGACGCCGATGTTCTGGCCTGGGTCCTTCTGAGCCACCCTAAGTTACCCATCGCATATCCGTCCAGTGTCGGGTCCGAACCGCAGGATCTGTCCTAGGTTTACCTGACGCCTTGAGGGATCGAAAGGCGACCCAATTGAGCACAAGGAAGGGAGCAGCTTTTCAATGAGAAAGCTCGGTGTCTTGGTAGCGCTAGTTGCCGGTGGTCTTCTGGCCGTCGCACCATCTGCAATGGCTGATCACCAGTGGGGCAACCACCAGTGGGGCAACCACCAGTGGGGCAACCACGAATGGGGCAATCACGGGGGAGGTGGCCCCTTTGGGCACCATCACGGGGGACAAGGATTCACGTGGTGCAGCGAAGTAATTACCGGCGGTACGTATCAAAACGTCATCGTCCCAGAGAACGGTGCATGCACGCTTGTGGGAGCCAGTGTTACGGGCAACGTCACGGTTTTCCAGAACGGCTACTTCGAGGCAAGTGCTGGCTCGATCAAAGGTAACATTTATAGTGACCGAGCCTTGACGATATATACCCATGAAGGCAACACGGTGGGTGGTAACGTCGACGCCTACAAGACAGCGCAGATCTTCCTCTTCGACGGTGGCGTTGGCGGTGACGTCGAGGCGCAAGACAACATCGAACCGGGATTCGGACGAGTCCTGGTCTGCGGCATGAATGTTGGCGGTGACGTGCGGGTTCATCGGATGGGAACGGACATCCTGATCGGGGACCCGGAAGGAGAATGCGGCGCAAACACCATCGGAGGGTACGTGTCGGTGACGGAGAACTTCACCGAAGTGGAGCTCATCGTGCGCGGCAACGCGATAGCCAAAGATCTAACCGTATGGCAAAACGAAGGGCCCTCCGAAAAGGAGGTGCAGTCCAACTCAGGTCATGAGATTTGGTGCGAGGACAATGCCGAACCGTTCGAAGGAAATCCGAACCCCGGCTTCACGCAGCACAAGGGTCAGTGTTCGGCGTGAAGTAACCCTCGCCTGCATCGTTCCGTGAAAGAGAAGGCCCGCACACCTGCGGGCCTTCTCTCGCGTACGCGCGGCATGGGCACCTGCTCGGGAGTGCAATTCCCTGTGGATCCGATGACAGAAACCACAAGCCAATGGCAACTGCATCGCCGCGAGGCGGGGTGGGAAGGAAGCCGGAGGCGAGCCCGTGACCCGAGGAACACGAACCGCGTAAAAGACGGGGCGATCCGGGCGAGTCAGCACGCCGTGACGAAGCCCGAGCCATCAAGAGGTCGCAAGGTAGACGCGGCGGGCGTGCGGGGAAGGTTGGTGTCCTTATCCGGGGTGACCTACCGGGGTGTCGGCCTCGACGAAAGTCGCCCGACGCCGGCCACCGAGAGGCGGCCGGTCATCCGGCAGGAGTCAGCAGAGGCCGTAGTGGCGGCAAAGTGCCGAGACTCGGTCCATGCTCATCGATGCGATCCCCAGCTGCTCGATAAGGCGGTCGATCTTTGCGGGTGGAGCACCGAGCGTTGGGCCGGAGCCCGTGTTGGCGCGCCTGAGCTTCACCGGCTCGCTGAACCTGGACGTCTGTTCGGTTCAACAGAGAACCGGCTTACCAAATCGACCCCAACACCGATAAGTGACGGCGTCCCTAGTCTCTCCATTTCTCGCTGCTTGCCGATGGCTCGAGGGGTTCCTCGGCATTAACCATGGCGCATTACCGACCCCAGGTTCAGGGCCGTTCTATCGTTCTCGGGGACGTAAAGCTGCACGTTCGGGGAATCACGTATGGCACGTTCCGCTCTGTAGATGGCTCGGCATTCCCCTCGCCAGAGGAAGTGCGAGCCGACTTCGAGGCAATGGCAGAGATGGGCGCGAACGCGCTCCGGACCTACACGGCACCCCCGATCTGGCTTCTGGATCTGGCTGAGGACCATGGCCTGCATGTCATGGTGGGACTGGCATGGGAGCAGCACGTCGCCTTCCTCGATGACGCGGAGCGCGCCAAGGCGATTGCCGCCAAAGTCGGCGAGCAGGTGGGGGCATGCGAGGGTCATCCGGCCATCCTCTGCTACGCGATCGGAAGCGAGATTCCGGCGCCGATCGTGCGCTGGCATGGTAAGCGCGGAGCCGAGAAGTTCCTCGAGCGCTTGCATTGGAGCGCCAAGGCGCAGGACCCCGGCGCCCTCTTCACCTACGTCAATTACCCCTCCACCGAGTATCTGGAGTTGCCCTTCCTCGACCTGACGGCGTTCAACGTCTTCCTCGAGGACGAGCGGACCTTCGAGTCCTATTTGGCTCGTTTGCAGAACCTCTCTGGGGACCGGCCGCTGCTCCTCGCCGAGATCGGCATCGACAGCCGCCGCAACGGTCTGCAGGCCCAGGCCGAGATCCTGAAGTGGCAGGTGCGCCACGCCTTCGGGACCGGCGCTGGCGGGTTGTTCGTGTTCGCGTGGACCGACGAGTGGCATCGCGGTGGCCATGACGTGATCGACTGGGACTTCGGCCTGGTTGACCGAGCGAGGCGCCCGAAGCCATCGCTTGCCGCGGTCCGGGAGGCGTTTGCTGCCGCGCCCTTCTCCCCGGCCGGTCCCTGGCCAAGGGTCTCGGTGGTTATTTGTACGCACAACGGGGAGCGGACGCTCTCGCAGTGCCTTGAGCAGCTACGTGACCTCGTTTACCCGGATTTCGAGGTGATCGTGGTCGACGACGGCTCAACGGACGCCTCCGCCGACATCGCCCGGGCTCACGACGCCTTACTAGTTCAGACCGATCACCGCGGCCTCAGCTTCGCCCGTAATGCCGGCGTGGCGAGATCAACGGGGGAGATCGTCGCCTTCCTCGATGACGACGCCTACCCAGATCCGGATTGGCTCCACTACTTGGCGGCGGCCTTGCGCTCCAACGCGCGCTCCGGTGTGGGGGGGCCGAACATCCCGCCCGACGACGATGGCTTGATCGCCGATTGTGTCGCCGCCGCTCCGGGCGGCCCGATCCATGTCTTGACCTCCGACCGCGAGGCCGAGCACGTACCAGGTTGCAACATGGCCTTCCGCAAATCGGCGCTGGAAGGGATCGGCGGCTTCGACGAGCGCTTTCGGGTGGCGGGCGACGACGTCGACATCTGCTGGCGCCTTCAGGAGTCCGGCCGGACGCTGGGATTTAGCGCCGGGGCTGTCGTCATGCACCGCCGCCGGGACTCGGTTTGGCGCTATCTCAAGCAGCAGTACGGCTACGGCAAGGCAGAGGCACTGCTAGAGCGCAAGTGGCCCAGCCGCTACAACCGCGCCGGCTCCTCACGTTGGTCTGGGCGGATCTATGACTCGCCAGCCATCGGGACGGTCCGCAGGCGAGCGATGGTTCGCTACGGCACCTGGGGTAGCGGCCTCTTCCAATCGATCTACGAACCACCGCCAGGGACGCTGTCGAGCCTACTGTTCGTCCCCGAGTTCCTGCTTGTGATCGCCGCGTTGGGAGCGATCTCGACGCTCGGCCTCCTCTGGGCGCCGTTGCTTCTTGCGCTTCCGCTTTTCGTAGCCGGTGTCTCAGTACTGCTGTGGCGGGCGCTTGCCAGCGGCTGGCGGGCGAATTACCCAGTTCCGGGCTGCCCGGCGCTCGAGACTCTTCTGCGCCGCGGACTGACGGCGATGCTCTTCCTGATCCAGCCGTTTGCCCGCTTGGCCGGGCGCCTCCGTAACGGCCTTTCCCCTTGGCGCCGGCGCCTCCGACCCGGGGCGGCATCGCCGCGACCTCGCACGGTGCAGGTGTGGAGCGAAAGCTGGCGCGATCCCCAGGCACGAGTCCAGGAGCTTCAGGATTCGCTGGCGGCTAATGGCGGATTCGTCAGGAGCGGCGGCCCGTTCGATCACTGGGATCTCGATCTCCGCGCCGGGCGGCTCGGTGGGGTGAAGATCCGCACGGCAGTCGAGGAGCACGGTTCGGGGAGGCAGCTCCTTCGGGTGAAGATATGGCCACGGGTCTCGGCCGGCGGGGTGATCATGGCAGCGCTTCTCGCCTTCCTGTCTGCCTATGCCTGGTTCGAAGGCCAGGTTGGGTTCGGCCTCACGATGAGCGCCGCGGTATTCCTCGTCCTCGCGCTCGGGATCGAGGGCACCGGGACGGCGATGAGCCTGGCCTTGGCGGAGTTAAACCGCACGAGGGAGTCGGAGGAAGGAGCGGTTAGCGACCTTGAGCCGGCAGATCCAATTGCAAGGCCTGGGGATGCTTCTTTGGTGTCTCGTCAGCCGCCGATTGCGCTTCGGCGTAAGTCAAAAGAGGTGGCTCTGACAAAAAACGGGCTGGACGTCGACAGGGAAGAGGTGTCGACGTGAGTCCAGGGATGGGTCCACTCAGGATGAGAGTCGGTAAGCCTGGAAACCAGCCGCCCGGCTCGGACAGGGTGCATCAGTCTGAAAAGACCGGCGCTTGGGATCTGTGGAAGATATTACCGCGGGCGCGACCCTACCTCGCGCCGTATCGCCGCACTCTCATCTTGGTACTGGTGTTGACCGTAATTGCGGCGATCTTCGGATTGGCAGAGCCGTGGCCGTTGGCCGTAATCCTGAACGAGGTTCTGAAGGGCGAACATACGACCGGCATCGTCCGCGACATATTCGGGTCCAATCCCGAAACCGCCGTGGTTCTCGTAACCATGGTTTTGGCCCGCTTCCTAATCATAGTCATCGGAAATGCGGCGACGGTGCAGACTCACTTCCTTGGCGCGAAGATGGAGCAAAACATGGTGCTAGATCTTAGAAGTGATCTATTCGCTCACGTCCAGCGCCTCTCCTTCACCTTTCATGATCGCCGTCAGACCGGTGCGCTAATGAGTCAGATCAACCTTCAAGCGGCGGCTGTCGGCAACATCGTGATGGTTATCCCGCCGATAGTCGAGGCTGGGCTAACGCTATTGGGAATGTTCGTTATCTCCCTGCTCATCGATTGGCAGATCGCTCTGATCGCCCTGACCGTTCTACCATTTCTCTTCTGGTCGTTCAACCTCTACGGACGTCGCATCGTCCCGCGTCTACAGCGGGTCCAGAAACTCGAGTGGCAATCTCTCTCGATCGTTAACGAGGCAATGGCGATGCTGCGGGTGATCGTCTCATTCGGTCGCGAGGATTACGAACACCGCCGCTTTCGCGAGCAGGGACAGACGGCAGTTAATGAGCGCGTAAAGCTGACCGTAAACCAAAGCCTTTACACATTGGGCGTGCAGACCGCTTCGGCGGCCGGGATCTCACTTGTCATGGGCGTCGGGGCCTGGCACGTGATTAAAGGTGAGCTCTCGATTGGCGAGTTAGTGGTGCTGCTCACATACATCACCTCTGTGTACCAGCCGCTCGAACAGATCAGCGGAACGGTTGGCATGATCCACGAACAGCTCGTGCAGTTCAACGCCTCCCTCAACCTGCTTGACACTGACCCAGACGTCACCGAGAACCCGGAGGCGATCGAGCTGGATCGAGTGCGAGGTCAGATCACTGCTAAGGGGGTGAACTTCTCCTATCCGGGCCGACAGCACACCCTTTCCGATGTCTCCTTCGCAGCTTCTTCCGGCGAGAGGATCGCGGTGGTGGGTCACACGGGGGCCGGAAAGAGCACGCTGATGAGCTTGCTGATCCGATTCTATGATCCGGAGGCTGGGAGGATCGAAATCGACGGCGTGGATATTCGAGACCTCAAATTGCACTGGTTGCGCGAGCAGATAAGTGTCGTACTGCAAGAACCGCTTTTGTTTTCGGGGACGATCGAGGAGAACATCCAGTACGGCAAGCTCGAGGCGTCAACCGAGGAGGTCGTGGCTGCGGCCGAGGCAGCCAATGCCCATGAGTTCATAGTGGGGCTTCCTGATCGCTATGACACCATCCTGGGAGAGCGCGGCGCGCAGATTTCCGGAGGGGAGCGGCAAAGGATCTGCGTGGCGCGCGCCTTCCTCAAGGATGCGCCGATTCTCGTCCTTGACGAGCCTACCTCTTCGATCGATTCCAAGACCGAGGCGGTGCTTCTCGATTCGCTCGATGAGCTGATGAAAGGCCGTACCTCGTTCGTCATCGCCCACCGCCTCTCCACCGTGCGCCACGCGGATCAGATCTTGGTGATGAGCGGTGGCCGTATCGTCGAGCGTGGCACGCACGAGGAGCTCCTTCGCTTCGGGGTGGTCTACCGGCAGCTATACGAGGCACAGACACAGGAGCGGAAAAGGCCACAGCTGGCGGGTAACGGCAAGGCGAGTCCGGTTCGATCTGAACCCGACTCGTCCTATGAGCCCGATGCCGTCCAGCCGGGGGAAGTCTTGACTTGGCGGCAGGTCTGATGGGGGACTCGATGGCGCCGACCCAGAGGCCTCGTCCCAAGATCGTCCTGCTCGGCATGATGGCCAGGATGCCGGTCGCCGGCGTCATCTGGCAGACGGTGCATTACCTGGTCGGCTTCCAGCGGCTCGGTTACGAGGTCTACTACGTCGAGGCCCACGCGACCACCCCTCGATGTTCCTGGACGACTCCGACCACGACGGCTCGGACAAGGTCGCGGCCTTCCTCGACGGCGTGCTGCGCCGTTTCGACCTCGGCGACCGCTGGGCGTTCCAGGCGCTGCACGCCGACGGCCGGAGCTACGGCCTGAGCGAGGGACAGCTTGCAGCGCCTCTACGACTCGACGCCGATGGATCATCAACCTCCACGGCGGGACCCTGCCGCTGCCCGAGCATTGCGCGACCGAACCGGCTGATCTTCCTGGAGACGGACCCGGTCGCAGGTCCAGATCGAGCTGTCGGAGGGCGCAATCCGCAGACCATCGAGTTCCTCGATCCCCATTGCGCCTTCTTCACCTTCGGGGAGAATTACGGCAGGCCCGATTGCCTCCTGCCGGTCTCGGACCGCTACGACTTCCGGCCGACCCGCCAGCCCGTGGTCCTCGATCTTCTGGCGCGGACCGCCCGCCGCCGCCCGGCCCGATGTTCACGACCATCGGCAACTGGCGTCAGCGACGCGCGAGCTGGTCTTCGCGGGCGAGCGCTACACCTGGAGCAAGCACCACGAGTTCCTCAAGTTCCTCGACCTCCCCTCCCGCGTGGAGCAGGGCGTTCGAGCTGGCGCTGAGCAAGTACGACGAGTCGGATCGGGAGATGCTCCTGAGCAAGGGCTGGAACGTGCGGCATGGCGCTGGACTTTTCCACGGATCTCGACGAATATCGCGAGCTACATCGCCTCGTCGCGGGGCGAGTTCACGGTCGCCAAGGACCAGAACGTCCGGCTCCGCAGCGGCTGGTTCAGCGATCGCAGCGCGACCTACCTGGCGGCGGGCCGGCCGGTGGTCACCCAGGACACCGGCTTCGGCGACGTGCTGCCGACCGGGGAAGGGCTGTTCGGCTTCGGCTCGTTCGATGCCGTGCTGGAGGCCGCGGCGGCGATCAACGCAGATTACAGGCGCCATGCGCGGGCCGCACGGGAGTTGGCGCGGGAGCACTTCAGCCACGAGGCGGTGCTGAGGCCACTACTGGAGGAGCTTGGGGTCGAGCCTACGAAGTCTCCTCGGCCACAGCGTCCCGCCACGGTGTTCCCGACTGAGATGGAGCTCGAGCCGATCTCTCGCCGCCCGACCACGCTGCCTCACGCCACCGTGGAGGCGGTGCAGAGAAACCCCGTGGTCGCCCATGAGGAGACACCGGCGCTTGGCCACGGCAGCGCCAGCATCGTCGTCGTCACGCACGGTGGTTTGGTATTCACCCGCCTCTGCCTCGAGAGCGTGCTAGCCAACACCGCTGAGTGTGACTTCGAGCTGGTCGTCGTCGACAACGGCTCAGACGATGGAACGGCCGCTTACCTAGCCAAGCTCGCCGAGTGCGACGCGCGGGTGCGGGTCCTGCTCAACGGGAGGAACCTCGGATTCGCGTCGGCCTGCAACCAGGGCCTGGGCCTGGCCGGCGGCGAGAACCTCGTCCTCCTCAACAACGACACGATGGTGCCACGGGGCTGGCTCTCGGGGCTGCTTGCGCATCTCCAGAACCCGGCCGTGGGCCTGGTTGGCCCCGTCACCAACAGGATCGGCAACGAGGCCGAGATAGAGACCGACTACCGCACCTGGGGCGAGTTCCTCGACTTCGCGCGACGCCGAGCCGGCGAGCATGCCGGGGAGTGGCTCGAGGTGCGAGCGGCGGCGATGTTCTGCCTTGCGATGCGCAGCAAAGCCTATCTCCACATCGGCCCGCTCGACGAGCGCTATGAGGTCGGCCTGCTCGAGGACGACGACTACGCCGAGCGCGCCAGGCAGGCTGGATACCAGCTGCGATGCGTCGAGGACGTCGCCGTGCACCACTTCGGGGAGGTGTCCTTCGGCAAGCTCGTTCCCGGCGGCGAGTACGCGCGGATCCTGCGGGCCAACCAGCAACGCTACGCGGAGAAGTGGGGTCGGGCCTGGGAGCCCTACGGCCGGCGGCCCAACCCACGATACGAACGCGAGGCCGAGGACGTGCGAGCGGCGGTCAAGGAAGTCGTGCCGGCAGGGGCCACCGTTTTGGTGGTCAGTCGCGGGGATGAGGAGCTACTGGAGTTGAACGGCCGTCGGGCGCTTCATTTCCCTCAGGCTCAGGGCGGCGCCTGGGCGGGACACCATCCGGCCGACAGCGACGAGGCGATCGACCACCTGGAGCGCCTTCGTGGCGGCGGCGCCGAGTATCTGGTCGTGCCGCCCACCTACCACTGGTGGCTCACCTACTACGGCGGGCTGCGCGAGCACCTCGACTCACGCTACCGCGCGGTCGTCTCCAACGAGCGAGCGGGAGCCATCTACCACCTGGAGGAGGTCGGGAGTTGATCGCCTCGGTCTCAATCGTCGTGCCGGTACACAACTGCGCTGCGCTCACCCGCCGCTGCCTCGACGCGGTGCTGATCGGGTTGGCGCCGGATTGGGAGACGATCGTCGTCGATGACGCCTCCACCGACTCGACGCCTGACATTCTCGCGGAATATGGAGACGCGATCCACACGGTCAGCATGGATCACAACGGCGGTTACGCGAGCGCCTGCAACGAGGGCGCGCACCTGGCGGGGGGCGAGTTGGTGGTCTTCCTCAACAACGACACCGAGCCGCAGCCGGGATGGCTGCAGGCCCTGGTGCGCTACGCGGACGAGCATCCCGCCGCGGCGATCGTCGGCGCGAAGCTCCTCTACCCCACTGGCACAGTCCAGCACGCCGGCGTTGTGATCGGCCAAGACGGCTACCCCCACAACCTCTACGCCGGGCTTCCCGCCGACCACGCTGCGGTCAACCGCTCGCGCCGCCTGCAAGCCGTGACTGGAGCCTGCATGCTGGTCCGCCGTCAGGCTTTCGAAGATGCCGGCGGTTTCGACGCCGGCTTCGTCAACTCCCTGGAGGACGTGGACCTCTGCCTGCGGATAGGGGAAGGGGGCGGCGAGGTTCACTGCTGCCACGAGGCGGTGGTGACCCACCTGGAGTCGGCCTCGCGGGGACGCCAGGACCGGTTCGAGCGCAGCCTGAAGCTGTACCGCGAGCGCTGGCGGGACCGGGTGCGCCGCGACGACCTCGCCGTCTACGCGGAGGACGGACTGATCGAGGTCGAGTACGCGGAGTCCTATCCGCTACGAATCTCCGTCTCGCCGCGCCTGGCGGCGGTCGCCGACGATCGCCAGGTAGAGGTCGAGAGCCTGCTGGAGGCCTATGCCCGCCAAGTCTCCGACCTGCTTGCCGAGGTCGTCCGCCTCACCGCGACCGTCGGCGGCCGCGGTGAGGAGCGCCGTCGCGGCGAGCGCTTTCTGCCGGCGCTGCCGGAGCAGTCGCTCTCCAGGGGCGCTGGGTCTGAGCGGCGCGAGTTTCTGCACGAGGCAAACCGCCTCGAGGCGGAGGTGCGCGGCTTGCAGGAGCGCCTGGCGCGCGAAGAGGCGGAGGTCGAGGGGGCAGGGCCAGAGGCGGCTTTCACCGCCAATCCGCGCCTCGGTTACCGGCGCCTCGTTGAGCGTGTGCGGGCGGTCGTTGGCGAGGCGGTCCCGGCCAGCGCCAGCGTGCTCGTGGTGAGCAGGGGCGACCGACAGCTGGTCGACCTCGAGGGGCGCGAGGCCCGCCATTTCCCCCAGGACAGCGGCGGCGACTATCTCGGCCATCATCCCCGTGACAGCGCCGAAGCCGTTGCCCGCCTGGAGTCATTGCGGGCGGACGGCGCCCAATACCTAGTCCTTCCAGCCACCTCATACTGGTGGTTGGACCATTACGCCGGCTTCGCCGAGCATCTGGAGGGCCGCTATCCGCGGATCGACTCCGAGGTCTGCCTGATCTTCCGGCTGAACCCCGCCGCGAAGAACGGCATCGCCAAGGAGGCGGTGCAGTGACGCTCAACGGAAGCGGCCCTCTCGGCGAGGTGGAGTACGCGGAGCTGATCGCAAGGATCCGGGCGGGGGTGACGAGCACGATCCCGCTCGGCGCCTCGGTGCTGGTGATCAACAAGGGAGACCCGGCACTGCTCGATATGCCCGGTCTTATCGCGGCGCACTTCCCACAGGACTCTTCCGGCGGATATGCCGGCCACCACCCGATCGACAGCGCCGCGGTAATCGCGGCGGTCGAGGATCTGAGGCGTCGCGGGGCGGAGTACCTCGTGATCCCCGCGACGGCGCGGTGGTGGCTTGACTATTACGAGGGATTTGCCAAACATTTGGCCACCCACTGCGAGTTATTGGCCGATCGGCCCGATTCCCACCTAATCTACGACCTCGGGAACCTCGCAAGAGGTAAAGCCAGCGTGCCGGCGATCTCGAGGCTGCAGGCCCCGATCGACCAGATGCGCGACTTCTTGGAAAACCTGACCTCGATCGATACGAGCCTCGTAGTGCTGGAGGCGACCGACGGCATCACCGCGGGCCTCGCCCCGTTGAACGCTGTTCGGCTCGTCCCCGGGGAGGAGGGGGAGGACGAGTTGCTGCTTGGAGAGCTGCAACGATTCGCGGCCGCCGGAGCCGGTTATCTGGTCGTTCCCAGGTCCGCAGACGAGTGGCTCGAACGGCGTGCCGAGCTCTCCGGCCAGATCGAAGGATCCTGTCGCAAGGTCGCCGATCAGCGGCATCTCTGCCGCGTCTTCGACCTGAGTGGCCTGAACGAGGCACCGGTGTGAGTGAGCTGGCTCGACAAGGCAATCGCAGCCGCAGCGATGGATCGGGCCCGCTGCGGGTCCTCTACGTGGCGCACAACCATCCGACTCTGCATCCGGGTGGCGCCGAGGCATACGCGCTCGAGCTCTACGAGGCCATGCGCGGTACACCTGGCGTCGAGCCGGTGCTGCTGGCGCGGATCGGCTCCAACGTCGCCCGCCGGCGCGTCGCGCATCCGGGAGCCCCGTTCAGTTCGGTCAACGGCGATCCTGGTCAGTACTTCGTCTTCACAGAGACCGAGCACTTCGACTTCTTCACCCTGACTTCACGGGATAAGTCGTTGTACTCGCAGCACCTGACCAACTTCCTACTCGCTCACCGGCCGGATGTCGTCCATCTTCAGCACACGCACTTCATCGGCCTCGATCTGCTGAGCCAGATTCGGCGGGTCCTGCCCGACGCGGTGATCGTCTACACGCTTCACGAGTTCCTGCCGATCTGCCATCGAGACGGGCAGATGGTGCGGACTTTCAACTCGGAATTGTGCCGGGAAGCCTCGCCTCGGCGCTGCCACGAATGCTTCCCGCACATCAGCGAGCAGTCCTTTTTCCTACGCCAGCGATTCGTCAAGGGTCAGTTCGACAACGTCGATCGCTTCCTAGCGCCTAGCGCCCAGCTGATGGAGAAGTACGTGAGATGGGGGATCGAACCGGACCGGATCGAGGTCGAGGAGTATGGGCGGCGTGAGCCCTCGGCACGGGCGCCGGAGCCCACGCAGACGAAGGCACCCGGAAATATCGGCTTCTTCGGACAGCTGAGTTACTTCAAGGGCGCCAAGGTGATGCTCGAGGCGATGTCCCTACTCGACGAGAGCGTCGACGCACATCTCTGGTTGCATGGCGCGAACCTCGAGCTGCAGACCCAGGAGTTCCAGGACGAGTTCGCCGCCATGCACGAGTCGATCCGCGACCGCGTCACCTTCCGCGGCCCTTACGAGCACTCCCAGCTGCCGAGCCTGATGGCCGGCTTGCACTGGGTCGTGGTGCCCTCGTTGTGGTGGGAGAACTCGCCGCTGGTGATCCAGGAGGCGTTCTTTCACCGCCGGCCGGTGATTTGCAGTGACGTGGGGGGGATGGCTGAGAAAGTCAGAGACGGGATCGACGGGATCCACTTCAGAGTGGGAGACGCATTCAGCCTGGGGAGGGCAATTGAAACCGCGGCGACGAGCCCGAAGCTCTGGAGTTCTCTGCGCAAAGGCATCCGAGAGCCTTACGCGATGAAGGCGCACGTCTCGCGACTGCTGGATCTGTATGGGGAGCTGGCCGACGAGCGGATGGGGGTCGCAGTCCATGGCTGAGACGAAGGCGAAGAAAAACGGGGCCGCCAAACGGCGTGCTTCGCGGCCCGCCGTCCGACGGGCCGCGAAGCTGGCCTCCGACGCAGCCATCCTCATCCACGACGGCGCTCGGTCGCCGAGCGCGACGGGACAATCGGTAGATATCGCGCGAGTTATGAACGGCTCCTCACGCGCGGCCAGTGTCGAGTTGGTCCTCGCCTCCGGGCGCAGCTTCAAGGTTGCGCGGGAGCAGTGGGAGGAGGTGCGGGGGGATCTCAAGGCGCTGATTCGGGACGAGCTGGCGCCTCTAGATGCCGAGGCGCGCGAAGCGGTCCTTCAAGGCCTGGCTGCATCGACAGCACTGGAAGGGCGGGGCTCCTTTGAGCTCAGCGGCTCTCTCTACGCGATCAGGGAGGTGCTGCGCGAGCGTTTGCCTCGCTGCTCGGTCAGCGAGGACCAGCCGGCGGGGCTCGCGGTGGAAGAGGTCTTGGCCATCGATGACTCCTCCTTTTGGATCAACGGCTGGATGCACGATGAGGACGGGATGGGGGATGTGACCACTGTTTCACCAGAGAGCGCCCGCGTCTCGGTGACTGAGAGAGCCCATCGCTACGAGCGCCCCGATGTGGTGCAGTTCTATGCCGGGCAGGGCGTCGGACGGAGCCGCGACCATGGCTTCACCGCCCATGTGACGCTGCCTGGCCCCAGCCTTCTCTCGGGCGGGTGGATCGCTGAGTTACGGACCTCGAACGGCACTCAAATGGAGATCCAGTGCCCCAACGTAGTTCGCGACCCGCAGATCGTACGGTCGACGATCCTCGGCGAGCTAGGTAATCAGGGGAAGATGGTCGGGCCGCTGACCGTGAATCACGGGCGCCCGGCACTTACCCGCCTTCAAGAGCGGATCGTCGCCGAATCCCGAATCGAGTCCGTCGACGACTATGGCGAGCCCCCTGCCAATCCCGAGCTGTCAATTGTCATACCGCTCTACAAGCGGCTCGATTTCATCGAGCACCAGCTGCTGCAGCTCTCCCGCGACCCGGACTTCGCGGGGGTCGAGCTTGTCTACGTGCTCGACTCCACCGAGCAGGCCGCTGCCCTCACCAAGCAGGCCCACGATCTCTTCGGCCTCTACGGATTGCCGTTCCGAGTGGTAAACCTCACTGCCGGCGGCGGCTTCGCGGCCGCCAACAACCATGGTATCGAGGTTTCCCGCGGCAAACGGCTGCTGTTGCTCAACTCCGACGTCATCCCGGATCGACCGGGTTGGATGAGCGCGATGAACGACTTCTACGACGAGACGCCCGGGATCGGGGCCCTCGGGCCGAAGCTCCTCTACGAGGACGACTCGCTCCAGCACGCCGGCCTTTACTTCTATCGCGCGCCCGGTTCGCAACTGTGGGAAAACGCGCACTGCTTCAAGGGCATGCACCGGACGTTGCCGGCGGCCAACGTCGCGCGCCCAGTGCCCGCCGTGACTGCCGCCTGCATGATGATCGACCGCGACATCTACGAGGAGGTGGGTGGGTTGCCGCTCCACTACGTGCAGGGCGACTATGAGGACTCAGAGCTCTGCATCCGCCTCGGGGAGAGTGGGCGGAAAAACTGGTACCTTCCGGCGGTCGAGCTTTACCACCTAGAGGGACAGTCCTATACGCCCGGCGTTCGCCGGATCCCCAGCGAGTACAACATGTGGCTGCACAGCCATCTCCACGGGGAGCGGATCGAGGAGCTGATGGGCGCATTTGATCCGCACTTCTGTGCCGAGACCCGACAGCGATGAGGCTTCAATGGCGATAGTGGACATTACCCATGTGGATCGCCATCCGCTAGCGGAGGAGTTACTCGGCGCCTCGGTCGATCATCCGCGCGCAACGGACGGATCGGGTACCTACTCGTTCAACGTAAGGGGATGGGCGTTGGGAAAGGCGGTGAGCGTCGAGTCGCTCCAGATTATTGACGGGGATCGGATCGCGGCGGAAGTCCGACCGAATGAGACGAGAACAGACGTGGCCGAAACCTACCCTGATGCGCCCAGTGCCGAGAAGTGCGGCTTCACGTTGCTGGTTCTGGCATTTGAGCTCCCCCCGTGCTTCAGTGTCGATGTGGTCGCGAAATTGGAAGGCGACACAACGTGTGTGCTGGCGACCATCCACGGAACGCGGAAGCCACTATCGGTGAACCGGGCGCCCGCCTTGCGACCTCTGATGCTCACCACGATTGGGCGCAGCGGCTCCAAGTGGCTGGCCTGGCTGGTGAGCTGCCACCCCTCGATCATTGCCTTTCAGCCGCTCGTCTTCGAGCCTCGAGTGACGACGTACTGGACAACGGTCTTTCGCTCGCTGACCGCACCGAAAAGCTATCTGCGCCAGATTCATACCGACCGATGGGAGGAGGAGCGCTGGTGGCTGGGCGACGGCAACGGTGGTCTTCCGGCCCCGGTGGAGCTGGGCCTGGCCGATTGGCTTGGAGCCGATTCGGTGCGCGCACTCGGCGCCGTTTGCCAAGAGCGTGTCGATGCCTTCTATCTGGAGGTGGCGCAGCAATGCGGCAAGGTCGGGGTGAGCTACTTCGCCGAGAAGTGCCTGCTGGATTCGGTACTGCTCGATCTCACGATCGAGATCTTCCCTGGGGCGCGCGAGGTGATCCTTGTGCGGGACTTTCGCGATCGACTCAGCTCTGTCTTTGCCTGGAACGAGAAGCAGGGTGACCACGGGTTCGGCCACCAGCCGGACATGAGCAAGGCGGAGTATCTGACCGAGCGGGTGTGCGCCGACGCAGAGGGCCTGCTGCGCCGTTGGCGCCGGCAAGGCGATGCGGCGCATCTCGTCCGCTATGAGGACCTGATCTTGGAGCCGACGGAGACGCTTACCGCGCTCCTGGAGTACTTGGAGCTCGATGCAGGCACGGCCGTCGTCGCGGAGACGCTCGAGATGGCAACCCGCCCGAGTGATCTGCTGGACCGCCACCGAACCGTGAGCGACCCCGCGCAGACGATCGGGCGCTGGCGGCGTGACCTGCCTCCGGGGCTTGCCGAGGAGTGCAACGAGATACTCGCTCCGGTCCTCTCGGAGTTCGGCTATTCGACTCAGCTCGAGCCCGACGAGGGCGGGCGATGACCAGTTTCTGATGTCGACGATCGCGATCTCCGGGTCAATTGCCCAGCGGCCCGGGCGCTCGGGCCACGCTTGGGTTTTCCTCAGCTACATGCTTGGCTTTCGAAGTCTCGGATATGAGGTTCTCTTCATTGATCGATTGACCGGCGACATGCTCGACCGAGGAGATCAAGGCAGTCCGGACTCGATGCGGTCGTCCCGGGGGGCTCGCTGGCTTGTCGAGACGATGCGCGATGCCGGCCTCGAGGGTTTCTATTCGCTGTTCTTCGACGACGGAGTGGAGACGATCGGCCTTTCGCGCCGAGAGACGCTCGCCCGGCTTGGCCGCGCGGCTCTGCTGATCAACGTCAACGGATTCCTGACCGATGAAGAGCTTTTGGCGGCCGCGCCCATGCGCGTCTATCTCGACATCGACCCGGGGTTCGCCCAGATGTGGGAGGAGATGGGGCTTGCCACTCTCCCAGATGACCATGACGCTTTTGTGACGGTCGGCACCAACCTCGAAGAGGACTGGTGCAGTGTGCCGACCAATGATCGGCATTGGATTGCAACCGTTCAGCCGATTCTGCTCGATTGCTGGCCGGTTGTACCGGGTGGGGAGGCGTTTACAAGCATCGGTACCTGGAGAGGGCCCTTCGACCCAGTCAGCTACGCGGGCCGCACCTATGGCCTGCGTGTGCATGAGTTCAGGCGCTTCGCTGAGCTGCCAGAGCGGCTCCCGGATGCTCCGTTCGAGATCGCGCTCGATGTTGACCCCGAGGACCACCGCGACATCGAGCTGCTGCGGAAGAACTCTTGGAGGCTGGCCGACCCGAGAGAGGTGGCTAGCGACTTGCCAGCCTACAGAAACTACATTCAAGGATCGATGGCGGAGATCGCAATCGCCAAGGGCATGTACGTCGAGACGAAAAGTGGCTGGTTCAGCGATCGCAGCGCCTCCTATCTGGCGAGCGGAAAGCCGGTCCTTGCCCAGGACACCGGCTTTGCGAGCCTGCTGCCCACTGGGGAAGGCTTGCTGCGATTCGGCGATTTGGACGAGGCGGTCTGCGGTGCCGAACAGATCTGCGCCGATCTGGGGCGCCATGCGGCGGCCGCGAGGTCGATCGCCGAGGAGTACTTCGATGCGCGCAAGGTCTTGACCGTGTTGCTCGAAGGGCTCGGGATCGGATGACCCGATGGCGCCGTTGAAGGGAGATGCCGTCCGAGGCGCGAGTGCAGTCAGGCGCCTGAATTGGGGGTGTGGAGAGCACGTAGCTCCTGGTTGGATAAACTCCGACGTCAAGGAGGCCTCAGAGGTCGATCTGGTCGCCGACATCCGGGAGGGACTTCCGCTCGCAACGGACAGTCTTGACTACGTGGTCAGCGTCCACGCCCTTCCAGAGCTCCCCTATCCGGATCTGGTCCCCGCGCTTTGCGAGCTCCGGCGTGTGCTGAAACCCGGCGGCGTGCTGCGCTTGGTCCTGCCCGATCTGGACCGGGCGATCATCGCTTACCAGAAGGGTGACAACGGCTACTTCAAGGTCGACCCGGGCGAGGTCCAGAGCCTTGGCGGGCAGTTGATCGTGCAGATGCTCTGGTACGGGTATTCGCGATCTCTCTTCACGACTGACTTTACCCAGGAGCTGCTCGAAAAGGCTGAATTCGACCCAGTCCACCAATGCCACTACAGGCAGACCGAGAGCGCCTTCGTCGAGATAGTCAATCTCGACAATCGTGAGGACGAGAGCCTCTATATCGAGGCGACCAAGCCGCCGACCCACGCCCTAGGCGCTCACCTCCCATACAATCGTCATGTGCCCAGTGAGTTGGAGGTCGTCGATATCGTCCAGAGTCCCAGCGACCATGTGAAGGGTCACTTCCGGGTTCGTAAGGGTGAGAAAGAGAAGCTGGAGATCTTCGGCTGGGTGCTGGGCCAGGGGTCTTCAGCCACCGAGGTTGAGGTCGTCGCCGGTGAGGAGGTGGCTGGACGCACGCCGATCGGCCTCGATCGCCCGGACGTCGCTGAGAAATTTCCGGATCGAACCGAGGCGGCAACCGCAGGCTTCCAGCTTGACCTAGCAGCCAGTGGCAAGGGGGAATGCCGACTCGAGGTCTGGGCTTTACTTGAGGATGGGAGTCGCGAGCCCCTTGGTCACGTCGTTGTCAAAGCCGGCCGTCGGAGGTTGCTGGGTGTGTTTCGGCGTGACTGACGACCCGCGCCACGAGCGCTCTTCTCCCGCCTGAGGGTTGCGCCGGTGGCGATCGCGATCGTCGGCGGAGCGGTTGCCAACAAGCCCTTCAACGGCGGAGAGGCATGGGTGCGGCTCTCATGGGTGTTGGGGCTGCAGCGCCTGGGATTCGAAACATATTTCGCAGAGGAGCTGGAAAGCTCGAATTGCGTTGACCAGTCGGGCGAGGGGATCGGGTTCTCGGCCTGCGCCAATCGCGGCTTCTTCGAGGAGGTCGTTCGGGATTTCGGGCTCGAGGGGCGGGCCAGCCTGCTCTGCGATGGTGGCAGGGAGTCGGTCGGCCTCGACCTTACCGAGCTGCGAGCGGTGGCGGCCGACGCCGACCTCCTCATCAACATCAGCGGCCATCTGAGCATCGACGAGATCCTTGACGGGCCGCGTATGCGGGTCTATGTGGACCTTGACCCCTGCTTTACCCAGGCCTGGCATGAGGATGAACGAGTGTCGTTCAAACTCCCCCGCCATGATCGTTACGTCACGGTCGGGCTCAACGTCGGGACGCCCGCGTCTCCTGTCCCCGACTGCGGAATTCGCTGGATCCCGACCCTACCGCCGGTCGTGCTCGCGGAGTGGCCACAAGAGGCGCCGGCAGCGGGCGCTCCCCACTTCACGACGGTCGCCACCTGGCGTAGCCCGTACGGCCAGCTTGTCATCGATGGGCGCGCGATGGGCCTCAAGCACCATGAGCTCAGGCGTCTGATCGAGCTTCCCGAGAAGGTCGAAGGGGCCACATTCGAGATTGCCCTCGCCATCCACGCGGAGGAATCGGCGGACCTCGACGCTCTGCGCGCCCACGGCTGGAAGATCACCGATCCGCGGGAGGCGGCCGGGACCCCGGCTCGCTTTCGCGACTTCGTCCGCTCCTCCGGAGCCGAGTTCTCGGTCGCCCAAGGCGTCTACGCGGAAACCGCCAGTGGCTGGTTCAGCGATCGCACCGCCGCCTACCTCGCCTCTGGCAGGCCGGCCCTCGTCCAGGACACTGGCCTGGGGAGCATGCTCCCGCTCGGCGACGGTCTCCTCGCCTTCTCCTCGCTCGAGCAGGCGGTTTCGGGGGCGCAGCGGGTCGCCGCCGACTACGGGGACCAATGCGCCGCCGCCCGCAGGTTCGCGACCCGGCACCTGGACTCAGACGTCGTGCTGGGCCGGCTGCTTTCGGTCATCGGCACCGAGATCTAGGTGAGCGGCTTGGGCAAGGGCGGCTATCTAATTCGCGTTTCCGCCGCCATCGCCATCACCTTCGGCATGCTGATGGCACTTGTTGGGGTGGGCAGGTCCGCATCGCTGGTTCCCAATGCCCAGATTAGATTTGCAGGTGGAAGGCAGATCGTCTTTAACTGGCGCACGCAAGCATGCGAGCCAGCTCAGGTCGCTGACCTCCCGGCGCGGGCCTTTCGCGACGATCGCGGTCGCGTCCAGCTCCTCCTCTCGCATTTCGACAACTTTCGCATGATCGGCCCATCGCTGAGCCGGCTCCACGTCGACTGCAGGCCGGTGATGACCTCGGCCGAACACGCTAATCCCGCCGCCTACAGCGATCGCCAATGGATCGCGTCGCCGTATACGGAAGACGGCAGGCACATCTGGGCGCTTGTCCATGACGAGTATCACGGAAACCAGCACCCCGGACAATGCCCGCACGGCACCTACTACAGCTGCTGGTACAACGCAATCACCCTCGCCGTGTCGAGTAACGCTGGGCGCAGCTACCGGTCGGAGCCGGCGCCGAGAGGCCTGGTCGCGGCGGCACCGTACCGCTACCAGCCCGGGATCGGCCCGGCCGGAGTTTTCGCGCCCAGCAACCTGGTCAAGCGAAGCGACGGATACCTCTATGCCCTCGTGCAAGTCCATGGCGGGGACACGCCTCACGGCGCTTGCCTAATCCGGACCCGGCGAATCTCCAGCCCGAGAACCTGGAGGGCATGGGATGGCGAAGGCTTTGGCGGGGTTTTCACAGATCCCTACCGTAGCCCGCCACAATCCGGCACCGATTGCGATTTCGTCTCGCTGGGAGAGATCGCCGACATGACCGAAAGCCTCACTTTCAACACTGGGTTGAAGACGTATTTACTGGTCGGTATGGCGTCATCTTCAGGACCCACGTCCGGCACTTATGGGACCGGGATCTACTACTCGGTCTCAAAGGACTTAATCCACTGGTCTCAGCGCAAGCTCCTTCTGGAAGCTCCGACGATCCACAGCTACCGCTGCGGGGGGCCTTCACCGATCGCCTATCCGTCCCTGATCGACCCCTCTAGCCGTTCCCGGACCTTCGCCACAGGTGGCAGGCGCCCGTACCTCTACTTCACCCAGTTCCGGTACGACCATTGCCGGCAGACCGCGGACCGCGACCTGATGCGGGTGCGGGTGGAAGTCTCCGGCTGATGGGAAGATCCTCGAGCGGGTCGCTGAAGATCCTGCTCAGCGGCATGGTCGCCGGTGATCCTTTCCAAGGCGGTGCGACCTGGGCAGTCCTCCAATACCTCGTGGGCTTGACCGGTCTCGGGCACGAGGTGCTCCTCGTCGAGCCGGTACCCCGGCGAGGAGACGTCGATCCGCTCGTAGGGGGGTCGAAGGTCGTGAGCTACTTTCGCTCGCTGCCGCTCCCGGAGGGGAGGGCGGCTCTCCTCGCTGAAGGGACGAATGAGACGATCGGCGTCCCGTTCGGTGAGATCGCGGAGTTCGCCTCCGATGCCGATCTGCTGGTCAACGTCTCGGGAATGCTGCGTGACGAGCGGCTTCTTGAGCCGATCCCAGTCCGCGCCTTCCTCGATCTCGACCCCGGCTTCAACCAGGTTTGGCACATGACAGGGGAGGACATCGGGCTCGATCTCCACACCCACTGGGTCACGGTCGGTCAAGCAATCGGTCGTAACGGCTGTCCGATCCCCACCTGCGACCGGGACTGGATCGCCACTCTGCCGCCGGTTGCCCTCGACCGTTGGGCCCCGGCGACGAACGCTCCAAGCCGGGATGCGTTCACCACGGTCGGCCACTGGCGCAGCTACGGATCAATTGAGCACGCCGGAGTCCATTACGGCCAGCGAGCTCACTCCCTCCGACAGCTGATCGAGCTACCCCGGTTGACTAATTCCCGCTTTCAGCTCGCCCTCGGCATCCACCCGGACGAGAAGCGAGACCTCGAGGCTCTGCGGCTGAACGGATGGGAGCTGCTCGACCCGGTGGAGGTCGCGGGTACCCCGGCGACCTACGGGGAGTTCATCCGCGGCTCAAAGGGGGAGCTGTCCATTGCCAAGAGCGGCTACGTCGCCTCGCGCAGCGGTTGGTTCAGCGACCGCAGCAGCTGCTACCTGGCGAGCGGTCGCCCCGTGGTCGCCCAGGAGACGGGCTTCAGCGACTTTCTCCCTACGGGCGAGGGACTGCTTGGGTTCGCGACGACGACGCAGCTTGGCGAGGCGGTGGGCGAGGTGGAGGGCAACTTGGAGCGACACAGCCGCGCCGCTCGTGCTCTGGCTGAGGAGCATCTTGATGCCCGCAAGGTGCTTCCTCGGCTGCTCGACCAATTGAGCGGACACGGGCCACGAATCTAAGCTGTCGCGATGAGAGAGCCCTTCAGTGACGCAAGCCGATCGGCGACGGGCCATGTGCCAGGGCCTGCGCGTAGCTCTCCAGTCGCGGCGGGCTTGTTCCCCAGCGACGCGGAGTTACGCGATGGACTGGAGCGCGCGTTCGCCACGACCGGGACGGCGCTTCCGCGGAAGATCAGGCGCCGTCCCTCCGAGTACAGGACGAGCTACCCGCTCGAGGAGGTCGACCTTGCGATGGAGGACGGCAGCGAGCTGCGCTTGGCGTTCAAGCAGCTCGGCTGGAGCGCTCTCGACGAAAAGGCGCGCCTCGTTAAGCCGCGGTTCCTCCACGATCCGCGGCGCGAGGCAGCGGTCTATGCGTCGGTGCTGGCGCCAATCGCCTTTGGCGTTCCGCGCTACTACGGCTCGGTGATCGACCCGGGGGCGGAGCGGTACTGGCTCTTTGTCGAGTGGGTTAAGGGTCGCGAGCTCTACCAGGTGGGCGACCGCGGGTTGTGGGAGGCGGCGGCTCGCTGGCTGGGTGAGATGCATGTCCGGCTCGGGGAGGACCTCGTTATCCATGCCGAGTGCGGCCACCTTCTCGATTACGATGAGGCTTACTATCGGCGCTGGATCGACCGAGCGCGGGAGTTCTCGCGGGCGCCCGGGCAGCCGGCGGCGCGCTCCCGGTCGCTCGATTGGCTCGGGGAGCGGTACGGACCGGTGATCGAAGCGCTCCTGACACTCCCGAAGACGGTCGTCCACGGCGAGTTCTATGCCTCCAACGTCCTGGTCGGAGGTATTGCTCCTGAACCCCGCGTCTGCCCGGTCGACTGGGAGCTGACTGCGACCGCTCCAGGCCTCGTCGACCTCGCCGCACTGATCAGTGGTGGCTGGGGGGACGAGGATCGCGCCGCGATCATCTCGGCCTACCGCTCGGCGGTAGGCCCCGACGCCTTCTCCGCGCAGCAGCTCGATCTCGCGCGACTGCACCTCGCGGTCCAGTGGCTGGGCTGGGCGCCGCCGAACTGGATCCCGCCCGAGGGGCAGCGACACGACTGGCTGGGCGAGGCGCTCGCGCTGGCAGAGGGGCTCGGTCTCTGAGATGGCAGAGAGGCGGTTGCTGGTCGTCAATGCCGATGACCTTGGCCTCTCCACGGGCGTCAACGCCGGCATCGCGGAGGCCCACGAGCGTGGCATCGTGACCAGCACCAGCCTGATGGTGCGGCAGGGCGCGGCACCGGGGGCGGCCAAATACGCCGCCGACCACCCGGCGCTCGCCGTCGGCCTCCACCTCGACCTTGGCCAGTGGGACTACGAGAACGGCGAATGGATGGTGGCCTACGAGCGCTGCGCACCAGACGACGAATCCGCCGTCGAGGCCGAGTGTCGAGCGCAGCTGGATGCTTTCCGAGGGCTCCTTGGTCGAGATCCCACCCACCTCGACTCCCACCAGCATGTGCATATGAGGGAGCCAGTTGCCGCGGTTGCCCGGCGCCTGGCCGCGGAGCTTGGCGTGCCGCTGCGTGCACAGGAGATCCGCTATGAGGGCGGCTTCTACGGACAGACCGGCAAGGGAGAACCGCTGCCCCAAGCCATCGCCGCCGAGAGCCTGATCGAGCTCCTCGGCGCGCTGCCTCCTGGGCCGACGGAGTTGGGCTGCCATCCCGGACTGCGGATGCGGAGGGAATCCTCCTACGGACCGGAGCGCGAGCGAGAGGTGCAAGTGCTCTGCGACCCGCGAGTCAGGGAGAAGATAGAGAGCGAAGGTATCGGCCTACGCTCGTTCGCACAGATTGGTTGACACAACCTGATCACCGGCGTGGGACGGGTACGTCTCGGACTTTGCGTTAACGCTGTGCCGGACCAGGTTCCGCCGAGACTGCGCGCCCGAGGATGTACGCGTGGCGAGCCGGCTCTGCCGAGTCTCTGCCCATGCGACAAAACTAGCCCATGACGTGTGCGCGGCCGCCCGCTCCCGAGCGCGCTGACCGCCAATGTGGAGAGGTGACCAGTGAGCTGCCGGGCGGGCTGGGAGGCGCGGCGCTTTTGGGAGGGCGAAAGCGGAAACGGGGCTCGATGCAGTGGGCAGGTGGGCCCTCATCAAGCAGCTTTGGCGCTCTGGCCCGCACCGAAATCAAATGCCCCCGCGGTCCTCAATGCCCTTTCTGTGCTCTTGTGAGGAGGGTCTGGGCACGCTCCAGGACGAGCGCGTCGAGCCTGAGGTCGTGAGCACGCACGACTCGCTCGTGCAAGGCCCGCAGCTCGTTGACGTCCAGGGCTCCCAGGGACTCACGGCGATCCAGCGCAAGCACCGGAAGCCGCAGTAGCGATGTGACGATGGCGGCATTCTCAACGGGCAGGCCGGGGAAGCGCTCCGGTCGCAGGTGAAAAAGAGCGCGATCTGCACCGCGTCGGACTCGCGCGCGATCAGCGTCGGAGGCCAGTTTCTCGAATCGGCGCAGCCGTAGCGCCAGCACCTCTTCGTGCTCGCGCAGAATTCCAGTGATGACCAGCACCGGGCGGGCTTTCACCGGCGTGAGGAGCGAGAACTCGCTCATGCCCTTCCGCGCCGCCTCGGTAAACGGCTCGACGGATTCCACGTCCTTCGGTGCGGCGCCCTCTTGGTAGATCCGGAACGGCGGGGCTGGCGCGAAGGGCGCCACAGCCCAATAACAGTGACCGACCGGAGGCTGCACTAATCGAACAGATCTGCGAGCACCGCTGGGTCGGTGATCGGTTCGCCCGGCGTGCCCTCCTCGACGTGGGCTCGAACAGCCTCTGCGCTCAGCGTAATTGGCTCGAGCGCCGAGGCGTCCTCGAGGAAGCGGTCGAGATCGTTGAGGCGATGGAAGTCGTCGGGATGGATGAGCATTGCGCGCTCCTTCCCGTAGCGAGAGATCACCGTCGCCTCGCCAGCCTCGGGGTCAGGAATGCGGACCTCATTTCCGCCTACAACCTTGGTAGTCAGGGCCACGGGAAAACAATATATCAACTGTCGAACGACAAAATCAGAGTCGGCCGACATTTTCATGAGCAGCCTCTGTATTCTGTAGCAACGATTCCGCAAATCCCTGGGCGACCGCTGGCGGTCAGTCTGACAATGCGGGAGTTGGCTATCCCGGGGCAATTGAGCAAGGACTGCTGGCGGTGTCCTCGCCACCAACGGAGATCGCTCGTCCGGCTGGAACAACCATCGCGGGCTATCACCGTGATCCGACAATCTCTCAAGGCCGTGGCCCGGCTCAGTCGGACCGATCTCAGAGGGTCGGGCCAGGGCGACCAGGACGCTGGGTGGCAATTTAGATCCTGTGAAATTGGGCAGAGCGCGGATGAGTTGTTGATGCGGCTCCCCGCCGGGGCTATTGTCGATGCCATGAAGCGGACAATTACTGCCGCTTCTCGAGCCCGGTTCGAGATTCGAGCCTATGTACCGCAGGACGAGCCGCAGGTTCTTAAATTGCTCTGCGCGGCCTTTGGAAACTGGCCGCTTGGTATCGAGGGCCAGGATCCATCGGAGTTCTTTCGCTGGAAGCACATGGCAAGTCCGTTCGGACCCTCGATACTGCTGGTCGCGGAGGCAAACGGCGCAGTCATCGGCTTCGAGGGATGGTTGCGTTGGAAGCTCAGGGTGGGTGGGCGAACCTTCGAAGCCCTACGCGGAGTCGATATGGCGGTCCATCCTGAGCATCGAAGACGCGGCGTGCAAACGGCGCTGATGCACACGGCGACCGAGCACTTTCCGAAAGAGGTTCCGTTTCTCTTCATGTTTCCCAATAAGGACGCTCGGCCTGGGGCACTCAAGGCTGGACGGCGCGAGGTTGGCTCCCTTCCGCGTTTGGTTCGCATACGCGATCCAGTCCGGGTCGGGATCGCAATGGTTTCCAAGAGGTATCCTTCGAGGGGGTTCGCAACAAGTGCGCGGGGGGAGACTGAGTTGGCCGCCGACGCGCTACAGGATGGCCAGAACGTATCCAGCTTGCTCTCGGAGACCGAGGAATCAACCGATCGATTCACGACGGTAAAGAACCTCGACTACCTACGCTGGAGATATGGAGCCCTTGCGGGCTACAGAGCGATCCGAGTAGAGCAAGAAGGTCGTCTCGCTGGCATGGCGGTCTACCGGATTCGTCGCCGCGGTTCACTGCGGGCTGCCACGATCTGTGAGCTGCTTGTCGCGCGAGGCGATCTCCCGACCGCGCAGACCCTGTTGCGACGGGTTGTGCGAGCGACGCCGGTGGACTTTCTTACCTGCCACTTCCCCTCGCGGCATTTAGCGCGACGGGCAGCCATTCGAGGTGGATTTTTCCGCCTCCCAGGGGGGCCTGTAGCGCTGGTTGATCAGCTTAAAGAGAACTTCGTTCCAGACCCCAGCAGGCCGGCTTCGTGGGCGCTTTGCCTCGGTGATCTAGATCTCTTTTAAAGCTCGGATCGACCGTGTATTAACCGAGTTAGAGCGGCCCTGAAAGAAAGTCCATCTCTCATCCGGCTGGAGCAAACCATCGCGGGCCATAGGAGGGATCTGAGTTGCGGGTGGATCAGCTCAACAGGGTGATCAGACCCCGTCCGACCAGAAGAACCCCGATCACACCGGCACCGATCACGCCAGCCCGGCGACCGCTGCGCCCCAACCAAGCTCGGAAGCGGACCACGGCGTCCTGGGTCCACTCGGGCTCCAAGGCATAGCCGAGCAGGGGAAGCTCGAGGAGGAGCTGCTGGATCAGGCAGAAGCCGACGACCAGCAGCACCGTCGCCGCCGTTCCGGGGTCGAGCTTTGCGATGTGACCCAGCGCATCGATGTAGGAGACGCCCGGAAAGCTGAGGACGACCCCAACCGCGAAGGTCACCCGGGGCGAGCCTCGACCCAACATTCGCAGCGGCAGGGACTCGGTCGGCTTACCGGCCTGCTGCTTGGCCTGCAGCTTGGTGTCCTTGCGTTCGCGGCGACGTTCTTGGAGGGGTTGGTCGCGACCCGTTGCGAGCACGAAGGCGACCAGCAGCACGATCAGCCCGATGACGATGTCCTCGAGCGGGCCGATCGTGTGTTTCGCGGTGTTCGTTGCGCTGGAGCCGTGGAGGGAGAAGACAATCAATCAGCAGCCGAGCGTGACGCTGGTCGTGTAGGCGCCCAGCAGGTAGCCCAGCATCAGCCGCTTCGGGTTGGGGAGCACCAGCATCACCGTCACAACGGCAAGCAGCGACGGGTTGAACATCGAGGCAAGCGAGAGAAAGAAGATCTCAAGCAGGTTGCTGCTCATGGCACTCCTTGGTATTCGTCGCCTCGTTCGGTTCTCTCTGCCCCGGACAAGGGCAGCATTCTGTGCTCAGGCGCCGAGCAGCTTTTGGCCTTCTGGGCCGCGAACTCCTCGTCGGTGAGGATACCCCTGCTCTTTTGTCTGACGTCAAATGTTGAGCCCGATCCCTCTGGGGGTCGATGAGACGAAAGTGTGGCGCTGGGTGGACGGTCCTCAGTGAACGGTGCGACGCTGGTTGAATCCGTCGACGGACTCGCTGAGGAGTCCCCGCCAACCGTCGTTACGCGGCGCAACGCCCCACTCGGCGATCAGGTGCCAGACGACGGACTCCAAGGGGACTCGGCCAGCGGGAATGTGCAGCATTGCGATCGGCCCGCCGTCGGCGAAGACGCCGTTAACGTGGAGATGGGCGAGTGGGTAGGGGTAGTCAGGGCGCGGGGGATCGCGGAAGTACTCCCAGCGCAAGAGCCAGGAGCCGGCTTCCTCGCCTGACTGAAGCCGGTAGCCGTAGGACTCAGTACGGCAGTGGCCGTCGAGGACGACGACGGTATGGCGCACGAATAGCCGAAGCGAAGATCCGAGCAGGTCGAGCGGTGCCCGCGCGGCGCCGACGAGCCTGGTGATCTCGAAGGCGTGCTCGTCCTCGGGCAGGGCGAGCAGTGAGAGCCGCGCGTCAGAAATCGTCGCATTGAGGACGGCGTTGAGGTGATCGACGAAGGCCTGGGCGGCGCTACGCGCCGCTGGTGTGCCCGTTTTGGCCAATGCGAAGCAGTCCGACGAGATCGCTTACAGAGGGATCGGCTTCATCGAGTTCGCCGGCCAGATAGGCGCGGCGAAAATCCTGCGCGGAGAGCCCTGTAGCGCGGCGCACTTCGCGCTCCAGGTAGGCCGCGTACTCCTCAGCCGTCATCTCGACGACAGGGGTACCGCTCGACGTCTCGCTCACGACCATAGTCAAAGCATGGTAGCCGGACCGACGGCTAGCGGGCGCGCTCAGGCGGCGGCCATCTCTCGCAGCCTCGCCTTCCCTCGGCCAGGCAGCGGTTCACCTTGGTAGACCATCAATTGTTTGGCCCGATCCCAGTTGTGGATTCCGATGGCAGGGCTGATGCGCCAGTCCGAGTGCGTGCATGCAATGGCTCGCGCTGATCCTCATGCCGAAGGCCGAGGATCCCCGAGCCAGTAACGTGGCCCGGGGCCAAGCTGCGCCACTCGGTCTCCGGGATTGGCGAGCCTGCAGCGGTCCAGCGAAAGGCAGCCACAGCCGATGCATTCGGTGAGCCCGGCTTTGAGTCGCCCAAGCTCGGCGATCTGGCGGTCGATCCGCGAGGCCCAAGTGCGAGAGAGTCGCGACCAGTCGCGGCGCGTCGGCACACGATCCGGGGGAAGCTTGGCCATCTCGGTACCGATTTCCTCGAGCGTTAACCCGACCCGCTGGGCAAAGACGATGAAGGCAATCCGACGGAGCACCGGCCTCGGGTAGCGACGGTGGCCAGAACCGGTGCGCTCAGACGTAATCAAGCCCCGTTCCTCGTAGAAGCGAAGCGCCGAGGCGGCGACGCCGCTGCGCCGAGAAACCTCGCCGATCGCGAGCAGCTCCGCCACGCCGCGAAGGAAAGCACGTTTCGGACTTGACTTCAAGCTAACTTGAACTTGTACTGTGATCTACACCGTTAAATCGACCCTTCGAGGAGGCAGCCATGACCAAAACCAAGACGCCCAGCGAGCAGATCTCCGAGGAGGTGAAGTCCTGGCCCGAGATCGAGGCCGGTACCGGCAGGCGCGGTGAGTTCGCCTTCAAGGTCGACGGCCGCGAGATCGGCCACCTGCATGGCGATCGCTCCGCCCACTTCGTCTTCCCCAAGGAGACCTGGACGGAACTGAAGGAGCAGGGCCGCATCGATCACCACCCCGTCTTCCCAGACAGGCAGGGACCGGCCGCCCGGCGGATCGAGAACGAGGCCGACGTCCGCGACGTAATCGAGCTGATGCGGCTCAACTACGAACGCGTGTCCGCTCGTCGGCCGATCGATGAGCACGTCCACTGAGGCGGAGCTGGCCTAACTCGACGGAGATGCTGTTCGCCGTACCCGACGAAGGAGGCCGACCATGCCACAGCTCCGACGCCCAGGAGGAGTCCGCCAGGTCGGTCTGTGGCGGAAGCGGATCGCCTCACCGGCCTCGAGTCCGATTACTGATGTCGGACCGGGACCGGTGGCGGCTCAGGTCGCCAGCCGTCTTTTTCTCAGAGCCTCGGAAGTGCCCGCCGCCCCAGTTCTCTCGCCGCCATCCCGGTGCTGCCTGAGCCACAAAAGGGATCGAGCACCAGCATTTTGCGCTCGCTTGACTAGGCGCGCCTTCAGCACATTCACCGGCTTCTCGGTCGGATAGCCGCGCGGGGGTGGCGCATAGAGGACGTCACCACAGCTCTTGGAGTTGCCGCGCCGCGAGCCCTTGGAGAGTGCGCGCTCGTATGCGCGCCAGTCCGGCGAGAACTCCACTTGAGGGTTTGCGCTGGCTTCGACGTCGTGCCCCACAGTCAACGGCAAGTTACAGAGAATTATAGATATCTGTGATGTCTGCTAACTTCCTGTAATGGCGCGGAACCCCTACAGCCCCGGCGTTGGGACCAGGCCGCCCTACCTGGCAGGTCGCGAGCAGCAGATCCATCGCTTCCAGCGCCTGCTAGAGGACTACCCAGAGAAGCGGCGCAACCTGCGAGTCACCGGGCTGCGAGGTGTCGGCAAGACGGTGCTTCTCAAGGAGTACGAGCGGATAGCCCGACGTCAGGATTGGGTAGCGGTACGCCGGGATTGGAGCACGCGCTTCTGCGAGGAGACCGACTTCGCGCTCGCGCTCGCTGGCTACCTGACGGAGGTGGTTGAGGCGCTGAGCGTTAAGGCCAGGATCAAGAATCGGGTGGCTGCAGCGATGAAAGCGATCGGCCAGGTGCAGCTGCAGGTTGCCGATGGGATTAGCGTCTCGGTGCGAGCAGGCCCCGAGCAAGCCGCGCCCGCCCTACTTGAAGACAGGCTACGCGAGGCGCTCATGCGCATCGGCGAGATTGCCCAGGGACAGGGACGGGGGGTGGCTCTTCTATTCGACGAGGCTCACAGCGTTTACGACCGCCAGGCTAAGCACCAGTTCCCTCTCGGGGCGCTCCTGTCAGCGCTTGTGGCGGTCCAAGACGATGATGAGCACCCGATGCCGATCATGCTGGTCCTCTGCGGCCTGCCGCAGCTGGTCGGCAACATCCACGCCGCTCGCAGTAACGCCGAGCGCCTGTTCCGGGCCGAGGCGATCGACAACCTCTCCCTGTCGCCAGTGCCACCCGACGAGCTCAGTGCGGCGGCGCAGGCTCTCGTGCGCCCCGCCACCGACATCACCTATGTGCCCGGTGTTGCCGATCGTGTCGCACGCGACGTCGACGGCTATCCCTACTTCATCCAGTGGTTCGGCGAGGCCCTCTGGGAAGCAGCGGACCTTGAAGGCATTACGACGATCAACGCCAAGCTATACGAGCGCGAGCGCGTGGCGATCCAGCGCAGCCTCGACGAGGAGTTCTTCGAGCCACGCTTCCGCGACGCCCGACAGGCCGACCAAGGCACGCTGCGAGTCGCGGCATCGCTGGGTGGTGAGCGCTTCGCCAAGGCAGACCTCGACGCAGCCACGGGCCGCTCCACGGGCGCGCTCTCACAGAGCCTCATTCGACTGATCGCTGACAACCTCATCTACCGCGACGATCACGGCGTATACGCCTACACCGCGCCGATGTTCGGCGACTTCATGCGCCGCAGACACCCGCGGCTTCAGGAGGACCAGTAGTAGCGTGGTTCCTACCGGCCTTCAAGCGATCGAAGGCGCGGCATACGCCACGCCTCTATGCAAGCCGACTGGGACGAGCTCGACCGGGTCGTCGCGGATGTCTATGCTGCCCGCCCCAGCAGCCAAGACCGCACGGCGCCCGATTTGGGCTGAGCGAGGTGTACTGCTTTGACACCGACGTGCTCAGCGCCACGATCCGTCTTTGTCATTGGTTCGTCGTCTCGCCCGGGTGCCGCCGTCCGAGCAGTTCACGACGGCGATTACGATGGGGGAGCTGCTCTACGAAGTTTGCGCGCCGTGACGCCGTGCTCCTTGCGCTGTCGGCGGTTCGCAGTCCTCGGTTGTGCCTTCTGGATGGCCGTCCAGAAGGACCGCCGTCACCACCTCGGCGCCAGAATCAGGCAGGTACGGCGGTCGATGCTTCGTCGAGTTCGTGCGCCTCGACCAGCGACTGCTCCATTGCGACCTGAAACTTCTTCGCAGCGGGACCGGCGCCAAGGGAAGTGAGCATGGCCGACTGCGCCACAGCGGAAATGCCCTCAACGCTATCCAGCGGCAGGATCGCTGAGCCGGTGGCGACGTAGAGCCCCGTGGGGCCGTCGTAATCGGTGAACTCGCTCGCTTTCATGGGCAAGATTGTAGGGCGTCATCGGCTCGTGACCGAGTCTCTTGAGAGCGGCGGATCAGCTTGGTCAAAAGCTGGGCCAGAGGCTCGAAGTCCGCCTTGCCCCCGCGCCGCGTTCCTCGGCCCAAGCACCAATGGCGCTTTCCGTAGAGTTACGATGTCCTTATGACATAATGAAGCTGTAATGACATCGAAGCAGAAATTGCAGGCAGGCAGCTCTGGTGCTGCGAACCCCGACAGCCTCGGCACAGCCGAGGCGAAGCGGCGATTCTCAGAGTTGGTCGATCGGGTCGGCGCGGGGGAGCGCTTTCTGGTCTCCAGGCGGGGTCGACCGGCTGTTGCGCTGGTACCGCCGACGCCCGAGGTGGTCGAACAGGTGAGCGGCCGGCCGCCGAGCGGTTTGGCCGCCGTCGCTGGCGCCCTAGCCGAGTGGGGCGAGCTCGACCAGGTGGTCGCCGATGTCTACGCTGCCCGCCGCGTCAGCCAGGACCGCACGGCGCCCGATTTGGGCTGAGCGAGGTGTACTGCTTTGACACCGATGTCCTGAGTGCCACGATGCGGCGCGATCCGTCCCTGCCGTTGGTTCGTCGCCTCGCCCGAGTGCCGCCTGCCGAGCAGTTCACGACGGCGATTACGATGGGGGAGCTGCTCTACGGAGGCGCGCGCCGTGAGAGCAAGCAGCTCGATGAAAAAGTCCGCGATCTGATCCACGGAGCGCTCACAGTTCTCCCCTTCGACGAGGCGGCTGCCGCGGTATACGGGCCGCTGCGTGCGCGGCTCGAGTCCGACGGACAGCCTCTCGACGAGCCCGACCTGCGAATCGCCGCGATTGCCCTCTCCCGCGACCTCATTCTCGTTACCGGCAACGTCCGCCATTTCGCCCGCGTCCCCGGCCTGGGCGTCGAGAACTGGCTCGCCTGAGGATTACCTGATCAGGGGTCTTGGGCGAAGCTCACCAGACGCTCGAAAGCGGGCCACGCGGAGCTCGAAAGCTTTGCCTGGACACCCGTTGGCCCTACCGATGGGTAAGCCAGTAAGCTCATTCACCGATGCCCGTTGCGGTTGACTCCGCAGTTCTCGATGGCGGTTCACTGCCGCCCGGGCCCCCTTTACCGCGAGCGCTGCAGGCGGTCCTACGGACCTGGCGCTTCGCCGAATTCAGCGACCGCGGCCACGCCCGCTACGGAGATACATTCACGGTCCGCGTCGGCGGCACGCCGACCGCCGTGCTGACCAGGGACCGTGAGGTGATCCGACGCCTGTTCACCGGTGACCCTCTCATCAAGCGCCACGGCAACGACCTGCTCCGTACCTTCGTCGGCGGGCAGTCACTACTCGTGCTCGAGCCGGCTGAGCATCTGGCGCGGCGCAAGATGCTGCTGCCGCCGTTTCACGGCGAGCGTGTCCAGTCCTATGTGCGCCTGATGGAGCAGCTCGTTGCTGCCGAGCTGGATCGCCTCGCACCGGGTGACGTGGTGGCGGTGCAGCCGATCGCCCAGGCGCTCACCCTCGACGTGATCCTGCAGGCGGTGCTCGGTGTCAATGACGTCGCGATGCGCCAGCGCCTGCGCGAGATCTTCGACGCGATGGTCACGCCGCTCAGCAACTTCGTGCTGTTCGTGCCGCAGCTTGCCCGCCGTTCCCGCTGGAACCTCCTCGCAGCGCCCTTTTGGCGATTGAAGGACGAACTCGACGCGCTGCTGTTCGAGCACATCGCCGCGACCCGGGCCGACCCGGGCCTGGCTGAGCGCGAGGACATACTCGCGATGATGGTTGCGGCGCGCGACGAGGACGGCATCGGGCTCAGCGACGAGCAGCTACGCGATGAGCTGATCACGCTGATCACGGCCGGACACGAGACGACCGCGACAGCGATCGCCTGGGGCGTCGAGTTGCTGGTCCACAACCCGGCCGTGATTGCGAGGGCCAGCGAAGGCGATGAGGCCTACCTAGAGGCGCTCGTGAAGGAGATCCTGCGGATCCGCTCGCCGGTCCCGATCGGCGGCGCCCGCCACGTGCTTGAGCCATTCCCGATCGGCGAGTGGACCATCCCGCCGCAGGTGGCGATCCTCGTTGACGCCTATGGCGTGCACCACGACCCCGGCATCTACCCCCAGCCGCATGCGTTCCGCCCCGAGCGTTTCCTTGAGGAGCCGTCGGACGGCTACGCGTTCCTGCCGTTCGGCGGCGGCTCTCACCGCTGCCTTGGGGCGGGGCTAGCGCTTTTGGAGATCAAGGTCGTGCTTGGGGAGATCCTCGCCCGACTCGAGCTGGCAGCGGTATCGAGCGCGCCCTCGCGCACCACACCCCGCGGACCAACGCTCGCTCCCCGGGGCGGGACCCGGGTACGAATCGTCGGTGTGCGCCCCGACACGCGCGCACCTGGGCAGGCCGCAGCGGCAGCGATCGCGTAGTCGGTGCCGCGGCTGGCGTGTCGCGCTGCACAACACTTAAGTAGCTGCCGCGAACGGGGCCCAGATTGGTGGCTATTCTTGCCCGATGAAGACCCGCATCGTTGTCTTGGGAGCGGGCTTTGGCGGCCTCGAGCTGGTGACGATGTTGTCGGAGGCACTCGGCGAGGACGTCGAGTTGACCTTGATCGACAAGAACGACTCGTTCGTCTTTGGGTACTCAAAGCTCGACGTGATGTTCGGCAGGACCAGGCTGGACGCCGTCCGCCTCCCCTACCGTGAGATCGCAAGGCCCGGGGTGCGCTTCCTGCGCCAGACGATCACCGCGATCGATCCCGAGGCCCGGAGGGTGAGCACCGAAGGTGAAGCTCACGAGGCCGACTTCCTGGTCATTGCGCTGGGCGCTGATTACGACTTCGATGCCACGCCAGGGCTCGCCGAGGGCGGTAATGAGTTTTATTCCGTGCCCGGCGCGCAGCGGCTGGGCGAGCTGCTCCCCACGTTCACCGAAGGTCGGGCTCTGATCGGCGTCTGCGGTGCGCCGTTCAAGTGCCCCCCAGCCCCGAGCGAGGCCGCGCTGCTGCTGCACGACTATCTGTCGACGCGCGGCGTCCGCGGCGATTGCGAGATCTCCTTCGTCCTGCCGTTGGGCAGTCCGGTCCCGCCCTCACCCGACACCTCGCGCGCCCTGGAGGCCGCCTTCGCCGAGCGCGACATAAGGTTCGTCCCGGGCCGCCGCGTGAGCTCGCTCGACCCGGCACGTTGTGTGGCGGTGCTCGACGACAGCAGCGAGATGCCCTATGACCTCTTCCTCGGCGTCCCCAAGCACCGCGCTCCCGACGTGGTGATCGAGAGCGGCATGACCGAGGACGGCTATGTGCCGGTGAACTCGAGGACGCTCGAGACGCGGTTTCCGGGCGTCTACGCGGTCGGCGACGTCGCTACCGTCGGGGCGCCGAAGGCGGGGGTATTCGCCGAGGGAGCGGCACGCGTCGTCGCCGCCTCGCTGATCTCGCGGATGCGCGGCACCGAGCAGCCGGGCGCCTACGACGGGCGAGGTATCTGCTACATCGAGTTCGGCGCCGGGCGTGTCGGTCGCGTGGAGGTGGACTTCCTCTCCGGGCCGAAGCCGACCGGCTCCTTCGGCGAGCCCTCCGACGCGCTCGCCGCCGATAAGCAGCATTTCGGCTCAAGCCGCCGCGCCCGCTGGTTCGGCCGCTGAGCCCTCGGGCCCAGCATGCCTCGCGTCCGCGGTCCGGGGACGCTACTCAGGAGAGTTCCGCAAGACCTTGCACGACCCACGCCTTGAGATCATCGGAGCGGGTGAAGGGCGCTTCGTCCTTTTCGGCACCTGCCAGCACTTCCTCAGCCGTCGCGCCAGCTCTGAGGCCGGCATAGAGGTAGACCAGGGCGGAGGAGCGCGGGCCAGTCCGACACGTCACGAGGGTCGGCCGAGGCAGTTTGTCGAGCGTTGCCACCTGCCGGCGGGCCAGATCCATGTCGAGCACCTGGGGCGGATCGGAGACGATGTTGGCCGAATCTGCGACCGCCGCTTGGACACTGGCGTAGGACATCCCACCTTCGATCGCGGCAAAATCCTCGCCGCATAGGAACAACCAAGACGCGGCATCCGCATCGCGGGCAAATGCCTCGGGATCGGCGATCAGCCCCCGGTTGAACTTCATATCCGCAGGACTCTCGAAATCCGCCATCCCCGACACCGTAGCGCCCGCTGTTGTCAAATCTGGTTTGGAGCGTAAAGGGGCGGGCTCAATGAGCCGCTGGACAACCTCTCGACGGGGCTGCGCGACCGGCCCCTTATAGTCTCGCCTCCACCAAGCGGTTGCGTGAGAGAGGAGCAGGCTATATGTCACTGAAGATTGGCGACACCGCACCGGATTTCGAGGCCGAGACGACGGAGGGTCACATCGGCTTCCACGACTGGATCGGCGATTCGTGGGCCGTGTTGTTCTCCCACCCCAAGGACTTCACCCCGGTCTGCACGACCGAGCTCGGCTACATGGCCAAGGCCAAGCCGGAGTTCGACCGCCGGGGCGTGAAGATCATCGGCCTCTCTGTTGACGCCACGACAGACCACGAGCGGTGGGCGCGTGACATCGAGGACACCCAGGGCCAGGCACCGAACTACCCGATCATCGGTGACGCCGACTTCAACGTCTCAAAGCTCTACGACATGCTGCCCGCAAGCACCTCGGGCGACCCGCTTGAGCGCACTCCGGCCGACAATCAGACGGTGCGAAACGTTTTCGTCATCGGCCCCGACAAGAAGGTGAAGCTGATCCTCGTCTACCCGATGACGACCGGCCGCAACTTCGACGAGGTGCTGCGCGTGATCGACTCGCTCCAGCTCACCGCCAAGCACAAGGTCGCGACGCCGGTCAACTGGAAGCAGGGCAACGAGGTGATCATCGCGGGCTCGGTCTCCAACGACGAGGCCAAACAGACATATCCGGACGGCTGGAAGGAACCGCGCCCGTACATCCGGATCGTGGCGCAACCAGACTAACCCGGTTCACTCGTCAATCGGAGCCTTGCCCAGAGGTGGCCCGGGCCGACCGCAGCCGGTTTCCTGTGACCGCGTCCGGTCGTCGTGGGAAGGGGGAGCGTGAGACACCTCAGTCGACACGCTCGCGATCGCGAAAAGCGACCGGGGATGACGCTCGTCGCCTGCCTTGCGCGTAGCCTTCGCGCGAGAAGCTCGTCGCGCCACCTTCGAGATGGTCCCCCGCTTGGCTTCCGCGGAGCCTGTCTCTCCCAGTCGCAGGTGCGACCATAGACCGGGGCGCCGGCGAGCGCCAGGGGCGGTTGGCTGTCGATCCCGCAAACTGCGGGCAAAAAGTGGGGTTGAGGCTGGCAGTCAGGCCTGCTCAAATGCGAGTCGAAGAGTTTCCTTGGCGGGCCGGCTTCTCGACCACGCGGCCCAGGCCGCGCTGCCCCTGGGGCGTCCTCAATAGCGGCGGGCGCAGCGGCGTCTGAGGGGCTCCCTATCGTGAGCAAGACGCATGCGCCTGGGAGGCGGGGCGCGAACTGCACCCGAGACCGCCGGGGTTGACCCGGCAGGAGAGGATGGATCCAATGACGATCGAATTCTATGACGTGAAGCTGCGAGAGAAGGTCAGCATCCCGGACTCGCAGGTGCGCAAGACGACCTACGAGCGGGAGGGCAAGAATGGCAAGATCAACGTCCGCTACGCCCTGCGTGCCGAGAATGAGGGGACGAAGCTGACCAAGTTCGTCAGCCAGTCCGATTGGGACGCGCTCAAGGTGCCGGTCGAGTAGGGCGGCCACGCCTCGCAGTCGCCCCCGGCTCAGCGCCGCGGATTGCTCACCCTGCGGGCGGGCAGCGCGTAGCAGCGATCGCAACTCAGCGCGCCCGCCACGGCGTCGATGATCCCGTCGGACGCCCGGGTTCTCTGCACGCTTGCGTGGTCCAGGAAGGGCATTGCCCTGGCTGAGCCATCCCCGCTTCGACGGGGTTCGCTGGCCGAGGGCGATCTTCTTTGGCGACCGGCGGGCGCGTCGTCGCGCTCGGGACGATCGTCGATCGTCTGACTCGGCAGGCGCATCAAAGCCCACCTCGATACCTGCACATGGCGCTCAGCGGCGCGGAAAAGGCCGTCCTGCTCATAGACTTGAGCCAGCATTCAGCGACCGCCCTGTCCACAAACTCCGAGGGAGCACGATGTCCACCTCGCCCGCAGACTTCAACGCCCAGATCATCGAGGAGTTCCACGCCAACCAAGGACGCGTTGGCGGCATGTTTGACGGCAAACCGCTGCTGCTCTTGCACCACACTGGAGCGAAATCCGGCAAAAAGCGAATCAACCCGCTCGCCTACATGAGCGACGACGGGCGATACGTCGTGTTTGCCTCAAAGGCCGGCGCGCCGACGAATCCCGACTGGTACCACAATCTGAAAGCCCAGCCCAACGTCACGATCGAGGTCGGGGCCGACACGGTCGATGTCGTCGCCAGCGAGGCGATGGGCGAAGAACGTGAGCGCCTCTATCGCACGCAGGCCGAGCGCGTTCCGCAGTTCGCCGATTACGAGCAGCAGACCGAGCGCGTCATCCCGGTGATCGTTTTGACGCCCGCCGAGGCCGGTTGAGAGCGACCTCGACTCGGTGCTCGCGCCTGCTTGCAAGTGCGACGTAGGGTCAACTCCAAGCGCGGGCTCGTTGACTTTCGTTGATCGAGCAGATCTCCCAGCACCATCTGAGCCGGGCCTTCCTCGACGAGCACTTGCGGAGCACCGATAGCCGATGACCCAGAGCATTTCGGATCTTGAGCAGGCGACGCGCGTCGACGGAGAGGAGGGCCGCTATGTCGCGCAGCTGTCCAAGGACTGGGAGATCTGGGGCCCAAACGGCGGCTATCTCGCTACCTTCGCCTTGCGGGCCGCCGGCATGGTCGCTCAGATCCGGCAGCCGCGGAGCTTTTATTGCCACTTCCTGAACTCCCCGGCCTTCGAAGCTGTCCAGCTCGATGTGAGCGCACTCAAGCAGGGTCGCCGCACCGAATCGCTGGCCGTCGAGATGACCCAGGGGCGCAAGCCAATCCTCCAGGCACTGGTGAAGACGGCTGCCGACGGGCCCGGTTACAGCGACCAGCATTTGCGGGCACCCGCGGTCCCGCTCCCCGCGGCCCTGAAGACCTACCAAGAGCTACGGCCAACCCGGCCCGCCTTCAGCTTCTGGGACAACCTCGAGCGGCGACCAGTCGACCAGGGCACCACGGAGGATGCCTCGGCGCCGGTGATCCGCGAGTGGGTGCGCTTTCAGCCGACGGCATGCTTTGAGGATCCGTTCCTCGACGCCGCACGCGGGCTGATCCTACTCGACACCTTTGGCTTCCCGGCGGCCTACCAGCGCTACCGCAGTTGGGAGTATCTGGCGCCAAACCTTGACACGAGCGCCTGGTTTCACCAGTTCAACCCGGCCTGTGAGTGGTTGCTGATCGACCACGAGTGCATCGTCGCCGAGCACGGTCTGATGGCCGTCGACGGCAAGGTCTGGGACACCGAAGGAAGCCTGCTCGCGACCGGTTCCGCGCAGTTGTGCTGTGTCCCCAATCGCAGATGACGGCCTCCATCCCCCTCGACGCCGCGAAGATGGTCGAGTCCAGTTCAGGCGACGCAGGTGGGGCGCTGTGAGCCGCTGGGCAGCGCGCTCCCCGTGCGTCGCCGGCGCTCCGCAGTTCCTCCTGCTCGATCTCCGACTGCGAGGTCGTTAGGAGCCTCGTGCGCGGCGGCTTCGATAAGCCGCGGCGTTGACGCGGTTACCGCACGAGCTCATCCCACACCAAACGCGGGTATGTCCGCGCGTACGGTCGACGAAGAGGCGCGTGCAGCCGGTTCGCGCACACTGGTTGATCCGTGTTGCATCGGGTCCACCAAACAGCTCGATGCCATCGCGCGCCAGAAATGCGACTACCTGGTCGAGTGATCCGGTGCGACGGAGGGCGCCGTCTGCGGTCAGCACGAATCCGACCGGCTTCTTTGCGGCATGGCGGTTCAAGATTGCGATGCCCTCCGCGGGCAGCGCATCGCCGCCGATTAGCGCCCGCGCGACTCGGTATACGGCTTCGCGGACCTCGATCGCGCGGCCATGCGAGCCCGCTAGAAAGTTAGGCGGGGCCGCATCAAGGAGGCCCGCCGCACTCGCCCAGCGGGCAAGCGTCTGCGGGTCGGTGATTAGCTCGCGTGATTGCTCAGGTGGTTCTCTGAACATGAGCGTCGCGGCGAAATCGAGCGCGAGGCGATCGCTTCGAAAGCTAAATTCCGCGTCAGTGGTTTGACCAGTGACGTAGGCGTCAGTTACCATGCATCACCAGCTTAACCACTGACGAAATGGAAGCAAGGCCGGGTGGACGAAAGACTGTCGCGATACATCGCCGCTCTCCACGAGCGCGGGCGCGTACACGACAGTGCGCAGCCGGACCGGCTCGATCGCCTGCGCAACGTCGAGCCCGACACGGCGCAGCTTCTCGCCCTGCTCGTGCGCGCAGCGGGCGCCCGCAGGCTGCTGGAGCTGGGCACATCCAACGGCTACTCCACTCTGTGGCTGGCGGACGCCGCGAGGAGTATCGAAGGGCATGTGGTCAGCGTCGATGTCGATTCCACCCGCACCGCTCAGGCTCGCGAGCATCTGGGTGACGTGAAGCTCGACCAGTTCGTCGAACTACGCACAGAAGACGCAGCCGACGCGCTCCAGGGCTCCTCAGACGCGAGCTGGGACATGATCTTCCTCGATGCCGAACGTTCAGCGTACGCCGGCTACTGGCTCGATCTGATCCGCGTGCTGAAGGTCGGCGGGCTACTCGCCATCGACAATGTCCTCTCGCACGCAGACGAGGTGCGCGACCTCCGTCTGTTCGCCGATAGCGACCTCGGGGTGAGCCAGGCGCTCGCGCCTACCGGCGCCGGCGTCCTACTGATCGTCAAGGAGCCCGCCCGGCTTGCCGGTTCTCGGGCGAAGGGTTGAGCCGATCGGCTCGGATGCTCCCGATCGGCCTCGCGTGCGGCACTCAGGCGAGGCGCGCGCCACTCAGGAGGGCGGCTGGTGAAGGCCGAAGCTCGAGCCCTGGTTGTCGCGGCAGAAGGCGAACGTCCCCGAGGGGCCGGTTCCGGAATGCGCGTTGAACTCGGCCTCGCCGCCGAGCTCCCGGACTCGCTCAGCGGCGGCCTGGATGTCATCGACCTTGAAGAAGAGATATGGCCCCGCGCCCTGATCGCCACCGTGTAACCCACCCTTGAGGTTCGCGGTCTTGATCTGGAAGCCGTGCTCCGCGCCCGCGGGACCGGGCTCCATCTGCCATCCGAACAACTCGCCATAGAACTCACGGGCTGGGCCCGGATCCTTGACCCCGAGCTCGAAGAATGAGACCTCACCGGCCATCGCTTACCTCCTGATTCTCAGATGTGGTTCCGCTTCTCGCCGGTAGCAATAGCAACCTTCGATGCCGCCGGCTCTTTTCCCGACGCGGAAAGCGCCGGCCGAGCGGTTGGGGGGGCGTGTTGCCCCAGCCCATGAGTGGCTGAACCAGTGCTTCGGAGCTGCCCATTGCGTGCCTGTGCTTGCCGTCAGCGCCGGCGTGGGTCGTCGCCTTCCAGCGGCCAGTGGCGGACCGCACCGGGGCGCCAATGGCCATCTTCCTCGCGCGTCAGGATGAAGCGGCTGATCGTCAACTGGCCACCCTCATGGTCACCGTAGAGTAGATCGACGGTCAGGGTCCCACCGGCCGCGAACGCCTCGTCAAGGCCCTCGCGGAAGGGATCTCCGGGCTCACGTATCGCCCCCTGCCAGAAGCCAGTGTCGCCGGCTGGCACGTACAGATCGCGTGTCTGGGGGCGGTGCTCCGTCGGCTCGGCGTGCGGGGTGTCTATCTCTGGGCGCCGCGCGGCAAAGCGCCAGGCTTGGAGAACCGCGAGACCGTTGCCGACGTTGCGAAGCGGGATCACGAAGTAGTAGCTCTCGCCGTCGCGCTCGGCAGCGGCCAAGCCGCCCTCGACCCTCACCATCCGCCCCTCCCCGAAGCGGACCATCTCGGGTGGATCTGTCACGCGCGAAGGAACGAGCACGGGCCGCAGGCCAAGCAGCAGAGCCCGCTCGGCGATCGCCGTCGAGCGCTCCGCGAGACGCGTCGAGCGCTGCCCAAAGCGCACTGAGGAGAACGTCGCAATGGCGAGCACAAGCGTGCCGGCGGCGGTTGCCAATGAGGCGATCGTCGGCCAGTCGACAGCTAAGGGCAGCATCATCCGCTGGATGCTGTCGCCTGGAGCGGACGGTGGAAGCGCACTCAGGGAACTCCTGAACCCCGCTCCGTCTCGGCCTCGCGGGGAGAGGGCCGGGCGCCTGCTCGACCTGTCGGGCTGCCTGTCGAGACAAGGCGTATTCCTTATGCGGCAAGGGTGCGCGGTTGTTCGGCCCGAGCCAGCGAATGTCGAGTCGATCTTGCAAGAGATAGCTCACGTCCCCGCCGAAGCGCGCCGATAGAGAGCCAAATCATGGCCAATGGACTTTTGTCGTATCGCCTGGCGATTTAGGGGCAGATAGCACGAAAGCACCGGGCTCAAGCGAATCACTCAACCAAGGAGCGCCGTCCGATGCGCAGGTTCAGCAAGAAGAAGAAGCTAGTTTCACTTAGCGCCCTAGCCGTTCTGGCCGTTGCGGGCGTCGCGCTTGCCTACTTCACAAGTCAGGGTAGCGGGACCGCCACGGCTACCGTAGGTAGCAGCTCGAACGTCACGATCCACGGCACGGTGACAAGCGCGCTCTACCCGAACACCTCCTCGCCGGTCACCTTCACGGTCGATAACCCCTCACCAGGCAAGGAGTACGTCGGCAAAATCCACCTGACTAGCATCACACCTGACTCTGGTCACTCCAGCTGCAGCACCGTGGTCACTGGGGGCAACCCGGACTTCACGATGCCCGAAGTCGTCGTAAATCAGAGTGTCCCCAGCGGGAACGGCAACCCGATCACCGCGCAGGGGACGATCACGATGAACGAAACGGGAGTCAGCCAGAACGCCTGTCAAGGAGCCACGCTGACCTTGAATCTGACGAGCGAATAGCAAATACCGGTTGGAGGCGCAACTGCCTCGTTATGACGTGGCCTCGCCAAAAACGGGGCGGTTCCGCCCAACCGCCGGCACTCGACCCGTCTCCACGCTCGGGATCGGGGATGACGATGTTCACTCGCCAGATCAGGACAACCCAGAGTGCAATGCTGAAGACATGCCTGCTATTGCTCGGCGGCCTCGCGGTGGTTGGTTACTGGGCCTATGCGGTCTACGCGGCGGGGGAGCGCGCGGACAGCAAGCCGCTGGTGGCGGCGCCGTCGATCGCGGGAAAGCCCGCCAAGCACAGCAAGAAGGCATCGGCAAGATTCCGCTTCAAGGACCACCGGCACGGCGTCAGGTTCCTGTGCTCACTGGACGGGTCGAAGTACAGGGCATGCCGTAGCCCGAAGCGCTATCCCGGGCCGCTCACCGAAGGAAGGCATACCTTCCGCGTCAGAGCGACCCGCAAAGGCAAGTCGAGCCGCCCCGCTTCCTACACCTGGTCGGTCGAAGGGAACGTGGAACCGCAGGTGAGTGGCGAGAGCTTCTCGATCAGCCCGGGCGTCATTCGGCCGCTCTATCCGGGGGCTGGACCCGTCTCGATCCCCCTAACGCTCAGCAACCCGAACGACGCCTCGATCTACGTGACCAGCGTGGCGGTTGCGGTGACGAATGGCCTTGCGGCCTGCAAGAGCTCCTCCAACATCAGCATCACCCAGTCGAGTGCGTCCAGCGCGGCCCCGGTTCTGATCGGGGCGAACGGCTCGGTGACGCTGCCGGCACAGGGCGTGGCTGCGCCGACCATCCAGCTCCTCGACCTCCCGGTCGACCAAGACGCCTGCATGAACGCCACGTTTCCGCTGAGCTTCACCGGCAGCGCGCACTCATGAAGGCAGCTCTGCGCATCGGCCTCCGGAGCGTCGCAGTGGCCGCCGCGGTGGCGCTTTGCCTGGTAGCGGGAGCTTTGGCCTACTGGACGGCCACCGGCACGGGGAACGCCTCGGCGAGGGTCGGGACTATCGCGGCGCCGACGATCTCCTCCGCGACGCCGGGGGCCGGTACCGTCGAACTCAGCTGGACAGCCGTGACGCCGCCGGATCCGGGGACGGTCACCTATTACGTGAGCCGCGATGGCGGCGAACCGGCTGGTAAATGCCCGAGTTCTTCCTCGCCCTCTCAGGCGACGAGCTGCACCGACAGCGGCGTCTCGGTCGGCACGCATGAATACACGGTCACGGCTAAGTGGCACTCGTTGACGGCGACGAGCGCGAGCGAATCGGCTCGAGTCAGCTTCGGGCCGGCCACCAAATTTCTTCTCAATGTATCGACCACGACGCCGAGCGCAGGCGCCGCCGACAACTTGACGATCACCGCCGAGGACACCTACGGCAACACCGTGACCACCTACGCCGGCTCGCACAGCCTGACCTTCGGCGGCGCCGCCACGATCGGCACCAACCACCCGACCGTGACCAACAGCTCGGGCACCGTGACCAGCTTCGGCACGGCGACCGCGATCAGCTTCGCCAGCGGGATCGCCTCGGTCTCCGGCACAAGCAACGGCGTGATGAAGCTCTACAAGGCCGAAGCCGCCGCGATCACGGTCGCCGAAGGCTCGATCACCAACGGCAGCGGCCTGGCGGTGACGGTCGGCCCGGGCTCGGCGGCGAGCCTCTCGCTGGCCGCGGCGACCACGACGCCGAGCGCAGGCGCCGCCGACAACTTGACGATCACCGCCGAGGACACCTACGGCAACACCGTGACCACCTACGCCGGATCGCACAGCCTGACCTTCGGCGGCGCCGCCACGATCGGCACCAACCACCCGACCGTGACCAACAGCTCGGGCACCGTGACCAGCTTCGGCACGGCGACCGCGATCAGCTTCGCCAGCGGGATCGCCTCGGTCTCCGGCACAAGCAACGGCGTGATGAAGCTCTACAAGGCCGAAGCCGCCGCGATCACGGTCGCCGAAGGCTCGATCACCAACGGCAGCGGCCTGGCGGTGACGGTCGGCCCGGGCTCGGCGGCGAGCCTCTCGCTGGCCGCGGCGACCACGACGCCGAGCGCAGGCGCCGCCGACAACTTGACGATCACCGCCGAGGACACCTACGGCAACACCGTGACCACCTACGCCGGATCGCACAGCCTGACCTTCGGCGGCGCCGCCACGATCGGCACCAACCACCCGACCGTGACCAACAGCTCGGGCACCGTGACCAGCTTCGGCACGGCGACCGCGATCAGCTTCGCCAGCGGGATCGCCTCGGTCTCCGGCACAAGCAACGGCGTGATGAAGCTCTACAAGGCCGAAGCCGCCGCGATCACGGTCGCCGAAGGCTCGATCACCAACGGCAGCGGCCTGGCGGTGACGGTCGGCCCGGGCTCGGCGGCGAGCCTCTCGCTGGCCGCGGCGACCACGACGCCGAGCGCAGGCGCCGCCGACAACTTGACGATCACCGCCGAGGACACCTACGGCAACACCGTGACCACCTACGCCGGATCGCACAGCCTGACCTTCGGCGGCGCCGCCACGATCGGCACCAACCACCCGACCGTGACCAACAGCTCGGGCACCGTGACCAGCTTCGGCACGGCGACCGCGATCAGCTTCGCCAGCGGGATCGCCTCGGTCTCCGGCACAAGCAACGGCGTGATGAAGCTCTACAAGGCCGAAGCCGCCGCGATCACGGTCGCCGAAGGCTCGATCACCAACGGCAGCGGCCTGGCGGTGACGGTCGGCCCGGGCTCGGCGGCGAGCCTCTCGCTGGCCGCGGCGACCACGACGCCGAGCGCAGGCGCCGCCGACAACTTGACGATCACCGCCGAGGACACCTACGGCAACACCGTGACCACCTACGCCGGATCGCACAGCCTGACCTTCGGCGGCGCCGCCACGATCGGCACCAACCACCCGACCGTGACCAACAGCTCGGGCACCGTGACCAGCTTCGGCACGGCGACCGCGATCAGCTTCGCCAGCGGGATCGCCTCGGTCTCCGGCACAAGCAACGGCGTGATGAAGCTCTACAAGGCCGAAGCCGCCGCGATCACGGTCGCCGAAGGCTCGATCACCAACGGCAGCGGCCTGGCGGTGACGGTCGGCCCGGGCTCGGCGGCGAGCCTCTCGCTGGCCGCGGCGACCACGACGCCGAGCGCAGGCGCCGCCGACAACTTGACGATCACCGCCGAGGACACCTACGGCAACGGCATCACGGGTTCGCAGAACCTGACCTTTGAAGGAGCGGCCAACAGCCCCAACGCCAACGTGCCGACGGTCTCAAACTCCAGCGGCACCGCGACCAGCTTCGGCACGGCGACCGCGATCAGCTTCGCCAGCGGCATCGCCTCGGTCTCCGGCGCCGACAACGGCGTGATGAAGCTCTACAGCGCTGGAGCAGCATCGATTATCGTCAGCGACGGCTCGATCACCAACGGCAGCGGCCTGGCGGTGACCGTCAGCCCCGGCAGCGCCTCGAACCTTGCCTGGTCCCACGCGACGAGCAGCGGCACGCTCAGTTCGCCCTGCCTTTTCACCTGCACTGGCACCGGGCTCGGGAGCGGCGGCAACTTCAAGGCGAACGTCAGCGTCACCGACAGCTCGGGCAACACCGTGACGGGGATCGGAGCGGGGTATACGGTCTCAGTCACGTCTACGGCCGGCACGATCACGGGCGGCACCCTGACGATTTCAGCCACCGGCCCTGCCGAATCGACTGCTCAGTTCACCTATACCCCCAGCAACGGCGCCACCATCACCCTCACCGCGGCAACCGCCAGCGGAACGACCCATACGTCGGCGACCGCAAGCATGAAAAAATGATCGACTCGGCTTGGCCGCATGCCCTCGGCGAGCGGCGCGAGATCGGCCTCGACTCCGTGCGTCCGGTTGGCTCCCGAGGCTGCTCGTCGATATCGAGGCGGTCGTGGAGGACCTCAACCGGTTCCTGCGCGGCTGGTCGGGCTATTTCCGCTACGCGAACACCGCCCGTCACCTGGTGAAGATCAGGACCTATGCGCTCGGGCGTCTCGCCTTTGTTTGTGGCCCACCGCCACGAGCGGGGTCGGGACTACGGGTGGTGGACGGTGGTCCACCGCTCACCCGATCAAATCGGGCCTGATCAACCTCAATGGAACCGTCGTCGCGCCACGACCGGGCCGGCCGTGGAGCAGACGACACCGAATACCGCCGGTGAAGGAAGTCGGTGAGCCGGGTGCGGGAGAACCGCACGCCCGGTTCGATGAGGCGGCGGGAGGAGACCAGGCCAGTCGGGCCATCATGCGCCGCACGGCTCAGGCGCCTCCCGCCGACCCTACCTTGAATCTTCGAAGTGTCGCCAGCGAAATAAGGACACTCGGCGAGCCTGGAACTCGCAGACGTTTACGCCATGGGCAGCGTCAGTTGCAGCGAAGAAAGCTCGCTATCTTCTCGCTCTGCTTCGCGTGAGAGGTGAGCGGATGTGGTTGCTACCGTTTTGCTACCATTATGGGATGAGCAAGCAGATCGCAGTTCGACTCCCAGACGAGATTGTCGACTTCGTTGATGAGATCGTCGATTCCGGCACCGAGCGCAGCCGGGCGGCTGTTGTAACCCGGGCGCTTGAGCGCGAGCGCCGGCGTGACCTCGCAGAACGCGATGCCCGGATCCTCGCCCACACTGGTCCGGACCCAGGGTTCGCAGGGCTCGCCGAGTACGCGGTGGGCCTGCCGCGTGACCTGGCTTGATGCGGGCCATCCACGTTGCACAGCTCGACAAGGCGCGGCCTGTGTTGATCCTCACGCGTGAGCTTGTACGGCCGCATCTCAGGACGGTGACCGTCGCGCCGATCACCACAACCATCCGCGGCCTCTCCAGCGAGGTAGGTGTCGATGCTACCAACGGCCTCACGGAGCCCTCGGTCGTCAGTTGCGACAACATCACCACCATTCCCACAGCTGCCGTGGGAGAGCAGATCGGCGTCCTTCTCGGCAGACAAGAGCCGGCTCTCAGGGAAGCAATCGTGGCCGCGTTCGATCTCGACTGATTGCTCCCGCTTCGCGTTTGCGAGGGTCTGATGCGCTTTGATCTACACAAAAGTTTCGCTTGCGCAAAATCCCGCACGAGCCTGAGCAGATCTATTCCTTGCTCAGTCGACGTCATTCGCGAGTCCTCAGTAGACACTCCGCGCGGTCGAAGAGCCTGACGCCAAGGCCGCTTGTACCAACGCCCCTTCGGGCTAAAAGCCACCGGCATCGTCGTTCTGCCGTGACTGTGGCCCCGCCATCTTCATAGCCTCCAAAAAGCGGGGTCCGATTGGCCGGCTGGCGACCGGTCGACTCCCGCGGAGCTCTTGTCGCTCCACGCCGATCTGATCCAGTCGGCGTCGCGGCCCGGGCAAGGTGCACCTGTCGCCGGGCTCGGTCTGCGCATTCTCATAGACACGCCCCGCTTCGGATCGTTCGATGAACGGGCGCTGAACTCCCGGTCCGCGACCTCCTGGTCGCGATCGGAGACTTGCCGCTCGGCTTCCGCCACGGCCTGGTCGAGGTCGGACATGCTCTGGTCGGAGTCGGAGGCTGTCTAGTCCTGATCTGCAGCTGTCTGATCGGCATCCGAAGCAGCTTGATCTGCCTCTTGCCTGGCAGTGATCCGCCACGGAACCGGGGACATCGAGCAGCTTCCCTCGTGAAGCCATGCTCGCCCAGGACAGCCCGAGCGGGCTTCCCCAGCGACCGTCTCCGAACATACACTCTAAAAACTTCGAGCGAAAGCTGGAGTTACACCTCATAGACGAGGCGATCGCGGCCTTCTCGCTTGGCCCTATAGAGAGCGGAGTCGGCGCGTTCGAGCAGATCGTCCATCGTCTCGGCGGAGTCCCAGCAAGCGAGCCCGGCCGAGCACGTCTGATCGTCCGGAGTCGCGGTTCGCAGGCGCTCGACGATCTCCGCGGCGTTCTCGAGCGTGCAGTCCGGGAGCACGACCAGGAACTCCTCGCCGCCGTAGCGAACGATTGTGTCTTCTCCCCTCAGCTTGGAGTCCCAGGCGACCGCGCAGGCGCGGAGCACAGCATCGCCGGCGAGGTGGCCTCGGCCATCGTTATAGGCCTTGAAATGGTCGAGGTCGATGATCGCCAGGCAAAGCGGCGTCTCGCCGCGGCGCGCGCGGGCCATCTCTCGGGGTAGCTGTTCGCCGATCGCGCGGCGGTTCGGCAGGCCGGTAAGGGGATCGCTGCGCGCGAGGAGCTCGACTTCGATCAGGAGATCCTCGCGTTCGGACTCGACCTGCTTTAGCTCGGTCACGTCGGTTGCCCGGGCATAGATCAGCGACTCGTCTGAGTCCAGGGTCGAGCTCCACCGCAGCCAGTGCCAGGAGCCGTCCTTGGCGAGAAAGCGGTTCTCGAAGCCAATCGTCCCGTTCCCCTCGAACAAACCGGCGGCCTGGGCGAGGGTTCGCTCGCGGTCATCGGGATGAACGAGGTCGACGAAAGGGGAGGACCGCAGCTGATCGTCGGAGTAGCCGAGGCTTCGCTCCCAAGCGGAGTTCAGCTCGATCAAGTATCCGTCCATGTTCGCCGTGCAGAGCATGTCCTGAGAGAGGTCAAAGAAGCGCCGTGCCCGCAAGTCGGCCCTCGCACGCCGGGCGACGATGGCGCAGGTCAGGACCGTCACCACTGAAAGCGATACGGCGGTGAAGAGCCAGCGGGCCAAAGGTGAGTATCCGCCCGAGCTTTCCACCGCAGCCAGGGTCACTGCGTAGACGCCCAGAAGCCAGAGGAGATGTGCGACCGCGACCTTGCGCGGAAAGTAGTAGGCGCCGATCAGCATTGCCCAGACGAAGATCGCCCCATATTGGCCGGCGGCGATCCCGCTCTCATAGAACAGCAGGCCGGTCAGCGCCGCGGCGCTGGCGAGGACAAGATGGGTCACGACAATCGGAAACCGGCTGGCGAAGCCCAGGTAGAGCAGGCCGGTGCCGAACATCGCCGCGGCGATCGCGGTCAGAGCTCGGGTATCGCCCCCGGCTGGGTGGGGCAGGACGAGTGAGAGGACCACCAATCCGCTCGCAGCTAGCATCAAGGCGCCAACCGCCCGTGCCTCTGAGCGTCCCGGGGTCCGCAGGAGATCCTGCCTTTTAGCCGGTGCCGTCATTCACTAATGGCATCGGCGCTTTGCGCGCAGTCTTTAGGGGTCCAGGGTCGCCACCGCTCAGGAGCGCGGAAGTCCATTCGAGCCGACAAGACGGCAGCGGACCGGGGGCGGTGCTGCGGAGGGCCGCGGAAAGAGGTAGGCCTGACCGGCAATTTCCCGTGCAGCCCTTAAAGAATGCGCGCTGGATGGTCGAATCCGCGGTTGTGGATCCGAATGGCCTTGAAACGGGCCGCTATCGCGGTGAAGACGATCTTCGTCTGCTTCGAAGTATCCCAACCGAATCGGTCGACCTCGCCTACCTGGACCCGCCCGTCTTTTCCGGCTGGATCCACGAGGGCAGCTGGGCAGATGGAGTTAAAGCGAGCTCCTCTGAGGATCGCTGGCACGGCGGTGTGCGGGCCTACATGGACTGGATCGCGGCCCCACTCGAGGATCTGCACCGCGTCTTGAAACCGACCGGTGCCCTGTTTCTCGTCTGCGATGAAGCGGTGGGGATCTACGTCAGGCTCCTGCTCGACGAACTCTTCAGTCAGCGCGACGCCCACAATCAGATGGTCTGGTGGAAGGCCAACTCCGGACCCGAGCACCACTACGTCTTCTACTACCGCAGGTCGGGCAATCTCGGTCGGTCCAATCACTACACGATCATCCACCGGGAGGGCAATGACGGAGGCTCCTTGGTCGCTTTCAGCTTCCTTCAAGGACGCCGGAAACGCTGCATTTCCCCTGAGCTCGCTGCCTGAGCGCGCGCTCGGCCGTCGTCTGTTCGAGGCTTTTTGCCCACCTCTCAAGAAGTTGATCCGAGGCGCCGATTTGTTGAAGTGAGATGAAAGCTATGGGTTCGAATTCTGCAGAGGATCCGATAGCAGCGCCGGCGCCGCCGTCGGCGTCGGTCGGGCAGGCTGGGGGGGATGACCTCCGCCGTCTCGGCGAGGCGCTGAAGGCACGCGCCGAGGAGGTGCTCAAGCTGACCATCGAGCGGACCGTGGGGCCTGAGCACGAGGTCGACGCGGTGGTCCAGGACAGCTTCGAGCGGATCAGCCGCAACTCGACGATCGCGGTGGCCCGCTGGATCGCGGGAGAGGGCATGGAGGTGGCGATCGAGGCCGGCCGGGAAACCTGGGAGATCTTCGGCGAGCTGGCCGTCCACCGCGCGGCCACGCTTGACGAGGTGACTTGGCGCTGCTTTTGGTGGCGCAACGTGATGGCCGAGGTGATCAAGGAGAGCGCCATCGAGCTGGATGTCTCGCCGGAGGCGCTCTCGGAGGGCCTCAGCATCCTGCAGCTGAGCCTCGAGTTCAGCCTGCTGCGGATGTGCGAGTGCTTTGAGAGCGAGCGCCACCGCACCGACGAGGAGCTCCGCCGCCGCGAGGAGGAGCTCTCCTTCCTCGCGACACACGATGCCCTGACCGGCCTCCCCAACCGCACCTTGATCCTCGACCGGGTCGAGCAGATCCTCGCCCGCGCGCGCCGTAACCAGACACCGGTGGCCGCGCTGTTCATCGACCTCGACAATTTCAAGGACATCAACGACACCCTTGGCCACAGCGTCGGCGATGAACTGTTGCAAGCGGTGGCAGCCCGCCTCGAAGGCGTGATTCGCGACTCCGATGCGCTGGGGCGCCTTGGCGGCGACGAGTTCGTGGTGATCTCTGAGGAGCTCTCCCTGGCGGCGGGCCCCGAGCTCATCGCCGAGCGCCTGCTGGAAGCACTGGAGCAGCCGTTTAAGCTCGGAGCAGACAGGCGGAGCCGCGTAAACGTCAGGGCGAGCGTCGGGATTGCGATTGGAGAGCGAACCACGGCCGAGGAGCTCCTGCGCGAGGCGGACATCGCGATGTACCGGGCCAAGTGGGACGGTAAGCATCGCTACGCAGTGTTCGAGAGCGGCATGCAGGAAGTCATCCAGAACCGCATGGAACTCGAGATGGACCTACGCGAAGCTCTCGAGAAAGAAGAGTTCTTCCTTGCCTATCAGCCAACGATTGACTTGAGCGACATGAGCCCGACGGGAGTGGAGGCCCTGATCCGTTGGAATCACCCGAGCAGGGGTGTCGTGCAGCCCGAAGGGTTCATCCCGCTGCTCGAGGAGTCGGGGCTGATCACCGAGATCGGTAAATGGGTTCTGGAGCAGGCCTGTGCTCAGGGTGCCGCCTGGCGAGCGGCTGGGTATCCGATCAGCATGGCCGTCAACGTCTCCGCACGCCAACTCGACACCGATCAGATCACAGCCGACATCGAAGCAGCCCTCGATGAGAGCGGCCTGGATCCCGCAGCCCTGACGATCGAGATCACCGAGACAGCGCTGATGCGGAACATCGAGGAGACCGCCATCCGGCTCACCGCGATCAAGGCGCTCGGGGTGCGGATAGCTGTCGATGACTTTGGCACCGGCTACTCATCGCTCGCCCACCTGCAACGGTTCCCCGTCGATGCGCTGAAGATAGACCAATCCTTCATCACGGGGATGAGTCGCTACCACGAGGGCGAGACGCTGATCCGTTCCCTCGTGCAGCTCGGAAAGTCACTCTCGATTCAGACCTTTGCCGAGGGCATCGAGCAACAGCACGAGCTGTCCCTGCTCCGCGAAGAGGATTGCGACCACGGGCAGGGCTTCCTCTTCGCCCGCCCTCTTGACGTCGCCGCCACCGAGGTCTTCCTAAAGGACTGGGCCGACAGCATCAACCTCCCAACTCGCGCAGGCGCTACGGCGCTCGATTCGGCTTAAACCGCGGGCTCAGGGAGGCTGCCGCTCAGATCGTGAAAGTGCAGCGACGCCGACGTGGCCGCCTCAGGCGTGCAGCAGCACCTCACCGATCAGCGCCCCGACCGGCAGAGTCCTGCGTCCGTGGCCGCACGGGCGTTTAGGGTCAGCGCGGCCCAGTCTTGCAATGCGCCGACCCGAGGTTTCGGGCGCGGTGTCTGACGTCGCCCCGTCGGATTGGCAGCGCGCCGGGTTGTTAGCGGCCGCCTCGGAGCGTCGCCTCGATCTCCGAGGTGAGGAGGTAGAGGTCGAGTTGGTCTGGATCGGCGGGGTCGAATGGACGACACCCGAGGCGTTCCCACCACTGACGGGTACGGGCGTTCAGGGCTGTGACCACCACGCCGCGGCATGCTGCCTTCTCGTTCAGCTCGACGGCGGTGGCGAGCACGTGTGCCGTCAGCGAGGTGCCGATCCCGAGGTTGGCGTAGCGGCGATCGACCGCGAGCCGGCCAAGCAGCAGAGCGGGCACGGGGTCTGGTGCGCGCATGGCGAGCGCGTCGGGTGCCGCCGAGCGGTCTATACCAGTCATTGCGACGCTCGCATATGCGACCACGACGTCGCTGGCATCGGCGATGACCCAGGTGGCCGCGGTGTCCCGGCGGCGGTTCTGGGAGGCGTATCGACGTAGCCAGTCGTCCCGCACGGGTTCGCCGCTATCGAACCGCAGACGATTGTGACGCCGCGGGTCAAGCAGCGCCGGACGGCGGAGATCAGTCAAGCCAGTTAAACGAGCGCTTGCGACTTAGCGCCTGCGCGAGCCGGTCGTTGACCTCGCCAGGCCGCTCGAGCGCCTCGCTGAACGCAGCGGACGCTGCCGGCGAGAGCCGGATGCTCGAGCGCTCGGCCAGGATCTCTTCAGCTCGGGCTGCGGCGGATTGAACGACGAACGCGGAGACGTTCAGGTGGGTCGCCGCGGCGGCACGTTCTAGTAGGGCCTTGGCTGCCGGGTCGACGCGGATCTGGAGTCGGTCGTCCTTCAAAATTGACTTGTACTTACAATGGCAGTACAGCAGTGGATTGTCAAGCCGATCCACCCAAGAGGAGGGCCTCGTGGTGGATGCCGAGATCTCGCGCTACGTGCGCGACAGGGCGGCCGGACTCAAAGACGAGGCGAACGGATCGCGGGAGCGGGTTTGATCTGGCAGTACGGCCGAGGACCGCGGCGGTCATCGCCACCTGGCCGAGCTAGGGGCGTCGGGTCAGGCGAACCCGGTGATCTCGGCTTGGCCGGCGCCGAAGCCCGCTGAGCCAGGGATTGAGCCCGGGTTGGGGGCGCTGCTCTTGGGCAGGCGGGAGCGGGCTGCGGGAGCGATCGGGCGCGCAGGTGGGCTCATCTCGTGCTCAGCGGGGTCGTCACGATCCCTTTTTACGAATTCGCGGACCTGCCAATTCCTCGTCCCGGCCGGGAAGGTCACGACACCGAGCCGATCGCCTTCTCTGGCCTGGGTGAACCTCAGTCGTGCTTTCTGAGCAGCTCCACGACCGCGCCGATGTCGGCGTCCGCCCAGCCTTGGGCCGCCGCCTCCTCGAAGCGCCGCTTCACCGCAGCGGCGAGCGGCAGCGTCAGGTCGTGCGAGCGAGCGAGGTCCTCGGCCAGCCGCACATCCTTCGCGCCAAGCGTCGTCGAGAACCAGCCGCGGTGATCGCCCGAGACGATGTCGTCGAGCCGGTTGCGCAGCGCCGGGGCGAGGAGTGGCAACTGGCCGAGGTAGTCGCGGATCAGCTCGTCGGGCAGCCCGACCGCCTGGGCCGTCGCCACGGTCTCGGCGAGGGCGGCGATGCCGGACATGAGCAGGTAATTGGAGAGCAGCTTGAGCGTGGTCGCCACGCCCGCGTCCTCGCCGACGTAGAAGCGGCGCCCTTTGTCGGCGAGCACGTCGTAGGCCGCCTGAAGCCGGTCATAGAGCTCGCGGGGACCGCCGATCAGGTAGGCGGCCTCGCCCGAGAGGACAGCGCTCGGGGCGCCGAGGATCGGCGAGGCGAGCAGGCGCCCCCCAACCGCATCGACGAGCGCCGCGGTGGTCTTTGGCGAGACGGTGCTCAGGTCGATCAGAGCGCCGTCGCCGAGGCCGACAGCCACTCCGTCCTGCCCGGTGACGACGGCCTGCACCGCGGCGTCGTCCGCGAGCGAGGTGAAGGTCGCCTCGGCTTGCTTCGCAGCCTCGGCAGGAGTGGCCGCTTCTCGGGCACCCTTGGCAATGAGCTCGTCGGCCTTGTGGGGCGTCCGGTTCCAAACGGTGACGTCATGGTCGCCGCCGAGCAAGCGCTCGGCAACTGCATGGCCCATCCTTCCCATCCCGAGAACTGCAAGGCGCATGGTCAGGCTCCTTCACTCGTGGTCAGCGCGGCACTCCGATTATGCGCCTGTGCGAGCCCTGCCTACCGTGCGGGGTCCAGGTGGATCCGCGCTCGCCGTCAACCCACTCGCGCCGGAGGCGCTCAGGGTCGCTTCGCACTGTCGCGAGCTGGTCGCGCCGGTGACCGCGACGCGGTATGGGAGTCGGGGGCCGGACCCGCTGCGAGCCCCGCCCTCGCGGCAGATGCCGGGCGTGGCGGTCGCCGAGCAGGATGCGGCAATCCGAGCGGCGGCGGTTGCCGGGGACGTGGCGCCCGGGGAGGGTCCGAAGGACGTGAGCCGCGAAGGCGTTGGCGAGAGTCGGGGCGCGAGGGCGGGGCTCGTGGGGGGTAGTGAGATCCGGGGCGAGTGGGGGGAGAATTTTGGCGGCTGGAGGCTTACAGGGGGGTGAGCCTGTTCCGCAGAATCCAAAAAGGTCGGCGCTACACTCGCGCCATGAGCGAAACGATGGACCTGACGATCGTTTACGAGGAGGGCGAGGACGGCTGGATCGTCGCCTCGATCCCTGCGGTCCCCGGCGTGCTCAGCCAGGGCCGCGGCCGGGAGGAAGCCCGGGAGAACGTCCTCGACGCTCTGGCGCTCATGCTCTCCCCCGGGCCGGTTGAGGCCGGGGACGAGCGCGAGCGCGAGCTGTTGCACCTGAAGGTCGCGTGAAGCGGCGGACATTGGAGCAGCATCTGCGGGCGCATGGCTGCCGCAAGCTCGACGAGGGCGGCAACCACACGCGCTGGGTCGGGCCGAGCTGGGCGCGCTCGACGGTGCCAAGGCACCGGGAGATCGACCATCGGTTGGCGCGTCACGTCTGCAAGCAATTGGGGGTGCCGGCGTCGGAAGGGGAACGGTAGCGAGAGCCGGCGCAGTGGGGCGGGTCATGCGGGGGCTCCGGGGGTAAGGGCGGGGGACGCGGTGCTGGTGGTGGTCCCTGGGGCGGCGGCGGGGCTCGGGAGGGCATCAACAACAAATGCTGCGGTAGGTCCGCGCCCGGGGCGGGCCGCGAGCCCGCGCAGCGCGTGGGTCGACGAGGTCGAGTCCGTCGCCAACCCCGGGACAGCGGGTCAACCGTTCTCAAGGTGTTCACAGCTGGATCACAAGCCGGATACCTCTCGCGCCCGCTGGAGTCAGATGCTCGTGTCCCACACACCAGTCCGCGAAGGAGATGAGAACTCGTGAGGAACGCTAGTCCGCCAGGCCGTATTGCAAGCCTCCTCCATCGTCGCAAGTCGGTGCCGACATCGCGCCCGCCGCGCCGGCGCCGCGGCGCTCTGCTGACCCTCGCGGTCGCGGTCGCCGCAGCGGCGGCTGCCGTACCGATCGTCTCGGCGAGCGCCTCTTCCTCCGGAACCTACCTGGCGAGCCGGGACGGACTCGGGATCCAGCCGGGCAAGATCAAGCACGTCTGGCTGATCATCCTCGAGAACAAGTCCTACGACGCGACCTTCACGGGCCTGAACAACAACACCTACCTGTGGCAGACGCTGCCCTCGCAGGGCGTGCTGCTGAAGAACTACTACGGCACCGGCCACTTCAGCCTCGACAACTACATCTCGCTGGTCAGCGGCCAGGCGACGCAGCCCGACACGCAGGCCGACTGCCCCTACTACGACAAGTTCTCCGGCACCGTCGACACGTCCGGGCTCGCTGCGCGACCAACCCGAACTACGGCCAGATGGCCTCAGCCGCGGGCCCGAACGCCGCGGCCGGCTCGAACGGCTGCGTCTACCCGGCGAGCGTGCCGACGCTGTTCAACCAGCTCGACGCCGCCCACGTGAGCTGGAAGGGCTACGCCCAGGACCTCGGCAACCCCGACGCCAGCGGGCCGCGCGCACGACGCCGGCACGCAGTACTGCGGCGCCCCGTACGCCACGCCGGGCGCCGACCGGCAGCACCGCGCAGCCCGAACCCGGGCAGCGCCAACGCGCACCGACCAGTACGTGCCCAAGCACTTCCCGTTCCCGTGGTTTGAGTCGATCCTGCAGTCGGGCGACTGCAACTCGAAGCACATCGCCAACCTGTTCGACCCGACCGACGGCCTCTACCACGACCTGCAGAGCGCGGCGACGACGCCGGCGTTCAGCTGGATCTCGCCGAACAACTGCAGCGACGGTCACGACGCCGTCTGCCACGGCAACAACCTCTCGGGCGGCTTCTCGGACCCGAACACGCCGAACGCACCGGTCAACTACACCGGCGGCCTGTACTCGGCCGACCTGTTCCTCGAGCACGTGATCCCCGAGATCGAGGCATCGCCGGCGTTCAAGGACGGCGGCCTGATCGACATCACCTTCGACGAGGCGTTCCCGCCGTTCACCTACACCGGCAACAGCTTCGCCAACTCGACGATCGTGCGCGCCCGACGCGGCGACCTCGATCGACGACGACTCGGCCGGCGAGACGCTGTTCGGCCACACGCGTCCACTGGGAGCCGACCGGCCCGAACACGCCGCTGGCCAACGAACGAACGCGGCGAAGAGCTGTACCCGGGCCCGGGCGACAACGCCTACATCGACCGCCCGAGCAACTGCGTCGCCCAGACGGTCCCGTCGCAGCCGGCCGGCACCTGCCTCCTCGGCGGCGGCGAGCCACGTCCCCGGTGCCGCGCACGGACGCCAGAGCGACGGCGCCCGAGCGGCAGCTCGACGATCGCCGACAACTCGATCGTCGCGACCGACGACGGGCCGCACGGTGACCGGCACCGGCATCCCGGCCGGCGCGTTCGTCGGCCAGGTCACCGACACGCCGACCACCGCGACCGCTCCGAACCAGAGCGGCGGCTTCGTGGACACCGGCTCGTTCACGCTCGTGGACGCCTCCGGCGAACCGCTCGAGACGACCGGGCGCGGTCAGCGGGATCACGCTCGGCGCGCGGACGCCGGCGACCGACCCGCTGTATCGACGCCACCGACCCGACCACCGGCGGCGGCGACACCGGCAGCGTGCTGATCAGCCCCTACATCAAGCCGGGCACCGTCAGCAACGTCTACTACAACCACTACAGCTGGCTGCGCACGATGGAGGACCTCTTCAACGTCGCCGCACGCCTCGCCGGGCCTCGACGGGGAGGGCCACATCGGCTACGCGGCCCAGCCAGGGCTCGCGCCGTTCGGACGCGACGTGTTCAACAACCCCGACGGCCCCTACGCACATCACAACTGGCACGGACACGGAGGTCGCTGAACCTGTCCTCCCCGGCCAAGCGGATCGCTAGCGGGCAGCGAGTGCCGATCGCGGCGCCCCCTGCCGAGCCTGCGCCGCCGGCGACAGCCTCTCAGGGCGGCGCTCGGGTCTTCGGGCTCGACCCCCGCCGCGGCGCTCGGGTCGCGGCCGGCACCTTGGCCTTGGTGCTGGTTGCCGCGCTGGTCGGCGTCTTGCTGAGCGGACATCGCGCCTCGGGCGCCGGCCGTGCCTCGGCTGCCAGGAGGTATGGGGGGATCCCAAGTTGGCTGCCGAAGGCGAAGCTTCCCGTGGGCCGGGTGGTCAGGGCGAGCCGCGCCCACCCGGCGCTGGCGATTCAGGGCGCCACTGTCGCGGTTCACCTTGGGGGCGGACGAGTGCTGGCTACGGCCGTCGGTCCGAGCGTGCCGGAGGAGGGCCGCTTCCCGGTCCCCGCGACGAGCTCGTGCACGTTCATCGTCACGTTTGCCGCCGCGTCCAGCGCGATCCCACTCAGTCCATCCGCGTTTACCTTGATCGACGATTTCGGACACGTTCGCCATCCTCGCGTGAGGGCAATCGGCGGTGGCGCACCACCCCGGCAGGTCTTGCCCGGTCAGACCGTGTCGCTGAGAGTGCACGACGTGCTGCCGATCGGCGATGGAGGCCTGGCCTGGGCACCCGAGGGTGGGCGGCCAATCGTCTCGTGGGACTTTGACGTCGAGATCGATTGACGATTGCCGCGGCCGAGGGACCGCTGTGGCGCGCCGGCCAGTGACGGTGTTTCAGCGCGCCGAGGCGATGCCAGGGCGGGGTTCTCTGGGGCGACCGACACGAGCTGCCACCTGCGCCGATTCCTACACGCTCCGCAAGGCCGCCGCCGGCGCGAGCCGCGCGGCGCGCGCGGCCGGATAAAGGCCGGCGAGCGCGCCGAGCATCAAGGCGATCGCGATCCCGCCCGCCACGGCGAGCACCGGCACGACCACGATCCAGCCCTGGGAGGAGGCATAGCCTGCCGTGGCTGCGGCGCCCAGCGCGATCCCGGTGCCTCCGCCGAGCAGGGACAAAAGGACGGACTCGCCGAGGAACTGCACGCCGATCTGGGCCCGCGTGGCACCGAGCGCCCGGCGCAGGCCGATCTCCGAGCGGCGCTCGAGCACGGAGATCACCATCACGTTGGCGATTCCGACCCCGCCCACCAAGAGCGCCACGGCGCCGAGCCCGAGGAACAGGGCGGTCAGCGTGCCCTGCGCGTCGGCCCGCGCCTGCAGGGCGTCGGAGGGTCGGCTGACCTGGGTCTGTTCGGGGTACTGAGGGTCCGCGGCGGCGGGCAAAAGCGCCGCCGCTTCGGGCACCCGTTCTGGGTCGGCGCGCACGTAGAGGGTGCTCGCGTTACGTGCCGTGCCGAACAGCCGATGGGCGACCGGGTAGCCGATCAGCGCGGCGCGTTCGATTTCGGGCGCGAGCGGCATCCGGGCGAGGATGCCGCCGACCGTGAACCAGGTTTCTCCCAGGTAGACCTGTACCTGCCGTCCGCTCACCCTCAGCCGATCGACCCCGAGCCGCTGGGCGGCGACCGCGCCGAGCACGACGACTGGATAGCGTTCACTGGCGGCGTCTAAGAAGCGCCCCCGCGCCAGCTTGCCGCTGAGCGTCCCCAGCAGCGCCGGGTCGGCGGCGTCGACCGCGATGCCACCGGTTTCGGCGGCTTCGATGTAGGGGTTGCGGCGAACCGACGCCGAGGACACGGCCGTCACCGCGGCCGCGTCGCGCACGCTGCTCAGGTTGCGGACCGCCCGATCCGCCGCGGCCGGGAGCTTTGCGGACTGGCCGAAGAAGGTCTGACCGGGAGCTACGGTGAGCAGGTTCGTGCCGAGCTGGTTGAGCTCGGCGACCAGACCCGCCTTGCTGGATTCGGAGATGCCGAGCACCGCGACCATCGCGGCGATGCCGATCGCCACGCCCAGGGCCGAGAGCGCGACGCGGAGGCGGCGTGTGCGCAACCCGACGCTGGCGACTCGCACGACATCGAGCGGCAACAGCCGGCTGCGCGCGGGGGTTGCGCCGAGGGCCTCGTCGCTCATACCGGCACCGCTTGGAGCTCGTCGTGGATCAGACGTCCGTCGCGCACCTCCAGCCGTCTGGGCAGGGTCGCGGCGATCTCCCGGTCATGGGTGATTACCAGGACCGTTGTGCCCTGCTCGTTCAGGGCGCGCAGCAAATCGAGGATCTCAGCGCCGCTCGCCGTGTCGAGGTTGCCGGTCGGCTCGTCGGCGAGGACGATCGCCGGCGAGCTGACCAGCGCCCGTGCGATCGCGACGCGTTGGCGCTCGCCGCCGGAGAGGAGAGCCGCGGCCTGGGTGGCGCGGTGAGCAAGGCCGACCTGCTCGAGTGCCGCAGCGGCTGCCCGGCGGCGCTCGCGGGCGGGCGTGCCCGTGTAGAGCAGACCACCGGCGACGTTCTCCAGCGCGCTCTGCGCCTCAAGCAGGTGAAACTGCTGGAAGACGAAGCCGATCCGCCGGGCGCGAAGCGCCGCAAGCAGGCCGTCGGAGACGTCGGAGACGTCCGTGCCGGCAATCCGCACGAGGCCGCTGCTCGCGCGCTCAAGGGTGCCGATGATATGCAGCAGGGTCGACTTGCCAGACCCCGATGGCCCCACGATCGCGCAGAGCTCTCCTGCCTCGACGCTCAAGCTGACCTCGCTCAGCGCCTCGACGCCGCCGGGGTAGCGTTTGACCACGTCGCGCAGCTCGAGGACCGGACCGGCGCTCATTCTCTTGGTTCAGTCACCTTCAGGCCGGCGCGGATACCCGGGCCTTCGATCTGCACGTAACCGTCGACGAAGATGCCGGGAGTCACCGCCAGCTCGACGCGCTGAGTGCCCTCGAGCGCCTCGACCGCATAGCCACCGCCGGCTGTGGCCACCAGTGCGGCGGCTGAGACCGCGAGAACCCCGCGGCGGATGCTCTTCACCAGTTCGACGGTGACCGGCGCCTTGTCCAGGCGCGCCACCGGATGGTCGAGCGCCAGCGTCACCGCGATCGTCGGTTCTTCGCTACCGCTTTCTTCACCGCCACCGCCGCCTTCTCCAGCGCCGCCCTTGCCGCTTTCAGCCGCTTCAGCAACCGTGCCCACATTGGTGATGTGCCCGTAGACGACGCTGCCGCTCGGCAGCGTCACCGGCACCGACTCGCCGACTCGGGCCAGTTGCTGCTGGCTCGCCTTCACCTTCAGCTGCACGAGCTGGCGGGTGGAGGTGCTGCCCAGCACCGCGACCGGCGCGGCGCTGTCTGCGCCGGATTCCCCGCCTCCCCCTTCATCGCCCGGCTTCTTGGCGTCGGGTTCCTTTGACTTCTTCCCTTCGGCTGCGGGCTTCTTGGCGTCGGGTTCCTTGCTGCCCTTCTCCTTATCGCCCGGCTTCTTGGCGGCGGGTTGCTTGCCCTTCGAGGCGGCCGGGGGGTCCTCGCCCAGCGAGACGTGCACGGCGGTGACGCGCCGCGCCCCGGGCGCGAAGACGACCCGGCCGAGTTCCACCTTGCCGGTTTCCGGCAATCCCTCGTGGCTCTGCCAGCGACGCACCGCTTCGGCGGTGGCTTCGCTGAATTCATCGCTGTTGGTGATCGCCCCGTCGGGGTCAAAGCCAAGTGCCACCAGGTTGGCGTTCAGCTCGGCGATGTCGGGGCCGTCGCTGACGCCGATCTTCAACGTCCTGTAGGCCGGCAGCGTGCCGTACATCAACACCACCGGCTGGTCATCGATCCGAAACAGAGTCCCGCCGCGCCTGATCACCTTGCCGACCCCCGGCAGCCAGGTGAAGGTTCCCGCCAGACGGTCATACAGTTCAAAGGTGCCGCCGTAGCCGAGCGTGCCGTCGACCTGGGTGTGTTCGACCAGGGTGCGCCGGGTGACCGTCGTCGTGGTGTCGCCCGGCGGGATCGCCGTGCGCTGGCTGGTGCGGCTGGCGGGGCCCGAATCAAGCGCCAGGGCTGTAGCTGCGGCCACCGCGATCCCGACCACCAAGAACGCCGTCGTCGCCAGGAGCCGGTTGCGACGCCGCCTGGGTCGATCCTCACCAGCGGGGCCGCCGGGCTCCGCAGGGCCCAGGGCCGCGATTCCCTGCGGCCGTTCAGGACTTGGCTGACCCACCGGCTCAGCCACCCGTTTCTACCGAGTTGGCGCCGCCTTTTCCGGGTTTCCCAGCTTGGTTTGAGCGGCTGCGTATCGGTCCCCTGGCACCGGCGGAGCGGGGGCCGGGGGAGAGGCCTTCGCAGGCCTTGACTGCGGCGCTTTCGGGGTTCGGAGCCCTACCGCCGTCGCTCTCTACTCCCCGCAGGCCGCCGCCCGGCGAGCTCGCCAGGTGGACGCCGGCGCCGTGCTCGCGAAGGCACTTCAACAAACTGATGATGCCCTTTTCACGGGTGGCGTTCTGCTGCGGGGTGAGGGGGGGTTCCCCGCCTCCTGCCTGGAAGCGTTCGCAGGTACTCTGCGCGGCTTTGATCGTCTGCGGAGCGACTTTCTTGGGGCCGTTGCCGTTGTAGCGGATGCCTTCTGCGGAGATTTCCGGATTGGGGAAGTCTTCGATGCCGTGCTTACGCATGCATTTCGAAAACTTCAGCGCGTTGTGATCGGCGCTGGCGGTGGCCGCGGCGGCGGCTGACTTGGCCGGCGAGGACGCCCCCCCGCAGGCTGCCAGGGCAAGGGGGGCGGCGAGCAGGGCGAGCTGAGCAGGACGGGAACCCGGCGCTCGCTTTCGAGTCGCTGACCCGACGAGATGATCTGAGTTCCAGCTGAGAACCTCCTGAGAGAAGGCGAGGAACTCGCTGAAGCGCCGGCGCCGCGCTGGCCGGCTCGAAGCGGTCCGCTTGAGGCTCCTCACCGGCTCAGGTGGCGGGTCAAGGCGCGATCCCTCAGCCACCGACGCGCATTACCACGCCGAACTGTCCCTTGCCACCCTTGGCTGGTGCTCCAGGGGGCGGGCCTCCGGTAGTAAACGCGCCCTTGGGTCCCCCCTTAAACGGGAGGTCTGACTGGCAGGCGCGCTGCGCCTCCTGGAAGGTGGCGCTGGAGGGATTGGGCCCGCCGCCGGGACCGCCGATTTTGATTTTTATGCCGCCACCGCTGGTACTGGGGTCGGGAACGTCGACCCCGTGGCTGCGCATGCATTTCGCGAATTTCAGCGCCGCTTCAGTATGGGCTGTCTGTTCGGCCGGCGAGAACTTCGGGGGGGCCGGTCGGTAGCGTTTGCACGCGATTTGCGCCGCTTCGAAGGCTTGCGGGCCGCCGGCGCCGGTGACTTTAACCAGGCCGCTTTGCGAAGAACCGCTCGGGGTGGAGGCGTTAACCCCGTGTTCGCGCAGGCAGCGGGCGAACTTCACCGCGGTTTCCTGGGCGCTGGCCGTGGCGCTGGCCGCCGGCGAGGAGGAGCCACCGCAGGCGGCGAGCAGAAGGCCGAGGGCTGCGGCGCTCAGCGCGGCGAGCAGAGTGGGCCGCAGGCGGCGGGAAGGTCGAGCTCCTCGGCGGGTTGGCGACACCCCGACATGATCTGGGACTCACCTGAGAATCTCATGAGAGGAGGCGAGGAATTTGCTGAACGTCGAGCGATGCGATGCTCGGCTCAAGCCGCGCGGCCGCACTCTCTGTGGCGCTCATCGCCAGCAGCGGAAGCTCGAGCGTCAGCCGGGCGCCGCCAGCGGGATCGTTGCCCGCATGCACGGCGCCGCCGTGCGTCTCGGCAACCTGGCGCACGATCGCCAAGCCCAGACCCGAGCCGGGCCTCCCGCGAGCGGTTGGCGCTCGGTAGAAGCGGTCGAACACCCGCGACAGGTCCTCACTGGCGATCCCGGGCCCGTGGTCGCGCACCTCGAGGCGACCGCCGCTGACCTCGACCTCGACCGGCCCGGCCGCCGGCCCCCACTTGATGGCGTTGTCGAGCAGGTTGGCGATCGCCCGATCCAGGCGGGCCGGCGCGGCGCGCACCAGGCAGGGCTCGGCGGTGAGGATGAAGCGAGTCCGCGGTGAGTGCAGGCGGGCACGCTCGAGCGCCGCATCGGCGGCGAGATCGAGGCGAACGTACTCGACCTCGATCTCCTCGACCTCGGTCTTGGAGAGGTCGACCAGATCGCCGACCAGCACCGCCAGCTCGCGCAACTGCGCCTGTGCGGCGGCGACCACGCGAGCCCGTTCGCCGGCGTCGAGGCGGTCGCCCATCGCAAGCGCGTCGAGGTTGGCGCCGACGCTGGTCAGCGGTGTGCGCAGCTCGTGCGAAGCGTCGGAGACGAGCTGGCGCTGGGCGAGCTGGGAGCGCTCGAGCGCAGCAAGCATCGTGTTGAAGCTGGCCGCCAGGCGCGCCAGCTCGTCTTCCCCGCCGAGCTCGATGCGATGGCCGAGGTCCTGGGTGCGCGCCACGCGTTCGGCGGCGCCGGTCAGGCGGCGCACGGGCACCAGCGCCGCCCGCGAGACGAGCAGCCCAAGCGCTGCGGCGAGTGCGATTCCGCCCAGGCTGACGATCGCAAGCACCAGCTTCAGGTGCGCGAGGGTGCTCTCGACCTCGTTCAGCGGCAGGGCTACCTGCCAGACCCCACCCTGCGGCGCCCGTTTGGTGAGCGTCCGCACCCGGGTGCCGTCGACCGTCGCTTCGGCAAAGAACGCCGGGCGCCGTCCCGCAGCAACAGCGCGGGTGGCAGCGTTGACCGGCAGCAGCACCGGCCCCGAGCGTTCGGGACGCAGCACCCTCCCGTCCGCCTGAAAGAGTTGGGCATAGCCGGTGGCGCCGCCGAGCCTCTGGGGTGGTAGGACGAGGCTTGAGGCGACCGCGCCAGCGGTCCTCGCGGTCAGCGCCTGCTGTGTGGAGGCCTTGCCTTCGATCACGACGTTCTTGCCGATCAAGTTCTTGTCGGCGTGAGCCAATCCGGGTCCGCCGGAGAAGCGCCCGAACGCCGTGGCGCCGCTTCTGGGGAGACCCACCGTAGGCGGCATGGAGGGCGGCAGGCGTCCTTCCCTGCGCAGCTTCGCGAGCGCGGCTGCGCCGATGGTCACGCTCTTGATCCGCACAGACTGCGGCTGGCCGGGGATCAGCTTCTGGCGCAGGCTGGCATCGATCTGCCCGATCAGCTCATTGCGGGTGGCCACGTAGACGACGACCGAGGCGAGCACCACGGCGGCCGCCACCGCTCCGGCGGCGAGCAGGACCATGCGGCGGCGGAAGCTCATCAGCCCGATGACCTCAGCACGTAGCCGACCCCCCGAACGGTATGCACGAGGCGCGGCTCGCCGCCGGCCTCGGTCTTGCGGCGCAGGTACCCGACGTAGACCTCAAGCGAGTTCGATGCGGGTCCGAAGTCATAGCCCCAGACATGATCGAAGATCGTTGCACGGGTCAGCACCTGGCGCGGGTGGCGCATCAGGACTTCGAGCAAAAGGAACTCGGTACGGGTGAGTGCGAGCAGACGGCCGCCGCGGCGCGTCTCGTGGGCGAGCGGATCGAGCTCGAGGTCCTCAAAGCGCAGGGTCCGCTCATCTCCCTCCCAGCCGGTGCGCCGCAGCAAGGCGCGCAGGCGGGCGATCAGCTCCTCGCGGGCAAAGGGCTTGACCAGGTAATCATCGGCGCCGGCCTCCAGGCCGGCGACCCGCTCGCTCACCTCGGCGCGTGCGGTGAGCATCAGCACGGGGGTGCGATTTCCGGTGGCGCGGATCCGCCGACAGACCTCCAGGCCGTCGAGGCCTGGCATCAGCACGTCGAGGATCACCGCATCGGGACTCTCCGCTGAGAGCGCGCGAATGGCCTCGCTGCCGTCAGTCACGGTTGTCACCTCGAATCCGTTGAGGTCGAGCACGAGCGCAAGGGCCTCGCGCACGGCCGCCTCATCGTCGGCGACCAGTAGGTGCATGGCCCAATGCTGACAGGCAAATGTGAAAGAAAGCTGAGGGAAGTGCCGCGGACTGCCAAGCGGTCGCGGTAGTCCTCGAGGAACTTGCTCACCCCGGTCGGTGCAGGTTTGCAGGTGAGGCTTCCAAGCCTGGCCGACCGTTTCCACAGCGATGCACGCTCGCCCCCTCAGCGGCGAGTCCCTCAGCTCAGGAGTCGGCCGGCAGCAGCTCGAATGCTCCGCCCTGCAGCGGCCTTACGGCCCGGAAGTGGCGCTCGTCGAAGCTGAGCAGGCGGCGTGTCCGCAAGCGCCCAGCGAGGACCACGATGGAACAGTCGGCCAGGCCAAGACTGAGATCGGCGTGGCCGGCGTCGAGGCTCGCTAACGTCGCGTACTCCTCGCGCTCCAGGCAGGCGACCTCAAAGCGGGCCTGCGCGAGGTCGGCGAGGAAGCGACGGCGGGCAAATTCGCCGTGCCGCACGCCCAGCAGGTAGTCGATCTGGGCACTAACCGGCGCCGGGATGACGAGCGGGCCGTCCTCGGCCTGAAGCGCCTGGCGGACCGGCTCGAACATGCGATCGGCGCTGTCAGCGAGCGCGATGAGTGGCGCCGCGTCGAGGATCAGGGTCACTTGCCGAAGCCGCGCATCAGCTCCTCCAGGTCGAGGTCGGCGATCGAGTCGCCGTGGCCCTCGACGCAGCCGGTGAGGGCGAAGTCTCGGTCCCGGCGGGGGTGCGGCTGGTACTTCGAGATCGCCTCGCGGATGATCTGCGACTGGGGACGGCCCTCCGCGCGCGAGAGGCGAGCCAGACGCTCGGCCTGCGCATCTTCGAGATAGACGCTCGTCTTGCGCATGAAACCAGCATAGGGCACTATGTAGGGCACTATGTAGGGCAGATTTCTCTTGCCTGTATAGACCGCTCCCGCTTCCCGAAGCGCCGGTCCCGCAAAAATGCACCACTGGGTCTAGGGTTTTGAATAGAGACAATCTGCGGACAGCGCTACGCGTTCCAGCTGTCGGACAGGTCGGGCGCCCGAAGTGCCTCGTCGAACGGATCGAAGCGGTTGGGCGAGACGCTCTGCATCAGGGCGACGATCAGAATGCGCTGAGCCGGCTCGCTGAGCCGATGAACTCGCTCGCGCCGATCCAGGAGCGCCTGCGTTAGGAGCGTCGGCCTGTAGAGAAGCGCAGCGGCGTCGCCGCCGAACTCACCGTCATCCGCCGGCTCATCGAGCCCCAGCCGGTCGGTCTGGGGTAGGTACATAAGGCCCTGCAAAAAGCCGGAGTCCTTCAGCTTGCGCAGCTCGTTTGCCTTGACGCCGAGCGCCTCCAGGGCGGTGAGGCTCATGATCGGTGCCACGAGGCGGAAGGGATGGGGCGTAGCCCCGCTGGCCCGGCGGCTGCGCCGTGAAGCCGCATGTGTAGCTGCAGACGAGCCCGGGCGCGAGCAGCGGAGCGCGGATCGCCACGTCGCCCTCCCCCTCGTCTGGGCGCTTGCGCGCCCCCCGCGGCGGCGCCTCCTCTCCCGCCACGGTCGCCACCATGAATGGAAGGTCGCGGTGTATGTCCCCCTGCGCAGAGTGCTCGACATCGCGCTCGACGTAGTACTCGGCGGGGTCGATCAGTGGCATAGCGGGCCAATATATGCCCACTGACGGCGACCGCTCCGGCCGCCCCGAGACTAGGGAAGCTTGCTGGTGAGCGGTTCGGCTGCGTTGGCCCGTGGCGCCTTGGTCGTCTCGACTTCCGGAAGCGATGTCGGGACGCCGAAGACCTCCTCCTCGATGCGATCGACCTCTGAGATCGGCAGTCGCCGCTGTCCGCTCGGCAGACGGTAGGAGCCGAGGATCTGGCGATCGATCCAGTTGCGGATCGTGTTCTCGTGGACACCCAGCCTCTTGGCGGCGTCCTTGATCGTGATCGTCAACGGGCGTGGCGGTGCTGCTACAGCCATCGGTGCTCCTGTCTGGACTCCTAGTTGCTTTCTGAATTGTAGCACTTAGCGATTCTGTAATTACTATCTGACTTGTAGCTTTTATCGGAAGTGTAGCTCGACATTACAGGCGCCGGTAGCGAGCGTAAATGACGCGCGAGCCGAAGGTCTGTGTCTCGACCAGCTCGAGGTCGATCCTCTCCTCGAGGTCCGGCAAGTACGTCGTGCCCCCGCCCAGGATGACCGGACTGATGAAGAGTCTGTACTCGTCGATGAGGCCCAGCTCGATCAGGGCGGAGGCGAGGCCGGCACCGCCGACTGTGAGGTCCTTGCCTGGTTGCTTCTTCAGCTCGATGACCTCCGCGGCGACATCCTCGCGGAGCAGCCTGGCGTTGCCCTCGACCCTCTCGAGGGTCCTTGAGAACACGATCTTCGGCAACTCCTTCCAGATGCGGGCGAACTCGAGCTCGAACTCGGAGGACGACGGGTTCTGCTCCGCGGTCTCCCAGTACCTCATCACCTCGTAGAGCCGCCGTCCGCAAAGGTGAGCACCAATCTCGCGCATCTGCTAGTTGTGGAACCGGTGTAGATCCGGGTCGGGCACCGACCAGTCGATCTCACCGCCGGGCCCAGCGATGAAGCCGTCAAGCGAGACTCCCATCGAGTAGATCAGCTTCCGCATCACGGTCCTCCTCGGTTGGTGATCGATAGGTTGCCTTGTCTCGATGCGGCTGGCCGCCCGCAGCGGAGGCTGGGGCCCTCACCGCACGACGCGGTATTTGAGGTGCGTGACCCCGGGCGCCTCGACCGCGCGGAGCTGTTCGAGCTTTAAGTCGGCGACGGTGCCATCGAGTAACCGCTCGCCGCCGCCGAGCAGGATCGGGGCGAGGTGCAGCTCCATCTCGTCGATCAGCCCGGCAGCGAGGTACTGACGGGCGACGCCGGCGCCGCCTGCGAGTGCGACGTCTTTGCCGGCGGCTGCCTCCCTCGCCTGCTCGAGCGCGCTCTCGATGCCGTCGGTGATGAAGTGGAAGCTGGTCCCTCCTCTCATCTCCAGCGGCTCGCGAGAGTGGTGAGTCAGGATGAAGACCGGGTTGTGGTAAGGAGGGTTGTCCCCCCACCAGCCCTGCCAGGGATCCTCGCCCCAAGGGCCCCTGAGCGGGCCGAACATGTTGCGCCCCATGATCGTCGCGCCGATGTTCTCGAAGCATTCCTCGACCACCTGCGTGCTGGCGTTGACCTCGCCGCCGTCTTTGCCGTGGAGTTTGTGAAAAGTGGCGAGCGGGAAGAGCCAATCGTGCAAATGCATGCCCCCTATCCCGATCGGGTTCTCCCTGCTTTGCTCGGGGCCCGCCACGTAGCCGTCAAGTGAAATCGCGATGTTGAAGCGCAGCTTTGCCACCGGGCTCCTTTTGTTCGGGCTTGCCTTGGTCACCTATCGAACTGAACCTACAGAGCCCGAGCGCTGCGGAGCGCATCGCTCGGGTGCCCGGTCTCATGCGGAAACTGAGCCTGCCAGGTCACGGGCCTCGTGATCAAGGGGCCCTTCTCGAGGGCTCTCAGGCGACGGGGGGCGGCGTTCCCTCGGCGCTGGCGGGGAGCAGCGGATCCCAGCCGCACACCGCGCAAGCATGGCGGAACGCCGAGCGGGCGAACTCGAGCCCGAGCGCATGGGAGTCGGGGCTGGCGCAGACGTCGTCCCAATCAAGGATGTACTCGCCGAGCGCCGCATCCCAGCGCGCCGACGCCGGGGAGAGCGCCGCCTCGGCAAACCCCTCCGGCGCCGGGTGCGCATAGGCATAGAACGCCGCCTTGCCGGATCGCGGGTCACCGGGCCACCAGCCGATCGCGACCTCCTGCGCGTCCATCGCGTTGCGCATGATGAAGTCATCTGAGGGCGGCTCGGCCGGCAGGCCGGAGAACAGGTTCACCGCGAGGTCAAACGAGCCCCACCACGCGTTGACCGGCGTCGAGCGGCCGCGATACGGCGCCCGAAACGCGGCGAGGACGAGCGCCGCGCGGGTCGCGGCGGCGAAGTAGGTGGCGACCTGATCGGGGTCATAGCGCCGGTGTTCGCTGTCCTCGTCGAGCGGCACGCTCCAGGGGACCTCTTGCGGCTTCGGGTCGATCTCGACGGCGCCGCCAAGACCGCGGACCGCGTCTAGGACCTCGCGCGTGACCTCGCCCACCGCTCGATCAGGAGCGAGCGCGACGCGTCGAGCGCCCCCCTCGCTGTGCTCGACGAGCGCCTCATGGCTGTGTAAGTCGAGCCCGACGACGAGAGCCCCCGAGCCGTCTGGCGCCGGTAGCGGGGCGCTCTCCCAGCCTCGCGCGGTGAGGCGCAGCGCCGCGTGCTGGAGCTGTGGCTCGGGTGGGGCGAGCGCAGCCGCCAGCTTGCCGAGGACCTGGGTGTGGGCGTGGAGCGTGTCGCAGGTCGCGCTCCACTCCTCATAGGAAAGCGTCGGCCATGCGGAGGGCATCGCCACACGCTACCGCTCAGACTTCCGAAGCGAACAGCCCAGCGCCGAGGACGTCGCCCAGCAGTTCCTCAAAGCCGGCCTACTCGACGAGTTCCACGTAAACCTCGTTCCCGTCCTGCTCGGCGACGGCGTCCGCCTCTTCGCCAACCTCGAGCATCAACTCAAACGTCCAGTGCACGCGCGTGGTCGAATCCGACGGCGTCACCCGCCTCCGCTACCGTGTCATCAAGTAGGGGGCGGAGGTGGGGTGGGGGTGCATGCTCTACGGAACCCCGGTCTCGCCCTCAGCCAGCCTGGCCCCCGGGGTGGGCGGCCCGCGATGCCCCCCGCATCCCGGCCAGGCCGATCGGCTGGGGCGGCGGCCGCTCGGCGATCTGCGCCCCAGCTCGGCCCTTGCGCCGAGGTCGCCAAACCCGCACGTACTGAGCGCCGAAGTAGGAGCCGATCACAAGCGCCATCGCCGCCCCTTGCGCGGCGAAGGTCTGCACATTGGGAAATAGCGAGAACCAGGTGCCCGCCCAGCCGGGGATATTGAGGCCGGGGATCGGGGTCGTCGGGATCCAGCCGGCAAGCTGCATCTCGTTTACCTCCTCGCCGACCATCACGAACAAAACGACCACGAGCATCGCCCCGGTGATGATCAGGAGGCGCTTGTAGGGGAGTCGCTGGTGCAGACCGAAGGTGAGCGCCCCGACCGCCGCGGTGAAAAGCGCCCCCAACACCACGCCCTCCAAGACCACCGATGAGCCGAAGCTGACCCGCAGGTTCTGCAGGAAGATGACGATCTCAAAGCCCTCCCGGTAGACCGAGCTGAAGCCGAGCAGCCCGAGGCCGAGGATCGTGGCCCGCATGCTGACCTCGCCCGCCGAGGAGAGGAGCTTGCGCCGGCGCTTGTGGTGGTGGGAGATCCAGCCGGTCCAGTAGACGCGATGAAAGAACCAGTTCATGACCACCAAGAGCACGAGAATCGCGGGGATGCCGGTGGCGGCCTGCACGCTGAGGCCGCTGCCGCCAAACATGCCGATGAACCAGATCGCGAGAAACCAGGTCCCGATCGAGGCGAGGATGGCGAGGCTGCCGCCGATCGCGACCGGCTTACGGTAGACCTGATTGCCCCCGAGGAAGCTGGCGGTGATCGCCGCGAGCACCAGGATCGTCTCCAGGCCCTCGCGGAAGACCAGGATTGCGCTGTTGATCACCGCCTCGGTAGGGCTCATGTGATTGGCGGGATTGGTCGGGTCCGGCGTCCCGCCATGGGAGTGCCAGGCCAAGATCACGCCTCCGACTGCCACGGCCAGCGCGACCACGACCCAGACTTGGAAGCTACCCCGGGAAGCCAGCCCAGACGCTTTCGAGCCGCCCGTATTTGTGTTTGTCGCCGTCTCTGACATTCGCCAGCCGTCTGCAGGAGTCAATGCAAAAGCGCGGGAGTCGGGGGCAGCCTAGCACTGATTAGGCCAGCCTTATTAGGCGGACCTAATCAGTGGCTGGTGGCGAATGATCTCGTTCCGATCTCCCGGCTGGCTCAAGAACCGAGGCAGATCGGGTAGAACCCGCGAGCACTGTGCTCCGGGGCGCCTCCGAGCGCGGAGTTCTGCGTGTCAAACCTACCGAGAGCGAACGCAAGCGATAGAAGCTGCCCCGATTGGGGTTTAAGGAAAGCCAGCCGCCAAGCTATCCTGACCGCTCAGCGCAGGGGCCGACGCGACTGGCATGGAGAATTGGGTGCGGCGCGGATGCTCAAGTCGCCGGCGGCCCATTCCGACATATAGAGCCACGACTGAATTACCAAGACCGACGATGCAGACTCCAACCCGCTTGCCTGTCAGTCCACGTGCCAACCGCACGTGCGGACTCCTCCGCCAGACTCTCCTCATCGCGCTGATCGGCGTGATCGCCGGGGTGCCGAGTGCGAGGGCTGCCGAATCCCCCGCATCGACGACCAGCGCGACGACAACTCCGGCACCGGTCGTTAAAGGCAGTCCCCTGGAAGCGCCGCGGCCCCCCGCCAAGCCGCGAAGGAATGCGAGCAGCGGGGGCACCGCCGCGGACGAAAACAAGAAGCACGCCGCGAAGCCCAGCAGGCCTTCGCCGCCGAGCGCGGGCGCAACCGTGGCGCCCAGCCCGGCTCAGAGCCTTTCGATCCCGATGATTCCCTCCTCTTCCTGTGCGACGATGGGGGTGCCGCCGGTCCTGGTGCCGATCTATCAGCGGGCAGCCGCCGCCTACGGCCTCGGCCCCCAGGGGCCAGCTGTGCTGGCCGCGATCAACGAGGTCGAGACCGGCTTCGGGACCAATCTGGGTCCCTCCAGCGCCGGCGCTGAGGGTTGGATGCAGTTCATGCCCTCGACCTGGGCGATTTACGGAGTCAGCGCCAGCGGCCAGGGAGCCCCAAACCCCAATAACCCCGAAGACGCGATCTTCACGGCCGCCCGCTATCTGCAGGCGGCGGGGATGCCGCAGAACACCTACGGCGCGATCTTCGCCTACAACCACGCTGGGTGGTACGTCGCCGAGGTGCTCGCCAACGCCGCTTGCTATGCGCCCGCGGTCGGGAGCCCCTCGCTCGGCGCGACCTCGCCCGCCCCCCAGTTGCAGGTGCTGAGCTGCAGCGCGGCCCCAGCCTGGCACCGCGAAATCCCGGCCGAATACATGCGCGCCTTCGAGAGCGCTGCCGCCCGCTATGGCCTCGGTCAGCGCGGCGTCTGGGCGCTCGCCGCGGTGGCCAGGCTTGAGTCGAACTTCGGCCGCGGGATGGACAAGCGCGAACTCGACCGCGCCGGCCCGCTTGGCCTCGAATCCTGGGAGTGGCGCCACTACGCCGTCGACGGCGAAGGCGACGGGCCGATCAGCCATTCCAGTCCGGCCGACTCGGCGGCCACCCTGGCGCGAGAGATCTGGTCCCGCGGCAGCCTGCGCGCCGGCCTCTTCGCCCACAACCAGGCCGAGTGGTTCGTGCAGGCAGTCCTGAACGAAGCCGACCGCATGCAGGGCCGCTGCAAGGTCACCTATACCGACTGGAAGGTAGCTCCGCTCGCCGCCAGCCAGGAAACGAATGGCCCGACGGCGACCCTGGTCAACGGCATCGCTTCCGCCCCGAAGGAAGCCCCGCAGGCAGTCAAGGGCGCGATCGCCGCCGCCAACTCGATTTCGATGACCCCATATATATGGGGAGGTGGCCATCAGTCCTTTTACTCTCCGGGCTATGACTGCTCGGGGGCGGTCAGCTTCGCCCTCTTCGGCGCCGGTCTCCTTGACCACCCGCTCACGTCGGGCCAGCTTGAGAGCTACGGCGAACCGGGGCCGGGCCGCTGGATCACGATCTACGCCAGCGCCACACACGCCTACGCGGTGATCGCCGGACTACGCTGGGACACGGTGGGCGATCCTGCGGGGACGACAGGCCCTCGCTGGCACGCCGAACCGCCATACCCAGCCGGATTCGTGGTCCGTCACCCGGCTGGGTATTGAGCATTGTCCCGGACTTCGCCTGAGCTACGTGGAGCCGATTCCAGAGCGGTCCCCGTGAACTCGGAACCACGCTGAATCGGCTGGAATCCGTGGGGCGTGTTGTGCCCCACTCGTTGCCCCAGGGAACTCCGTGGAGCCGTACCCCTGAGCTGCCGGACCTCAACGTGGGTCGCTGCCGTAGGCGACGGAGCGGTGGCGGATTGCGGCAACTCGAACCGTCTGCCCGCCATCGGTCAGCTGGTAGAGGATCCGATTGGAGCCGACCCGCAGCGAGTACAGGCCGCGGAGCCTTCCCCGGAGCGCATGGCCCGCCTGGGGCTCGGGCTCGAGAAGCCCCAGGGCGTCCTCGATCGCGTCGATCAGCGGCCAGCCCAGCTCAAGCAGCTCGCGACGGGCTGGCCGGGCGAGGACGAGTCGGGCCAATGATCAGTCGGCAGTCGGCCGACGGTCGGCAAGCTCGCCACGAAGCTCGGCGAGGGTGATTGTCTCCCCGCGCTCGATCTCGGCGAGGCCCGCCTGGGTGTAGACGCCTCAATTGGCCCCACTGTGGACGCTTGAACTGGCCCCACCTCTGTCCGAACCGCGACTGACGCTGAGCGCTCCTGTCGAGCGCAAAGCGGAGGTCCGAAAGGGGTGTCAAGAGTGGAGCAGTTCGAGCAGATCAGGCGCGATCACGCGCGAGAGGGGTTGTCGATCAGGGCGCTGGCCAAGCGCCACGGCGTTCACCGCCGGGCGGTCCGCCAGGCACTGGACTCGGCGGTGCCGCCACCGAAGCGGGCGCCGCAGAGCCGCCCGGCGCCGAGGCTCGGCCCGTTCCGGGCCCTGATCGAGGAATGGCTGAAGGCAGACCAGGAGGCGCCGCGCAAGCAGCGCCATACCGCGAGGCGGATCTGGCAGCGCCTGGTCGCAGAGCAGGGCGCCGAGGTCTCCGAGCGCCAGGTCTGCCGCTACGTGGCCGCCAAGCGACGCGAGATCGGCGAGGTCGAGGCCTTCGTGCCGCTCGTCTCCGAGGCGGGCGTCGAAGCCGAGGTCGACTGGGGCGAGGCGCAGGTGATCCTGCGCGGCGAGCCCCGGGTTGTGCACCTGTTCCTGATGCGCGCCTGCCACTCGGGTGCCTCCTTCGCGATCGCCTTTGAGTCTGAGACCCAGCAGGCGTTCCTGGAGGGCCACGTCTGTGCCCTGGAGTACTTCGGCGGGGTCTTTGACCTGATCCGCTACGACAACCTGAAGGCAGCCGTGGCGAAGGTGCTGAAGGGCCGCCGCCGCACCGAGTCCGACCGCTTCGTCGCCCTGCGCTCCCACTATCGCTTCGAGTCCTCCTTCTGCCTGAGCGGCAAGCGGGGCGCCCACGAGAAGGGGGGCGTCGAGGGCGAGGTCGGCCGCTTTCGCCGCCGTCACCTGGTCCCGGTCCCCAAGGTCGGATCGCTGGCGGAGTTAAACGAGCTCCTCGAGGAGGCCTGCTGGTCTGACCTCGAGCGCACGATCCGCGGCCGCTCCGAGCCGGTCGGGGAGATGCTGGCACGGGAGCGGGCGCTGCTGGGCGACCTCCCCCGCGAGGCGCACTGCAGCGCCGAGGAGGCGACGCCGCGGGTCGACTCGAAGGCGATGGTCACGGTCCGCCAGAACCGCTACTCAGTCCCCGCCGCCCTGGCCGGACTGCGAGTCCGGGCGAAGATCGGCGCGCGGGAGATCTCCTTCTGGCACGACGGCAAGGTGATCGCCACCCACGAGCGCCTCGCCGGCAAACACGGCAGCTCGGCCCAGCTCGAGCACTACCTCGACCTCTTGGCCCGCAAGCCGGGGGCCCTGGCGCGCTCGCTGGCGCTGCGCCAGGAGCGCGACCGCGGCGACTGGCCGCCCTGCTTCGATCGGCTCTGGGGCGCGATCTCCGAGCGGGTCGGGCGCGCCGAGGCCGCCCGCCAGATGGTCGACGTACTGCTGCTCTGCCGCGAGCTCGGCTCAGCGCGGGTCGAGCTGGCGGTGAGCGGCGCGCTTGCCGCCGGCGCCCATGACGGGCGGGCGGTGGCGCTGCTGGCGCGGCGCGCCGAGCGCCCGGCGGTGCCGGCCCTGGAGCTGGAGGAGCGCCTGGCGGGGGTGGGCTCCCCGCCTCCTCAAGACCTCTCCGGCTATGACCGCCTGCGGGAGGCGGGGCGGTGAGCGCGAAGCCGGCAAACCCCAAGACCGCCGCCCTGGAGGCGCTGATCGAGGCCCATGCCGCCGAGCTGAAGCTGCCGACGGTGAAGGCGCGCTTCCGGGCGATGGCCGCCGAGGCGACCCGCGAGCAGCAGACGCCGCTCGCCTACCTCGCTGCCCTGCTTGAGGCCGAGCACCAGGAGCGCTCCGAGCGCCGCGAACGGCGACGCTTGGTCGAAGCCCGCTTCCCGGTGATGAAGCGCCTGCAGGAGTTCCGCTTCGATGACAACCCCAGGGTTCCCCAGGCGACGATCGCGGCACTCGCGGAGGGCTCTTGGATCGACGATCGGGAGTCGGTGATCTTCGTCGGAGAGTCGGGTACGGGGAAGACGATGCTGGCGACGGCGCTGGCGGTCTGCGCCTGCCAGCAGGGACGGCGGGTGCGCTTCACCACCCTCGCCGGGCTCGCCAACGAGCTGCAGGAAGCCGAGTCCCGCCGCGAGCTGGGCCGGGTGGTCGGCCGCTACGCCCGCACCGAGTTGGTCGTCTTGGATGAGCTCGGCTACCTCGCCCTGCCCGAAGGGGCGGCGGAGCTGATCTTCCAGGTCCTCTCCGAGCGCCACGAGCGCGGCTCGCTGATCGTCACCACCAACCTCCCCTTCGGCGAGTGGACGAAGGTCTTCGCCGACCCCAGGCTGGCCAAGGCGGTCGTCGACCGCCTCACCCACAAGGCCCACATCATCGAGACCGGCGAGGCGTCCTGGCGCTTTCGCCACGGGCTGGAGAAACGCGGCGCCAGGAAGAGGGAGGCTGAGACCGCCGCACGACGCCGAGACCGTCACCGCTGCGCCTCGCCTACGGCTCGGCTCCGCGGTGACGGTCTCCCGGCGCATCAGGCACAATCAACGTCACCGATAACCGGCAAGAGGTGGGGCCACTTCAAGCGTCGAAGCCGGGGCCACTGCAAGTGGCGACACTCACCCGCCTCCAGCGCGCGGAGAGGGCATCGGGGTCGGAGAGGATCTCGGCGGTCTCCTCCAGCGCCTCGTACTCGTCGATTGGGGCGGCGGCGGACTTCCCGTTGCGCGTGACCAGCACGTGGTCGCGGCGGTCACTGACATCGTTGAGCAGGCTTGCGAGGTTGCTGCGCAGCTCGCGCACCGGGACGGTCTTGGCCCTGCCTGGCGGTGTACAAGATTATGTACATGCAGAGGCTTGCCCGCAGTCGGGAACTTCAGGGCCGATCTCCGCGGGAACCGGTCTGGCTCACTCGCCCGGGAGGGGTCGCCTCAGCAGCGACCCCTCCGAACCCTGACCTCCCCTTGCAGGTCAGGGGATCAGGAACCCGCCCGGATTGAGCACGCCACGCCGGTAGACATTGAGCACGGGCTGTGCTGCCGGACTCAGATTCGTGGCGACTGAGTCAAAGGCCACGTAGTGGCCCGCCGGTGAGATAGCCGGGTCGCCGGAGTTCCCATTTGCAGGCGCTCCTAGTGCGCCACTCGCGCGCGATACCAGGGCCAGGCTGCCGGTCCATAGGTCCCGCTCGTAGACATTTTGCAGCGGGGCAGCTGTGGGCGGCAGAACCGCCGGGGTCAGATTGGTCGCCGCCGAAGCGAAGGCCACATAACGTCCGTCGGCCGAGATCGTCGGTGCGCCTGAGTCCCCGTTCGCAGCCGCACCGCTTGACCCAGCGCCACGTGAGAGGAGGGTGGTTTCGCCGGTATCCAGGTCACGCAGGTAGACCTCGCGCACGCCAGGTACAGCGGTTGGTGTTGGCACCAAGTTGGTCGCCATCGAGGAGAAGACGACATGGCGCCCGTCCAGCGAGACACTCGGCTCGCCCGAGGGGCCGTTTGCCGGCGCCCCGCTCGGGCCGCTGGCCCGGGAGACAAGCATCGTCGTGTGCGTGGTGCGATCGCGCACGTAGATCTCTTCGGTTGCCGGCGTGGCGGTTGCTTGCGGGCTGAGGTTGGTGGCGTCTGAGATGAAGACCACGTAGCGACCATGTGGGGAGATCGATGCCTCCCAGGAGCGCCCATTGGCCTGCGCGCCCCCCACACCGCTCTGACGCGAAACCAGGTTTGTCTTCTCTCTGTCTAGGTCACGCACATAGACATTGGACGTCCCGTTGGTGGCGCCAAGGTTGGTGGCGGTAGAGGAAAAGCTGACGAAGCGTCCGTCGGTCGACATTGTCGGGCCGAAGGAGTTCCTGTTTGCCTCCGCTCCAAACACGCCGCTCTTGCGTGAGATGAGTACGGTCTCGCCGGTCTGCATATCTCGGACAAAGATGTTCTCTTTCTGATTGTTGGTGCCGAGATTTGTCGCAAGTGAGGCAAATGCGATGAATTTGCCGTTCGCCGAGACCGAACCCCCGAACGAATTCCCGTTCGCGGGAGCCCCCGCAGTGTTCCGAGAGACCAGAACGGTTTGATTCGTCGCGACGTTTCGCTCATAGACCTCTTTGACTCCGTTGTTGGGGCCAGGCAGGTTCGTTGCAGCCGAGTCAAAGACGACCCACTGGCCATAGACGGAAATCGAGTCGGCCTTGGATTCGGCATTCGCGCCGGCCCCGCCGAGCCCGTTGGCTCGACTGACCAGGACCGTCCGGGGATTTTTCAGGTGGTGTCGGGGAGGAGTCTGATATTGCTGGGCTGCGGCCACAGCGGGAAAGCTGAACCCGAGGACAACGCACAGCACTACCCCAACGCGTAGAAGTGCCTCACGCATGATGTCGCCTGCCTTTTTTAGTGGACCTGGCTGTGAGGAGCTGACGGGCTCTACTGCTTTTCTACTGGCACCGACCCCCAATATTCAGCGCCTCTCCTGCAACCAACACTCCGCAGGTAACGGTGTTGCGGTTTCACCTCCACGACTATCGAAGGAGGGGCTTACTCCATCGGGCCAGATGTCGCTCCAGCCTCAAGCGCTCTGGGGCGGAGCTCCCGAGAAATGGCCCCGCGCCCTGGACCAGCTCAGATCAGAGTCTGCCGCGCGGCGCCAACCAGACGCTCTTGAAGCTCAGCTCGGTCTTGGCGCCGAGGATGTCAAAGTCGGCGTCGTAGTGCAGGACGCCGAGGTATTGTCGGTCGGCGATCGCGGCGAGGATGAGGTCGACCGGCGGCAGGCGGTGGTGCCCGGCGCGGGCCAGTTGGGCTTGCGCGCCGACCGCGCGCCTTTCGATCTCCTCGTCGATCCGGATCTGCGGGAGCGCGAGCAACTCCTCGGCAAGTTTGGCCTGCTCGTCGGCGCCACGCGGGGAGTAACCGGCTTCCAGTAGGAACGGCAGGCAGGTCGCAAGGCGACCATCTTCGAGGGCGTTGGCGATCTCCTCCGCTCGTGGGGCGGGGAGTGAGGCCTCATCCAGCCTTGTCCAGGCTGAGTTGTCGAGCAGCAGCTCGACGCTCAGCGCCGCGCCCAGCCTGAGGCGCGAACCTGCTCGGCGGCCTCGCGGCTTACCGCCAGTTCGCCCGAGCGCACGCGGTTGGCAAGTCGCCGGCGCAGGTTCGCCCCGCCCTCCCGCTCGGCGCCCAACGACGCAAGCTTGGCATCAGCCCCGAGTACGACCAGCTCACCTAGCTCGATGCGGTCACTCCCGAGCTCGCCTCGCAGCTCGTCCAGCGCTGCATGGACGAGCGGGGTCTCGGTGATCGCGTGTCGGCGGCGTTTCCTGGGCATGACCTTAGTGTGGCACTGGTGCGACACTCCGACTCGACAGGCAGGGCCTCTGAGCGGCCTCGACAGTCGCGATCTGCGGACCGATCTTCACGCGCGAGGCAGGCGCCAGGTCTGCTGGCGGGGGAGGAAGCCGCTACGGCCGGCTCCGACCCGGGGCGGCGGGTGCGATGCCGCGCGTGGGGTTGGGGCCCCAAACGGACCGCTGCGGGGTGCCGCTGTTCGCTCTCAGGCCCCGCCCACGAGCCGCTCGTTCACCAATCGGGCGAAGACCACGTAGCGCTGGGCGGCGCTATAGAGCGGGTTGCAGGCGCTCAGCACGAGGCGCTCATAGCCGACCGCCCTGACGATCCCGACATCGGTCGGTTCGACGATGGCGGTCCTCTGGACCCGGTAGATGAAGTGGGCGTAGGGCATCTCGAGGGTGATCTGATCGCCGGGCCGCATCGAGTCGATGTGGCGGAAGGGCGCCAGGTAGGTGGTGCGGTGGCCGGCGATCGCGACCGTGCCGCCCTGGCCGGGGAAAGGTGTTTCGGGGTAGTGGCCGGGCCCCTTCTCAAGGCTGGTGGTGTCGGTGCCCTGGATGACGACCATGTTCAACCCGGCCATCGCGGGGGCGATGATCCGACCGATCGCCTCGCCGGTGCTGACCTGTGCGGCGAAGCGCCGCGCCAGGACCTCGATCTGGCGCTTGGACCCTCTCACCCCGGCGATCGCGAGGCGATCGGCCCGGGTCGGGTACTGGGCTTCGAGGCTGCTGAGCTGGCTCGCCGCTTCTTCCTGCTTGATCGAGCTGTAGATCGAGGAGAGCGGCTCCTTGTAGGCGAGGGTGATCCCGACATCGGCGATCACCACCAAACCGGCGGTGATCAGGGCGATCGAGGCGATGTGGCCGAGGCGCCGCATCGGTCGAAGTTTGGCAGCGTGGGGGTGGGGAGGGGCGTCGGCTCTGAGCGGCGGGCCTGGGTGCTGAGCCCGGGCGGGGGACAAGGCTTGGCCACCGATTTCGATTTGTGCCGAGATCTCATACATGTGTCCGGTGCAAGGGACGGGCTAAGGATTGACCGTGAGATGGCGACACAAAATGGGTGGGCCCCAAGATCGCAACCGCCTGTTTGGTGCTCGCGGCGCTTGCCTGCGCCGCGCTAGCGCCCTCGGCCGGGGCGATGGACCTTGGCCGCTTGATCGCGCCGGAGTCGGTCTGCCCCAACCAGGGCAGGCTCGAAGCTCCCGCCGCCGTGCAGGAGCAGGCGATGCGCTGCATGACCGACTTCGCCCGGCAACGCCGCGGGATGGCGGGGCTCGCCGATGCCGCCAACCTCGACCGCTCGGCCGTCGATAAGGCGCGGGACATCATCCGCTGCGATGACTTCAGCCACACCGCCTGCGGTCGGAGCTTCAGCTACTGGATGCAGCGGGTCGGCTACATCCCGGCGCGTTGCTGGCGAGTGGGGGAGAACCTCGCCTGGGGGTCCGGCGAACTCGGCACCGTGCGGGCGATCTTCCGCGGCTGGATCTACTCCCCCGAACACCGGGCCAACATCCTCGGCCCCTACACCCAGATCGGCACCGCCTTGTCGGTCGGCAGCCTCGAAGGGCACCAGGGCGCCCATCTCTGGATTCAGCACTTCGGCAGTCATTGCACCGGGCCGCTGAGGCTGACGCGCCATCGCACCCCGAAGCTCGCCAGGGCGATCGTCGCGCCGGCCGGCTGACGGCTCGCGCTGAGCGCGGCGCACACCGCGATGGCGGGGTGAGGCTGGCGGATGCGATCTCGGTCGGCGCCGCCGAGAGCGGGCTCCGGGAAGGTTGCGGGCAGCGGGAGGATCGGTCTTGGCGCTGCGGGGCCGGGGCGGGGGAGCGGTGCTCGGGAGGGCGAGAGAGGGCGAGGGAGCGATCGGAGTGCGGGTGGGCCGCAGCAGTCAAAGTCCGGGAAGCGCGGAACGCCATGCCGAGCGGCTGCGGAGCGCGATCAGCGCCTTACTCGTCCGCGTAGCCAGGGCGGGCCACCTCCAGCTTGCGTCGCACATGCTCACGCAGGCGGGCGGTCAGCTGGTCGAGCCGCCCGTCGAGCGCGCCGGAGCGGATCACCTCAGAGAGCCGGCGCTCGGCCGCCCGCACGGCGAGCGGCAGCTCCCCCTCGGCCGGGACCTCGAGGTCGCTGCCGAGCAGCTCCGCGAACAGGGCCAGGTCCTCCCGCAACGGTCCCTCGCCGGCCCGCAGCTCACGGGCGATCACGGCGCACAGGTTGGCGGCGACGAGCACCTGGAAGCGCTTCTCGCGCGGCGCCCAACCGCGCACCTCGGCGAGGAGGAACTCTGCCAGGGCGTCGAGGAGCTCCGGGGCGTCCGGGCGGTTCTGGGTCAAGCGGTCTTCCCGATCAGCTCCAGCATGTCCCACTCGGGCTCGCAGATCCGCCGACCGAGCGAGGCGAGCTCGTGGCTGCGGCGCACCCCGCTGAGGTGATCGTGCGCCTGGCGGGCACAGATCACCGCCCACTTGAGGTTTCCGAAGACCTCCCAGAAACGCAGCCGCTCGGGATCAGGCCGCGTTCCCCCGGCCCGCACGTAGGCATCGAGGAACGGCTCGAGGGTGCCGACACCGGCCACCGGCAGGTCGTCGTTGCCGAAGCGCCAGGAGCGGATGCAGAGCCAGCCGATGTCCTCGACCGGGTCGCCGAGGTGGGCCAGCTCCCAGTCGATCACGGCTCGCAGGCCATCGCCGTCGAGGATGAAGTTGCCGAGCCGGAAGTCGCCGTGGAGGAGCGCGGTCCCCGTCGGCGGTGGCGCCTGCGCCCGCAGCCAGCGCAGGCCGGCCTCGATCGCCGGGAGCGGCTCGGCGATCTCGTCGAGCATCCGCTCCCACTGTTCGATGACCGTTGCGAGTGGATCTGCGCCGGAGACCTTCAGCCCGGTCTCGCCGACAGGGATTGAGTGGACCCTCGCCAGCGCCGCGCCCAGCTGCGCTGGTAAGCCGATCCGGGCTCGCTCGAACTCGGGCTTGCGCAGGAGCCGCGGCGCGACCGACTCCCCAGCGACGTGCTCCATCAGAATCCCCGCGGTCCCGAACCGTCCCCCTGCGGGCTCGACCTGGAGGATCTGGGGTACCGGGACGCCCCGATCGCCGGCCAGGCGGATCAGCCGCGCCTCTCCCTCCTGAGGCACAAGCGACTCCGAGCCAGGCGGATCCCGGCGCAGCACGAATCGCCTCCCGGCGGTCTCGACCAGCCAGGTCTCCCGTGATGCCCCGCCCGGGATCCTCGTCAGCCGAAGGTCATCGTTGCCGTGGCCCAGCCCGGCGAGGACCTCCGCCACGCCTGCTTCGGGCGCCTCGGGTCTATTGCTCATCCCCGGGTCCGTAGCGCGCGGCGAAGCGCTCTGGGATGTCGGCCGGATCCTTGTACCAGTACCAGGTGCAGGGATCGCGATCGAAGTCGTCGGGAGGGTCGGAGGGGTAGACGGGATAGCCGATCCAGCGCAGCGGCAGGATTTCGTTCATGAAGGCGCAGTGGGTGCAGTAGAGCGGAAACCCCTCGCGCCCGTAGGACCACTCGTGTGCGGAGTCGGTCACCCCCCAGCCCCCCTTGCCGTAGCGTCCCATCCGCCACAGGCGCTGCCCCGATCCGCAGGGGTTCATCCGGAAGATGAGTTTCTCGTCGTCCTCCTCGACCTCAAAGGCGCCCGGCGTGGGGCCGACCCCGCTGCAGGAGTGCGCGCGCCAGGTGGCGGCCAGGGCTTTGGCGATCTCGCGCCGGTCCGAGCCGGCGATCGTCTCGACCGGGCCCTTCCAGCCGCGCTCCAGGCTCCAGGTCCAGGCCTCCTTGACCCCCTCGTCTCCGAGCTTCTCCTTGACGAAGGAGATCAGGCCGGCCATCCCGTCTACGAGGAGGTCGTGGATGAACTGCGACTCGTGCTTCATCGCCTCGCAGAGACGCTTCGCCTCCTCGACGTCGCCCCGGTCGATCGCCTCGATCGTCCGGTCCATCGTCGGTCGCGACATCTCCCGCAGCTCCTCTTCGGAGAACCATCTCTCTTCCATACCTCCTCCTTCATCCGAGGACATCAGTCATCCGACCCTACCCGCAGATCGACTCGTGCAGATGCGCTGTAGCTTCCTGGACGTACTCTCACCCGGAGATGGAACGATGAGGGATTCGAAGAGGTGCGCCGAGCGCGGTCCCGAGGCCTCATGGCGGGCACGCTTGTGATGAGGCTCGACGGACAGGTTGCGCTCGTCACCGGAGCAGGGCGCGGGATCGGCCGAGCCGTGGCGCTGAAGCTGGCCGGCGAGGGTGCCGCGGTGGTCGTCAGCGAGCTGGACGAGCGGCCAGGCGCCGAGACCGTTGAGCTGATCGAAGCGGGCGATGGTGCAGCTCACCTCGTTGCCGGTGATGTGACCGACTCCGACTTCGGCGAGCGGCTAGTGGAAGCCGTCCTTGAGAGGTTCGGGCGCATCGACATCGTGGTCAACAATGCCGGCGCCATCTGGAACACGACGCTCCTCAAGGCTACGGACGAGCAGTGGTATTCGATGATGGACCTCCATGCCACTGCCCCGTTTCGGATTCTGCGCGCGGCTGGGCGCTATTTCCGCGAGGCGGCCAAGAGCGTCGACGGCGATGTCCCGCGCCGGGTCGTGAACATCTCGTCGATCTCCGGACTTTATGGCGCCCCGACCGAGGTGAGTTACTCCGCGGCGAAGGGAGCGGTGATCGCTGTCACCCGCTCGCTCGCCAAGGAGTGGGGCCGCTACGGCGTCAGAGTCAACTGCGTCGCCTTCGGATTGATCGACACACGTTTGACACAGGCCGCCGATTCACCGGTGTCGATAGACATAGATGGGCGTGAGATGAAAGTGGGGATCGCCCCGGCCGCTCGCGACATGATCGGCGCAATGACGCCGCTTGGCAGAGCCGGCACGGTCGAGGAGGCAGCGGGCGCCGTCTACTTGTTCTGTATTCCGGAGTCGGATTACATCACCGGCGAAGTGCTCGTCTGCAGCGGCGGCCTCCGAATGTGAGCCGACCGGCTCTGGCTTCCCGTCTTGCCGTCCCTACGTCTTGATCACGAAGAGCTTGGTCCCGACTGGGAGCGCGGTAGCTTTTCCGGGGAGATTTCGGACGTCACCCTCCCATACGTTCGCCCGACTTCTCTAGATCAGCAGCGGCGAGTTTGGCCGCTATCAACGCGACTGCAAGGGAAGCCAGCACCACGAAGCAGGCCATTAAGTTAGAGCCCTCGACGCTCGTTGATCGCTCCATTTGGACATAGACCGGTGCCTCATCGCCTCTCCTTGCAGGTAAGGCTACCGCGACTTGGTGTGGCTCCATTAGCCGTCCCGGCTTTCACCTCGAAAGGAGGACGTTCCGTCTTCCGGTGAGGAGAACCTCCGCGAATGCCAGCCCCGAAGAAGTACCCCGACGAGCTCCGCGAGCGATCCGTTCGCCTCGTCTTTGAGTCCGGCCGCCCGATCGCGCACGTAGCGCGAGATCTCGGCATCCACCACGAGTCCCTGCGCAGGTGGGTGCGCCAGGCCGAGGCCGACTCCGGCGGGCGGCCTGAGCTGCTCACCAACTCCGAGCGCGAGCGCCTCAAAGCGCTCGAGCGCGAGGTCAAGGAGCTGCGGCGTGCCAACGAGATATTCAACGCCTCGGTTTTTTTGCCTCCGAGCTCGACCCGCCCCGACCGAGGTGAGCGCGTTCATCGAGGAGAACCGCGATCGCTTCGGGGTCGAGCCGATCTGTCAGAGCCTGGAGGTGTCTGCCTCCGCCTACTATCAGCGGGCAAAAAGGGCGCCCGCTCGGCCCGCCAGGCCGAAGACGAGCGCCTGCTCGCCGAGATCCTGCAAGTGGAGCCCTCCCTACCTGAACGACCCGACGACCTGTCTGCGGATCTCTCTCATGCTCGGAAGGAGATCGAGACGGTGAACTCGCCGCAGGCTGACATAACTCTCAGCCGGAGGAGAGGAGCCAGTCGTGTGGGCCCGTCGGTTTCAGGACTTCAAAGAGCGGTCGAGTGCCGCTGGTCGATCATCGAATCACAATTGCATATGGGGACTCGACCAACCGCTGACGAAGTCCATGACGTCGAGCATCACGTCCTCCTCGACAGCCCGGCCATTGCCCCGCAACTCGATGCGGAGCGACTCCAGTTGACCCAAGACCTCGCGCCGCGACACCCCGTGCTCCAGCTCGTCGCGGACGAGGTTGCGCATACGCGTCACCGGCTCTGCGGCATGCAGGGCCTCACGAAAGGCCGCAAGGATGTCCTCGTTGACTGCCATCCCTGTCAAATGCTAAAGCCTGGGCGGGTGCAAATCGAGTCACCCATCCCACAGACCTCATTCCGACGGCTCGACCAACCGCCACTTCGAGCGCGTCTCAGCAAGCGCAGCCTGATACTCGTCGAACGTCATCGGCCGTTCAGGCTCGACGAATCCATGGGTATCGGGCTGATCGGGGTCGGGTCGGTAGAGGAGCCCGTCGCCCAGTTCATCGCTTGAGATTTCCCAGACCCTGTCAAGACCGGTACCACCCCACTCAGGCGGCTTGCGATGCCTAGGCAGATGCTCGGGCGAACCCGGGCTGACGGACATACCTCCGGACACCGGGTGGACGAGGAGGTCTGCGCCAATCTCGATATCGATCACCCGGCGGGCGCCGAGCCGACGCGCAGATTCGCCGACGACCGGCCTTCCGTCGGAGTCCCGCTGCATACTGCGGAAGAGCGCCTCGCTGCTATTTGCCGTCCGGGCTCACCGACTCCGCAGGCTATCTGTCATCGAGGCAGAAATGCCTGCTCAAAATTATGAAATCTATGTGCCTATTGACCAGTAAGTGAAACTAGATTGAACAGGATTATCGTGGACGTATGTGTGCCGACCTTTAAAACGGTCCAAGCAATCCGGATGGCCTAGCCGCGCTCGCCACCATCGCCGCCACCGTGACCAACGCTCATCACGGCTCGCTCGTCAGCGACTACAAAGCAGCATTTCTCGCGTCGATCGGGCTTTCCGTCCTAGCCGTCCTCAACGTCGCCATCCACATGAGAACTCGTGCCGCGCCCAAGGGAACCGCATGAATCGCCCCCGACTGAATCGTCCGCTCCGGAACCCCACCGTCGTTGAGACGGCTCAGCTAACGCCGCACATGGTCCGCATCATCGTGGAGGGGCCAGAGCTTGAGGGTTTCGTCGTTGGGGAGTTCACCGACCATTACGTCAAGTGCCGATTCGGCGAGAGCACTCGCACATACACCGTCCGCGACTGGGACGCTGACCGGTTGCGGCTGACGCTCGATTTCGTCGTTCACGGCGAGGCGGGCATCGCGGGACCTTGGGCGGCCACCGCCCGTTCCGGCGACACGCTCACGCTCACCGGCCCCGGCGGCGGATACGCCCCGTCACCGGACGTCGACTGGCACCTGATGGTCGGCGACGAGGCCGTCATCCCGGCCATCGCCGTCTCGCTCGACCGGATCAACCCCGGAGTGCCAGTCTTTGTCATCATCGAGGTCGGCGGTCCCGAGGACGAGCAGCCGCTCCGCTCGTCCGGCAATCTGCGCCCGCAGTGGCTCCACCGTACCCTCGGCCCTGGCGAGGATCCCGATCTACAGTTGCAGGCCGTCCGCGCGCTCGATCTTCCCGAGGGTCGTGGTCAAGCGTTCGTCCACGGCGAGGCCGAGGCCGTCCTGCGCGTCCGCCGCCACCTCCTCCAAGAGCGCGGTATCCACCGAGACGACCTATCAGCGACCGGATACTGGAAGCTGAGGCGCACCGACGAGCAGTGGCGCGCGGAGAAGCGCGACTGGATCACCCAGGCCGAAGCCGACAGTCATCGTCCGCGCAACCAGTCTGGGTGACGGTGTGAGCTTGGTGGACTATTGGCCCGCTCAAGAGCTGTTTCGGATCTCGACCGGCATTGAGCACCCCGACGACCTTGCCGACGACCTAGAGCGGGCACTCAACGCTGGCTTCTGGTTGGATCTTTCTGCGGCAGACTAAGTAACGGATCAATGCGCAGCCGCCGGACTACGGGGCACGCTCAGATCCTCGAGCCGCTGACCCGTAGCCTCGCCAAAACAGAGCTACCGTCGTGAACTGGCTTCGGCCCTGCTCCTCGCCAAAAGCAGCCACGTCGTCCGCCGAGGCAAGACGCATGCTTGGGACGACAAGCAGCGCTCTCTCGCGGCACCGAACTGGCACCGCTGGCCGCCAAGAGCGAGCGTGTCCGTCTGCCGCATACGTCGCCGAACTTCCGTGCCAGAGCACTTAGCTTCCGATCATGCCCAAGCCGCTCGACCCCAGCTACTACGCTAGGCGCCGCCGGGATTGGCTCGCGGACGAGGAGACCCGCGCAGAGTACGAGCGGGCACGGCTCGAGATCGAGCAGATCGACGCCGTCATCAGCTCGCTGGATCAGCTATGCGTGGATGCGGGTATGTCCAAGGCCGAGCTCGCGCGGCGCGCGGGACGAAACCCGGCTAGCATCCAGCGCCTGTTCACGGCCGAGCAGGCGCGTCCGGAGCTGCCGCTTATCGTCTCGATAGCCGATGCCTTGGACGCAAGCGTCGAGATCACTCCCCGCCCGCGGAGGTCGACGCCGCGGGGGTCCGCGATGGACCCATTTGCGAGCGTCGGATCGCCGTAGGGCAAAACGCAGCTGGCCTGGCTAGGCGGCTTTCAAGCTGTGACTTTGTGGAATAACGTGCCCGGGCTCGTGTGCGGCGATTACTGCTGCCTGCGTGCACTCGCCCAGCCCGAGCTTTGCCGAGCACATGACTGAATCGCGAGCCGAGAAGAGACGCACCGCCACCGTGGAGCGTTGTACTCTGGGGTTCCCGGCGCCAAATCGGCCGGACCGCGCACAACCAACCCACCAACCCCTTCGGACCTTGTTGAGGCGTCTGACACGTGAGCTCTGAAAACCGTCGGCTTAGCTCTTCAGCACGCTCCCGCGGCGGGCATCTGCGGGCGCGCGGCCAGCTGCCTGTGATCGGGCGCATCTTTCCTGCGCCCCTAGTCGCAAAGGTCCCGGAGATCATCTTTCTCTTCTGGGTAGTGAAGATCCTCACCACAGCCGGCGGGGAGGCCACCTCTGATTACCTGAAGACGTACGGGAACTTCGGGGGTGGCGGGACTGAGGTCGCGTTGTTCGTGATCGCGCTCGTGCTGCAGTTCGCGACCCGCCGGTACCGAGCCTTCGCGTACTGGTTCTTGGCCTTCGCGATCGCGATCGCCGGTACAGGCTTCGCTGATTTTCTGCATCTCGACGTCCACATCCCTTACGCGGGGACCACGATCTTGTGGGCGGTCATACTGGCGGCCGTGTTCTGGACCTGGCAGCGCAGCGAGGGAACGCTGTCGATCCACAGTGTCACCACGCAGCGACGGGAGGCGTTCTACTGGGCTACCGTGTTCGCGACCTTCGCGCTCGGCACTGCGCTCGGAGACTTCACGGCGGTCTCGCTCGGCATGGGCTACCTGGCCTCCGGAATCTTATTCTTCGTGCTCATCTTGATCCCGGCGCTGGCCTGGTGGCGCTTCGGTCTGAACAGCATCGCGGCGTTCTGGATGGCCTACGTTTTGACGCGGCCGCTCGGAGCATCGTTTGCCGACTACATCAGCAAGCCACACAGCATCAGCGGCTTAGGCTTCGGCGACGGGCCGACCGCACTGGTGTTCGCTGTCGCTGTCGTTGTTCTGGTTTCCTACCTGGCGATCGCTCGGCCTGACATCCGACGGTCGCCCGCTGAGAATGAGCGCTTGGCGAGTCAGACGCCCGAGTCCCAGCACCTGATGGGGGCGCCCAGACTAGAGGTCGACTAGCTCCCCGCCGAGCTCGGACGTCGCTGCATCGGCCCGCTGAGCGCCCGAAGCGACTCGGCGGTGGGCACCAGAGCGTCGAGCAGGGCTAAGAGATGGCGCTCGAGGCTGGTGGAGCCGGCCTTCCCTTCGCTCCTGAGCAGGCCGAGCGCCCGTCCGCTGGTGCCGGGCCTCGGCCCAACTTCCCGAAGCGATGTGCTGGCCGTCGGCGTGGGCGGCAGTCGGCGCCACACCGAAGCGTTGTGGGCTCATTTATCTCCCTTCCAATCCCCAGGAGTAATCTGACCCGAGGGCAGCTATCCCGGAGGAGGGGCCTATGCAGCGCAGTGATGTCACCTTCCAGTCGGCAGGCACGCGCTGCGCGGCGTGGCTCTATCGGCCGGACCAAAGCGGTGGCGGACCGACGCCGTGCGTGGTCTTAGGGCACGGCTTCTCGGCAGTACGCGACCAGCGCCTCGACGCCTACGCCGAGCGCTTCGCCGAGGCCGGGCTCGCCGCCGCTGTCTTCGATTACCGCTACTTCGGCGATAGCGATGGTGAGCCGCGCCAACTGCTTGACATCCGTGCTCAGCTCGAGGACTGGCGAGCGGCCATTGCCTATGCCCGCGCGCTTGAGGGCGTAGATCCGGCGCGGATCGCGATCTGGGGAAGCTCCTTCGGCGGCGGTCACGTTATGACTCTCGCTGCCCGCGACCCCTCGCTCGCGGCAGCAGTCTCCCAAGTTGCCTTCGCCGACGGCCTGATCACCCTCCCCTCGCTTGGCATCGGCCATGTGCTGCGAATCACCGGTGAAGGGCTGCGCGACCAACTTGCCGCGCTCCGGGGTCGGCCGCCGCACATGATCGCTGCGGCCGGCCCGCCGGAGTCAAACAGTGCGATGAACACCCCGAGCTCCGGGCCTGGAATGCAGGCGATCACGACGCCGGGCTCGACCTGGCGCAACGAGGTCGCGGCGCGCATCGCATTGCACGTCGGTACCTACCGCCCCGCCCGCCAGGCGGGGAAGATCCGCTGCCCGATCCTCTTCTGCGTCGCTGACGACGATGACCTGACGGCGCCGGGACTCGTGCTCAAGGCCGCCAAAAAGGCGCCTCGCGCGGAGGTCAAGCGCTACCCGATCGGTCATTTCGACATCTACGTCGACGGGTGGTTCGAGCGTGCGGTCACAGATCAAACCGACTTCCTCAAGCGCCATCTGCTCGGCGGAGACGCGCCATCAAAACCAGCGGCAGCGCCGACGCAGACGCAGCTCGCCTGATCCAGATGTCGCCCCCAGAGATCGCCAACGGCGGATCTGATCGGCGCCTGATGGTGCCCACGACCCGTTACGCCCGTAGTGGCGAGGCGACCATCGCCTACCAGGTCGCGGGAGACGGGGGCCCCGATCTGCTGTTCATGGCCGGCTGGATCTCCCAGGTCGAGCAGCTCTGGGAGTCGCCCGCAGTGCGTCGTCTGCTGGAGCGCCTCGCCGGGTTCAGCCGCCTGATCTTGTTCGACCGCCGCGGCAGCGGACTGTCCGACAGCGTCGGCGAGCCCTACACCCTCGAGCAGGAGGCGCGCGACGCGCTCGCGGTACTTGACGCCGCAGGCAGCGAGCGGGCGGCGCTATTCACCTACGGCCTGGGCGGACCGGTCGGTGCCCTGCTTGCCGCCGATCGCCCGGAGCGGGTCGGCGCGCTGATCATGTATGCGTCTATCGCACGCACCTCCTGGGCGCCGGACTACGACTGGGCGATGAGCGTCGAGGATCGCGCCCAGTGGACTGAGCGCACGGTTGCCGCCTGGGGGGAGACCGACGGCCCCGTTTTGCCGGTGTTGGCGCCTTCGATGGCCGATGACCCAGCGCTCGCAGCGTGGTTCGCGCGTCTGCAGCGCCTGGCGGCGAGCCCGAGCAAGGCCCGCGCCCTCTTGGCCGCATCGGCTGACCTCGACGTGCGCGAGAAGCTGCCACGCATCCGCGTCCCAACTCTGGTCATGCACCGTTCGAAGGACAGCGCCTGGGACCCACGCCACTCGCGCTACCTGGCTGAGCACATTCCAGGGGCCCGCTACATCGAGCTGGATGGAGTCGACTCCTTCCCCTTTGTCGGCGATAGCGATGTGATCATCGAAGAGGTCGAGGAGTTCCTCACCGGTGGACGGGGGGGAGGAGAGCTGGCGCGGGCGCTGCTCACGGTGATGTTCACCGACATCGTCGACGCGACGGCGCGCGCGGCCGAGCTCGGCGACGGCCGCTGGCGCGACCTGCTCGCACGTCACGACGAGGAGGTGCGCAGGGAGCTGCGCCGCTTCGAAGGTCGCGAGGTAAAGACTGTTGGCGATGGCTTTCTGGTGACCTTCGCGGGTCCACCGTCGAGGGCGCTGCGCTGCGCCCTGGCGATCACCGACACGGCGCGCGAGCTCGGGGTCGAGGTACGCATTGGCATGCACACCGGCGAGTGCGAGCTGATCGGCGACGACGTTGGTGGGATGGCCGTCCACATCGCCTCGCGCGTGAACGGGCTGGCGGGCGCCAGCGAGGTGCTCGTCTCAGGGACGGTATTCGGGACGGTCGTGGGCGGCCCGTTCAGATTTGATGATCGGGGCTTTCACGAGCTCAAAGGTGTGCCCGGCCGTTGGCCACTGTTTGCGCTCGGCGGCTGAAGCTCAGAACCACGATGGCGGTGCGGTCCGGAGGGCTCGCGGGACGCGACAACCTCTACGAGATCACTTGGGTGGTTGGCGCTGTGACCCGGCGCAGTATGCCGCCCGGCATGCGTTGACACCCGACGCGACGGCTTTGGGCACTCGCCGTTCCTACCGAGCGGGAGCGTCGGATGAGTCAGTGAGGTGCTTGGCTTGTGGTTGGCAGACTGGTCTCAAGCCGACGGTCGACCGGTTTGACCTTGCCGCTTGAGCGACCGGGCTTTCTCAAAGAGCTGGCACGCCGCGGCGCGGTCAGGGTTCCTGAGATCACGGCCTACTTTTGGGTGATCAAGGCCCTCTCAACCGCGATGGGTGAGTCGACATCCGACTAGCTCGTCCATGCGATGAACTCGGTGCTCGCCGTTGCTCTCGGGTTCCTCGGCTTCCTCGCGGCCCTGGCGCTGCAGAGCGTCGGGGGACCTGGCATTGGTGACGGGCCCGTCGCCCTGGCTCTGACGACCGTCATCTTCTGCCTGGACGCCTATCTGGCGATCACCCGCCGCGGCGTGCCGATCACCGACCGCGCCTTTCTGTGAGGCCTGCCGGTTGGCCGAGCCCGCGCCCGAGAGCCTCGACTGAAGCAAGTCGTTTCTTGAGATCGGCGATTCGCGGCAGGCAGCCGCGAGATGCGAGGACTGCGCCTCTGCCCGGCCAGGCCCAGGCAGGCAGAGCCCTCTCGTTCGAGTTTAGAGTTGGCTTATTGCCCGCCTTTAGCCTCGCGCGCCGTGAGCACCGAGAGAATTGAGGCAGCTACCCAAGTGGGAGTCGACTGGCGACGCGCCGAGTTCGTCCTGACGCTCCTCGGGTTTCTCGGCTTCATCACGCTGGCGATCCGCGTCACCACGATCTACAGCGGCCTGCCTGCGCACCCGCTGTTCGTCCACGTGCCGGTGATCCTGATCCCGACCACGATCGTGGCCGCAATCGTCTTCATGGTCAAGCCGGAGTGGCTCTCGCGGTACGGGATCGCGCTGGCTGTGGTTTCGATCATCGCGATGATCTCGGTGTTCTTAACGATGCAGGCCGGCGCCGCGTTGCGCGCCGAGCTTCACTTGCAGGGCCAGGCCGCCAACCTGATCTCCCAGCATGCCCAAGCCGCGCACATTCTCGCCATCGTCTACGTGGTTTTCACGGCGACGCTGATCGTCACCTTCGCCGCGCGGCGAATCTCCGGAGGAATGCCGACCGGACTCGGCATCGTGGACCGTCTGCTGTCGCCCAGGCCGGTGTTCTCCGCGCTTCGCGTCGCGGTCGTGCTGCTCTCGATCGGTGCCGGCTACATGACCTTCAGGACAGGTGATCTCGGCGCCAAGGCGGTGTGGGAGGGACGGCTCCAGGCCGCCCACGCCGGCTTCCCCGGCGGTCCGGGCCTACCCCCACAGGCGCCGCCGCCGGGCACCGGCGCGCCCTAGCGAGCCTGTTGCTCATTGCGACGGGCTTCTCTTGACCCGGCAAGCTAGACTCGCCTACAAGGCCGAGACGGCGCACCACTTCCCGTGTGAAGGACACCGTTGATCACGAGACACACCGGTAGGTCTGAAGTCGGGGACCAGCCCCGAGCACAAGCATGCTCCTCGCGAGAGCGGGCACCGAAGCCGGCGGTGAGGAGCAGGGCGTCGGGTCTCGCGCTGGGAATGCTGGCCTGCGCTGCGCTGTTGGGGGGCGGGATCGCTACGGCCATATGCGAGCCGGCGGCCGCTGCGGCGTCGCCGATCACCGAATACTCGGCGACTCCCGAAAGCTTCGGATCTTCGATCAATCCGCAGGAGATCACGACCGGACCCGACCACAACCTCTGGTATACGGACGGCGGCTCTGATGTCTACAAGATGATCGCCTCCGGCCCGAGTATCGGGCAAACCACCGGCTATGAAACGAGCACGCTAGGTAGCTCGCCGAATGCCATCGTCGCCGATGACGACGGCTTGTGGTTCACCGAGGGTGTGAGCGGAAAAATCGGCTGCGTGACGACTGCCGGGGCGATTGAAGAATACGAAGTGCCAAGCGCGGCATCGCATCCCGATCTGGATGGGATCACCGTCGGACCGGACGGCAATCTGTGGTTCACCGAGGCAGCGCTGAATCAGATCGGCCGGCTGGTGCCCTCGGCGAGTGAACCGTGCAAAAAATCGTCAGTAATCACCGAATATCCTGTCCCGGGGGGCACTCTCGGTCAGGGTGGCGGCGGCAACCCCGCTACCGGGGCCGACAGTATTGCCTCAGGGCCGGGCGGAAATCTCTGGTTCAGCGAGGCTGGCTCAAACAGGATCGGCGAGATGAATACCTCTGGCGCGATGGTGGAAACCTTCCCGCACCCACCGGCGGAATTGAGCGGGTCGCCGCTGGGGATCGTCAAGGGCCCGGACGGCAACATGTGGTTCACCGAGGCCGGAGCGGCCGATCGGATCGGCCGCGTCACCCCGGCCGGGGCGATCACCGAGTTCCCCCTGGCGTCGTCCCCCACAGGCGCCTACAGCGACCTGTCAAGCATCGTCAGCGGTCTCGATGGCAACCTCTGGTTCACTTACGGCTCGGGTGCGGAAAACGCCGGGGTCGGTTGCATCACGCCGGCCGGCAACGCGGCCCAGTACCCGGCCCCCTCACCAAGCTCGATCCCCGCGGGGATCACGGTGGGACCCGATGGCGCGATCTGGTTCACCGAGTCAAATGCCTCCAAGATCGGCCGGCTCTCGCCGGTCGTCTGTGATGCGAGCGCTCCAACGACGCCGGCGCCGAGCGCGCCGGAAATCAAAGGTAGCCCGCCAAAGGAAACGGCACTGACCGAAGCCACCTTTACTTTCACAGGCGCCCCTGGTGGAACCTATGAATGCTCGATCGACGAAGGGCCATGGCAACCATGTACCAGCGGCCAGACGTTCGGGCCGCTGGCCCCCGGCGATCACCAGTTCCAGGCTCGCGAGACGCTGGGCGGCAAGACGGGGCCGCCCGCCACCTATCGCTGGACCGTCGATCTGCCGAAGAAGTGCATCCTGCGCGTCGCCCGCGCCCGTGTCTTCGTCTTCACCAAGCACGACAAAGTGCGGCTGGTGATCCACTACACCTCCTATCGCGCTGCGAAGGTAACGGTCGACTACAAGCAGAGCGGCTCCAAGGGCAGTCTCGAACTCGGCTCGGCGACGGCGAAGTTCAAGAAGAAGGGGGTCTTCCGCCTCGCCAAGCGCCTGGATAAGTCGGAAATGAGCAAGGTCCGTGCGGCCAAGAGCTTCGAGGTCCAGTTCCACATCCCAGGCACCCCCGGAAGCTGCAAGCACTTTTACACGAAGAACCTGACCATTCCCCAGCAGATCTCCGATCAGACCGTTTGGTTTCAGTCGGACTCGCGCTTCGAACCTTGACCAACGCCCGCAACACGGCGCGACTGACTGCAGGCGTGCCCGCGGCTAACCACCCGACCCGGCGGAGCGGACCCTCTAGCGTTGAGCAGGCGGCTCCATAACGTCCATCCTCACAATGAGCCCGCCCTTGAGGCGATAGCGATGGCGGACGTGGGAATCGGAGATCAGCTTGCCGGAGTCGACGTCGTGGACCACTTGACGGACATCGACCGTGACGCTGCCGTCCGGCTCCGCGGTGAACCCCTCGGGCTCGACCTGGCTGGAGATCGCGGCGAATTGCCTGCTCCAGTAGTCGCGAACAGCCGCGCGGCCGATCACTCGGCCGCCTTGCCAGGCGTTGGGCCAGTTGACCTCCGGGTGCATCAATCTCACCGCGGCGTCCAGATCGCGGGCGTTGAAGGCGCTATAGGCGCTTCGCAAGACGCGCTCAAGCGGCGCCATTGGAGCCCTCCTCGAGGTAGCCATCCGGGTCGGCGGCGGATCTCGGCTCAGGCGCCGTCGGGGAGCAGCTCGTTCTTGGGCAGCCGCTGATCGAGTAGGGCCTCGGCCTGCTCGGAGCCGACGACGGGCAGAGCGCTCGGATCGAGCAGGCCCGCCTGGACCAGCACGGTAGCCTGGTCCCAGTAGATGTGCTCGTGGTGGACCTTGCCGTCTTGAAAGCCAACCACCACGACAACCGGGACCGCTATCCGGCGCCCGGTCGGCGGAATCCCGGGAAGCATGATGTCGAGCTGGCGATCGTGGGTGAAGGTCATCATCAGCTCGTCGACGACCTGGTCCTCGCCGACGGTGCGCGAGACCTGCCGCGTCTCGGTGTCCGCAGGCCACTGGCCGATGAAGTGGCGCCCGTAGAACTCACGGACGCCGACGGTGTCGTTGCCGCCGGTGATCGTAGGCACGTGGTGGACGTAGGGGTCGTCCGTCATCGTCTCCATCGTCGCCTCAAGATCGAGGTCTTGAAACTCCGCCTGCACGTGGGCATCGAATGTCGCTGCAAGGTCGTTCATAGATCCGCTCTCCTCCTCGGGTTGCCGAGACTGCGACGATGTTCCCACCTCCCCGCCTCAGGCCCCAGCCGCAGTCCTACCTCCGCGCCATTTGAGGCGCAAGTGAGCCAGGCGCGCCAGCGTGGTCGTCTGGTATCCGCAGGCTCACATGGCCACGTGAGCAGTAGCCCGATCGCCAGCGCGGGGCGCGATCACCCAAAGACCACCTCGATCGACTGCACCCAGACCTTGGACGACGCGGGCGTACTGCTTGGCTCAGCTCCTAACGAGTCATTCCGCGAAGCCTCAGAACGCGCGGTAGGAGCTCTTCGTGATCGTGAAGCCGTGATGCGAGCGGTTTGCGCAGCTAATCGCTCGCGAGCCGATCGTGCAGGTCACGCTGATCGGGCCGATGCCCCACTGACGCCCTTGGCTGAGCGCCACCGGCTTTGTGCCGACGAAGGTGTCTTGGCTGAGCCGCGCGAGCGAGGGATGCCCAGTCGATCCGAGGAAGACGAAGCCGGGGTCACCGAAGCCGTTGGCCTTCGGAGCCGGCACCGGCCTGGCGCTACAGAGCAGCTGCATCGGCGGCGAGTTGACCGGGTGGATCGCAACGCCACAGGCGACCTTTCCGCCCAGCGCCGTCCACAGCTGCGCGCTCGACGTCGAGGCGAGGCTGGAGCAGATCGTGGATGCACCGCTCCATAGCATCCACGGCCCTAGCTTGCCGCCGGGATGGGCAGGCACGCGGAAGGAGAGGCGGCGGTAGGCGAGCGGCCCGCCGGCCGTGCAGTGACCGAGGTCCGATGCGTGCAACTCGATAGTGACGAGATCCGGGTAATAACCGCCATGTGGCTTGAAGATTGAACTCAGTCCCCGGCCTGTCGCGACCGAGTCACCCCAACTGGTCCAGTGGATGTGCGTGACCAGACCACTGGGATCGCCTCCGTTGAAGATCGTCGAGGGTTCCACCTTGCCCCAGCCGGCGCCTTTCGGCTCAAAGCTCTTAGATCCGAGCACAGGCGCTCCCGGCGTAGGGGCCGCCAGTGCGTCGGCTGCAGGTCCGTGCGCCACCGCCGAGGCAACTGCGACGAGGGCCAGCAGCCCACAGGAGGCTGCGCAAGTCAAACGCAGCTTGCGTGCAGTCATGGGGCGACGTTACCAGGCTCGGCCGCTGCGACCACAGCGCAGTCGCCGTCTGGGCGTCCGTGGTGGTCCTTCTCAGAACAACCTTTATGCGACAGCCTCCGCGCTTTGCGAGCGTCCGCTGAGCTTCGTTGCAGACGCCTGGTCGGGACGACCACCGAAAGTCAAGGTTGTACGTTGGCTGGCGGTTCCTTTGAACCGAGAGCGGACGCATCCATGTGCCTTAAGTCAATTGCTGTCAGGTCACAGATCCCGTAGGGCTGCACGCGCCGCGCCCTCGCCACACATGCCGTGGACACCGCCACCGGGGGGCGTCGATGAAGAGCACAGGTAAAGGCCGCGAAGTGGGGTCCGGTACGGGCGCAGAGCGAGGGTCGGCCGAAAGACGGTCTGGCGCAGCGTCGCCGCTCCGGCGTTGATGTCTCCACCGACGTAGTTGGGATTGCGGCGCTCGGTCTCGGCGGCCGAGGTGCTGGTTCGGGCCAGCACCAGTTCCCGAAATCCCGGCGCGAAACGCTCAACCTGTGCCTCGATCCGCTCGCTCATATCCAGGTTCGAGCCGGCTGGAACGTGGCAGTAGGCGTAGAAGGTCTGCTTGCCCTGCGGCGCGCGGGCTGGATCGACCACGCACGGCTGCACGGCGATGCAGAAGGGGCGCTCGGGGTGACGGCCGGCGGCGACAGCGGACTCGCTGCGGGCGATCTCCTCAAGGCTGCCGCCGAGGTGGATGGTCGCCGTGGCCCGGCATGACCTCGGCCTGCCAGGGCACCGGCCCGGCCAGTGCCCAGTCGACCTTGCAGATGCCAGGGCCGTAGCTGAACCGGCGCAGGGCGCGTCGGTAGCGCGGCGGGAGTCGCTCGCCGGCCAGCTCGAGCAGCTGGCGGGGCGTAGACGTCAAGCAGTGTGACGCTTGCTGCGTGGAAGCTCCCGCAGGTCGGCGATCCAGTGCCCGGTGTGGACCTCTCCGCCCGCAGGCGGCGATCTCGTCGATCAGCGCGTCGATGATCGCGCACGCTCCCACCCTCGACGACCGGCCATCCGACCGTGTGGGCGAGCACGCCGAGCAGCAGGCGAACGCGCCGGTGCCCGGTGCGCTCAGCGGCCGCATCGATGTGCGCCCGAGGCCGGCGAGCAGGGCGCGGGCTGAGCCGGTGTGGACTTGGCGGGCGAGCACCGTCATCGGCCAGAGCCCCGCAGCCCGAAGCGGGCCATCGCGAGCGGGTGGGCGTGGGGGCCTCAGCAGCGGCGCCAGCACCGAGGGCACGATCGCCGTCGCGTCTTGCGCGAGCGCGACCGAACAGGCGCCGGTAGGCGGCAGCGTCGGTCGCCCAGCGTCGCCGCCGTGCGCTCGACTGAACCTGAAACGGCGGCTGCCTGACCGCCGTCCAGGGGTGGGCGAAGGCGACCTCGGGCGTCCTTAGCGAGACGCCCTCGAGGGCGGCCCGGTGAAAGAACGGCGAGGCGGCGAGCAGCGGATGCACGGTCGAGCAGACGTCGTGGGCGAAGCCCGGCAGCGTCAGCTCCTCGGTCCGACATCCGCCGCCGGCGCTCTGGGCGCCCTCAAATACCTCCACGGCCAAGCCGGCGCGGGCCAAGGTCAGGGCGGCCGCCAGGCCGTTTGGCCCGGAGCCGACGATCACGGCATCGGGGCGAGTCGCCCACGATGCTGGCCCGGTTGCGCTCACAGCTCGATCACGTCGCCCTGCGCCGCGAATGTCACCCCTGGGGCGCCATCGAGGCGGCCCGCCAGCTGATCGAGCGCCGCGTCGGTGCGGTCGGGTCGGTGGTGGAAGAGCAGTACCGAACTCGCCCCGGCGCGCCGACCCAGCTCCACGGCGTACTCGGCGGCGGCGTGTCCGAAGCGCCCTTCCGATGCGAGCTCCTCCCGCGTGCAGCTGTGCGTCGTGGACCAGTAGGTCGGCCCCCGCTGCAAGCTCGAGCGCGGCCGGGTGATACTCGCCGCAGCCGCCTGGCCCCGCGCCCAAGGCGGTGGGGCAATGGTCGGGCATGTAGGTGAGCGTCGGAGCGTCCGTCGCTGACCCGGTAGCCGAAGGTGCTGCCCGCCCTTGTGAGGAATCTCCCGGGCGAGCACCGTCAGGCCCTCGAGCTCCGTCGCGCCCGCGCTCAGGCTGTCAAAGCACCACGAGCCCCGCAGCTGGCTTGGCGTCATCGGGAAGTGGGGGGGCGACATCGCCCGCTCTAGCACTGCCTCGGCGCGGGTGCCGTCCTCCTGCTCGGGCAATAGCAGCGTCGCGCTGCGCTCGCTCGTCGTCGCCGGCGGCGAAGAACGGAAGGCCCTGCACGTGATCCCAGTGCAGGTGGGTGAGCAGAATCGTGCCCTGGAACGCGTCGCCGCGCATCAGCGCGGTCACTTCGCGAATGCCGGTGCCGGCGTCGAGGATCAGCGACGGTCGCTCCTGGTCGTCGTGGGCGATCGCGATGCAGGGCGTGTGCCCGCCGTAGCGGAGGAAGTCGGTCCCGGCGCCGGGGTCGAGCCGCGCACCCCGCAGAGGTATACGCGCACGACCTACTTCCGCGCGGGCTTCTTGGCGCGCCCTTGCTCGCGACGGTGCCCCTTGGCCAGCTCGTGCAGCTCGCCGCGCTGGAGCTGGCCGGCCTTTACCGCGGCCACCCGCGCGGGTGTGACGGCCACGAGCGTCGAGGTGCGCTTGCCGCCCTCCAGGTGCGCCCGCTCGCCGAGCAGCGCCCCCGGACCGTACTCGGCCAGGCGCTCACCGTCGTGCTCGACGCGCAGCACCCCGTCTAGCAGCAGGAACACCTCGATCGCCCTTCTCGCCCTGGCGTATGAGCGTCGTGCCAGCCTTCAGCTTGCCGATCCTCGGCCTCTTGCCGCCGCGCATCACCTGCTCGGAGAGCCGGCGCTCCAGTGCGCTCTCCACCGCCGTCACCAAGGCCTTGGAGTCCTGGTCACCCCAAGGGGTGTGTTTGCCGAAGGACTTGCGGTACCAGTCCTTGAAGTCGGCAAGGCCCGACTTGTGCGAGAGCAGACCCTGCTCGTCATACACCCAATGACGCGGAAAGCGGCTGCACCCACCCATCTCGCCCTCGGCGCGGCCGTCGGCGTAGAGCGTCAGCGTCAGCGTCGTCCACACCAGCGGCGCCTGCCACTGGATAAAGGGCTTTCGCCGTACGCGCCTGGGCGCCGGCACACCGGTGCGCCCACCGGTGGTTTGGGTGAAGCGCACCCAGCCCTTGCCCCTCTGCGGCTTGCGCTGGATCGTCGGCAGCCCGATCGCCTCGAACGTGCGCGCCAGCGGACCGAGCTTGACCGTGGTCGATCCCATCATGGCGCCGCCGCTGTAGCCGAAGTTCTTGATGTTGTCCTTGGTGTCGGTCTCGATCCATGCCTCCAGCACATTTGCGAAGCGAAAGCGGTCCTCGTCGCGCAACTGCTCCAAGTCCTCAATTCGCTCCGGCGGCGGCGGGTCATAGTGAGCCATGCCCGCCTCGAAGGGGATCTTCATGCTCCCCTCGACGGCCTCGGAGGGAATCCACGACAGCGAGGTGATCGAGTTCTTTTGGCGCATCAGCGGGTCTCCTATTTGGGAGGAATGACCGACTGGCCGGGCGTTTCCGTGTCAGAGTCGGTCGGGCTGGTGGGTCCGGAGCCTACCAGCGTGTGGTCGAGCGTCCACACCACGAGCCGTGCCTCTCTGCCCCTGATCTGAAGCTCGTCAAAGCGCCGCAGATCCTCCGGCGGCGACTTCATCCGATCGCGCGTGGTCTGCGAGACGAACAGCATCGTGCCGCTGTCCTTGGTCATGCTCTCGAGTCGCGACGCCGTATTGGTGGTGTCGCCGATCGCGGTGTACTCCACGCGGGCTTCCGCACCGACGTTGCCGACCATCACAGGACCGCTGTTGAGCCCCACGCCCATCGCGAAACGGTGGTTGTGGCCCTGCTCGGCCAGCCAGTCATTGAAGCGATCGAGGCGTCGCCCGAGCATCTCGCGCGCCGCCCTCAGGGCGCGATCGGCGTGGTCGTCCTGCGCGAGCGGCGCCCCGAACACGGCCATGATCCCGTCGCCCATGTAGGCGATCAACGTGCCGCCGGCGGCCATGATCGCCTCGGTCATCTCGTTTAGATAGTGGTTGACCACTTCGATCACCCGCTCCGGCGTCTGCGTCTCCGAGAAGGAGGTGAAGCTACGCAAATCGCTGAAGAGGACCGTGCAGTCGCGCTGCACTCCGCCGAGTCGCAGGTTCTCGTTGGTGCTGGCAAGGACCTCCTCGACGACGTCGGCCGGCACGAAGCGCGCGAACAGGTCGCGCGTGCGTGCGCGCTCGATCGCCTCGCCCATGTAAAGGATCGCGATCGTGCCGAGCGTGCCGACGGTGAGCGCCAGCAGGGGGTAGACGAAGCTGACGATCAGGCCTGAGTTGAACGCAAGCTGGATGGCGACGGTGAATGCAACGGTTGCCACCAGCGCGTCAACCAGCGCGCGCCAGGGGCGGATGCGCAGGCTGCTGAGCGGGGTGAGCGCGCCGAGCAGGACGATCAGCCCGACATTGAGCCAGCCGGGGGCGTCTTTGAGGGGCACTCCCTCGAGCAGCGTGGCGGCGGCGTTGGCCCAGATTTCGGGGCCGGGCATGATGCCGCTGGTAGGGGTGGGGTGCAGATCCTGGAGGATGGGTGCCGTCGCTCCGACGATCACGACCTTGCCGCGCACGGCACTTGCCGGGAACCGGTTCTTCAAGACGTCCCAGTAGGAGAGGCGCCGCACCGCGCCCGGCGGCCCTGTGTAGTCGATCGGCTGCGCTCCGTTGGCGAACGGCGACGGGCTGACGGAACGCCGGGTCGCGACTTCGACCGCGACGACGGGAAAGCTACGCAGTCCTTCTTCCGCATAGGCGAAGCGCCGCACAGCCCCATCGGAGTCGGTGACCAAGCGCGCCTCCGCCGGCCTTGCTCCCACCTCGCGTAGCTGCGGTTCGCCTCCCAGTACGGGGGTGGTTCCCCCGCGGCCGATTTGAACGGTCGCAAGGACGGTCTTGCCGTGCGCGCGTTCGAGAGCTTCGATCAACGCGTTGTCGTCGCGGATGTCCGTTTCGTGCAGGAATTCGATGTCAATCGCGATTGCTTTCGCCCCCGCTCGGCGTAGGTTGTCGATCACCCAGGCGTCGTAGCGCCGGGGAAACGGATAGGCGACCTTCGGGTTCGCTTCTCTGACGTGTTCGAGGGTCGCCGGATCGATCGCCACGAGAGAGACGCCTTTCGGCGTCGGCTGGCGTCCGCGTATCGAGAACCGCGCGTCTATCGACTGCAGTTCGGTCCTGCGGAAGAGATTGGTCGCATACGCGGCGACGCCGACCCCGGCCGCCAGCAGCGCGGCGGCCATCAGCAGCAGCGCCTTGCGGCGGGCCAGAGAGGCGCGACTCATCGTGTCTGGCCCGCTGTCATAATCGCCGGCTCGGCGGATGCTGATGCTAGCGCTTGAGGGCTACAAGGGGGGGCGCGGGGCGCGGTGGACGCGGCGCTCGGTCGCGCTTGCCGCCCTGCTGGCAGGCGTCGGCGTAGTGGGGGTCTTCGCAACGCTTCCCGCGAGCGCCGGCGCGAGCGTGACCAGCGGTGCCCTCTCGCAGCTCGGCGGAGGAGCGGACTGCGTCGGCGAAGAAGCCGAAGTCTCCGAAGGCAACGCCTGCGGGACGCGGGTGGAAAAAGGGACGCACGACGTCTTCCAGATCCAGCTCAGTCCCGATGGGCGCAACGCCTACTCGGTGGCAATCAACGGCGACCTGGTGGAGTACGCGCGCGATCCGGCCAACGGCCAGCTGGAAGTCATTGGCTGTTTGACCGCCGGCAGCGACCACTGTGCCGGCGAAAACATCGTCGAAAACGTTCCCGATCTCGGCCATCCCTCCTCGCTCGCCGTCAGCCCCGACGGCAAGAACGTCTACGTGACCGGGACCGAAAAGCACGCGGTTGTCGAGCTCGAACGCAACGAAACCAGCGGCCTGCTGACGCCGATGAACGGCGGCAAGGCGTGCATCAGTGAAGAATCCGGCGGCGAATGTGAAGTCAAAGAAGCAAAGGGACTGAAGGAACCCTACGGCGTGACGGTCAGTCCCGACGGGGAAAACGTCTACGTGACGGCCGTCCAAGGCGAAGCGATCGCCGAGTTCTCACGCGGCTTCCCCGAAGGCGGGCCGCCCGGCGTGCTCGCCCCGATCGCCGGCCATGAATGCATCGGCGGCCCCACCAGCCACTGCCCAATCGAAACCGTGAAGGGGATGTTCGAACCGATCGGGATCGTCGTCAGCCCCGACGGCAAGAACGTCTACGTGTCTGCCGGCGCCGACAGTGCCCAAGGGGCAGTCGTCGCCTTCAAGCGCGAAGGCGGTGCGCTCGAACAGCTTCCGGGAGAAGAAGGGTGCCTGAGCGAAACAATCGCCGGTTGCAAGGCCGCAACCGCGCTGCAGGGCTCCGAAGATCTGGCGATCAGCGCAGATGGCGAAAACGTTTACGCGACCTCGGGGCTGAAAAATGCGCTGGTCGAGTTGAAGCGCAACGGCGAAAGCGGAGCGCTCGAACAGCTCGGCGGCAGCACAGATAAGTGCGTGACGACGGAAGTCATCGCTGGCTGCGCCACCGCCAGCTCGGTTGGACTCACGCGCGGAGTGGCGATCAGCCCGCGTGGCGAAGACGTCTACGTCGGCAGCGCCTCTGAAAATGGCGTGGCCGCGTTCGCGCGTGGCGCCGAAGGGGCCCTCACACCGCTTACGGGCGGCTTCGAATGCGTCACCTCCAACGCGACTGGCTGCGGCACGCACCATAGTTTGGTCGGACTCGCCGAAGCCAGGCGTGTGGCCATTTCGCCAGATGGCACCAACCTGTACGTAGCTGGCCAGAGCGCCGGCGCGATCGTCGAGCTGGCGCGCACGTTCACGCCGAGCGTCACCAGTGTGGACGTGCGAAGCGGCTCGATTGCCGGCGGCGACCTCGTGCGAATCAATGGCTTCGGCTTCTCCGAAGACCTCGCTGGCATGACCGTGAAATTCGGCGGCACAGCAGCGAAAACGACGACGGTCAGCTCGGGCACGACGATCATTGCCGAAACGCCGGCACACGCCGAAGGCACAGTGCACGTGACGGTCGAAAACGAAGCCGGCGAATCCGAAGCGGCTGCCAGCGATGACTTCACCTATACCGAACTTCCTGAACTGCTCGGCATCGCGCCAGCGATCGGCGGCGAAGCGGGCGGCGCCAAAGTCACGATTGCCGGCCTACGGCTCGACGAAGTGACCGCGGTGCGGTTCGGCTCGACTCCGGCTGCGAGCTTCACCGTCGACGAAAGCGAAGGCACGATCAACGCCATCACCCCTCCAGGCAAAGGCTCGGTCGAAGTCACCGTGGAAACCAAACACGGCTCCTCGCCCGCTGGCGTCGCCGACGGCTTCACCTACGTGGACGGCACGCCGGCCCCCGCGCCGAGCGCCGGGCTGTTCCTCCAGGGCTACTGCGAAGCGCGCGGCTTCGCGAGTGTCGTCCTGCAGCGCGGAGAAGTGGGTGGAGACGGCTTTGCCTACGACAATTGGGCGTGCGCCGCGCGGGACGGCACAGAAGCCCCGATCTCAAACAGCGGTGCTTCGCCGAGCATGCGATCGGCCTGCGAAGAAGGCAACCCCGGTCAAACGGTGTACGCCTATCCGACCGAAGTCAACAACGCGTTCAGCTGGGGGTGCGACGTGGTCGTACCGCCCAAAGAAGAAAAACCAAGCGAAGGCAGACCGCTCACCGAAACCAAACTGATCACGCAAGTGACGCCAATCAGCCATCCGCAGCTCGCGAAGACCGCCAATCTCGCCCCGGTCGAAGGTGTCGTACTGGTGCAGCTGCCTGGCTCCAAAGCGTTCGTGCCACTCTCGACGCTGACGCAGGTTCCCTTCGGCACCATCATCGACGCCACGCACGGAAAGGTCAGCGTCACCGCTGCCGAGCCGGACGGCACCACCGAGACCGGGGTGTACTTCGACGGGAGCTTCAAGTTGTCCCAAGAGCCCAACGGAACCGTGGTGGCGACGCTGACGGGCGGCAACTTCTCGGTCTGCCCGACCGCGCGCGAGCGCGTGCACAAGGCCTACAGCGGCCCAAGCGCCCGCGCCTCCGCTTCCGGCAAGCATACGGTGCGGAAACTGTGGACCAACGCGCACGGCAAGTTCTCGACCCGTGGCAACTATGCCGCCGGCGCGGTGCAGGGCACTGAATGGCTGACCGAGGACCTCTGTGAAGGAACGCTGATCCACGTTACTCGTGATCGCGTCGCGGTCACCAACCTGGTCAACCACCGCCACGTCGAGGTGCGAACCGGCCACAGCTACCTGGCCAAGGCGCCCTGAGGTCCTGCTTCCCGACCGACCCGGCAAACATGAAGGTCCTGGTTTTGTGGGGTGAGGGTGGAATGCCCTCCCTGCCAGGTTCCACGAGCAGTCGAGAGAGGCCCTCGAGCGGTGTCTGCCAGGGAATCGCCCAGCGTCCTCGGCGGGCTCGGGTCGGGCGGTGAGTCAGGCGTCGACCGCGGTGGCTGGCGCGGCCACATAGGCCCTGCTTCGCCCGCTACTTGCGGTCGGGTCCTGCGCGGCGCGGCGGCTCTGGCTCGCCCGGCGCCCACACCTCCTTCAGGAAAGCCGCCAGCTCCCCATCCAGTCGCTTCGGGCTGAGCCGCCACTCGAGGATCGAGCCGGCCTCGATCAGCCGAGCGTTCGCCAGCTCTTCGGCGAGCATCCCGGAGTCGCCGAAGGGATGCAGCGGATCGCGCAAGTGGCCGACGATCAGCGCCGGCTGGATGATTTTCCGCCGCTCCTCGGGGTGCGGTGCGGTCTCGCCCAGCAGCAGCCCCTCCAGCACCGCCAGCGAGGGCCCGGGACGCTGGCGGGCCCAGTCGAGCCCGATGTCGAGCAGGTAGTGGGTGCGGGGGATGGCCGAGGTGAGGCGGGAGACGACCTCAAAGACCGGCCGGCCCAGCTGCAGGCCGAGCATGATCGGGGTGAAGGTGGCCGCAACCGCCGGCAGCGCGTTGTCGAGCACCGGCATCTCGATGAACAGGCCCTTGACCCGCTCCGGGTCTCGGGTCGCCAGCTCCAACGCGACGTTGGCTCCGAGCGAGGTGCCGCCCACGACCGCGGAGGGCAGCCCGAGGTGGTCGAGCAGCGCCGCCACCTGGCGGGCGAAGATCGGCATCGAGTAGAGGCGCAGGTCCTCGGGGCGCTCGGAGCGACCGTGGCCGAGCAGGTCGACGCAGATCACCCGGTTGCCGCGCCTGGCCAGCGCCGGAGCGAGCCGCTCGAACATGCGGCGGTTCATCAACAGGCCGTGGATCAGGACGAGAGCCCGCTCGCCCTCCCCGTAGGAGTCGTACTCGATCCGGTGGCCCTCGTAGACGTACGCGCCCATCAGTGAGGAGTCAGCCTAGCTCCGCGCATCCCCCGGCGGGCCGGGGGATGCGGTGGGGAGCGGTCTACTGCGTCTAGAGCGCCTCCCCGTGGATGCGCTCGTAGTGCTCCTGCTCCTCAGCGGTGCGCTCGGCCCAGGGAATTGCCTCAAGACGCTCTGGGGGGATCGGCTCGCCGCTTTGAGTCGAGAAGCCGTAGGTGCCGTCCTTGAGCCTGGCCTCGGCGCGCTCGACGGCCTCCAGTTCGGTATGTAGCTGCACGGCGAGAGCGTCGTCGACCTGCTCGTCCTCGATCATCTCGCCGTCGTCGAGCAGGTCGGTGTCGGTGTCGATCTCATCGAGCTCGTCCTCGAGGAGTACCACCAGATCGGCGAGCGAGCCCTCGATGCGCTCGCGCTCTGCTTGCAGCAGCGCGCGGGCGCGGGTCTCCTCGAGCGCCGGTTCCTTGTTGCTCATCTGATCGTCTCCTCTCATGGCGGTTTTGGGTTGTGGGCGGAACTGTAAGCGAGCCTCACCAGATCGGAGCAGCCCCCGGGGAGGACTGGAAGTCGAGCGCACCGATCCGCTCTGAGCCGGAGTCGAGCAGGTAGGTGAGGTAGCCGAGGTCGGTGGTGTCTTCGGCCCCTTTGCCGATCCGATGGTTGAGGATCACCCGCTGGCCCCAGGCATCGGGGCCGGCGTCGGCTATGCAACCGGCGATCTCGCCGGCCCGCGGTGAGATCTCGCGGTTCGACCAGCGGCAGCTCGGGCTCATAGAGGGAGAGGCGCTCCTCGCGGGCGAGGTAGCTGCGCGCGTAGGTGAAGTTGACGATCGGACCGACCCGGGCAGGCGGGCTTGCGGGTCCGGGCGGGGAGTAGGGCGAGGTGGACCTCGACCCGGCCCGCCTCCAGAGCGCGACGATTGGGGTCCTTGTCCAAGAGGGAACGCCGACCAGCACTGTCAGGTGGCGCTGACTCCGCTCAGGTGGCGTCGGCCAGCGAGGAAGGCGCAGCCGTACAGCACCGCGACCACGATCAGCAGGAAACGGTAGCCGGTGATCAGCGATAGGTACTCCAACGCGCCGCCGGCCATCGCACCGAGCAGGTTGGTAGCAAACGCCGTAGTAGAGGAAGACACGTCAGCGAAGCGCTGGGCGAACACAAGGTTGGCAAAGAAGATCGGCGCGAAGGCGATCGCTGATGCGACTACCAACCGCGCCACCGTCGGCAAAGTCAGCAGACTCTCCTGAGGAACAATCCAGGCAACTGCCAGCGACGCCATCAGGGCCACGTAAAGCAAGAAAGGCCGCGGCAGGCGGACATGGCGGGCGACCTCGACCGCGGCGAGCACAGCCAGTAGAACTCCCGCGAACACCAGCGAGTTCACAAACCAGGTTGTGCCGAACAGAAGCGCGAACTGAACGATGTACTTGGTCTCCAGCAGCAGAAAAGCGGCCCCCATGAACGCGAGATCAAGGTAGCCCACCATGCCTCGAAAGGGCGCACCCACCATGCGCACGATGAGAAGCGTCGCGGCGAGAATGAGGCCGAGCACCAGCAGATAAAACGACGGGATCGAGTTCGTGGCCAGGTATGGAAATGGATGATCGTCGGTCGCCGGAGCGAGCGTCTTGCCGTGCCACGGTGTTGCACAGTGCCGAGTTGTGCCATCGGCACCGATCGCCAGCACCGCTTGGCGCCGACCGCCGACGGAGGTACCGCTCACTTCAACGCAGGGCTTGCTTCCATACGCTGCTTGAAGTGTGCTTGCGTAGCGGTTCAGCAGAAATGGCTGGTAGTAGTTGTACATTGCAAAGGTTCCACCGGGCTTTAGGTGCGCGCGCGCAGACTGCATCGCTTCGAGTGTGAACAGGTAATTCTCCAAGCGAAGGTTCGATTGGCCGCCCAGCACTGTGAGCGAGTCAGGCAGCGCGAAGAGAATCAGATTGTAGTGGGTATCGCTTTGCTGCAGAAAGGCTCGACCATCGTTGATGTGTACGCTCACACGTGGATTCTGATATGGATGGTTTGGGTTGTATTGCGAACCTAGCCATTGCAGGACTGGATCAATCTCGACAGCGTCGATGTGCTTCGCGCCCTCTGAGAGGGCCACGGCGACATCGTTACCGGTGCCGGCGCCAACGATCAGCACATTGTTTAGCGAGTGGCGATTGACATGGCGGTAGGGGTAATAGTAGAAAGGCTCAATCCGACGCAAGACGGAGATCGGATACATCGTTTGGTGGGGGATATTGTTCGCGAACACCGCGAGTGCGCGCGGCACGCCGGGAACGCGCGCCGTTGTCACCTTGTAGTAGGGCGACCAATATTCGTGTGACCTGAAGGACTGCGTGCCGAGAAGGGCAACCACGGCGATCGCGGCAGCCCATTGCCACCACCGCATGCGCCCGCCCAGTAGGACTATGAATCCGATCGCGGCGATCAATCCCCAGGTGATCGGTGGGAGCTCCCAGAAGGAGAGCGCCGAGAACAGGACGATGCCCCCAATGCTGCCAAGGATGTCGAGGCGGTAGGCCGCCAGCGGCCGAAAGCGGGTGAAGGCCTGGGCAACTCCCTGGCCGATCCCGGCCATCACGGCAGCCGAGAGAAGGAAGATGATCGGCAGGCTCAATCCCTGCGGTAACGGCGCCAGCCCAAATCGGCCCTGGAGCTGATGGGGTCCCGAGAGCCTGACATAGGACACCGGGAAGACGAGCATGAATGCCACCAGCGCCAGCAATGCGACCGGTGCGAAGGCTGAAAAGTTGCGCTTGGAGTTGGCCGATAGGAAACCGACGCCGATTCCAAGAAAGCTCGCGAGAAGAATGAAGTTGGTCAGGTATGCGAGGTGGACGTTGTTGGCGGCCGTCCAGCGGATGAGCGCAAGCTCAACAAAGAGCATTAAAAAGCTCAAGAATGCCAGGCGCGTGCGCGGGCCGCTGCCGCTGAAACGCTTCCCAATCAAATTCTCAGTATCGATTTCGCTCGGCTCCTAGGAGTTGCATTGTCGGCTCGCGCCGATCGACTGGATTTGGCCTGACACGACGTGAATAGCGAGATTCCGCATTCGCTCGGTGAAGCTAGCCCAGATACATAGAGGTCCATCCGGCTGATTCGTGACCTTGACCGGACCCCCTTCATCGGTCCACCCGATCGTCGGCGCTACGTAACCGCCCAGGTCTTCCTTCGCCATAGGGTCCGGGTGCTCGCAAGCGCAGGGGCGCCGCCCACCGACGCGAAAGGCTGCCGTCATCAAGAGAATGGGGCGAGGAGCCGGAGTCGGCGCCCGTCGTCTCGCCGGGGTAGCCGGCCTGCGCGAGGCAACGCCGAACTCAGAGCCGGTTGTACCCCTCGAGCGCGTAGGGGTTGAGGAACTGGCGGTTCCAGAAGCCGCTGCGATCGACCTTCGTCATCTTCGCCAGGTCGCAGACCTCGTCCCATTGGGACTCGATCACTTCGATCTGGCGATCGATGATCGCTCGCGCCTCCTCTTTGGAGAGCCTGTAAGTCCGCGCTCGTTCGACGCAGCCGGCGACCTGGCCCATCCTCCAGCCATCGGCGCCGATCGCCATCGCTTGCGAGGTCTCCCCGCCGGCGCGCGGCTGCGGGCAGATGTCATAGGCGGGGGTCAGGGTCAGTTCGGTGCCGTCCCAGAATGCGGCGTGGTTGCGCGCGTGATCGTCGCTGTTGCCGGTAAGGATGTTGAAGGTGATGCGGGCAAAGAGCTCACGCAGGGCCTCGGTTGGCTCAGTGAACATGGCGCGGATCAGGTCGGCGAGGTCGGAGTAGCTGGCGTAGCGGCCACTCATCTCGTCGAGCCCGAGCATCGTCAGGGCAGAGACGACCGCGCGGCGTCCCCCGTCCTTCGGCCGGTCGAAGCGCTCGATCAGCAGTGCGTCGCGGCCGAGCGCCTCGCTCTGTTCGACCCTGGCAGCGTCGATGCCGGCGCGGCGCGCGAACTCCATCGCGGCGAACTCGCCTTTGACGACTGCATATTTGTCGGTGTTCGAGCTGAACTTGGCGATCAGGCGGCGGGCGCCGTCGTGGAGCAGGGCCTTTGGCCGGGCGCCACCGACGGAGCTTCCGTGCAGAAGGGCTTGGTCGAGGGCCTCAGAGAGCGGCTCGCCCACTTCGACCTTCTGCGCTGACTCTGCAAGTTGGCTTAGCTCTGCAAGATGAGCCTCGCCTTTGCTGCGCGACACATAGTTATCCGGGGAGGACTGGAAGTCGAGCGCACCGATCCGCTCTGAGCCGGAGTCGAGCAGGTAGGTGAGGTAGCCGAGGTCGGTGGTGTCTTCGGCCCCTTTGCCGATCCGATGGTTGAGGATCACCCGCTGGCCCCAGGCATCGGGGCCGGCGTCGGCTATGCAACCGGCGATCTCGCCGGCCCGCGGTGAGATCTGCCGTTCGACCAGCGGCAGCTCGGGCTCATAGAGGGAGAGGCGCTCCTCGCGGGCAAGGTAGCTGCGCGCGTAGGTGAAGTTGACGATCGGACCGACCGGCTCGAGGCGCCCGGCGACCACGGGGTCACTTGCCCCGGGCAGCCATACCCAAACGTAGGCCTCCTCGGGTTGAGGCTCAGAAGTCATTGTCGGGCAGGCGGGGCTTGCGGGTCCGGGCGGGGAGTAGGGCGAGGCGGTCCTCGACCCGGCCCGCCTCCAGAGCGCGACGATTGGGGTCCTGGTCGAAGAGGGGAACGCCGACCAGCACTGCGGCCTCCAACGCGGTGCCGAGGCTGACGCTGAGGCTGCCTTGCTCGATCTTGCGCAGGGTGCCTTCGGTGATGCCGACCCGCTCGGCCAGTTGCCGCAGGGTCCAGCGCCGTTCCGTACGCCCCAGCCGGATCCGGGCGCCGAGCAGCCGGGCAGCCTCTTTTGTCAGTGGCGAATAGGTAATTGGACTCATATCGAGATAATATCAATGTTTAGATTGCTTAAGCATCAATATATTGCCTAAAAGGCATACGCGATTGCGGATATCCATTCAAAGTCCGCCCCCGGCTTCGGATTGGAAGAGTTGTGGTCCGCAGGGGAGGAACCGGGCGATGGGGCGGAGTTGGGCGCGGCGCCCCCGGGACGGCGGAGGCGGAGGCGGGCATCGATGCGGTGCGCGGCTGGGCCACAAGGCGATCCTCGAGGCGCCGGGGCGGCCCTACTTCGAAGTCGAGGCCGGCGGCCATAGAGTCCGGGTGCTCGCAAGCGCAGGGCGCCGCCCACCGACGCGAAAGGCCGCCGTCATCAAGACCTACAGGAGCTGGGATCAGATCGAGATCGCCTACCGGGAATGGGGCGAGGAGACGGAGTCGGCGCCGGTCGTCTTGCACCATGGCTTCATCGCCGACGCTGAGGCCAACTGGGTGGCCACCGGTGTCGTCGAGGCGCTGCTCGGCGCGGGGCGGCGGGTCATCGCGCCCGACGCCAGGGGGCACGGCCGCTCTGAGAAGCCGCACGACCCGGCAAGCTACGGGGAGCAGCGCATGGCCCGCGACCTCGCCGTGCTCTTCGAGCTGATCGGCGCTTCACAGGTCGACCTCGTCGGCTACTCGATGGGAGCGGTGGTCGCCTTGATCTTCGCCAGCGAAGGGGACCGGGTGCGGCGGCTGGTCCTGGGAGGGGTCGGCTCGGGCATCATCGAGTGCGGCGGCGTCGATCGCCGCGCCATCTCCAACGAGACGATCATCGTGGCGCTCGAGGCAGAGGACTCGGCGGAGACCCGCGAGCCCGGCGCGGCCGCCTACCGGATGCTCGCCGACGCCCTGGGCGGCGATCGCAAGGCGCTCGCCGCCCAGGCGCGCGCCGTCTTTCGGGGCGAGATCGCTCTGGAGCGGATCGCGGCCCCGACCCTGGTGCTCGCCGGGGACGCCGACCCCCTGGCGATCCGACCCGAGGTGCTCTCGGAGGCGATCCCAGACGCGAGGCTTCAGATCCTCTCGGGGGACCACGTCGGGGCGATCGCGGACCCCCGCTTCAAACACTCAATCGTCGAGTTCCTCGCCGGCTGAAAATGGGCATCGGCGAGATCCTGGCAATCGCCCTCGCGGGCCTGGGGGCGGGTGCGGTCAACACCGTGGTCGGCAGCGGGACGTTGATCACCTTCCCGGTGCTCCTGGCCTTCGGCTACGCACCGGTGACCGCCAACGTCTCAAACACGATCGGCCTGGTCCCGGGGTCGGCTTCGGGGGCGTTCGGCTACCGGCGCGAGCTGGGTGGCCAGCGGCGGCGGGCGATGCGGCTCGGCGCGGTCTCGGCGCTGGGCGCGATCACCGGGGCGGTGCTGCTCTTGGTCCTTCCAGCCTCGATCTTCAAGGAGATCGTGCCGGCCTTCATCGCAATCGCCCTCGTCCTGGTCGTGCTGCAGCCCCGCATCAACCGGTTGCTGGCCGAGCGCAAGATCACCGCCTGGCACGAGAAGGGGATCCTCACCCATATCGCGATCTACGCGACCGGCGTCTACGGCGGCTACTTCGGCGCCGCCCAGGGCATCCTGCTGCTCGGGATCCTCGGCGTCGCGCTACCGCAGGACTTGCACCGGACCAACGCCCTCAAGAACGTCCTCGCCGGGCTGGTCAACGGCGTCGCGGGCCTCTACTTCGCCCTGGTGGCGCACGTGGCCTGGGCGCCGGTGGCGATCATCGCCGCCGCCTCGATCCTCGGCGCTCAGCTCGGGGCCCACTACGGTCGCCGCCTGGCGCCCGGCGTGCTGCGAGCGCTGATCGTCGTGGTCGGCACCACCGCGATCGTCCGCCTGCTCGCCTCGTGAGGCGGAGCAGAAGCCGGGTCTCGGCGGTGGTGGCGGCGATGCGAAGCTCGCAGTCGAGCATCGCCCGACTTGAGACTTCCGCAACCGATGCTCGCCTTTCGACCCTGGACCGTTATGCGCATGCGCTCGGCTATCGCGTCGAGTACAGCCTCGTTCCCGACGCCCGGGCCTAGAGGTGGCCTAGAGGTCTGGGCTAGCTGCCCGCGGGCGCGAGGGCTCCATCGGGGAGCGCACCGATGTTTTTCAGGAGGCGAACGGTGTCCCACTGGGCCCACCCCTCGACGATCTTGCCGCCCTCGAAGCGGCTGATCGCGATGCCGCTCACGGGGCTGGCCTTCTCGCCGGTGGGCTGCTGACCCATGAGCTCGTTCTCGAAGGTGCCCTCTCCGCTCCAGCGGGCAACCACGCGGTCACCGGCGGCGAAGATTTCCTCGATCGTGAACTCGAGGTCGGGGAAGGCGGCGCGGTAGGTCTCGATCCGCGTCTTCAGCGCCCCGCGGTCGGCGTCGCCGAGCAGCGGGTCGTGATCGATGTAGTTCTCCGCGCAGAGCTCGTCGATCAACTCGAGCTTGCCCTGTCCCCAGGCCTCATCGAAGAAGCGCTGGACTGCATTGATGTTCTCGACGCTCATTGTGTACCTCCGGGGGAGGAGTTATTTGATTGGCCCGACGCTATCGCGGCGGGTCCCTCGATTGTGTTAAGGATTGGAACCCGAGGCGATCTGCCTCGCTGGGTTCTCGGCCGGCCGAGACGGCTTCCGGTGCCTGCGGGAATCTGGGGGCGATGAAGGGGCCGAAGTGCGAAGAGATGGGGCGGCTCGGCGCGCTCGGCTCACTGCTTCAAAGTCCGCAGCCAGCGGCTTGGCCCGATCAGAATGCGTACCCCGGGCCGCATCCAGCGCAGCACCGATAGCAACTGGCCCTGGCGCAGCGAGACGCAGCCGGCCGTTGGTCCACCGGTCTGCTCGTGTAGGAAGATTCCCGATCCCCGCCCGAAGATCGGGTGGCGGTAGTTGAAGTCGATCACCGCGGCGTAGCGGTAGGCGAGGCGGTGATTTGACCAGAGGTCCTCATCGGCCGGCGCGCAGGGGGTCCGCCTCACCCAGCGGTTGTAGTCGGCTCGCGTTCCCGCCCAGCAGGACCCTGGCACCAGGTGGCGCCAGCGAAATCCGGTCACGCCCGGGTTGGGGCGCGAGCCGAAGTCATAGACGAAGCCATAGTTGCCGATCGGCGTCGTGCCGTCGCCCTCGTGTCTGAGGGTGGGAAGGGAGAGGCCGTTGTAGCCGACCCGAGCCGCCATCGCCCCGTGGGCCACCTGCCAGCGCTCGCCCGCGAGCTCATAGGTGCGGGCCGTGGCATGGGTGGTGTGCATGCTCCGGGTCGCGATCTCGATCACCTGATCCGCAGAGCCGAGCCCGCGCATCGCATTGGGGCTTACCCCCGGAGCGATCCCTGCGCGGGCCTCAGGAGCGCCGAGCGCCGCCAGTCCGACGCCGAGCAGGGCGAGCGCCAGCGCGTTGCCCACCCGCCTCAGGCCGAGCCTCAACCGGGAGAGCTCCATCCCCGTCCCGTTCCTCCAAGCCTGATCTGCTCACCCCGCGGCCGCGGTCACCTGCAGCGACTCGCGCCATTTCGGGTCGATCTGATCGAGGCGGGCGGCGACTTCCTTCTGGGCCCCTTCGAGATCGAGGATGTGACCGCCGACCTCCACCGAGGCGAATCCGTCATGTGGCTTTCCTTCGGGGCTTGGCGAGACCTCGAACCACTCATCGAGCTCGGAGAGAAGCTCGCCGGCGCGCTCTGATGAAGCGCTGCTGGTCGGAGCCAGGGTGACGAGATGGCTGGGCACGGGCTGCAACTTACCGCTCCCTTGGCCCTGGGGCCGGTTCCGGTTGCAGCCCCGCGCCCCGGTGGTATCGTCGCCCGCATGCGACGGAGCGGATCATCGTCGTCCCCGGCGCAGTGGCGGTTGGCGATCGCCGCGCTGCTCGCCCTGTTGGCGCTCGTCGTCGCGATCCCCGCGCTTGCCGCCACGGTTCCGAGGAAAAAGGCGAAGCCCGCGATCCCGAGCTGCTCACACCTCTCGACCACGGCGATGGCGAGAGTGCTCGGCAGTACTTCGCTCACGCTGATCGGGAAGCACGCCAACCTCTGTGTCTGGGAAGCAACCAGGCCCGGGCACTACAACGAGACGCTCGCGATCGACATCATCCCGGGGATCAAGTCCGTCTATAAGCTGGCCGAAGCCGACGGCATGAAAAACGCCGCCAAGGAAGGGAAGCAGTTCGGCACGCTTTTTTTGCGGCACTATCCCTGGAAGGCGGCGTTCTTCGTCACCAAATCGACCTACAACGACGGGTTGGAACCGTGCCCGCCGGAACACACGATGCCGCGGTACGGCCCCCCGGAATGCAGCGGAGACCCCAGCTGGACGACGATCGACGTCGACTCCTACAACTCAAAGCTGATGGTCTCGATCGGGGCCGCCGGGCAGGTAGGCGACGTCTACCTCTCCCACGTGATCGTGCTGAACAAGGAAATCCTCGCCGGCAAGATCCACTGAGCTGGGGCCTGGAAGGCTGTCCAGCTGAACGCCGCGATGTCAGAGCGAGGCGATCACCGCCAGGCAGCCTCAGGCGCCACCGGTGTCCTGGGAGTGGAGCACGATCGATCGGGGCCGCCCGATCAAGGAGGGCGGAAGTCGGAGGGCCCGATCAGAGTTGCGCTCTGCCTAGTTGCGCTCTGCCTGTTGGTTGCCCTGCTGCTATCTGCCTGCGGCGGCGGGGCCGCAGCGGCTAGCGACTCCACGCCGGCCGGCGCCTCTCCGCCGGTGTTCAAGGCCGCGCAGGGCGCCCGGGCGGCGAGTGCCGCCGCGAGCACGAGCGGCAGTGAGCTGACCGAATGGCCGGAGTTCGGCCTCGACGCGCAGCGCTCTGACGCGACGAACCGCCCGACCGGCATCACCGCGGCCAATCTGAGCAAGCTGCAGCGCGCGGCAGATCTCGCTGCCCGGCACGGTTGACTCCTCGCCGATCTACCTGCACGGTGTGAGCGTGGCGGGCGCGAGGCGCGACCTGATCGTGGTCACCACCACCTACGGGCGCACGATCGCGATCGACGCCAACAGCGGCGCCTTGCTGTGGACCTTCACCCCGCCTGGGTACGCGGGCTGGGCGGGCAGCGCCCAGATCACCAACGCCAGCCCGATCGCCGACCCCGACCGCCGTTTCGTCTACGCGACCTCACCCAACGGCCTGGTCCACAAGCTCTCGCTCTCCAGCGGCCGCGAAGACAGCGCCGGGGCGTGGCCGGTCAGCATCACGCGTGACGCTACGCACGAGAAGCTCGGCTCGGCGCTCAACATCGACGGCCCGGACGTGATCGCGACGACCAGCGGCTATATCGGCGACATCCCCACCTACCAGGGCCACGTCGTGCTGATCACCCGCGCCAGCGGCAGGCTGCTGACGGGTCTTCAACACGCTCTGCGCAAATCGCCACACGATCATCGTCCCGACCAGCTGCCCACAGAGCGACTCGGCGATCCTCTCACGCGGCGGGGCTGTCGTGGAGCCGGGCGGCGGGCGGCTGCTGATCGACACCGGCAATGGCAACTGGAACGGCAGGACGGACTTCGGTGACAGTGTGCTCGAGCTGAGCTTCCCCCGGTTGGCGCTGAGGCAGGCCTTCACACCGACCGATCAGGAAAGGCTCAACACGGGAGATCTGGACCTCGGCTCAAGCGCCCCGGCGCTGCTGGGCCAGAACCGGGTGCTGGTGGCCGGCAAGGACGGGATCATGCGGGTCCTCGACCTGCGCCGCCTCGATGGCCACGCGCCCTCCACCCACGAGGCCCTGGGCGGTGAAGTGCAGACGCTCAGCACCCCTGGCGGCGGGGAGCTGTTCACAGTGCCCGCGGTGTGGCGCCACGGCTCGCGCACGACTGTGTTCGTCGCGGATTCGGAAGGGACGGCCTCCTACGCGGTGCGCGGCGGGCGCCTGCACCGGCTGTGGGCCAACTCGACGGCCGGCACCAGCCCGGTGCTCGCGGGTGGGCTCCTCTACGTCTATGACCCCAGCGCCGGCGGGATCGAGGTCTACTCGCCCGGCTCCTCACGCCCGGTCGGGAAGCTGGCCGGTGCCCCGGGGCACTGGAACAGCCCGATCGTGGTCGACGGGCACGTGGTCGAGCCGGAGGGCAACGCCAACGAACATGAACTGAGCGGAGCGCTCGAGCTGTTCTCGCTTCGGTAGGGAGTCGGCGCAGGATCCCACTCAGCGGCCGCGCTGCTTCGAACCCTGCGGAGACGCCTCATAGCCGACCAGCGTCACCGCGGCCGGAGTTCCCGCCACGCCGGTCTCCGCAAGTCGCCCGGCGCTCCTCGCCTGAATCCCGATGACGCCCTCCAGGGTCTCGGCGAGCAGCGCTGCCAGCTCATTCCAGCCCTCCTCGTCGACGATCAGGGGCGTCCAGCTCAGGTGGCTATCGCTGCGCGCCTCGAAGGTGCCCGCCCGCAGCGCCACCATCTCGTCCTCCACGGCCCCCGTAGCAATGAGGCACTCAACCCGGTGCGGGCTACGTCGGGCAGTTGCTCCCAGTCGCGGTCGGAGAGGAAGGCGCGCGCGGTGGCCCGGTAGTAGTGCTCGACCGCGCCCCTTCGCGGCTCGGTCTTCACCAGTTCGAGGCACTTGCCTCGTGCGGCACCTTGACGTGGTAGCTGACCTGGCTCAAGCCCTCACCGAGTCCCTTCGCCAGTTCGTTGGGGCTCGCGACCCGTTCGTTGAGGATCGCCAGGATCTCGACGCGGAGAGGGTGGGCAAGCGCCTTGATCAGTCGCTGGTCGAGCTTTCTTTTGTTCTCGGTCCCGGTCTTCGAAGCCAAGGCACATCCTTCCCGGTTGGGTTGTACAGCATCCCCCGACGATTCGATCGTATTGACCCCATAAGGACGAATCAGCGTCAGTCGCAGCCAATTCTCCGCGGACCTGTCGATCAGCAGCTGCGGATCTCATCCAGGATGGTGCGGAATCGATCGGCCAGGACTTGTCGCCGGGCTGCCGCTCTCCGGGCAGCATCCGTGTGTAGCGCTCCCGGGTGAGCGGTGCCGCGCCGGGCTGATGTTGCTAGCGCCCGCCGAAGATGGTACGCCGGTAGATGCCCATTGCTCCGGGGTGGGCGCTGTCGCCGAGGTTGCTGGAGGCCGACTGGTAGGCGGCGTAGGAGGCCCCGGCGGAGCAGGAGACGTTGCTGGAGTCGCCGTTGCCGCCGGGGGAGTAGCGGCCACTTTGCCGGGAGATCAGGAACGTCCCGTGATGGAGGAGGTCGTGGACGTAGACGTTGCTGACCTTGGGGTTGACGCCGAAGCCGTCGTAGGGGTTGCCGAGGTTCGTGGCGACGCTCTGAAAGCACACGAACCGCCCATCGCGGGGAAGGTCGGGCAGCGATGAGTCGCCGTTGGCGATCGCTTTGCTGCCGCCGCCGCTGCGGGAGGCCAGGAGCACCTGGTTGCTGCCGATTTCGCGCACGTAGATGTTGTCGACCGGGTTGGCGATGTTGCTGAGGTTGGTGGCGGTGCTCTCAAAGGCGACCCGGCCGCCGTCGCTGTCCAGAGATGGATTTAGCGAGGCTCGATTTGCCACCTTTCCGTCTTCGGCCATCGAGACCAGGATCGTCGCACCGCCCGCCAGCTTTCGCTCATAGATCTGCGGTTCGCCGTTGGCCTGGGGGCTGAGGTTGGTGGCGGTCGACTCAAAGACCACGGCCTTGCCGGTTGAGGAGATTTGGGGTTTGGTCGATTCGCCGTTGGCCGGAGCGTCCGCAGAGGAGCGCGAGATCAGGGTCGTACGGTTGGTTCGCCAGTCTCTCAAATAGATATTGATCGACCCGGGCTCTGCACCTGGAGCGAGGTTGGTGGCCGTCGAGGCAAAGACGATCTCTTCGCCATCAGAGGAGATCGACGGGGAGAAGCTTTCCCCGTTCCCCTTGGCGCCGTTTTGGCCGGAAGCTCGGGAGATCAGGATCGTCTGCCCCCGGCGGGGGCGGCGCAGATAGACGTTTGACTCTCCCCCCAGGCCGCCGAGATTGCTGGCCTTGGAGGTAAAGGTGACGTTCCATCCGGCCCCGGATACCGCCGGTTCATAGCTTGGCCCGTTGGCCGACGCACCGCCCGAGGAGCGCGAGATAAGCTCGTGACTGCCGCGATCGACGTTGCGCAGGTAGACCTCGCTTGACCCGTGAGCGCCGCCTGAGACGTAGCCGATGTAGTTGCCGTCAAGCGAGATCGAGGGGTTGGAGCTGTCCTGGTTGGCCGGTGACACTTGGGAGACGTCCGTACTGCCGATCAGCAGGGTCCGGTAGTCGGTGAACCGCTGGGCTTGGACGACGATCGGCACCGCCAGCGCCAGCGCCAAGACGACGGCGCCGACCAGCCGGGCGCGGCGTTTTCGTGATTTTGGGGGCGGGGATTTCAATCGCATCGATTCAGGTGGGGCTTGCTGCGTCCCGATCGGGCCGGCTCGCCGAGCACCTGCGCGCTTGCCTTATCCGGCCCAAGTGCTCGTATCGGCAGCCTGCCACGCAACTTGACCCCGCGAATGCTGCGACCTCGGAGAGTCGTCCAGGCGGGAGCTCAGTGGGCTTCGTCTGCGGCGTGCGCGGGCGGCCGGGACTCCTCCGCCAGCGAGGTGATCTCGAGCTGGCCGTGGGCGGCCTCTTCGAGCACCTCGGTTGCCTCCTGGGCCGAGCGCGCGTAGAGCTCGACCAGCAGGTGGATGACGATCTGCTCCTCGTCGTGCTTGTGGAAGCGGACATGGGTGAAGAACTCGCGCACGCCGGCGTCGCCGAAGGCGCCGTAGGTGAGGAACTCGATCGCCTCCGGCCCCGCGCAGGTCTCGACCCGGTCCTGGTCGACGGTGACCGTGCAGGAGGCGACCCAGGGCGTGCCGGCGACCATCCGTTCCCAGCGGTCCTCGATCGGCACGACGCGGTCGCCCTGGAAGGTGAGGTGGGGCTGGTCGTGCATGCAATCCAGGCACTGCACGACCGACTCCTGCACTTCGTCTACACCCTCGGTCGGGATGCCGCTGTCGGGGTCGATGCGGCGGATCGCGTCGTAGTGGATCTGGATCTCAAGGCTCTGCGACCAACAGCGATAGCAGCGCAACCAGGCCGAGCGATCCCCGTTTAGCTCACTCATCGCTTCCTATTGTCGCGCCGATCGACGCTCGGCGTTCTCCGCCACCTGCTCCGCCCGCTCAGCGGGCTGTGGGGGCGCTCACCGGGGTCGGGCTGTTGGACCGCCGCCCGACCAACTCGACGATCTCGCCCATGATCCGGTTGAGGTCGAAGTCCTTGGACGTGAAGACGCCGGCGACGCCTGCCTCGCGCAAGCGCACGGCGTCGGCAACGGGGATGACTCCTCCGACCACGACGGGCACCTCGACCCCCTCCTCGCGCAGCATCCGCACCACCTCGGGGACCAGCTCGAGGTGGGAGCCGGAGAGGATCGAGAGGCCGACCAGGTCGACGTCCTCCTGCAGGGCGGAGGCGGCGATCTCGGCCGGGGTGAGGCGGATGCCCTGGTAGATCACCTCCATGCCGACGTCGCGGGCGCGCAGGGCGATCTGCTCGGAGCCGTTGGAGTGGCCGTCGAGGCCGGGCTTGCCGACCAGGATCCTGATCCGGTGGCCGATCTGCTCGGAGACCTCCTCGACGCGGCGGCGGATCCCGGCGAGCTGCTCGCGGTCGGTGGGCGGAGCGGCGCCGTCGACCCCGGTCGGGGCGCGGTAGGCGCCAAACGCCTCGCGCAGCACCCCGGCCCACTCGCCGGTCGTCGCGCCGGCCCTGGCGGCCTCGATCGTCGCCGGCATGACGTTGGCGCCCTCCTCGCGGGCGACCCTGGCGAGCTCGGCGAGCGCGGCCCGCACCGCGCCGCCGTCGCGCTCGGCCTTCCAGCGCTCCAGCGCCTCCACCCGCTCGCGCTCGACCGCGGGGTCGGGGGTGAGGATGCCACCGTCGGCGCCCGCGGTCAGCGGCGAGTCCTCGGTCTCGGTGAAGCTGTTCTGGCCGATCACCTTCTGCTCGCCGCTCTCGATCCGTGCCACCCGCTCGCGGTGGGACTCGACCAGGCGGGCCTTCATGTAGGGAACGGCCGCCACCGCGCCGCCGTGCTCGGTGACCACGGCCATCTCGGCCCGGGCGCCCGCGGCCAGCTCCTCGACCAGCCCGTCCATCACCACCGAGCCCTCAAAGAGGTCGGGGTACTCGAGCAGGTCGGTCTCATTGGCGAGCACCTGCTGGATGCGCAGGCTCCACTGCTGGTCCCACGGGCGGGGGAGGCCCAGCGCCTCGTTCCAGGCAGGGAGCTGGATCGCGCGGGCGCGGGCGTCGCGGCTGAGTGTCACCGCCAGCGCCTCCAGCACGATCCGCGGGACGTTGTTCTCCGGCTGGGCCTCGGTCAGCCCGAGGCTGTTGACCTGGACGCCGTAGCGGAAGCGCAGCATCTTGGGGTCGGTGACGCCGTAGCGCTCGCGGCCGATCTCGTTCCAGATCCGGCCCATCGTGCGCAGCTTGGCGATCTCCTCGACCAATCGGATGCCGGCGTTGACGAAGAAGGAGATGCGCCCAAAGACGGTCGGGAAGTCCCGCTCGGCGACCTGGCCACGGGCCTTGACCTCGTCGAGCACCGCGATCGCGGTGCTGAGCGCATAGGCGATCTCCTGCACCGGCGTGGCGCCCGCCTCCTGCAGGTGGTAGCTGCAGATGTTGGTCGGGTTCCAGCTCGGCACCTCGTTGACGGTGAAGGCGACCATGTCGGCGATCAGCCGCATCGAGGGCTCGGGCGGGAAGGCGTAGGTGCCGCGCGAGAGGTACTCCTTGATGATGTCGTTCTGGGTGGTGCCCTTCAGCGCGGAGCGCTCGACTCCGTTCTCCTCGGCGACGACGATATAGAGGCCGAGCAGCCAGGCGGCGGTGGCGTTGATCGTCATCGAGGTGTTCATCGCCTCGAGCGGGATGCCGTCGAACAGCTGGTGCATGTCGCCCTTGTGGACGATCGAGACGCCGACCTTGCCGACCTCGCCGCGGGCGAGGACCTGGTCAGGGTCATAGCCGGTCTGGGTGGGCAGGTCAAAGGCGACCGAGAGGCCGGTCTGGCCCTTGGCGAGGTTGCGCCGGTAGAGCTCGTTGGAGCGCCGCGCATCGGAGTGCCCGGCGTAGGTGCGCATCACCCAGGGGCGGTCGGGCTCGGGCAGGCGGTGCTCGCTCATCGTGACCAATGATATTTGGGCCAGGCCGAAATCCGGCGTTCACCGGCCCTCGGGCGCATCTTTTCCCCCTGGCGGTGTTTAGGCTGCGGGCGATGAGAGCGCGATTCACAGCCGCTTTGCTGGCCGCGATGGGCGCGGCGCTGATCATCGTGGCCGGCGCCGGAGCGACGATGGTCGGCATCTACCGCGATGGCATGGAAACCCCCGCCCAGCGTGAACAGCTGGTCAAGCTCGCGGGCCGCAACTGCACGCGCGGCAGCGCCGAACAGACGCTGCTGATCACGCTCGGCAAGCTTACGAGCCAGTGCTCATTCCGGACTCCCGTGCTGGGACGCGACCTCGAAGTCGCGGCGAGTGAGAGCCTGTTGAGCGCCACGCCGAAGAGCCTGCAGCGCACGGTGTACCTCAGCCTGATCCTGCGAACCGGCGGCGGCGCCGGCTACCAGCTCGTCGTCTACCCCGCCCAGCAGAAGGTCCAGCTGCGCAAGAACCTGCCGGGCGGCAAGGTCAAGTACCTCGCGATCGCTCGGAGCCAGCCGTCGGTCCAGGGGATCAACAAGACCAACCAGCTCGGCCTCCAGGCGATCAACATCACCAGCGGTCCCGAACGGGGCAATTGTCAGCTCTATGCCTACGTCGGCGGCAAGCAGGTCGCCGAAGTTGTCGATCCGGCGCCCCGCGAACTGAGCGGCAGCGCCTCGGGCGTCGCGGTCGGCTCGGCGAGCAACGCCACCGGCGCGGTCGCCAGCGTCGGCAACGTCATTGTCCGGGTGCCGAGCCCGTTCTGAGCGCCGTGATCCGCGGCGCCGGGCTTGCCGGCGCCAGCGCTTCGGCTGGGCTGAGGAGGATGTAGCCGAGCGCGATCACGCCGGCCGCATCGAGCGCCGGCCCACTCCAGCGCCCCAGACGGCCAACGCTTCGGCGCTGTCGGCACGGCTCCTTGAGAATTAAGCGTCCCCCGCGGGCTGGCTGGCTGCATAATCCCGTTGATGTCCACGACGACGATCGAGCGGCCGCGCAGCGGCGGCCCGGGCTCGGGCCTGGGGGGTGGCTGGCGGGTGATCGTCCGCAACGACAGCCGCAACACCTTCGAGCACGTCGCCCAGGCGCTGGCCAGCGTCCTGCCCGGCGTCAGCATCGAGCAGGGTCACCGGATCGCCGACCAGATCCACAACAGCGGCCAGGCGATCGTCTGGACCGGCCCCCGCGAGCCGGCCGAGCACTACTGGGAACAGCTGGACTCGGCGGGGCTGACGATGGCCCCTCTGGAGCGGGGCTGAGCGCGCCGCCCTTCGCCCGAGCTCAGTGGACCACGCAGCTCGGAGCGCCGGCCGGGTCTGAGGCCGGGAAGGCGTGAGCCAGCGCGTGGGCGATCAGGCGGCTACGGGCGGCGTAGCCTGGCGAGTTGTAGTGAATCCCGTCATCGATGAACCACTTGTCCTTCACCGCGGCGGACCAGTCATAGACGCGCATGTTCGGGTAGGCGGGGCACGCCTTGCGCAGGTCTTCGTCCCAGAGCTGCATGTTGTGCTCCGCGTAGGGCCCGCTCGTGAGCAGGGACTTGACGTTGACCCACATCACCGGCCGGTTGCCGATCACCGACATCATCCGCTTGATTCGAGCCAGCTGATCGACGCTTGAGCCGGCGTAGATATCGGCGGCGTCGTTGGTGCCGAGCGCCAGCACCCAGCAGCCGCGATAGCCCCGCCGCTTCCAGGCCTGCGCCACTTCGTAGCCGTTCGGCTGACCTTCGAAGGTCTCGACGATCGAGCGGGCGCCGGAGATCTCGAAGTGCTGGGTGCTGGCGCCGACCCGCGCGTACTGGGCGCTGATCCGCTGGCGAGGGTTCGGCAGGTATTCGGGTGAGACCAGGCCCTCCGAGGTGGAGTCGCCGATCTGGATGACCGAGCGACAGGACGTGCGCCGCGAGGACGCGGCCTGCGCCGCGGCCCGCGGCCCGCTCAGCGGGGCGCGGACGGTTTGCGCGATCGCGCTGCTCGAGGCGCCGACCACGGGGCCCGCGCCGACCCCCGCCAGCCCGGCGCAGGCGACGGCGAGGACGCCGAGCAGGGCCGCCAGGGCCACCCAGCCCCGGCGCGGGACCGTCTCCGCTCGCCACTCTCCAGACCTGAGCTGCTTCCAGAGGCGCCCGAGGGCGCCGTGGCGAATCGGCTCCTCGACGAACCGCCACGAGAGCGCCGCGACGCCGATGATCGCGGCGACCTGGAGGGCGTCGCGCAGCAGGTCGGTTCCGTGGGCGCCGGCCGGCGTCGTCAGGACGATGATCGGGAAGTGCCAGAGGTAGATGCCATAGGAGCGCACCCCGATCCAGCGCAGCGGGCGCCAGCCGAGGACGGAGCCCAGCCGGCAGGCGGGTTGGGCGAGCGCGGCGATGACCAGCGCCGTCGCCACCGAGAGCAGCGTGAACCCACCCCGGTAGAGGAAGGGGGAGTACTCGTTGGTGCGCCAGATCATCAGGGCGATGACGATCAGGCCCGCGACGCCGAGGCCGTCGAGAATGCGCCGGGCGCCGGCCGGGATCCGCTTCGTCAGCCGCCGGCTGGGCCAGACCATCGCCAGGGCGGCGCCGACCAGCAGCTCGCTGGCCCGGGTGTCGGTCCCGTAGTAGACCCGTGAGGGGTCGAGGCTCGGGTGGTAGAGCAGCGCCATCGCGATCGCCGAGGCGGCGGCGAGGAGCAGGGTCGCGCCGGCCAGCCTGGGGCGCAGCCCGGAGGGAAGCGGGACCTCGCGGATGAAGCGAATGCCAAGCAGCAGGAGGAACGGCCAGATGATGTAGAACTGCTCCTCCACCGCCAGGGACCAGAGGTGGTTGAGGGGCGAGGGCGATCCGAAGCTCGCGAAATAGGAGACGTGCTGGAAGATCAGCCACCAGTTGCTCACGTATAGAAGTGCGGCGGCGACGGCTTCCCTGAAGCTGGGCGGCTGGTGGGGGCCGATGACGGTGACCCAGGCGATCACCACCGCGAGCATCAGGAAGAGGGCCGGCAGCAGCCGCCGGGCCCGCCCCAGCCAAAAGCCGCCGAGCCTGATGCCGCCGCGGGCCCGCTGGGCGAGGAGCAGGTCGGTGATCAGGTAGCCGCTGAGGGTGAAGAAGACACCGACGCCGAGCAGCCCGCCGGGGGCCCAGCCGAAGCCCAGGTGAAAGGCGATCACCGCGAGAACGGCAACCGCCCGCAACCCGTCCAGCCCGGGCATGTAACGCTGACTGGGCCTGACTGGTTCAGGCATGGCGCCCCCGCCATGCTACGTGGGGGATCGCCCCCAGCTGCTCATCCGGCTGGACCTGGGAGGATTCGCCCTCAGTCGAGGGGTGGGGCAGGCTTCTCGGCCGGCTCCTCGGGGCCCTCGTCCTTGCCCTCGAGCGAGGCTTTGAACTGGCGGATGCCGGAGCCGAGTGAGCGGCCCACCTGGGGCAGGCGCTTTGGGCCGAGGACGAGCATCGCGATCACCAGCACGACCAGCAGATGCGCTGGGCTCTCTAGCCCGCTGAACATCGGATCTCTTCGGTCAAGTCACGATGAACGTTACGCGAGTCCTGCGCTCTCCGTTTGGCGCCTCGGGTAGGTTGGCCTGGATGAACGACGATTGGCGCCTCCAGATCGAACCCGAAGAGGACGCGCACGCCGGCGAGCTGATCGGCCACCTCGACGCGGGCGTGCTCGAGCACGAGCTCGGCGATGCCTTCCACGACCGGGTGATCGTCAGCCGCGACGGCCCTCGCGTCTACCTCTACGCCGGCACTCGCGAGCAGGCCGAGGCCGCTCACACGCTGATCGACTCCCTCGCCGCCCAGCATGGCTGGACGCTCAGCATCGAGCTGCGGCACTGGCACCCGAGCGCCGAGGCCTGGGAGGAGCCCGACAAGCCGCTCCCCGACAGCGACCTTGCCCAAGGGGCCGAGCACCAGGAGGAGATCGCTGCCGAAGACAAGAAGGTGCAAGAACAGGGCTATCCGGAATTTGAGGTCCGAGTCGAGTTTCCCTCTCACCACGACGCGGTGAGCTTTCGTGAACAGCTCCGAGGCGAGGGCTTCTCATCCGTTCATCGCTGGAGATACCTCCTGGTTGGTGCGATCGACGAGGACGAGGCCAAGGAGCTTGCCGAGCGGCTGCGCAAAGAGGCCCCCGAGGGCAGCCAGGTCAAGGTCGAGGGGACCTGGAAGGCGGCATTGGCGGAGAGCCCGCGTAATCCGTTCGCGGTGCTGGGCGGGCTCGGCGGGTAAGCCGCTCGGGGTGCCCGGCGTTCCGCGGGCGGCAGCGGCGGCCTCAAAGCCGGGTCGCTGCGCCCGGGCGGCCGGTGGGGCCTTGCCGGCCTCAGGGGGTGGTGAGGGAGCTGGACTCGGGTCGGACCGATTCGGGATCGGCACCTCTCGAGTAGATCGGGATGCTGACGATCAGCGAGCAGGCCGGATCCCCAACCAGACTGGGACTATCGCGGGTGGGATCACAAAGCAGATGCCGAGCCCGACCGCCACCCAGCCCAGCCACCTGGGCAGCGCCGCCGCGGAGGATGCAAGGGTGCCTGGCGCCGGCAGGGCGCTACTCGGCTGCCAGCAGGGTGTGCCAGGCGGGGAGGAGCGGCAGGTCATAGAAGCCGATCACGGCGGCGCGGGCCTCCTCGATCTCCTCGCAGTACCAGTAGCGCTCGAAGTCGGCTCGGACCTCCCACAGCGAGGTCTGCTGGAAGGCGAGCGGGTCATCGATCGAGCGGATCAGCGACCAGCTCCTGGCCCCGAAGGCGGGCATCCGCGCCGCCGCCGGTTCCCAGAGGTCGAGCCAGCGGTCGGCCCGGAAGGGGGCGATGTGCCAATCGAGTGTGCAGACCTCAGCCATCTGACTACGCTCCCACCTCGGCCCGGATCGCGCCGGGTCCGTCGTCGACCTTGCCCTCGTCCTCGGAGCGCGCTCCGACCAGGATCGAGATCTTGCCCAGGTGCTTGTTTTCGTGCAGAAGCTGGTGCGCCTCGGGGACGCCCTCGAAGCCCATCGTCCTCCACAGCACCGGCCGCACCTTGCCGGCGGCCATCAGCTGGTTGGCCCGCATGCACTCATAGGCGTTGGCGAAGTGGGAGCCGATGATCTGCTTCTGGCGCATCCACAGGTAGCGCACGTCGAAGTCGAGCCGAAAGCCGGAGGTGGCGCCGCAGATCACGATCTTGCCGAACGGCTTGACGACGAAGACCGAGGTCGGGAAGGTCGCCTGCCCGACGTGCTCGAAGACGATGTCGGGGGCGTCGCCGAGGATCTCCTTGACCCGCTTGGCGAAGCCGCGCGAGGCCGCGAAGCGCTCCTTCTCGGCGGCCGGGTCGGCGAGGTTCTCAGCGGTTCGCATCATCTCCCCGAACTCGGCGCGGTTGATGTAGCCGACCGCGCCGAGCGCCTTGACCAGCTCGCCCTTTGCCTCGGAGGAGACGACGCCGACCGCGTTGGCGCCGGCCGCCGCGCAGAGCTGCGTGGCGAAGACGCCGAGCCCGCCGGCGGCGCCCCAGATCAGCACCTTGTGGCCGGCCTGCAGCCTGCACTGGTCGATCAGCATCCGGTAGGCGGTGAAGTAGGTGAGCCCATAGGCGGAGGACTCCGCCCAGCTCAGGTTCTGGGGGCGGGGGAGGAGCTGCTGGGCCTGCACCTTGGTGAACTGGGCAAAGGAGCCCCAGGTCGTCTCATAGCCCCAGATCCTCTGGCTCGGCGCGGCGAGCGGGTCGAGGCCGTGCACCTCGACGTCCTCATAGGAGGCCTGGTTGCAGTGGATGACGACCTCATCTCCGGGCTTCCAGCGGGTGACGCCCTCGCCGACCTTCCAAACGACCCCGGAGGCATCGGAGCCGCCGATGTGGTGGCCGAACTCGGGATGGTCGCCGTAGCCGAAGACGGAAACCGGCTTGCCGAGCGCCGCCCAGACGTTGTTGAAGTTGACGCCGGCGGCCATCACCCGCACGATCACCTCGAAGGCACCGGGCTCGGGGACCTCGATCTGCTCGATCTGGAAGGCCTCGACGGGCTCGCCCTCGCGCTCGGGGCGGATCACCCAGGCGGCCATCGTCTCGGGCAGCGTCCCGGGCTCCACGTCGAGCTTCGCGACTGCGTCGATGCCTACTGCCAAGAGATCCTCCGCGGGGGTTGTTGACGGGCGGCGGCAATCCTAGTCAACGCCCCCGCGCCGGGGCTTGCGTCCGGGGGCGGGGCTACCTTCGGTGCTTCGATAACGAAGGGAATGAGATGACCGCTCTGCTGCTGATCGCCTTGCTTGGTGCCGCCGTCCTGGCCGCCGTTCTCGCCCTGCGTGCCGCGCGGCTGAACGCCGAGTTAAGGCGGGCTCGTGGCGAGCGCGACAGCGCCGTGGCGGAGCGCGCGGAAGCGAGCGCCAGGGCCGCGGAGCTGCCCGAGGTCCAGCAGCGATTGGCCGCGGCCGCGGCGCGGCTGGAGGCGGTCGAAGCCGAGCGCGACCGCATGCTGGGCAAGGACGGCGAGCGGGCCGAGGAGACCTCCAAGCACGTCACGCAGCTGCGCAGCGACCTTGACTCGATCAAGAAGGACCTGCCGAAGATCCTCGACCACAGCTCCAAGGCCGCCTCCGGCGCGGAGCGGGTCGAGAGCGGGATGACGAGCTGGATGCGGACGATCGCCAACCCGCAGAGCCGCGGTGCCTTCGGTGAGCTGGCGGTCGAGAACCAGCTGAAGAGCCTCGGCCTCGAGCCGGGCCGCGACTACATGCGCCAGGTGGCCGGCGATGACGGCAGGCTGCGGCCCGACTTCGTGGTCAGGGCCGGGGAGGCGAGCATCGTGATCGACGCCAAGTTCGCGCTGGACGAGGACCTCGCCGGGGTCGGCGAGGCGATCGAGGCCGAGGACCAGGAGCGGCTGCTGCCCTACGGGCGCAAGCTGAAGGCGCGGGCCGAAGAGCTGGCCAAGCGCGACTATGCGAAGCTCGCCGACCGGGCCACGGCGATTGTCCTCCTCTACGTGCCGGTGGAGGGTGCCTATGAGGCGCTGCGGGTGCTCCCCAACTTCTCGATCGAGAAGTTCTCCCAGCGCCACCGCGTCTACGTGGTGACCCCGTCGCAGCTGGGGTTGGCGCTGGGGTTCGTCGCCGAGGTGGCGCACGACGCGCGTCGCAGCGAGGAGACCGAGAAGGTCGCGACGACGCTGCTCGATGCCGCCGAGGACATGGCGAACATGGTCGACCAGCTCGACCAGCACGGCAAGCACCTGCAGACCGCCTTCACGAGCTACGACAAACTGGTCGGGATGACCGGGACCCGCAGCAACCTCTGGAGGCGGATGTCCTCGGTGTTCGAGTTCGCGCGCCGCAAGCCGACGGTCGAGGGCGAGGTGCGACAGCTCAACCCGCCCCGCGAGGATGCCGGCGAGATCGCCGCGCGCTGGCGCGAGGCCGCCGCAGAGGACTGAGCGGTGCGCGGCGGCGCGCGGTGCGCGGCGGCGCCGGGTCAGGGCAGCAGGACGTCGTTCTGCGAGGAAGCGCGGTAGGGGCCGACCACGAGGTGGGCGGGACGGGCAGCCGGGATGTCGGCGGCGGTCAAGGTGTAGGTGCCGGTGGGGAGTTCGGCCTGCAGGGTGCCGTTGCCGTTGGCGACCAGCGGGCCTGAGGACGCGTCGCGGGGCCCGCGCACTTCGAGGTGGGATTCAAAGCCGGTCAGGTTGGCGGCGACGAAGGCGATCGTCAGCGGGGTCGTCCTGGTGCGGATCGGAGGCTGGCGATAGCGGTGGTTCTGGGGGATCTGCTCGCTGCGTTCGGGGCCGAGGGCGATCGCAGCGGGCTGGACGTTGACGGCGCTGGGGGTGATCGTGACGCTGACCCGGGTGGGCGGCGAGGGCCGCGGGTCGTTGGCGCGTTCCTGGGCGCCGCAGCCGCCAGCCACCAGCGCCAGCGCGCCGAGGGCGAAGGCCACCGCGGCTCTGCTCCCACCACCCATCGCGGCGGAATCTAGCCGAACGGCAAGTCGACGACGCGCGCCGTAACGCCATCTTCACCTACGGCCAGCACCGCGCCCGGCTCGACCTCGCGGCGAAGGATCGCCAGGCCGATCGGGCCGTGGGCGGGGGAGACGCAGGCACTGCCAAGCGTCCCCACCTGCTTTTCGCCGAGGCGCAGGGCGCCACCCGGCGGGGCAGGCCGGTCGAGTCGCAGGCCCCACAGCCTGCGGTTCGGCCTGCCCTTGTAGTGCAGGCGGGCGACGGTCTCCTGGCCGATGTAGCAACCCTTGGTGAAGCTGACCGCGCCCTCGACGATGCCCGCCTCGGCCGGCATCGTCTCGGCGTCCATCTCGGCGCCGAAGCGCGGCACGCCCGCCTCGACCCGCAGGATCTCGACCGCCGCGGCGCTGACCTCCACCGCCCCGGCGCCGAGCAGCGCCTCTTTGAGCCGACCCGCATCGGCGGCGGCGGCGATCAAGTCGATGCCGTCGCGGGTGCCGACCGCGAGGCAGCTCACCGCCGCGACGGAGAGTCCCTCGCAGGCATAGGCGGGAAGCTGGGGGGCCGCGATCAGCGCGGCGCTGCGCGGCCCGATCAGGGAGAGGATCAGCCGCTCGGCGCTCAGGTCGGCGACCTCGACCTGGCGACCGATCTTGTAGTTCTGCAGATGGCGTAGCGCCGCCTCCGCACCCTCGGGCTCGGTGTCGATCCAGAGCTCCTCGGCTGCCATCCGCAGGAGGCGCAGATCGGCCTGCATGTGGCCCTTGCGATCGAGCAGCGCCGCGTAGTGGCCCTCACCCGGCTCCAGCGCCTCGACGTCGTTGGTGAGCTGGCCCTGCAGGTAATCGGCGGCGTCGGGCCCGCTGATCGCCAGCTTGCCGCGCGCGGAGCGATCGAGCAGCCCGCACTCCTCGCGCAGCTGTCGGTACTCCGCGTCCAGCTCGACTGTCGCCGCAGCGGCCATGTCCCGATTCTAGGAGCCTCGCCCCGGCGGGTGGTCGGGCGGGTTTTTAGATGGGCTGAAGACGCTCGTGTCGACCAACGCGGCGACGATCTTCGGCAGCGCCCTGCTGGCCCCTGGCTTTGCCTCCTCCGCGGTCGCGACGATGGCGGGGCAAGTCGTGATGGCGGGCTTCATCCAACCGAGCATCGCGATCTTCGCGCCGCGCGATCACCCTGGCGCCGGCGCTGGTGGTCTTGGCGATCGGCCTCAATCCCAGCCAGGCGCCGATCGGCAGCCAGGTGGTGCTCTCCTTCGGCATCCCCATCGCCCTGGTGGCGCTGGTGAAGATCGCGCGACGGCGCGACATCATCGGGGCCCTGGTCAATCCCCGCTGGCTGACCGCGCCGGCCGGGTCGCTGGCGGCGCTGATCATCGCCTTGAACGTCTTCCTCTCGGAGCAGGTCTTGCTCGGGTAGCTCAGAGCAGCGTCTCGAGTAGCTGGGGGAGCTCCCGAGCCATCCGAGAGCGGGGCACAACCAGCTCGAGGCCGGCCGCCTCGGCCCGGGTGCGGGTGGCGCGGTCGAGGTGGGAGTAAAAGCCGAGCGCCGGCACGCCCGTGGCGCGGATCTGATCGACATCGACGGCATCCAGGTCGCAGACGATCACGTCGGCCTCGACCTGCTCGGGGAGCGTCGCCACTACCGAGACCTCGTGGCCGGCGCCCGCCGTGCCCTCCCGCACCCTGCTGGCCAGCATCAGATCGGGGACGACGGCCAGGACCCGGGCCACTGCTAGAGAGCGCGTCGCCGGCGGAGCTCTTCGCGGACGCTCTCCGGTCGGCCCCACATCTGCACGACCTCGGCCCGCCCCTCGCGCACCTCGCGCAGCGCCATCTCGCCGGCGATGCCTTCGTCATCCAGCCGCGCGAGCACGCCCTTCACCGTTGCCGCGGCGGCGGCGTGACCGAAGCTGTGGGCGACGATCAGCCGCCACTGCCAGTCCGACTTCGAGTAGGGCTGGGCGTTGACCTGGCTCAAGGCCACCGCGGTGTCGATATAGCGGCCCTCATCGTCGATCCGGAGGTCAAGCTCAAGATCGGTCCAGTCGGGCGGCATCGAATCCAGCACTCGCTGAAAGTCCTCGGCCAAGCTCATCGGTGAGCGCAAGCCTAGTCAAGATGGACGCCGAAGCGGGCTGGCCCTCAGCGTTCGCTGAGCTCGCGAGGGTTAGCTGCATATGCTGGCGGCCAGATGAGACGATTCGCCGCACTGCTGGCGGCCGCCATCCTGCTCGCCGGAGTCTCGAGCTGCGGGGGAGGCGGCGCCGGATCGGGCGCGCCGCAGAGCGCGTCGCTGGTCCTCGACTTCACTCCCAACGCCGTGCACACCGGCATCTATGCGGCAAAGCGCCAGGGCTTCTACCGCGACGCCGGCATCGATCTCAGCGTCCATCCACCGGGCGAATCGACCGACGCGCCGAAGCTCTTGGAGGCGGGTCGCACCGACTTCGCGATCCTCGATATCCACGATCTGGGGATCGCCCTGGAGCGTGGCTTCGACCTGGTCGGCTTGATGGCGATCGTGCAGCGGCCGCTCGCCGCCGTGATCGCCCGCGGCGACGGCCCGGTGCGTCGGCCGCGCGACCTGCAGGGCCACACGGTGGGGGTCACCGGCCTGCCCTCCGATGAAGCCGTGGTCGACTCCGAGGTGAGCGCCGACGGCGGCGATCCGGCGAAGGTGAAGCGGGTGACGATCGGTTTTGACGCGGTCTCCGCCCTGGCGGCCGGCAAGGTCGATGCGGTGACGGGGTTCTGGAACGCGGAGGGCGTCACGCTGCAACGCGAGGGGGTACCGATACGCATCTTCCGGGTCGACCGCTATGGCGCCCCGCCCTACCCAGAGCTGATCCTCACCACCTCCCGCCGTACCTTGGAACGGGACCCAAATCTGGTCGCAGCGATGGTCAGCGCGACAACCCGCGGCTATCAGTTCACGATGCGCCACCCCTCCCGCGCCCTCAGCGATCTGCTCGCCGAAGTCCCGAGCCTCGAACGGGCCGACCAGCGCGCCCAGCTGAAGACCCTGCTCCCGATCTTGCGCCCCGAGCCCTTCGACTATCCGGTGCTGCGCCGCTGGGCCGGCTGGGATGTCGCGCACGGCATCCTCACCAGAGAACCGGCGGTTGGCTCCCTTTTTGAGGATCGCTGACGCCGAGCTTCCGCAGATGCGGTTAGACTGCCGCCGCAACCGATCCGAGGATCTAGGAGGAGAGACGTGCAGGAACGAGGACTCGCGGCATACCTGGTTGAGTTGATCGGCACCTTTCTGCTGGTCTTCTTCATCACATCGGTCGTCGTGCTGTTCGTCGCCACCGGCAGTCAGGCGCAGTTCGGCTCTGACTTCGCGGTCGTCGGGCTAGCCCAGGGCTTCACCCTGTTCGCCGTGATCGTCATGTTCGGCGCGGTCAGCGGCGGCCACTTCAACCCGGCCGTGACGCTCGCCGTCGCGGTGCTGAAGCGAATCAGCCCGATCGACGCGGTGATCTACGTCCTCGCCCAGCTTTCGGGGGCCGTGCTAGGGGCGCTGCTGACCAAGGCCCTGCTGACCGACCCGGGCCGCGCGACCCATTACGGCGCGGGTCAGGTGAGCGCTCTGCTGAGTGGCAACTTCGCCGGGGCGGTGGTCGAGACGATCGGCACCTTCTGCCTGGTGCTGGTCATCCTCGTCGCCTTCTTCTCCAAGAAAGGCGCCAAGGACTGGGCGCCGCTGGCGGTTGGCGCGACCCTGGTCTTCCTGATCATGGTCCTCGGTCCGCTGACCGTGGGCTGCCTTAACCCGGCGCGCTGGTTTGGCCCGGCGCTGGTCAGCAACTCGTGGGGCGGCGTCTGGCCCTACCTGGTCGGGCCGATCGTCGGCTCGCTGCTGGCGACCGCCGTGTTCCAGTTCCTGATCGAGGGGGGCCGCTTGACGATGTCGGCGTCACCTCCGAAAAAAGCCGAGCCGCCTGCGCCGAAACCCGAGCCCGCCGCCTGAGGCGAGCCAGGTGAGCCGCCGCGCCGACCCGGCGCGGCGGTTGCAGTAGCTTGAGCGGCGTGCGTCGGGTCACCTTCTCGCGGAACTACACCCTCTCCCTCTCGCGCACCTGCCAGTGCTTTTGCAAGTACTGCGCGTTTGCGACGCACCGGGCGCACATCCACGCTCCCGAGCAGGTGGAGGGGCGCCTCGAGGAGGCGCAGCGGCGCAACGCCAAGGAGCTCCTGGTGCTCACCGGAGAGCGGCCCGAGGTCAACCCGGAGGTCGGCGCACGACTCGCCGAGTGGGGGCACCGGGACTTCACCTCCTACGTCGTCTGGACCTGCGAGCGGGCGCTGGAGCGCGGCCTCCTGCCGCATACCAACCTCGGGGTTCTGGGCCGCGACGACCTTGCCCGGCTGCGCGAGGTCACCGCCTCCCAGGGGCTGATGCTGGAGTCGGTCTCGGAGCGCTTGATGGAGACGGTCCATGCCGGCTCGCCGACCAAGCACCCCAGCGAGCGGCTGGCCACGATCGAGGCCGCAGGCGAGCTGAGAATCCCGTTTACGAGCGGGATCCTGGTCGGGATCGGCGAGACGGAGGAGGAGCGGATCGCATCCCTCGAAGCGCTGGCGAAGCTGCACGAGCGCTACGGCCACCTGCAGGAGGTGATCCTCCAGAACTTCGTTCCACATCAGCGCTATTACGGGCGGGAGGTCGCTGAGATCGCCGATCAGGCGGCCCTGGCCAGGTGGGGGGAGGACCGCCCCGCCCTGCCCGGGGAGGGCGGCGCGGAGGAGCGCCCGTTGCCGTTGCCGGAGTGGGCTACGCCTGTCTCGGTTGACGACATCAAGCGGTTGATCGGGGAGTGCAGGCGGTTGATGCCCGATGTCGGGATCAGGTCCCGCCGAATTTGTCGGATTGCTGGCTGAGCTGGTCGAAGCGGGGGCGACCGACCTCGGCGGGCTCTCTGCCAATGGCGACCACATCTCTCCAGAGCACGCGTTTCCGAGTCCCCACCAGGTGCGCAAGGGGTTGGCCGAAGGGCTATGCGCTGACCGAGCGGTTGTGCGTCTATTCCCAGTACATGGACCCCGAGTGGATGGAGCAGGGGGTCTTAGACGTGGTGAAGCTGAAGTACTGGAGCTTCATTCCCCGGCGGGGGTCGGGGCGCAGACGGGAGGAGCATCCGGCGGCCGGGCTGGCGGAGCGGGCGATCGCCAAGGGTCGCGAGGGCGAGGCGCTGAGCGAGGATGAGCTGACCGCGCTGTTTGCCGAGGTGCGGCCGGAGGTCGTCGAGGAGATGCGCCTCGCCGCCGATCAGCTGCGCGCGAGCTGGCCGGTGACCGGGCTACGTTCGTCGTCAATCGCAACATCAACTTCACCAACATCTGCGTGGTCGGCTGCGCGTTCTGCGGGTTCGGGCAGGGCGGCGCTCGCCCGACGCCTACGAAGTCTCCGAGGCAGGACTTCGCCGAGCGGGTCCGGGACGCCGTGCAGTTCGGCGCCACCGAGACTCTGCATGCAGGGGGCATCCATCCCGACCTGACGCTCGAGGAGTACGGGAGGTGGCTGCGCGCTGGCCAAGCAGGCGGCGCCGCAGCTCCACCTGCACGCCTACTCGCCGATGGAGGTCAACTTCACGCCTGCGAGCGCTCCGGCAAGTCGCCCGACGAAGTGCTTCGAGTATCTGATCGAGTGCGGGCTGGGGTCGACGCCGGGGACCGCGGCCGAGGTGCTCGACGACGGCGTGCGCCAGCGGATCTCGCCCAACAAGCTGCCGGCGACGCGCTGGATCGAGATCATCGAGGCCTCCCACCGCGCCGGGCTGCGTTCGACCTCGACGGTGATGTTCGGCCACATCGAGGAGCCGCGCGAGCTGGCGCGCCATATGCGCGGTGATCCGCTCGCTGCAGGAGCGGACCGGCGGGATCACCGAGTTCGTGCCGCTCAGCTTCATCCCCTTCAACACCCTGCTCGGCCGGACCCACGGGATCGAGGAGATCACCGTGCCAGGAGAACCTCAAGCACACCGCCGCCTTCCGCCTGGCACTCGGCAGGTCGGTCCCGAACCTGCAGGCGAGTTGGGTGAAGATGGGGCTCGAGGGGGCGACCGAGGCGCTGCGCTGGGGCGTCAACGACCTCGGCGGCACGCTGATGGAGGAGAACATCTCGCGGATGGCCGGATCCCAGCACGGGGTGCGGCTTGGAGGTCGAGGAGCTGATCGACGCCGCGCGGGCCGGCGGTGCGCCCGCCCAGCGCAGCGACGCTCTACGAGATCATCGAGACGTACTGACGGCGCGGCCGCTAGCGCCGAGCGATACGCCGGGCGCGATGGATCAGGGCGATGCGCGCGATGGTCCTGGAGCGGCCCGGCCAGCCTCTGCGGCTCGGCCGAGCTGTGCCGGAGCCGGCGCCCGGCCCGGGCCAGGTCAGCGCTCTCGGTCGCTGCCTGCGGCGTCTGCCGCACCGACCTGCACGTCGTCGACGGCGAGCTCGCCGCGCCCAAGCTGCCGCTCGTCCCCGGCCACGAGATCGTCGGCACGGTCACCGCGGGAGGGGCGAGCGGTTACGGTCGGCGACGGGTCGGGTCCCTGGCTCGGCTGGACCTGCGGCGAGCTGCCGCTTCTGCCGCGAGCGGCCGCGAGAACCTCTGCGAGCGCGCCCGCTTCACCGGCTACGACCTCGACGGCGGCTACGCCGAGTGGGCGGTCGCCGATCGAGCGCTTCTGCTTCCCGCTCCCGGACGGCGACGCCGACGCCGCACGGCGGCGCCGCTGCTCTGCGCCGGGTCTGATCGGCTACCGCGCGCTGCGGCTGGCCGGCGACGCCGAGCGGCTCGGCCTCTACGGCTTCGGCGCCGCCGCGCACATCCTCGCCCAGGTCGCGCGCTACGAGGGCCGGCGCGTCTTCGCGTTCACCCGCGCCGGCGACGAGCGAGGCGCAGGCGTTCGCGCGCTCGCTCGGCGCCGAGTGGGCCGGCGCCGGGCGCGCCGCCCGAGGAGCTCGACGCGGCGATCATCTTCGCGCCCGGTCGGCGAGCTCGTCCCGGCGGCGCTCGCGGCGGTCGCCAAGGGCGGCACGGTCGTCTGCGCCGGCATCCACATGACCGACATCCCGACCTTCCCCTACGAGCTCCTCTGGGGCGAGCGGACGCTCCGCTCGGTCGCCAACCTCACCCGCGCGCGACGGCGAGGAGTTCCTGGCGCTGGCGCCGCGGGTGCCGGTGCGCGTCGAGGTGGACGTCACCCGCTGAGCGAGGCGAACCGCGCCCTGGAGGACATCCGCGCGGCCGCCTGCAGGGCTCGCGGTGCTCGACGTCGCTGGATCGGCCGATGAACGGAAGAGATCCTCCGCGGCGGGACGGTGTAGCGCCGCCGCGCCCGGGCCGTCGTCCTCGCTGACGAAGCGCCCCAGGCCGCGGACGATCGCCGCGGCACCCGCCGCCTTGTCCGCACCAGGTCGGCGGCCTCGTAGCCTCGTCCGCGACGGCGATCAACTCGGAGCGCTACACCGTGATTGCCTCGATCAACGGGCTCTACTCGGACTGGAGCGCCCTCTCGGAGGCGGAGTACGCCGTGGAAAAGGAGCGCCTCGTCGAGCAAGTTCATCCAGGCCCTGGAGAAGTTCATCCCCGGCGTCAGGGGCATCATCGACTGGAAGGAGGCCGCGACGCCAGGACGATCGAGCGCTACACGACCCACTTCGGAGGCACATCGTTCGGGACGAAGTTCGAGGGGCTCAAGGTCTCGATGGACATTTCCGAGCACCTGCCCGGCCTGTACCATGCGGCTCGGTGGGGATCATCATGTCGGGCTGGCTTGGCACGATCAACTACGGGGTCATCACGGCGAACAAGGTCGACCGCTACGTGTGCGCCCAGAGGCAGGGAGGGCCGCGTGAGCGCGCCGTCGGCTTTGGCGGTCTCCACTGCCAGGGACCGCAAAACGTCTTCCGCGGCCGACTGTGGCGTCTTGGGAATGTGCCGCCGGATGACTTCTTCGCCTATCTTGACACGGACAACCCACGATTCCGTCTGTGTCCCAATTCACATGAGCGTTGTCAGCCTGTACATGGAACCTCCTCCCGCACACGCCTCCGAGAAAATCATACACCCGCGCCGCGCCCGATGCTACGGCCGGCCGGTAAGGGTGTGTGGCTAGCGCCACTTTACTCCACCGTAACGTGCGTCCCTTTGCGCCCCGCCCCTTTCGACAGGTGAGCAATCCGTTCGTCAATCAGGCTTCGCAGACCCTTCAGAAACTCGATGCGCGAGTTGCGGAAATGTTCCAGCGTGTCCCCTCCCAGGCACCGCTCAATCAGCGGCAGAGCGGTTTCACATACAAAGCATCCGGCAGCGGATCTTTCGGACTCGGTCCCTCGGCTGGCGGCATTGTCTTCCATTTCAAACCTCCCTCATTTCCACGGTCAATACTTTATTCTCCAACTTTGCGCGCCCCGGCGAAAGGGCCGCCATGGACGTGGGCAAGCCGATGTGCCGGCGCAGCGTTCCGATCTGCACCACCAACTCGTCGCCCTTCTTGAACAGCCCCACTTCTCCCTTGACGGCGAAGGGCAGCTGCAACTGCACTTCGTAATGTCCGTCGCGCTTGGTGAAGGTGTACGGCGCTTCGGTGCGCGTGACCGCGGCGGGATCTTAGCAATACGTAACTCAGCAGTAGAGGAGACATA